>NZ_CP121472.1:3999541-4739083 GCF_036208045.1 Thiorhodovibrio winogradskyi | reverse complement strand
TCCCGTGTTGTCCGGTTCTGACCCCTGAGTATACCAATCACAGGGGAAATTGCAGATGTGCTCAGGCCGCTCCCGCCAAACGCGCGGCATCCTCGATGTCGACTGAAACCAGGCGCGAGACGCCGGGCTCGTGCATGGTCACGCCAATGAGCTGATCGGCGATCTCCATGGTGACCTTGTTGTGGCTAATGAAAATAAACTGGGTGCGCGCGGACATTTCCCGCACCAGCTGGCAGAAGCGGTTAACGTTGGCATCATCGAGCGGCGCGTCGACCTCGTCGAGCAGGCAGAAGGGCGCCGGGTTGAGTTCGAAGATGGCGAACACCAGGGCCACGGCGGTGAGTGCCTTCTCGCCGCCGGAGAGCAAATGAATACTGGCGTTGCGCTTGCCAGGGGGGCGCGCCATGATGGTGACGCCGGTTTCGAGCAGGTCGTCGTCGGTGAGTTCCAGATAGGCGTTGCCGCCGCCGAACAGGCGCGGAAACAGCGCTTGCAAGCCTGAATTGACGCGGTCGTAGGTCTCCTTGAAGCGGGTGCGGGTCTCGCGGTCGATTTTGCGAATTGCGCTCTCGAGGGTGTCGAGCGAGGACTGAATGTCCTGGCGCTGGTCCTCAAGGTAGCGCATGCGCTCGGATTGCTCCTGAAACTCATCGATGGCGGCCAGGTTGATGTTGCCCAGGCGCGAGATTTTGCCGCCGATCTCGCTCAGGCGCTGCTGCCAGACCTCGGCCGTGGCGCCGGTCTCCAGCCCCTGGAGCAGGGCGCGCGGCTCCTTGCCGTCGCTGGCGAGCTGTTCCTCGAAGGTGCGCCGGCGCACCAGGCGCTCCTGTAACTGCACCCGGCGCTCGGCCAGGTCGGCCTGGGCCGTTGCATTGGCCTGCTCCAGGCGATGGCGCTCCTGCTCCTGCTCCCTGACCTCGGTGTTGAGTTCTTCCATCTGGGTGCGCGCGGTGCTGAGTGCCTCTTCCACCTCCAGGCGCCGCTCAAGCTGAGTGTCGAGCTGTTCCCGTGCTTCGGTCTCGGGTTCGGCGGCGGCTTCGAGTTCCGCGCGCAGTTCATCACGCCTGTGCCCGAGTTGGCTGAGCTGCTGCTCGGCGCGCTCCAGGTTGGCCTGGGTGGCCTCGCGCGAGGCGCGGCGGGTTTCGATGCTGAGCGTCAGTTCGGCAACCCGGTTGCGCGCCTGCTGTTCCTCGGCGCGCACGCTGGTCAGGGCGGCGCGCAGGCGCTCGCGTTCGCGTCCGCACTGATCACGCTCGGCGGCGACCTGCTCGCTGGCCTCGAGTGCGAGGTTCAGGCGCTCGCGCGTTTCTTCCAGGTCTTCAAGCCCGGTTGCGCGCGTCTCGGCCAGCTCGGCCAGCTCGCTTTGCAGCGCTTCGCCACGTTCGCGCAGGTGCTCCAGGCGCGCGCGTCCGGCGCCGATCTCGGCGTCCATGGCGGCGCGTTCGCGGCTGAGCTGGGTGACGCTGTTCATGGCCGCCTCGCGCTCGCGCTCAAGCTGCGCGCGCCCCTCGGCCAAGGTGCTTTGCTGTTCGGCCATCACGGCGATGACCTCCTCGAGTTCCTCGGTCTGGGCCTGCAGGCTTTTCAGCTCCTCGGCGCGCACCAGGCTGCCGGCCAGGCCGGGGCCATCGGGTGCCGTGCCATGCAGCCAGTCGCGCCCAACCAGGGTGCCGTCGCGGGTGACCAGGCATTCCCCCGGGGCGAGTTGTTCGCGCCGGGCCAGGGCCGCGGGGAGATCCTCGGCGCACAGATACTGGCCGAGGAGTCCCTCGAGCGGCCAGTCGCTGGTGATGCGCGCGAGCAGGCGATCGCTCGCGGCGGGCGCGCTCGATGCGCACGCTGTGCGGTCGAACAGCATCAGGCCAGTTCCGCCGGCCAGTTCGGCGTGCTGCGCGAAAGCCTCGCTGCCGATAGCGCCCAGGGCCTGGCCGAGCGCGGCCTCGACCGCGTTCTCCCAGCCGCTGGCGACTTCCAGCAGATCGATCAGGCGCGGCGCGTCGAGCAGGCCCTGTTGATCCAGCCAATTGGCGCGAACCTCATCGTCATTGGCCAGGGCGCTTTCCTGCAGGGCCTCGAGCGAGGACTGGCGACCGCGCGCGCTTTGCAGTTCGGTGCGCGCGGCATCCAGGCGGCCGGCCAGGGCGCGGCGCTCTTCGTCGGCGTCGCGCAATTGCTCGCTGGCGCGGGTCTGTGTGTCGGCGGCCAGGCTGATGCGCTCATCCAGCCCTTCGGTGCGCTCGGCCAGACGTTCAAGTCGGGTTTGCAGCTCCGCCGTGTCCAGGCGCGTCAACTCTTGCTGCAAGCGCTCGGCGCGCTGCTGATCCTGGTTCAGGCGTTGTTCGATCTGATTGATGCGCCCGCGCTCGAGCTGCGCCTGCTGCGCCGGCTCGCTGACGCGCGTTTGCCAGTCATCCCATTGCCGCTGGATGCGATCGAGCACCTCTTGTGCTTGTTCAAGTTGCTCGCTCAGCCCTTCAAGCTGCTCGCGGGCACGTTCCAGCTCGGGTTGATCGCGCGTTAGCTCGGCGTCGAGTTCGGCGAGACGATCGCGGTCGCGCGTGCCGAGCTGCTGGGCGTCGGTCAGTTCCTGCTCGACGCGCGCCAGCTCGGTTTGCTGACGGCCGCGGCGCTCGCGCGCGAAGCTGATGGCCTGCTCCAGCCGGGCGATCTCCGAGCCCACGGCATAATATTGGCCCTGCACCTGGTTGAACTGCTCGGAGGCATCGGCATGGGCGGCGCGCAGGCGTTCGATCTCGGCCTCGCAGGCGCGCTGCTGGGCACGGTTGGCCTCGAGCGCGTTCTCGGCGGCGGCCAGGGCGCGCTCGCGGGTGTTGATGTCGGTGTCGAGATCGCGCCAATGCAGGGCGGCAAGCTGGGCCTTGAGTGTCTCCTCCAGCGCCTTGAGCTGGCGATACTTCTCCGCCGTGGCCGCCTGGCGCTCAAGATGCTGCAATTGCTTGGACACCTCATCGCGCACGTCCTCGAGTCGCTCAAGGTTCTCGCGTGTGTGGCGCATGCGGTTCTCGGTCTCGCGCCGGCGCTCCTTGTATTTGGAAATACCAGCGGCTTCCTCGATAAACAGCCGCAGCTCTTCCGGGCGCGCCTCGATGAAGCGCGAGATCATGCCCTGTTCGATAATGGAATAACTGCGCGGCCCAAGCCCCGTGCCAAGAAAAAGATCCTGAATATCGCGCCGGCGGCAGCGCGAGCCGTTCAGGAAATAGCTCGACTGACCATCGCGCGACACCTGGCGCTTGACCGAAATCTGCCCGAAGGCGGCGAAGGCCCCGCCCGCGCCGCCGTCGCTGTTGTCGAATAGCAACTCAATGGTCGCCATGCCCACCGGCTTGCGCCCGGTCGAGCCATTGAAAATCACATCGGCCATGGACTCCCCGCGCAGCATCTTGGCCGAGCTCTCGCCCATCACCCAGCGCACCGCGTCGATCACATTCGACTTGCCGCAGCCGTTTGGCCCCACAATGCCGACCAAATTGCTCGGAAAAGGCACAGTGGTGGGGTCGACAAAGGACTTGAAACCGGCGATTTTGATCTTTTCGAGCCGCATGAGGTTGGGTGGTCAAGCAAGGGCCAATGCGAGAGGATACTTGAAAACGCGCCCCAATACGCGGGTTGCTGGCGCTGGAACCACGCAGCGGCGGCAAAACGCCTGAGCGCACGCTCGCGCAGGTGACGCGCTAAAATGCAGGCTGATGGGTGATCTGGGATCGCGGCCTTGGCATGTCCATGATGACCGCGATTCAAACAAGGCGATCCGCGGTGATCCAGATCTTGATGAGAGCCGTTCCCACTGGCTCAATACATTCCGAGGATAATTCAGATGCCAAGCGAACCAAGCAAAAGGCTCGAAACCTTCCCTAATCCGCAGCCGGAGCGGGATTATAGTATTCGCATTCAGGTGCCTGAGTTCACCTGTCTGTGCCCCAAGACCGGGCAGCCGGATTTTGCCGAGTTGATGATCGACTATGTGCCAGAGGCGCTCTGCGTGGAGCTGAAGTCGCTTAAGCTGTATGTCTGGTCCTTTCGCGATCAGGGCCACTTCCATGAGGCGGTGACCAATCACATTTTGACGGATCTGGTCGCCGCCATTGCCCCGCGTTTCATGCGCCTGACCGCCGAGTTCAACGTCCGCGGTGGCATCTATACCACGGTGGTGGCCGAGCATCGCGCGCCCGACTGGACGCCGCCGGAGCCGGTGCGCTTGCCGTGAGCCTGTCTGGCGCCAATGTCATCGGCCTGGATGTTGGCACCTCGGGCTGCCGGGCGCTGGCGGTTGATGACGCGGGTGGCGTGCTTGCCGAGGCTCAGGCCGAGTTGCCGCCTTCCGTGCGCGTTGGCGCGGGCTGCGCCGAGCAGCATCCCCAGGATTGGTGGCGGGCGGTTCAACAGGTGCTGTCCGCGCTGATGCGCCAGTGCGGCGGCCTGCATCCCCGCGCCCTGTGCCTGGATGCCACCTCGGCGACTGTGCTGCTGTGTGATCCTCAGGGGCAGCCACTCGGCCCGGCGCTCATGTATGACGACAGCCGCGCGCGAACCCAGGCGGCGGACATCGAGCCTATCGCACCGCCGGACTCACCGGCGCGCGGGGCCAGTTCCAGTCTCGCCAAGCTCTTGTGGCTGCGTGCTCGCCACCAACCAAGCGCGCCGACCCTGGCGCTGCATCAGGCCGACTGGCTGAGCGGCTGCCTGAGCGGATGCTTTGGCATCAGCGACTGGAACAATAGCCTGAAAATGGGGTTTGATCCGCTCACCCAGCGCTGGCCGGACTGGCTGGATGAACTCGGCCTGGCCCCGGTCTGTCTGCCTGAAGTGTTCGCGCCCGGCACCGATCTTGGCCCGGTCGCGCCCGAGGTGGCCGCCGCGACGGGCCTTCCCGCCGATCTGCGCATTCTCGCCGGCACCACCGACAGTACCGCCGCGGTGCTGGCCACGGGTGCGCTGCAGTCAGGCGATGCGGTGACCAGCCTGGGCAGCACATTGGTGCTCAAGATGGTCGCCGCGGCGCCAGTGACCGCGCCCGAGTTCGGCGTCTATAGTCATCGCCTCGGCGCGGACTGGCTGCTGGGTGGCGCTTCCAACAGTGGAGGCGCCGTGCTGCGGCAGTTTTTCGAGCCCAAGGTGCTTAAGGCGCTGAGTGCCCGGATTGACCCAACCCGCGACAGCGGTCTCGACTATTACCCCCTGCCCGGCATCGGTGAGCGCTTTCCGATCAATGATCCAAGGCTGGTGCCGCGCATGCAGCCACGTCCGGCAGCGGATGTGCGATTCCTGCATGGCCTGCTCGAAGGCATCGCGCGCATCGAGCAGACCGGCTACCAGCGCCTGCGGCAACTCGGTGCGCCGGCGCCGCGGCGAGTGCTCACCATCGGCGGCGGTGCGCGCAATGTCGTCTGGACGCAAATCCGCGAGCGCCTGCTCGGCGTGCCGGTGGAGGTGGCCGCGCAACAGCAGGCCGCCTATGGCGCGGCGCGATTGGCGCTGCGACAAGACCAATCGGGTTGATTCGAAGAGCGCTTTGTTGTGAATGCCTGACAACAAAAATGGCACCAAAAGGAGGCTAGGCTGACTGATGCACGCCTGCGAAGCTGACATTATCGCTTGGGCGAATGAACAGGCTGGACTATTGCGCTCAAGACGTTTTGATCAACTGGACATTGCCCATCTGGTCGAGGAAATCGAGGACGTGGGAAAAAGCGAACAACGTGAACTGGCTAGCCGGATGGCGGTATTACTGGCCCATCTGCTGAAATGGGCCTATCAATGTGAGCGGCGGACTCCGAGTTGGAAGCGCACGATTCTTGACGAAGATTGGTTCCCCATGCCAATGGATTCATGAGCGTCGGATTGGGGCGGCCTCGCGTTATTAATTCGTGCCCCAGCTCGTGCCCTAAGTACTCCCGTATTAACAGGAAAAGTCAGTCATGAAAGTTTTGATTACAGGTGCGGCCGGCTTTATCGGTGCCGCTTTGGGTTTGCGGCTGCTGGAGCGCGGCGACGAGGTTGTCGGTATCGATAATCTGAATGACTACTATGATCCGGCGCTCAAGCACGCCCGGCTGGAACGCCTGAGTGCGCATGCGGGCTTTACCGACCTGCGGCTTGATCTGGAAAACCGTGCTGGCATGGCCGAGGCTTTCGCCGAGCACCGGCCGCAACGGGTGGTGAACCTTGCTGCCCAGGCCGGGGTGCGTTATTCAATTGATAATCCGCTGGCCTATGTCGACAGCAATCTGCTGGGCTTTGCCAATGTGCTCGAGGGCTGCCGCCACAACGGTGTGGAGCACCTGGTCTATGCCTCCAGCAGTTCGGTCTATGGCGCCAATACCCGCATGCCCTTCTCGGTGCATGACAATGTCGACCATCCGCTGAGTCTCTATGCCGCGAGCAAGAAGGCCAATGAATTAATGGCTCATACCTACAGCCATTTGTATCAGTTGCCAACCATCGGGCTGCGGTTTTTTACCGTTTATGGTCCCTGGGGTCGGCCGGACATGGCGCTGTTTAAGTTCACGCGGGCGATTCTGGCGGATGAGCCCATTGATGTCTTCAATCACGGGCATCACCGGCGGGATTTCACCTACATCGATGATATTGTCGAAGGCGTGATCCGGGTGCTTGATCGCCTGCCGGAGCCGAACCCCAACTGGGACGGTGCAAGCCCGGATTCCGCCACCAGTCTGGCGCCTTATCGGCTGTATAACATCGGCAATAGCCAGCCGGTGGAGCTGCTGCGCTATATCGAGGTGCTGGAACAGGCACTGGGGTGCAAGGCGCGCATGAATCTGCTGCCCCTGCAGCCGGGCGATGTGCCAGATACCTATGCCGATGTGACCGAGTTGGTCGAAGACACCGGTTACCAGCCGCGAACCACGGTGGAAGAGGGTGTCGGACGTTTCGTTGCCTGGTATCGGGAGTATTTTGGCGTCTGATACCTCGGGTGCGGCCGGCCTGCCTTGGCGATGCGTGCGCCAGTCAAAGGGTGCGCGGTTTTTGCCGGAGGGCCTGTGACAGCGCACGAATCCGCGCGCGCGATTGTGGCTGACCGCGAAAGGGTGGAGCGTCGAGCCAGCGCTGAATGAAAGCCCAGGATGGATGAATACCATCGTGGGCTAGCCGGCAGGCCGAGCAATCCTTGCGTGTCGTGCCGCGCATATCGGTGAAGAGCCGGTAGGGACCTGGGCATTCCCGCTCGATCAATGGGCAGTAGCAGAACAGGCAATTGAAGGCGCGGCGCACCCCATGGTGGCAGGGATAATACTCGCAGGCCCTGTGGGTGAAGCCTTTAAACGCCCTTGCTTCCGGGGGCGGTGGCTGATCATCCGCCACAATATTCGCCTCAGCCATCCGCCGGCTGACGGCCGCTAGCCACTTCCGCCTCGGCGAAGGTGGCCATGTCATTATGCAGCGCGCAGGCCATGCGCAGCAGGGGGACTGCCATTGCCGCGCCGCTGCCTTCACCCAGGCGCATGCCAATGTCCAACAAGGGTTGAGCGCGCAAGGCGTTTAGCATGAGGCGATGCCCCGGCTCGGCCGAGGTGTGGGCGAAGAGGAACCACTTTTCCGCGCCTGGGCACAGGCGCGCGGCGGTCAGGGCGGCAGCGCTGCTGATGAAGCCGTCGATCAGCACCGGCAGCCCGATCTGCGCGCAGGCGACATAGGCGCCTGCCAGCGCCGCGATCTCAAAGCCGCCCAGGCAGCGCAGGGTGTCAAGCGGGGATGCGCAAGCTTGCCGGTGCTGGCGCAGCGCGGAGGCAATAATGGCGGTTTTTCTGGCAACCCCGGCCACGTCCAGTCCAGTGCCCGGGCCTGCCAGTACCTCTGCTGCCTGCCCGAGCAGCGCGCAGGCGATGGCGGCGGCCGAGGTGGTGTTGCCAATGCCCATTTCCCCGCCAATGAACAACTCGCATCCTTGCAGATGGGCGCGTTCGACCGCATGGCGGCCCGCTCCCAGCGCGCAGGCAAGTTGATGCTCGGTCATGGCCGGGCGGTCAGCGAAACTGGCGGTGCCGGGGCCCAGGCGGTAGTCCTTCACACCGGGCAGAGGCCCGGGGTCGATGACAGTGCCCAGGTTCACCACTTCAAAGTCCGCGCCAAGCTGCCTGGCCAGTACACTAATGGCGGCCCCGCCGGTGGCAAAGTTGCGCACCATGGCGGCGGTGACCTCTTGTGGGAAGGCCGACACCCCAGCGCGGGCAATGCCATGATCGCCAGCGAAAACGACGATCTGTACGCGCTCGATTTGTGGACGTTCGCGTGCTTGGAGTTCGGCAAGCTGGCAGGCAAGAGGCTCGAGTCGGCCAAGAGAGCCTGCCGGTTTGGTGAGCTGGGCCTGGCGCGCCTCGGCGTTTGCGCGGTGTTTGGTGCTGGGTTGGGCGGCGGCGATGCCGAGCCATTCGATGGTGGGAGAGGTTTGGGTGTTCAGGGAAATTGGCCTCGTTCAGTGAGCTCTCGGAAGGTTTGTCAGAGGTGGTTATTGTCGCCTAAAGTGCGGCCAGGCCCAATGAAAAAAGCCGCTGCGCGCCGGTTCTTTGGCTTGTTTGTGCTGGACCAATGACGGCTGTCTTGGCAGCAGATGACCGTCAATCACATCCAGAAGCGGCAGGAAGGCGAGGGCAAGCGGTGATGAGAGCATGCCCACAAAAGAACGCCCGGCAGGGCCGGGCGTTGGGTTGGGGCTAGTCCTCGCTGATCGGGTTTTCGGCCACGGCGATCAGGACCGGGTCGGTCAGTTCCTTGGGTAGGTGGGTGAATTTCTCAACCAGGACTGGCCAGAGCAGATTGTAGTAGAGCTCGCCCCGCACCAGGGCGACGGTCGTGGCGGGGATCTCGTAGACCAGTGTGCGCTCTTCGTGTGGTGCGAGCCGTGTGTCGTCACCAGGCTTGGTGGCGACCGGGGGCATGGCGGGCATGCCTTCATCGTCCTGCATCGAGTAGGAGAAGTACGCCTGGGGGTCATCCTTGCCGGGGTGTTCTTCGGCGTTTTCCCATACCACCGCGCCACTGTCATCATAAGCCGTCAGCTTGAGGTAGACGTTACGGAAAGGTGCGCCAGTGGGCATGGAATGCGGCAATTGATTCTTGATAAAAACGGTCGTCTTGAGGTTGTCGCCCTCGGTTTCGGTGTCAATATCGAAAATCAGTGCGCGCTTGAGCATGGCTGGATCATGGCCACCACCCATGGCGTGATTTGCCAGGCCGTCGGCAATGGGCATGTGGCAAGCGATGCAGTTGACCTCGGAGTCACTCTGCCGGTACTCATTGCCGGTCTGGCACAGAGGCACGCCATGGGGATTATTACGCTGATCATGGCAGCCCATGCAGGAGTCAGAGCTTTTCATCAGCTTGGGATTGCCGGCCATGGGCAGGGCCGGGATCTCCTTGCCCTCGAATTCCACCGGTTCACCCAAATGCGGGTTGGGCTTTTGCGAGTCAGCAGCGCCAACACCAGCGCCGCCGAAAAGGTCATCTCCACTGCTGGCCAGTTCGGCAAGCCTGTTATTCATGCCCGATGGTCCCTGCAGTACATCCGCGACTTCATAGGACTGCACGCCCAGTCGCAGTTTGCCGTCCGGACCCTCGATCCCTTTATAACTGGCAAGGGTGTGACAGGCAACGCAATTCACACCTTCTAGATAAGCAGGTTTGGCGTCAAGCTTGGTGGTCTTATCAAGCGCGGCATTGGGTGCGTGACATTGCAGGCAGATAGGGTATTTGCCCGACGCTTTATGCAGAACGCCTTCCTCGGTGGGGTCGCCGGCTTCCTGTTTATAGAAAGTGCCGTGAATAGGATCAGTCAATGCCGTGCTATTGGCATGCATTGAACCTTGCCATTGTTTATAGATGTCCTGATGGCAATTGGCGCATACCTCGGAAGACACGTGATGAATATTTTCCGCGCCATTGGAGTCTTCTTCCGCCACTAGACGGGCGCTCAGGCTGGCGCATGCCACGAAGGCAGCCGCCACGATAACCGCGCGTATTGTGCGGGATTGAAGTTGATTTGGAATCATGGGCCATCCTCCCGGTGGTCTCTTTACCGGCTGTAATTTGGAGAAGCACTGTGACCGAAATAAATTCGGTTGAGCCATCGCATAATGACACAGCAATGGTGCCGTGAAACATGGCGCAGGTCAATAAACCAGATTGCCAGCCACGCCGCTTCTTGTTGTAATCATGCGGGCTGTCATCAGAGAGGAAACCGGTCGCCTGCGCAATATGATTAGCGCTTAATTTTCTTAAATTAGAATATTCTAATTAATGCATTCCACAGCGGGATGGTCTTGATTTGAAGCATTCTTCATTTCAGCGCCTGCTCATCATTGCCAGAGATGCGTATCGTTCCGGCTCCCACCGCGGGCGGTCGCGGATACGCGGATCCCTTTGGAAAATTTTCTGCTGCAGCCAAGCTCACAATACATTGATGTTCATCCGGTAATTTGTAAGGTGCGCTCATGAAGCATCCGATTCTGTTGTTGGTCTTATGCGTGACGGGTGCCTTGGCTCAGGCGGCCAAGGTCGAATTGGACCCCAGTCATTGGGGTCATCCCGAGGGCGAGAACTGCGTCAGTTGTCACGCCAAGGCCTCGCCTGGACTTGCCGAGCAGTGGCGTGAGAGTGCTCACCAGCGCGCGGGGGTCAACTGTTTGGATTGCCATCAGGCTGACAGTGCCGATGTCGATGCCATCACCCACGAGGGACAGGTCATCGCGACCATCGTTTCACCCAAGGACTGCGGGCGTTGCCATCAGCAGGAGTTCGAGGAACAGGCCGGCTCGGTGCATGCCGAGGCTCACGCCATTATTAGCGAGCGGGTGCCGGCGCTGGCGCACAATCTGACCGGCGCGGCCATGCAGGCTGCTGGCTGCGATCAATGCCATGGTTCGCGTGTGAAGGTGCGTGGCGACGGTAGTCTGGATCCGACGACCTGGCCGAATTCCGGCATCGGGCGCATCAATCCGGATGGTTCCAAGGGCTCCTGTTCCTCCTGCCATGGGCGCCATGCCTTCTCCAAGGCGCAGGCGCGCGAGCCGGATGCCTGCGTGCGCTGCCACTCAGGGCCGGACTCTCCGGACAAAGAGGTCTTCGAGGCATCCAAGCATGGCATGATTTACAAAGCCAATCGCGAGGCGATGAATTTGGATGCCGATACCTGGATTGCCGGACAGGACTACAAGGCCGCGCCCACCTGTGTGACCTGTCACATGGGCGGCGCCGGCAAGATTCCATCCACTCACGATGTGGGCCTGCGCAACGCCTGGAGCCTGAACACCCCGGTTTCAGCGCGGCAATATCTGGTGGTGCTTGAGAGTGGCGAGAAACTCGAACTCCCGGCAGACCAGAAGCCGCCCAAACGTGGTAGCGAGTTGACCAAGGCCGATGGCGGCACTGGCAAGGTCAAGATGGTGGTGGGGCCAGACCGGCGGCGCCAGATTATGAGCATGGTGTGCCTGGAGTGCCACGGCAAGACCTTCACCGCCAGCTTCATGGATCAATTCGATGCGGTGGTGCAGCTTTACAACGGCAAGTTTGGCGAGCCGGCGGCCGCCATTATGAAGGGCCTGTATGAGCAGGGACTACTGACTCCGCTGCCCTTTGACGAGCCGCTGGAATTCATCTATTGGGAGCTGTGGCATGACGAGGGCGCGCGCGCGCGCCATGGCGCTGCCATGATGAGCCCCAATCACGCCTGGTGGGAAGGCATGTATCTGGTCGGGCGGAATTTTTACAGCCGCTTCCTGCCCGAGGCGCGCGCGGTGGCGGGGGGTGCGGCGGCCGAGTTGGTCGACTCGGTGTTGGCGAGGAGCGATCATCATCGCTGGCAGTCCAGTCCTGATGCGGCCAACCCCATCCTTGGCTGGTCACCGCCACCCAGGCTCGAGCCAGACACGAGCGAGCTTGAGGAAAGCGCGGATCCATCAGGTCAGTCACCGCGAGCCGGTGCTGAAGCCCAAGCTGTTGCTCCGATGACGGAGGCGGTGCCAGTCAGCCCAGCCAGCGAGGGTCGTGGTGATGATTAAGCTACGCGCTCCGCTCTTTATCACCCGTCATGTGCTTTTTGCGCTCGTGGCTGGCGGCCTCGGCGGCGTCGTGTTCATGTTCTTTTTGATCGAGTTCGACCACTTCACCAGCTCAAACGAGTTCTGCCTGTCTTGTCATTCCATGA
The DNA here is from genome assembly GCF_036208045.1 of Thiorhodovibrio winogradskyi. Lineage (NCBI taxonomy): Bacteria > Pseudomonadati > Pseudomonadota > Gammaproteobacteria > Chromatiales > Chromatiaceae > Thiorhodovibrio > Thiorhodovibrio winogradskyi. Next base: position 4,726,902 of record NZ_CP121472.1, on the reverse strand, counting down.
CCTACGCGGATGACTTCTACCGGCAATCCGTGCATTACAACTCTCCTTCGGGCGTGCGCGCGAGCTGCGGCGACTGCCATGTGTCAGAGGGTATCATCATGGCGACCTATGACCATGCCGTGGGCACCAAGGATCTCATCAAGCAGCTTTTTGGACCTGACTACGATGACCCGGTCATTAATACCCTGCATTTGCCCGAGGCGGCCTTCGCCGCGCGCGACTGGTTCCGCAAGCGTGACTCAGCCACCTGCAAGCGCTGTCATACTCAGGAGGCCATTCTGGGGACGCGGGCCAACACGGCGGCGATCCACCAGGAGGATGCCCAGGGCAAGACCTGCGTAGACTGCCACATCAATCTGGTGCATCGGCCGGTACCCGAGCGCCAGACCTTCAAGCGCGCCGCCTGGAATAGCATGGTCGAGGAGGAATTCGCGCTTGAACCCGGTGCGGCCGCGGCCTTGCTGGGCGAGCATTGAGGGCACGGGAGCGCATAAGCGCTCCCGTGCTAGTCCATCATTCCAGGGCATGGCTGTCGAACAAAGGCTGCGCAAAAAAATTGTTCGGCACCAGCCGGTGGGTCTGTGGTCAGCGCGGAGCGATCAGTGCTGGCACTCCTCGAGCCGGCGCGAGACGCCCGGAATCATGGCAACAAGAAAAATCCCCGCGAGTACCAGGCTAGCAGTCAGAACAAGAATCAGCGACGCATAGCTGGCCAGTATCACCAGTGGCGTACTCATCGCGATGCCGCCTAACAGGAGCCCGGCAAGCATGAGAGCGCCTGACAGGAGGACGGCTGCGCGCATACTGTTGCAATCGATCATGATCGCGCTCCTAAAAAGCTGTGAGCCGTTAAGTTAGTCTATAAGTATATTCTAATACAGTGGAGCGCTTTTTCAAGTTTTTACCGAGCGGCGGTGGATGGCAGAGGCCGAGGGGCGCGATCAGGTGAAAGCGGCATGGAAGGCAGCCAGGAATCGATCATAGTCGGATTCCGGCAGCGCGTTGATGCCAGCGGCGGCACTGCGCCCTCCGCCGGTGGGGAACTGACGGCAGAGCGCATCGGCGCCATCGGGGCGCTCGAGCGGGGCGCGCACACTGACCAAATAGCCGCCTTGCTCGAGTGCCGTTAGCAGGGCATGGGCGCGCCCTGGAGCTTGCTGGGCCAGTGCATTGCCAAGCACGCCGCTGACTCGGCGCGCCCAAGGCTCGTTTGGCAGCCGCAGCAGGCAGTGGCTTGGGGATTCGTGTTCGGGCGTTAGCGCCCGCGCCAGCGACATGTCCCGCGCGTAGCCGGCGCGCAGTTGGCTGAAAGCCTCATCGGCGGCGATGAACTCGCGCGGGTCGCGATAGGGCTGCAGGCGCCGAAAGAGCGCGTCGGGCGCAAAATGCAGGTCGCTGACCTGTGCCCCATAGCCGTTGTAGTTGAGCAAAATGCCAAGCTCACGCAATGCGTCGGTGTCTTGCTCGGACAGTCCAGCCGCGGTAGCCAGTCGCCGTGCTCTGGCATCGAAATTATCGCCAAAGGTGCCGACCAGCGCCCACGGGAGAAAGTGCCCGTCAAGCGCGGTATTCACCAGCAAACTGGTCCCCTGATCCGGGCAGGGATCGATATGCGCCTCGAGCCGGTCGTGGGTTGGAATTTCTCCGGCATAATGGTGGTCGAACCAGCGCACGGTGGCGCCGGCCGCGAGTACTCGCTCCAGATCCGTGCGGTTTTTATCCAGCGAGATATCGAGTACCGTGAGCCGATCGCCGGGAGCTGGCCGTACCTGCCCGAGCAAGGCTATATCGCGTTTGACGCCAGTGATTAGCTGGCTCGCACGGGGTTCGGCCAGACGCAGTTGCTGCAGGGCGCAGAGCCCGTCCGCATCGCCGTTGAAAAGATCATAATCGCTCATGGCCGCTTTTCCCGTTAGTGATTGCCAAATGGTCCAAGGCAAAAAACCTTGGATTGTCGCGAACCTGAGCGTCCTTGTCACCTCATCTCCTCGACATTTGCGCGCGACAGATGGATTTTCGGGCCACTTCCCGATTAGACTTGTGCGCTTGGATCACACTTTTTTGTTTCCAGGGCGCAAGCCCGCTTCAAGGAGTCAGCATGAGCGTCCAGCAAACCTTATCCATCATTAAGCCTAACGCGGTGGCAAAGAATGCCATCGGAGCCATTTGCGAGCGATTCGAGAAAGCCGGCTTGCGGATTGTCGCCGCTCGCATGTCGCACCTGACCCGCGAGCAGGCCACTGCCTTTTATGCCGTGCATCAAGGCAAGCCTTTTTTTGACGAGCTGGTTGGTTTCATGACCTCGGGTCCGGTGCTGGCCATGGCGCTTGAGGGCGAGGACGCCATCGCCCTTAACCGCGAGATCATGGGCGCCACCAACCCCGCTCAGGCCGCGCCTGGCACCATACGCGCGGACTTCGCCGACTCCTTTACTGAAAATGCGGTGCATGGCTCGGATGCGCCGGATACGGCCGCGACCGAGATTGCCTTTTTCTTCCCCGAAGGGGTTTGCCCGCGTACGCGCTGAGTTGATGGGTCAACCATTCCAGGATTCCTGCTTCATGACCACGGCTCAGTCCATCAATCCGCTAGAGCTTGACATCCACGGTTGCGAGCAGCTTGCCATCGCGCATGGCGGCAAGGCCTTTCATGGTCGCAATCTGTTTAAATGGATGCACAAGCTGGGTGTGCTGGACTTTTCCTGCATGACAGATTTGCCAGCGGCCATGCGCGCATCCCTGGGCCGCCAGTGTCGTTGCGACTTGCCTCGGGTCGCCTTGGAGCAGCCAGCACCCGATGGCACGGTCAAGTGGATACTTGAACTTACCGACGGGCAGCGGGTCGAGACCGTCTTCATTCCTGAAGGCAAGAGACGCACGCTATGTGTCTCATCCCAGGTTGGCTGCGCACTCGACTGTCGGTTCTGCGCGACCGCGCGTCAGGGCTTTAACCGCAATTTGACCCCGGGCGAAATTATCGGCCAGGTCTGGACCGCAACCCGGCGCATCGGTTTGGCGCCAACCAACGTGGTGCTCATGGGCATGGGCGAGCCCTTGGCCAATTTCGACGCCGTGGTGCAAGCCATGGCGGTGATGCGGCATGATTTGGCCTATATGTTGGCCAAGACCCGGGTGACTCTGTCCACCTCCGGAGTGGTCCCCAATATATACCGGCTAAAAGAGGTTGCCGACGTCTCCTTGGCGGTCTCACTGCATGCGCCGAATAACGCGCTGCGGGACCAACTGGTGCCGATCAATCGCAAATACCCGCTCGAGGAACTGGTGTCGGCCTGCAAGGTCTATGCCGGTGCGGATAAGCGCCGACGCATCACCTGGGAGTATGTCATGCTCGATGGCGTCAACGATAGTTTGGCGCACGCCAAGGCACTGATTCGCCTGCTTGAAGGCGTGCCTTCCAAGGTCAATCTCATCCCCTTTAATCCCTTTGCCGGGAGTGGTTTTGCCACCAGCCCGCCCGAGCGGGTCGATGCGTTTCGGCTGCGTCTGATTGGTGCTGGCCTGGTCACCACCACACGCAAGACGCGCGGCGATGGCATTGCCGCGGCGTGCGGCCAGCTTGTGGGGCGAGTCGAAAACCGACGGCGTGCTCTTCCCGTGGTCGGCGCCTTTCTGGCAGCGTCCGTGCTGAGCGCTGGTTGCACGACCATGCTGCCGGGCGGCGACGATGATGGTATCGATGATCATGATCTGCAGGTTGAACTTGGAACCGCAAAGGAAAGCCCCGCGGATCTCTATGTCAACATGGCCTCGGCTTATCTGCAGCGCGGCCAGATCGAGGCCGCGCTGACGCGCGCCAAGCAAGGGGTGCGCGAGGATCGCGGCAGCGCGCGCGCGCGCTATATGCTGGCTATTGTGTATCAGCGCATTGGCGAGCATGCGGAGGCCGAGAAGGAGTTTGGCAAGGCCGTTAAGATCGATCCGAAAAACCCTGATTACCGCAATGCCTGGGGCGTGGTACTGTGCAAGCAACAGCGCTATCAGGATGCGGAAGAACAGTTCCAGCAGGCCCTGAGCAAACCGCTCTACGCCAACCCGGAGGTAGCCCTGGCAAATGCCGCCGACTGCGCGCGGCGTGCGGGCGATGTGGTCGCGGCGGAGCGGTATTGGCGCCAGGCACTCGAGAAAAATCCACGATTCGGTCCGGCGCTACTGAACATGGCCAGCCAGGCCCTCGCCAATGGCGATGCCCAGGGTGCGCGCGGCTATATGAGTCGGTACGTGGCCGCGGGGAATGCGGCCACGGCCAATGCGCTGTTGCTCGCGGTGCGTATTGAGCGGGCGCTGGGCAACGATGCCGCCGCCAAGAAGCTTGAAGGATCCCTGCGACAGCGCTTCCCGGATGCACCCGAAATCATGGAACTTGCTCCCTAAAGACCACGACATTGAGAACCCTCTAGCGGCCTGAACCCATGCACAGCATTGACGAACCGACGCCCGCGCTCCATACCGATACCACTGATCCGTTGCACGATAGCCCCGGACGTCAGCTGCGCGTGGCGCGGGAAAGCAGCGGCCTGACCCTCACGCAGGTGGCGGCCGAGATGCATCTGTCCGTCGGCACCATTGAGGCGCTGGAGGATGATCACTATGACGGTTTGCCAAGCGAAGTCTTTATCATCGGCTATTTGCGCACCTATGCGCGCATCCTCGGACTTAATCCTGTCCCCTTGCTTGATCAATATCGACGCCAGCGGCCAGACGGCCGTTATCCGGCACTGCCCGTCGAGCGCGCGCAGGAAGGGGGGGGGCGGCCGTTTCAAATTCCGCTGATGCCGCTGCTCGGGTTGGTATTGTTGCTGGTGCTTGGCGGAGCGGTCTGGTTCGTGGCAGCACAGCTAGGTGGCGGCGCTTTTGTTGCTGATTTGTTTTCCCCGACGGACGAACAGGATAGCGCGGCTGTCACGCTGAGCGGCAGAGTCGCGCAGCCTGTTCTTCCGCGCCTTGCGGACGAGGCCGAGATGTCGGCATCTCTCAGGACGGAAGGCAGAGAATTGGATGAGGCGATGGTCGACGCGGCTACCGAGGAAGAGAACGCGCAGGCCGATACCTTGGATGCAGTGCCCGCGCCCGAAGAAGCCCCCCTGGAGTCCGGTGCGGAATCCAGTGGGGAAACCGGTGCGGAAACCGGTGCGCAATCTGGTGCGCCATCACGGGCTACAGTGCCCAGCGAGCAGAACCCAGCCAGTCTGATCGTCATTATTGATCGCGATGCGACTGATCCCGCTGCGAGCGAGAATGACGTGGCCGCCGAGAATGGCAATAGCGATGCATCCGCCGCCGCGGAAATCATCATGACCTTTAGCGGACCCTGTTGGGTTGATGTGCGCGATTCCACTGGCGAATACAAACTCTTTGGCGAAATGAACAAAGGCGATCGGCGGGTTCTCGGGGGACGGGGCCCTTACTCCATCATCCTAGGGAATGCGGCAGCTGTCGCGCTAACAGTGGACGGCAAGGAATTCGATGTGGAAGCCGTCGCGCGAGGCAATGTGGCCCGTTTCGAACTTGATCCCGCCACCCGCTGACTCCAGGGTTCCTGATTTCGTCTAGAGGCGAACAGCATTCACATGGTCGAACAGACTCGGGTTGCAATGCCCGCACAAGCACCGGCAAAGCCACCCGCGCAGCTAAAAGCCGTGCGCGGCATGCACGATATTCTTCCGGCGGATAGCGCCCGTTGGCAGTGGCTGGAGGGTTGCGCGCGCGACCTGCTCGCGGGTTACGGGTATCGGGAAATTCGCATGCCCCTGGTCGAGCAGACTGGGCTTTTTCGACGCTCCATCGGCGAAGTGACCGACATCGTCGAGAAGGAAATGTATAGCTTCGAGGATCGCGGCGGCGATCATCTCAGTCTGCGCCCCGAAGGCACCGCGAGCTGCGTGCGCGCGGCCATTGAGCATGGTCTGCTCGGTCAGCCACAGCGGCTGTGGTATGCCGGGCCCATGTTTCGGCGCGAGCGGCCGCAGCGAGGCCGGTATCGGCAATTTCACCAGATTGGCGTTGAGGTCTTCGGGCTGAGCGGCCCGGACATTGATCTCGAGCAGATTCTCCTCACGCGTCGGCTGTGGGAGGCGCTCGGGCTGACGGACCTCCATCTGGAACTCAACAGCCTGGGTGATCCAGCAGACCGTGTCCGTTACCGCGAGGATTTGGTCGCCTATCTCGACCAATATCGCGACGCGCTTGATGAGGATAGCCTGCGCCGTCTTGCGACCAACCCGCTGCGGGTGCTCGACAGCAAGAATCCGCTGCTGCGTGAACTGATTGACGCCGCGCCCAGCCTGCTCGATTACCTAGGCAGCGAGGCGCGTGCGCATTTTGACGCGCTTTGCCGCGGGCTCGAGGGTGCTGGGCTCGAGGTGCGCATCAATCCGCGACTGGTGCGCGGGTTGGATTACTACAACCGCACTGTCTTCGAGTGGGTCACCGATGCCCTGGGTGCTCAGGGGGCTGTTTGCGCCGGGGGGCGCTACGACGGACTGGTCGAGCAACTCGGCGGACGTGCCACGCCCGCTATTGGGTTTGCCATGGGGCTGGAGCGGTTGCTCGATCTGAGCGCGCCGAGTGCCGCGGATCTAAAAGACGCGCCAGACCTCTATCTGGTCGCGGTCGGTGAACAGGCCGAGGCACGGGCCGTGCTGGTGGCGGAGCAAGTGCGCGAGCAACTGCCTGGGGTGCGCTTGCTGTGCCATTGCGGTGGCGGAAGCTTCAAGAGTCAGTTCAAGAAAGCCGACCGCAGCGGCGCCCATTTTGCGCTGGTGCTGGGTGACGAGGAACTGGCCGGGGGGCAAGTCAGCGTTAAGCCGTTGCGCGGCGAGGGGGCGCAAGAGTCTGTCGCGCTTGCTGATTTGTCACGCAATCTGGCTGGGAAACTGGGCCTTTGATCGATTCGATCAATAGACAGGGTTATTTATACACAAGGATAAGACCGTGGTCGATTTGCAAACCGACGAAGAAAAAGCCGAAGCCATCAAAAAATGGTGGAAAGAAAACGGCCTTGCGGTGGTCTCCGGGGTGGTGATCGGACTGGCGGCCATCTTTGGCTGGCGTGCCTGGGTCGGCTATCAGGAGCAGCGCGGGCAGCAGGCATCGCTCGCCTTCGAGGAGCTGATGGTCACTGTGAGTCAGGTCTCGAACATGCCGCCGGCGCAGGGTGGCGTGGCATCCGAGTCCGATCCAGCGGAGCCGGGTGGATCAGCCGCGGGTCAGGCGCGCGATTCGCTGCTGAGCGTTGCCACCGAACAGCAGTCGCGCCTAAGCGAGAATCATGGGTCCACGGCCTACGAGTATTTCGGCCAGCTCGCCCTGGCCAAGGCACGGAATGACCAAAGCCAGAGCGCGGCGGCGGCCGAGGCACTGCGCGCGGCCATCGATCAGGCACCCACACCCTTGCTCAAGACGCTGGCCGGGCTACGTCTGGCGCGGGTGCTGATCGGGATCCAGGATTATGCAGCGGCTGGAGCCGTGATCGACCAGCACGATAACAATGAGAGTTTCGCGGCTGATTTCGCGGCTCTGCGTGGCGACATTGCCCTGGCCGAGGATCGCATTGAGGATGCCCGCGCCGCTTACCGGCAGGCGCTGGAAGGAGATGTCGCGGCCGCTGGTTTGATTGAACTGAAACTGCAGGATTTGCCCCCGCCGGCGGGTTCTTGAGGCCCTGTATCGGCCGGCGCTATTGGCCCGGGCGATACGCGATTGAACAACCGGCGCAGGAGACGGAGATGACAGCAACAAGCAACAGAGGACTGGACCCTGAGCGCCGCCTGCCGGGCGTGCTGATGCTGCTGGCGCTGGTCTCGGCTGTGAGCGGTTGCGGCATGGTGCCCTGGCTCGGGGGCGAGAAGGATCCGCGGCCGCCGACAGAGCTGGATAAGAAGTTCGTTCAACAACTCACGCCCAGCATTCTGTGGAAAACCCGTGTTGGCAAAGGTACCGATGGCCGCACGCTGAGTTTGGCGCCGCTGCCGCGCGATGATCGCCTTTATGTGGCCGATGCTCGCGGCCGGGTCGCGGCACTGTCGCAGCACGACGGTCGGGTGATCTGGGAACGCGATACCGCGCTGAGGCTGAGCGGCGGACCCGAGGTGGTTGGCGATTTGCTGGTTGTGGGTACCAGCGACGCGGAACTCATCGCCCTGTCCGCGCGCGATGGCCGTGAACGCTGGCGCGCCCAACTTGGTAGCGAGATCCTCTCCATCCCCCGCATCCTTGGCGAACGTGTGGTCGTGCATACGATCGACAACAGCGTCTATGCGCTCGCGGCCAGCGATGGCAAGCAACTGTGGCGCTATAACTACCCGGCACCCTTACTGACGCTGCACGGCAGCAGTTCGCCAACCATCGTCAACAACAATGTCATCGTGGGTATTGCCGGTGGGCGTCTAGTGAGTCTCGAGCTTGAGCGTGGCGCGCCCAATTGGGAGTTGACGATCACGCCGCCCAGCGGTCGCAGCGAGCTTGAGCGTGTTGTTGACCTGAACGTCGATCCGGTTGTGGTCGGGGATATCGCCTATGTGGCGACCTACAATGGCGATCTGGCAGCGGTGGACATCGTGACGGGCGCCGTGCTCTGGCGCCGCGAACTCTCCGCCCATGCCGGCCTGGCTGCTGACGAGGGCAGGCTATTTGTGACCGACTCATCCGACGTCCTCTGGGGTGCCACGACAACGGATGGCGCTGGCCTGTGGAAACAGGATGCGCTCAAATATCGGCGGCTGACGGCGCCGGCCATTGTGGGTGATCAGCTGGTGGTCGCTGATATCGACGGCTGGGTCCATTGGCTCGCCCTCGCTGACGGCCGCCTGCTGGCTCGCGAACGGGTGTCCAAGGACCGCATTGTGCATCGACCCGCGGTGGCGAATGGGCGTGTCTTTGTCTATGTCAATGATGGCACCGTCGCCGCCTTGACCGCGCGCGGTCAGGCGAGAGCAGTGTCTCCTGCTGGGCGCGCCGCTGGCGCGGCGTCGGATTGACATGCTGCCAGTCATCACCCTGGTTGGTCGCCCCAATGTTGGCAAATCAACCCTGTTCAATCGTCTGACCCGCAGTCGCCATGCGCTGGTTGCCGACTACCCCGGACTGACGCGTGACCGTCAGTATGGCGTCGGCCAACTCGGTCCCGGACCCTACATTCTGGTTGATACCGGCGGCTTGTCGGGCAGCTCCGATCCGCTGGACATGCTGACCGAGCGCCAGGTCCGCCTTGCCATTGCCGAGGCTGACCATCTGCTGTTTCTGGTCGATGCGCGCGACGGCTGCGTGACCGGCGATTTTGATATCGCGGCCGAACTGCGCCGCACTGGCAAACCCCTGACCCTGGTGGTCAACAAGGTCGACCGCCTCGATGCCAACCAGGTGCTGCTAGAGTTTCATGCCCTGGGACTCGGCGATCCGCTGCCCATCGCGGCCAGCCATGGGCGCGGTCTGAATACCTTGCTTGAGCGCATCTTCGCGGCCTTGCCGCAAGTGGACGCGGGAGCCGAGGGTGCCGATACGACTGGTGCGGAGGCGGGCAAGGGCATCCAGATCGCCGTCGTTGGGCGACCCAATGCCGGCAAGTCAACGCTGATCAATCGCCTGCTGGGTGAGGAACGTGTGGTGACCAGCGACACGCCAGGCACCACGCGCGATAGTCTGTTTATTCCCTTTCAGGTTGATGGGCGGGATTATACGCTGATTGATACCGCTGGCATGCGGCGCCGTGCCAGAGTCACTGAGATGATCGAAAAATTCAGCGTTATCAAGGCGATGCAGGCCATTGATGCGTGTAATGTGGCTATTTTGGTAGTGGACGCCCGGGCCGGCATTGGAGAGCAGGACGCGACCCTGGCCTCCCATGTGATCGACAGTGGGCGCGCGCTGGTGGTTGCCGTGAATAAATGGGACGGCCTGAGCGCGGACGAGCGGACCAAGATTAAGGACAGCTACGAACGCAAGCTCGCCTTTCTGGAGTTTGCCGAGCGTTTTCAGATTTCCGCGCTGCATGGCTCGAGCGTGGGTTTGTTGCTCGATGCTGCCGAGCGTGCTTACAGCAGCGCGATTCGCGATCTGCCCACACCCCTGCTCACACGGCTGCTGGCCGATCTGGTTAGCGAGCATCAACCGCCGCTGGTGCATGGCCGGCGCATCAAGCTGCGTTATGCCCATCAGGGCGGTCGCAATCCGCCGGTGATTGTGATCCATGGTAACCAGGTGGACGCGGTGCCCGATGCTTATAGGCGCTACCTGATGAACCGTTTTCGCAAGGAACTCGGGCTCCATGGAACCCCGTTGCGGCTTGAGTTCAAAACTGGCAGCAATCCCTTTGCCGGCAAACGCAATACGCTCACCCCGCGTCAGCAGCGCCAGCGCGAGCGCCTAAAGCGTTTTGTGAATCGGCGCGGACGCTAAAAGGCTGGCGGCTATGCTCGCGCCCACCATGCCGATACTCAGCTTGACGCCCGGCTAGTCCCGTTCACTCCGACTGGGGGTGCTGTGCTGATAGTTGTCGGGTCTTTTGTACAGATCCCCGCCGCCGGCGCTCTGACGTCCGCGTTGCTGGGCCTCGAGCAGTTCGCGCTTGGCCTCCTCGACCTTCTTGCGTTGCTCTGGGGTTAGGCGGCGGTCGTTGACAAGCAGTTGGTTCCATTGTTCGGCAGCAGGGGATGCGTCCGATTCCGACGGAGATTTGGATGTGTTACCCGATTCCTCTTGTCCGGTCTCGGCCTCGCGCGCACTCTGGCGCTGCTGCTCGTAAGCATCGGCCGCTTGTTGCATGTCGCGCACACGAGCCTCGGCCGCCTGACGGTCGGCTTCGCTCGGTCCGGGCTGCAACTCAATGCTCTCGATACTGCGCACATCCTCGCCCGCTGGTGGCTCGGCGGAAAAGCTGACACGCCCCTGCGCATCGACACTGCGATAAACCTGTTGTTGCGCCGCGGCGGGCATCGCGAGCGCGATGGTGCCGGCGAGAATCAGCGCGAGACTTTGGGCGAAGAAGCACCCGGGATCATGCGACATGACAAGGTTCCATGCGTTATTGGATGAAGGTTGCCGGAGTCTAGCGCAAAGGTCTTGTTGGGTTAAGCCATCACGGCCAACGCGTGCTAGCGCCCGCGCGGAGACTGATGCCTTTTGCCTGGGCGGGGGCGGCTGGGAGGTTCCTCGGATGGGCGAATGCGCAGCGCCTGACCACAGACATAGACCCGTTGCAGGTGCTGAAAAATCTCCTTTGGCATGCCGGGTGGCAGATCGACAATGGAATAGTCGTCGCGGATGTCGATGCGACCAATGCGTCGGCCGTCAAGACCGGCTTCGTTGGCGATGGCGCCGACGATTTCGCGCGGAGTGACGCCATGGGCGTGACCCACTTCAATGCGGTAACTCGCGAGCTGTTGGTCTTGCTCGCGGCGCGGCGGTCGCTCGCCACGTCCGCGCGGTCCGTCGCGATCTGGCCGACCCCCGCGCTCCCGCTCGGCGCCCGGCGGCGGACTCAAGCGTTTTTCCTCCACCTCCAGTGGGCGCTCGCGCTGTAGCATAAAGCACAGAGCAGCCGCCATATCCACGGGGTCCAGTTCCTGCTCCTTGCTCAGGCGCGCGACCAGGCGGTAGAAGAAGTCCAGATCCTGGTCACTGAGGGTGCTGCGCAGATCCTGGGTGAAGCGTTCGATGCGCGATGCGCTGAGCGCGGCGGCCGAGGGCGGTTCCATGGCTGGAATGTTGCGGCGAATGGTGCGCTCAATGGCGCGCAGCAGGCTGCGTTCGCGCGGCTCGACCAAAAGAATGGCGCGCCCGGTGCGCCCGGCCCGTCCGGTGCGGCCGATGCGATGCACATAGGATGCCGGGTCGGTGGGAATGTCGTAGTTGATCACATGGCTCAGGCGCTCGACATCCAGCCCGCGCGCGGCCACGTCCGTGGCGATCAGAATATCCAGCTGGCCGTCTTTCAGGCGACCGATGGTGCGCTCGCGCAGCTCTTGGTTCATGTCCCCATTGAGTGCCTCGGCGGCAAAGCCGTGGGCTTTGAGCTTATCGGCCAGCTCGGTGGTGGCATTCTTGGTGCGAACAAAAATCACCATGCCGTCGAATGACTCTAGCTCCAGCAGCCTGGTCAGAGCGTCGAGCTTGTGCCCGCGCGCGACCACGCAGTGGTGCTGATCGATAGTGTCGACCGTTTCGGCCGATGCGCGCACCCGTACCTCGACGGGATCTTTGAGTCGCACCCGCGCGACCCGCTTGATCGCTTCCGGCATGGTGGCGGAAAAGAGCGCGACCTGCCGTTGTTCCGGGCAGTGCTCGAAGATCCAGTCGATATCCTCGGCAAATCCCATGTTGAGCATTTCGTCGGCTTCGTCGAGCACCATGGCGCGCAAGCCATCAAGTGACAGATTGCCGCGGCGCATGTGGTCCATGACACGACCGGGCGTGCCGACGATCACCTGAGGGCCGCGCTTGAGCTGGCGGATTTGCAGGCTGTAGCTCTGCCCGCCATAGATGGGCAGAATGTGAAAATCCTTGAGCTGGGAGGCGTAGTCCTGAAAGGCCTCGGCCACCTGCAGGGCCAATTCGCGTGTCGGCGTCAGTACTAGCAGTTGCGGCAGCTCCTGGCCCCGCTCCATGCGGCAGAGTAATGGCAAGGCAAAGGCCGCCGTCTTGCCCGTGCCGGTCTGGGCCTGGCCGAGCAAATCCTGCCCCTTGAGCAGGTGCGGGATGCATTGCGCCTGGATGGGGGTGGGCGTTTCGTAGCCCAGGGTGGCGACGGCACGAAACACGGGCTCGCACAGGCCAAGCTGCGCGAAGGTCAGCATCGGCTCTTCAACAGAAGTATCCAGAACAGGGTCGTGATCCATGGGGCACTCGTTCTCGGTCGACCCCGCGGCGGAAATGCCAGCGGGGCTAAGTTTCAAGCATAGTTCAAGGGCGCGCATCGGACATTGCGAATCGGACATTACGAATTGGCCGGGCTGGCCGGGTCCGCGCCGAAAAAGGTCCGCCGAAACAAATCTAGGTTCTCGTGTCTAGGTTCTTGTGTGCGCTTTAGGGTGAACATCATCAGACGCGGACTAAGGGCGCTTGTTCCCCTCGGTCGTCAATACCCGCGCCACCCCGGGGCCCAGGTCAAACTCAAAGGGTGTGGGCAGATAATCCATGGGCCAGTCGGGAGAAAGGTCGTGCAACGGTGGTGGGGCGTCAATCAGGGCGTAGAGGTCATCGATGTGTAAATACTGATGACCATGCGGGTCTTTGTTCAGAATCAGCAGCGCCTGGTCGCAGCCCTTCGCGGCTTTCTTGCGCAGAATCAGGATTGCTTCGTTGGGATGCGGGATCTGCTCGATTGGCCCCTCGCTGCCGAACACCGAGCTGCCCTGCTTGATGCCATTGACCTGGGTGATGAAATCCGTCAGATCGATAGTGGGTTCTTCCCAATCCTTCGGCCGCGTGTTGACCACATGCAGGCGTTTGCGGAAGCCGTACTCGAAGCCCATGGGCATCATGAGATGGCTTGAAAACAGGGCCGCGAACAGATAGCGCTGGCGCATGGCATCAAGGTTGCCGCCAGTCTCGCTGAACAAACGCTCGGTGTCGTGGCTTTCCGGAAAGCTGATGGACCCCAGTAGGGAGCGGGTGAGCGCATACTGAGTGAGCAACCAGGGACTGGTGAAATCCCACCATTTGGCGCTGTTGTAAATGGCATCGAAGCCCGCCGCGGCGGTGCTTTTGGTCTGCTTGGGTGAGCAACCGAGGGTTTCCGCCACGAAGACGATATCCGGGTGCTTGGCGCGACAACGGCTAATTAAGCTCTGCCAGAACTCAGCCGGAAGCTGGTAGGCCGCATCGCAGCGAAAGCCGCGAAAACCAAGATCCGCCAGATGCTCGACCACGCTGACAAAGTACGCGAGCATGCCGTCTTTGTCGGTGGATTTGCGGTGATCGAATTGCGCCAGATCCTCCCAGATCACCTTGCTGCCGTCGGGCTCGACACAAAAGGGATTGGTGGGTTTGCCGCGTTTCATCACGAACCATTCGGGATGCTCTTGGACCAGCGGGCTGTCGATGGCGCAGTGATTAATCACCAGGTCGGTCATCATGCTCAGCCCAAGCTTTTCGGCGGCCGTGCAGGCAGCGCGCAGCTGTTTCTGGCTGGAGCTGCTGCCAGGACCAACAAATGCCTGGTTGATGCCAAAATAATCGCTGATGGAGTAAAGGCTGCCAGAGTCGCCCAGCGCCTGGACTGGATTGACGAAAATCCAGTCAAAGCCCATGGCGGCGGCACGTTTGAAATGTGGCGTCCAGTCCGGGAAAGGCCCGGCGAGCAGCGGAAACAGGTTATAGATGATCATTGGCGCGTGAAGCTCGATGAGGCGCGGATTGCCGCGCGGTTGGGGATGCGATTGGGGATGCGATTGGAGTGAACTGTTGTCATGCGACTGGCCCTCTGGCTGGGTGCCAAAGGCTTGGATTCCCGCACGCTTGGCACTCTAGCGAAGGGCTCGGCTTGTCGCAATGATACCCTTGATCCTGGCAACCCCAAGTGGGTCAATGGTGAGTGGGAGGCCTTGCATCGGGACCAGCCCAACTTGGGAATCAGGCTGTCCGCACCGATGTTGCCGACAGATCTCAAACCGTCTCGCTAGCCCAATTAGCCAGGAGTCATGATGTCCGGTATTTATAACATGTTAATCAACACAGCGGTCCTTCTGGCGGAACGCGGCAACTTGCCCGATGCCCTGGTGCGTGCTGGTATTCGCATGCGGCTGCGCGATACGCTCAGGGAGCTGCCAGTGGCCGACTGCGAGGCCGCCATGACCTCCGAACGGGATTTTCTCGCCATGATGCGGGCCTCACCCATTGCTGCGGTGCCGGAACGTGCGAATGCGCAGCACTACGAGGTGCCGGCGGAGTTCTTCGAGCTCATGCTGGGGTCGCGCCGTAAATACAGCTGCTGCCATTGGCCCGATGGCATCGATACCCTGGATCAGGCGGAAGAGGCGGCGCTGCGGCTGACCGCCGAGCGCGCCGGTATTGCCGAGGGCCAGCGGGTGCTGGAGCTGGGTTGCGGCTGGGGCTCCTTCAGCCTGTGGGCCGCAAGCCATTTTCCAGGCAGCGAGTTCGTTGCCGTTTCCAATTCCCATTCCCAAAAAGCCTTTATCGATGCCGATGCCGCGCGCGCGGGCGTGACCAATTTGCGCGTGCTGACAGCCGACATGAATGACTTTCAGGCCCCGGGCCAGTTCGACCGCATCGTCTCCATTGAAATGTTCGAGCACATGCGCAACTGGTATCTGCTGTTCGAGCGCTTGCATGGCTGGTTGCTTCCTGGTGGGCGATTTTTCATGCACATTTTCTGTCATCGCGCGCATCCTTATCCTTACGAAGACCAGGGTGGTGACGATTGGATGACGCGCTTTTTCTTTGCCGGCGGCATCATGCCGCATGATGCGCTGCCGCCGCGGTTTCAGCAGCATCTGCGCCTTCTTGACCACTGGCGTTGGGATGGACGCCATTACGCGCGCACACTCAATGCCTGGCTTGCGCGCTTGGATGAGAACCGGGCGCGAGCGATGCCCATCCTCGAACGCGTCTATGGTGGCGATCCAGCCAGCGATCATTCCGCGCGCGCCGCTGCCCTGTGGTGGATGCGCTGGCGACTGTTTTTAATGGCCTGCGCCGAACTTTTCGGGTTCGGTGCGGGGCAGGAATGGTGGGTCGGGCATTATTTGTTCGAGCGTCCAACAAGCGAAAACTACCCCCAAGGGCAGGTGCGCGGTTATAGTGCGCCGACGCAATGACTGGATAACACAAGGGATTCGCAATGAAGGCTCTGACGATGACGCTTGGCTTGGCGGTGGCGGCAATGGCCGGTTGCGCGCAATCGCCCCAGACAATCGACTACGACCTGGTGACCACGAACATCAAGCCCTATGAGTATGGCGAGGTGTTGTGCCACAGTGTGCCCATGGATGTGCGCCATACCTGTATCACGCGCGCCATGCGGCACTATCGCGAGCGGGTGCGTATCGATGGGCCGCCCGCGGAGGCCACGCAAGGGCCCTTCGCCATGGTGTTCTCGGACGGTGATTTTTACGCCGGGCGCTATACCTCGGACCCCTTTGCCTTGGCTTTTACCGTGCGTAATGCGAGCGCTCAGCAATGCCGTGGCCGCTACAATGCTTTCTTCGGGGATAACATGCCAATTTTCAAGATTCACTGCGATGGTGGTGTCTCCGGGCAGGGCAATGTCATTCTCGACCTGGGCGGGCGCAACGGTCTTGGCAAGTTCAAGTTGGAGGATGGTCGAGACGGGCGCATTGCCTTTGGCTATGCGGCGGTTGATCTGTGACCGCAAGCTGTTGTTGCCCTCTTGCCTTGCGCATTGGGTCTATCAACGCACCTCATAATCCGCCGGTTCGCCCACCAAGTCGTGCTCTCGGCTCTCGGTGATGCGCGCCATGATGAAATCACCGGGTGCAACATCCCAGACACCGGGAATGATCACCTCGCCGTCAATCTCTGGCGCGTCGGCGTGGCCGCGGGCGATGCAGCGGTCGGGTTCGACCCGATCAATCATGACCAGCAGTTCCTGACCGACGCGGTTTTTGAGTTTGGCGCGGCTGATTCTGGCCTGATGCGTCATGAATTGCGCGAGCCGTTCCTGCTTGACGCTCTCTGGCACCTGATCAGGGAGCGCATTGGCCGCGGCGCCGCTCACTGGCGAGTAGGCGAAGCAACCCACCCGGTCAAGCTGCGCCTCGGTTAGGAAGCCAAGCAGTTGCTCGAACTCCGCCTCTGTTTCTCCAGGAAAACCCACGATAAAAGTACTGCGAATGGCCAGTGCCGGGCATTGCTCGCGCCAGCTTGCCAGTTTCTCGAGTATCCGCTCGGTCGCGGCCGGGCGGCGCATCGCGCGCAGAATGGCGGGGCTTGCATGCTGCAGCGGCATGTCCAGATAAGGCAGAATCAACTCCTGCGTCATCAGCGGAATGAGTTGGTCGACCGAAGGGTAGGGGTAAACATAGTGCAGGCGCACCCAGGGTGCGATCTCCCCCAGCACCTGCGCAAGGGAACCGAGATCGGTGCGCAACGGGCGGCCGCGCCAAAAGTCCAACTTATGGTTCTGATCGCGGCCGTAAGCGCTGGTATCCTGGGAGATCACCAGAAGCTCACGCACGCCTTGTTCGACCAGCCGATTGGCTTCCTCGAGCACCTCGCCAATGGCTCGGCTGCGCAAGGGACCGCGCAGATGCGGGATCACACAGAAACTGCAGCGGTGATCGCAACCCTCGGAAATCTTGATGTAAGCCGTGTGCGCTGGGGTTAACTTCACGCCCTGCGGCGGTATCAGGCGATCAAAGGGGTGTTTCGGTGGCGGCAGGTGGCGGTGCACCGCGGCCATGACCTGGTTGTCGCGCTCTGGCCCGGTGATGGCAAGTAACTCCGGGTAGGCCTCGCGGATGATTTCCTCGCGCACGCCCAGGCAACCGGTCACAATGACTTTGCCGCTGGCCCTGAGGGCTTCTCCGATGGTGTCGAGCGATTCAGTGACCGCGTCCTCAATAAAGCCGCAGGTGTTAACGATAATCAGATCGGCCGAGGGATAGTCCGGGGCGATGCGGTAACCATCAACACGCAATCGTGTCAGCAGGCGTTCCGAATCCACGGTCGCTTTTGGGCATCCCAGACTGATAAAACCGATGCTTGGAATGAAGTCGCTCAAGATAATGGGGCTCCGGCGTTCTTGCGTCGGGTCAAACTATAGCGTTTCCGTCGGATTTTGTCTTGATAGGCGTGGGATTTCCGGTAGGATTGACCATCAGACAGAGTTGCCCGATGCGTTCAAGCAAAGTATTCACTGATATGTCTTCCCCAGCTTCCGCCCCCATTTCTGCTCACATTTCTGGTTTGGCGTCTTCCTCGGCAGCGTCGCCGGAATCCGCGCAAGCTTCCTCTGTGACTTCCTCTGCAGCCCTCATGGAGATCCTCCTCGCCAACCCGCGTGGCTTTTGTGCTGGCGTCGATCGCGCCATCGAGATTGTCGAGCGGGTTCTCCGGCTGCATGGCGCGCCACTCTATGTGCGCCATGAGGTGGTCCACAATCGCTACATTGTCGAGTCGCTGAAAAAACGCGGTGTCATCTTCATTGAGGATGTTGCCGAGGTGCCAGCAGGTGCTGTGTGCGTTTTCAGTGCTCATGGGGTTGCCCTGGATGTGCGCCGCCAGGCCGAGGAACGCGGACTGCGGGTCTATGACGCGACTTGCCCACTGGTAACCAAAGTCCATCTCGAAGTGGCGCGCCATTGTCGCGAGGGCGCCGATGTCGTGCTGATCGGCCATCGTGGTCATCCCGAGGTCGAGGGCACCCTGGGGCAATGCCAGGATGGCGAGGGCCGGGTGCGACTGATCGAATCGGTCGCGGACATTGATGCGCTCGAGGTGCGCGACCCGGATAAGGTCTGCTACGTCACCCAGACCACCCTGTCGGTCGATGACAGCGCCGCGATGATCGAGGCGCTGAAAGCCCGCTTCCCCAACCTCAAGGGACCAAAAAAGAGCGACATCTGCTATGCCACCCAAAACCGCCAGGATGCGGTGCGCAAGCTGGCGGCGGACGCGGATCTGATGCTGGTGGTTGGCTCGGTGACCAGCTCCAATTCCAATCGGCTGCGCGAGCTGGCCGAGAAGCAGGGTATCCCGGCCTATCTGATCGACGGGGCCGAGGATATTGACCCCGAGTGGTTGGTTGGTCGCGCGCGGGTGGCGGTCACGGCCGGGGCCTCGGCGCCCGAGCTTCTGGTGCGCCAGGTCATCGACCATTTGCGGCAACAGGGCGCGGGAGAGGTCAGGGAATGCAGCGGCGTGCCAGAGGAGGTGGTGTTCGCCTTGCCCAAATCCCTGGCCGCGGGCAATGATGTGGGCCAGTCCCAGATGCAATAACCGAGAAACGAAAGTAGACGATGAGCGATTACTTGATTGTCGGCGGCGGCGTTATTGGCCTGCTGACCGCCCATGAACTGGCCAAGACAGGCGCCTCCGTGACCTTGGTCGAGATGAGCGCCACCGGGCGCCAATCCTCCTGGGCCGGAGGCGGCATTCTGCAGCCCCTGTACCCATGGCATCATCCGGGCGCGGTCAATACGCTGGCGCTTTGGAGTCAGGCGTATTACCCCGAGCTCATGCTGGAACTGCTTGAGGCGACAGGTATTGATCCGGAATATCGCGCGTCCGGGCTGATGATTCTGGACGCCGAGGAACGCGATCTGGCCTTGGCCTGGGGCGAACGCCATCAAGTGCCGGTCGAGCTGCTTGATCGCACTCAGGTGGCGGCGGCCGAACCAAACCTGGGTTTGCGCCTGGATAATGCGCTGTGGATGCCGGATGTGGCGCAGGTGCGCAACCCGCGGCTCATGCGCTCGTTGCGTGCCGCGCTCGATAAAAGAGTGCGGATCCGCGAGCACGAGGAAGTCATGGATTTGCGCGTGGAGCAGGGGCGGGTGATAGGTGTGCGTACTACTTCGGAACAGCTGGCCGCGGAGCGGGTGGTGGTGTGCGCTGGCGCCTGGACGGCGCAGTTACTTGAGCGTCTTGGCGCGGTCCCAAAGATCCGCCCGGTGCGTGGGCAGATCATGCTGTTTTTTGCCAAGCCAGATCAAATCCGGCAGCTGACCCTCTATCGCGAACACTACATCATCCCACGCCAGGATGGTCGGGTGCTCATTGGCAGCACGCACGCGGAGGATGCCGGTTTCAGTAAGACCACCACCAGTCAAGCCAAGGAAGACCTCTATCGCTTTGCCGTGGAGCTCTATCCCCTGCTCAAACGTGCCCCGATTGAAGACCACTGGGCCGGCTTGCGTCCGGGCTCGCCCAAGGGCGTGCCCTACATCGGCGCCTACCCCGGTGTGGAGAATCTATTCGTCAATGCCGGGCACTTCAGTAACGGTCTGGTCACCGGGCCGGCCTCGGCGCGCCTGATCAGCGATCTCATGCTTGGCCGCCCGCCCATCGTGCCACCCGAGTCCTACGCCTTGGAGACGCCGCGCGAGTGAATACGCGGGCGCTCCGCCGCTCCTGTCGCAGTCTCCCGGGCCCTGGGTTTAGCCAGGCTCCGGTGGCGTGCCGGCGGCGGCGAGGATCGCATTGAGCCGCGCCAGCTCCTTCTCGGCGCGTTTCTTTTCGGTCACATCGTACTGAATGCCCAGATAGTAGATGAGGTTGCCGTCACGGTCGAACAGCGGGCGGATGGTGAATTGGTTATAGAACAGACTGCCGTCCTTGCGGTAATTGCGCAGGGTCACGGTGACGGGCTCGTGCTTGTCCAGCCCCTCGCGGATTTTTGCAAGCTCGGGCTGGTCCTTGTCCTCGCCCTGCAAAAAGCGACAGTTGCGACCAATAATCTCCTCGTGCTCATAGCCGGTGATGAGCTCAAAGGCCTCATTGGCGTAAACAATCGGATTGTCCGGCTGGTCAGGATCAGACAAGGTGACGCCGTTGACAACGGTATCCAGAATTTGAGACAGCACAAAGGGGATCAGCCCCGGGTCTTTATCGGCGATGAAGTCCATCATTAACTCCTGGGGTTAACTCCTGGGGGTTAGGTCTTGGTTGTTGGTTTTTGGGATCGGTTTCTGACTGCTCAAGGCGCTAGCTTGCGCCTGTGTCTTGTGGTAATGGGTCATATGGTAGCGGGTTTCACTCCGTCGCCTCGGTTGCGAGTTCGCGCTCGGCCAGGGTTTTGATATTGCGTACCACCCGCTGGGCTCCGTCCTGAATGGCGACCCGAATCAGTTTCTCGAACGGGCGCATGTACAACTCAAGACGCCGCAGCTCAAAGCCGAATTCCAAGCGCGTCTGCCCGCCCGCGGGAGCAAGCCAGTAGCCGGTGCGGAACAAGTCCGTGCTTTCGGCAAACTCCAGACATTGCGGACTCTCGAAAGCGGTCACCTTAAAACTGCTCTCACTCCGCCGTCCTTGATCCACCCGCACCTGGCGCATGCGGCTGCCCAGGCCAAGCGGCCCTGGGGTGAGTGCCTCAAGCTGTTTGACTTCAGGCGACCAGCGCGCGTAGTTGTCGACGAAGTCATCGGCAATAAAACCAAAGACCTGCTCTGGCGGCCGGTCAATCAGAATGCTGGCTCTGGCTTTCACCATAATGCTGTCCTCGCGGTTGGGCCCTAGCCCTATGATGGTCACGGCGATGAGCCGCTGCAATGGGTTGCTAGCCGATAGCTGCAAGACCCACTCTTGAGTGATTTGCAGCAGTCGTCTCCTGACTTCGCTTGCAAATCATTTCCTAGGCGGTATCCGCAATGGCTCCACCAATAACATGAGACTGCATCTCAAGAACGTCTATGATTCGTTGTAGCGTTTTCATGGCACAGTGTTCTTAGTGCATTCCTTATGGAGCGCCTACCCAATTGTGCTGAGATTTCACCAGCAATGGCCAGCCTCAAAATATTGATGAAAACGAGGGCCAAATAGCCATGATGATCGAACCCAACACCGAACTCACCCCGGTCATGCGCCAGCATGTCATGGCCATGATCGACAAGCGAGTGACCGAAAACCTTGTCACACACAAGGATTTCTCCGAGCTGAAAGCCGTCATGGCTGAACTCGCCCACGCCCAAGAACGCACCGAGACCCGAGTCGAGGAACTCGCCTGCCAGATGGCCGCGGGCTTCAAGCAGCTAGGCGACCAGATCGCCGAGCTTGGCGGGCGCTGGGGCATCCACAACGAAGGCGCCTTTCGCGCCACCATTCATGCCGTGCTCACCAAAATCGACGGCATCGAGATGCGCGAAGGTGACCATGGCGACTGTCAGGTCGATATCATCATCCGCAACGGCGAACATATCCTGCTCGAAATCACCTCGCGCACGTACGCCAAAGACATCGAGCGGATCTTCTACAGAGTGCCGACGACTACCACGCGCGTGAAGGCATCGAGCCGCTCCTCATGGTCGCCACCAGCTACATCGCCCCCAAGCTCATGCAGCGCATCATGAGCCTGGAACGCAAAATCGACATCTTCGTTTACGACGGCGACGAATAAGGCGCCTCACCTGGTTATCGCCTCCTGGCAAGCCGAGTTTCTAAATCCGTAATAGAAACGGCAACGCAAAGATCACCAGGCCAATACCGCTGCTGATCAAGGCGACCAGCGCGATGAACTGGTGATCATGGCGCTTGAGCATGGTGTCAAAACGCTTGTCCATCTGCTCAAAGCGCTTATCAACTTGCTCGAAGCGCTTGTCCACTTGCCCGAAGCGCTTGTCCATGTCCTCATGCATCTCCTGAAAGCGCTTGTCCATGTCCTCATGCATCTCCTGAAAGCGCTTGTCAACCTGCTCGAAGCGTTTGTCGACCCGCTCGAAGCCTTCCCGCATTAACTCGCGTTGATGCCGCAGCTCCTCCTCCACCCGCACCATCCGCTCGCGCAGTTCGATCTCATAGACAACTGGCGGCTTGCCGAGACTCTGCTCGGCCAACCAGAGGCTGATGTTGTCCTTGACGAACTCGCCAATGCGCTGAAAATCTTCCTCAGCCAGGGCCATGCGCTTACCTCCTGTGTTGCCAGTGACGACTGATGCACTCTGGTCTAAATATTAGCCCATTCAGTCTCTGGACAATGCAATCCAATGAGCGGCAATTCTGTCTGTCAGCAAAAATTGCTGGAAAACGAAGGTCAAATCTCAGTCCCTTTGATTTTGCAATACGTTTCCCCTGCCGAGTTGGTTGGGCGGCTTCAGTCCCGTGCCAGCACATCCTCGAAGATTTCCGCCATTGGCAGCTCCAACTCCAGGCACTCGAACCGGCAGGCGGTGACCTCGTGGCAGTCTTGCAGCCGCCAGTCGCCCTGATCATGGCGGCGGAAGTGTTCCAGCCGGCGTGCGTCGATGTCCACCATCACGTACTCGCGCAGACTCGGCAGCAGAGGGTAAGCGGCCGCTTTGGCCCCGCGGTCAAAAGCCGAGGTTCCCGCCGACAGCACCTCAATGATCAGTCGCGGGTATTGCAAAAACAGCTCGGCGGCATGATCGCGCGCATCGCAGGACACCATGATATCCGGATAAAAAAATGCCTCCGCGGCGGCGACCCGGAGTTTCATGTCAGACACATAGGTTCGACAGGAGCTGCCGCGCAGGCGGTGCTTGAGCGCAGAGTAAAGATTTCCAGCCACCAACACATGATTCTGGCACGCGCCGACCATGGCGAAGGCCTCGCCGCGATAATACTCATGCTTGTCGGCTTGGTCTTGTTCCCAAGCGAGATAGGCTTCAGCATCGAAGGGCAGTTGTTCGGCAAGCGCTGACATGGACAAGTTCCTGACGAATTGCAACTAAAATGTCTTGCATGAAAGCATAGCAAAAACCCCGTCCCGAGGCGTTGGGAGCGGGGTTGGAAAGGGCGTCGGTCGTCTTTGCCCGTAGAGGTTTGAAAAGAATTCAAACCTGGTGACTTTAATCGCATCATTAAGCGGGATCAGGAAAAGAATTCTTTATACTGTCACCGGAGCTGCTCTCGCACCATGCGCTCGCGCTGTTCAATTTCATAGACGGCCGGCGGCTTGCCAAGACTTTCTCAGCCAGCCATTCTCCGATATGTTCTTTAATGAACAGGATATCTTCTTGTGCAAGCGCCATCGTTCGATCACTCTCAATCGAAATCTGAGTTTAGATACGAAAATGGTCACAATACTTCAGGCGGATTCGAGCGTATTTCGAAGGTAGCCGATGCTTTTCAACAGTTTGCGCGCGACATAATCCGTAAATTCTTCGCTGTTCTCATAGGCGCGATCCATCGCCAGGGTGGCCAATGCATCGATGGCCTCACGCAGTCGGGCGATCTCATCCAGATCGCGCCCGCAGGTTAAACACCGCGTTCCGTCATCACGACATTTATCTTTGCCATGACAAGGTTCAAAACGTGCCATCTTAACTCCTGTTCAAGAAAAACCGCCACAAAAGCGGCGGGTCAATAATTCGACCTCGGCTCCTTTGATTCGTAAATTCACCCGGTTATCGCCCCCGGCAAGCCGAGTTTCTAGATCCGCAACAGAAACGGCAACGCAACGATCACCAGGCCAATACCGCTGCTGATCAAGGCGACCAGCGCGATGAACTGGTGATCATGGCGCTTGAGCATGGTATCGAAACGCTTGTCCATCTGCTCAAATCTCTTATCAACTTGCTCAAAGCGTTTGTCCATGTCCTCGCGCATTTCCTCAAAGCGCTTGTCGACCCGCTCGAAGCCTTCCCGCATCAACTCGCGCTGGTGCTTCAGCTCCTCCTCCACCCGCACCATCCGCTCGCGCAGTTCGATCTCATAGACAACAGGTGGCTTGCCGAGACTCTGCTCGGCCAACCAAAGGCTGATGTTGTCCTTAACGAACTCGCCAATCCGCTGAAAATCTTCCTGAGCCAGGGCCATGCGCTTGCCTCCTGTGTTGCCAGTGACTACTGATGCACTCTAGTTTGAATATTAGCCCATTCAGTCTCTGGACAATACAAATCGACCAGCGGCATGCTGTCTCTGAACAAAGATTGATGGAAATCGAGGGCCAAATAGCCATGATGATCGAACCCAATACCGAACTCACCCCGGTCATGCGCCAGCAAGTCATGGCCATGATCGACAAGCGAGTGACCGAAAACCCTGTCTCATACGAGGATTTCTCCGAGGTGAAAGCCGTCATGGCTGAACTCGCCCACGCCCAAGAACGCACCGAGACCCGAGTCGAGGAACTCGCCTGCCAGATGGCAGCGGGCTTCAAGCAGCTAGGCGACCAGATCGCCGAGCTTGGCGGGCGCTGGGGCATCCACAACGAAGGCGCTTTTCGCGCCACCATTCATGCCGTGCTCAGCAAAATCGACGGCATCGAGGTGCGCGAAGGTGACCATGGCGACCGTCAGGCCGATATCATCACTCACGTTTCGGGGTTCAAAAATCGCGCCCCTATTGAATCAAGTCTTTGTTTAATAATTAAAAGCGGCCTCATGGATGGTAGAATGTCAAGCAGTTGAAACAAGACACCCACCCAAGAAGCCGCTGATGAAGACTCCCACATCCGACGTATCCTTGCCAAGCTTGACCGCTCCCGTCCTGAACGATCCCCAAACCCTGGCCGACAACCTGTTCGCCGACCTGTGGCGCACTCCAGGCTGCTCACCAAGCTTGGCTTTCACAAGCGCAGTGGTCTGCAAGCACCGCGGATCATCTATCTGCTGTTGATCTGGGTGTGGGTTGGGCGCGAGAGTATTGCGCTGTTCGCCCGTCAATCGCTGCGCAGTTTCGCCGATGCCCACAAGGACGCCCTGTATGATTTGCTGGCCCGCGAAGAGCTCAATTGGCGCGCCTTTCATGGGGCCGTCGCGCTCAAGGTCTATCGCGCCGGTCAGCTGAAGAACAGTCCCGTACGCGCCTACGTCTTGGACGATTCGGTGAAAACCCGCCGCGGCAAACGCCTGGAAGGCGTCTCGCGGCACTTCGATCATCTCAGTGGGCGCACCGTCAAAGGCCAGCAAGTCCTCACCTTGGGATTGGCCACGCAAGAGGCCTTCCTGCCCCTGGATAGCGACATCTTCATCAGCAATGTCGGGGCGCATCCGCTGAAGGCGGACTTTCACGATGGCCGCAGCGTCGAGGCGCGCCGCTATGCGCAGGCACGTGATCGCACCAAGCCCGAATTGGCGGCGGGCATGTTGCGCCGCGCGCTGCGTCAGGGCCTCGAGGCCGATGTCCTGCTCGCCGATGCCTGGTTTGGGACCAAGACCATGATCAGCACCGCCTTGGACCTCAACCTCACGGCGATCTTGCGCATGAAGAAAAACGCCATGAAGTACCGCCTGAGGAACTGGAACAACGGCGAGGCGCACACCGAGCTGCTCGATGCGAATGGCCTGTATCAGACGAGCGTGCGCAAGCACTGGAAGCGCCTCAGCGGCTTGCCCTACCGGTGCCAGTGTTTGGACGTGGAGCTGAGCCTCGAGAGCGACGGCAAGGAGCAGTGGATTCCGGTACGCCTGCTCTTTGTCCGTGGCGTCAGCCAAGACGCCGACAGTCCGGCGGGGGCGAAATCCTGGGCGCTGTTTCTAAGCACCGACCGCAGTCTCTCCCCAGCGGCGATTTTGGAGATCGATGCCTTGCGCTGGAGCATTGAGGTGTACTTCAAGGAAGCCAAGCAATACCTGGGCTTGCTCTGGGAGCAGACTGAAACCTTTGCATCGCATCTGGCTTCAATCCACTTAACCGCCGTGCGCTATTGTCTGCTGGCATTCGCCCAGATCCAAGGTGCCGGGACGCGGGTCTGCGAAGTGCGCACGGCCGTCGGTGCGCAGCTCAGTGAGCTCGATTTCGCCAAACGCCTGTGGGGCTTTTTCCGCGCCTTGATCGCCGAGGCCGTCGATGGGCTCCCAACAATGGGCTTTGGGAGACGCTCGGGCCGGCCGGCGAGCTGGTGATGAGCGCCATCGATGAGCGGGTGCGGCACTTCTTTGTCCAGGCATTGCAACTCGATGAGTTTACCCTTCGGTTAGAAGGCACGGAGCCCGGTTCTATCGAGGCTTAAGCTGGCCAGTATGGCCTTTTTGAACTCCGAAACGTGAGTTCTGAATTGTCTGGACAATGACTAGGATGAGCACCCTCAAAAAGGCCCTACGCCGACGAAAGACGGGAACCCCTCCCGCAACATCCATCCTGCCCATCACCGCAGGTTGCCGAGAAAAACCAGGCCCGTCCCGGTTTTCTCGCGCCCCGGTTTTATTGCCGGTTTTATCTTTTATTTCCAATAACTTATGATGCTACATGCACGCCGATAAACAGATTTACCTTCTGCTCGGGGCTGACCCTGAGTTTTTGCGCCTGCTCACTGGTGGTCTGCGCATCACCGGTTCCTATGCGTTTGAGGCCATAGATGTTAAAGCGCTGGAGCGGCGCATTGACGGCGTTGTGTTGTCTGAAAACACCGAAGATCCCATCTGGGTGATTGAGGTACAGGCACAGTGCGATCCAAAGATTTACCACCGCCTGCTGATTGACATGGGGCTACTCGGCGAGCGTCACCTCGGGCGCGAGGTGCATGGACTACTGCTGTTCATCACCCCGGCGCAAGATCCCAAGACCAAACCTTGGAACCGCCACATCGCCCGCGATGCCGAGCTTCCGATTCGCCGGGTTTATCTCAGCGAGATGCTCCAGCGCCTTGAGCAAACCCAACCTGAGCACCCCTTGCTCGCCACCTTTTTGCCCTATTTAATCGACGACCGCGCACAGTTGCGCGAACAGGCGCCGCTGGCCTATGGTCGCATCCAACAGGCGCCCTTGGCTGATAGCGCCCGCAAACACTGTCTGGATGTCTTCCAATCTTGGCTGCTGGCGCGTTTTGACGACATGACCTTGGAGGAGATATTGACCATGCTTGGCGAACTCACCCCACTGGAACAAACCCGCGCCTATCGCGAAATTGTTGCAAAAAATCAACCCATCTGGCTCCAAGCCGGTCGCAAGGAAGGCCGTCAGGAAGGCCGCGAAGAAGGCCGCCAGCGCGAGATTCAATTCGCGCTGCGCCTGCTCCGCCGCCGTCTCGGTGATTTAACCGACACCCAGCAAGCGCGGATTCAAGCCCTGCCCGTCGAACAACTCGAAGACCTAGGCGAGGCCCTGCTGGATTTCACCGCCACCGCAGAGCTGGACGCTTGGCTCGCCGCCCACCCCCAACGGCCCAAAGCCGTGAATTGAAACCCTTTCCGCTGGACGGAACAGCACCTCGGCAGGTTTTCCCAAAGCTTCTTTTCCAGGGCTGTGGTCGTCGCGCATCGCCTCTTTTCAGGATTTCCGGGGGAGAAGGTCCGAACAGCGACCGGATCGCGAGGCCATCCAGCGGATAGCTTGGGCGAGCCACCTGGCCTCCATTGCGCACCCCTTCAGTATTGGGACGATTTTGCCGAAACAGCAGGCTTGTTGGAAACTGGGATGGTTGCGCATGGATGGCAAGAATTGGTATCGGCAATGGCGGGATTCGGAAAATCCATGAACGTAAATAGTAATTCGAACCATATATGGCCCCTTTGATGCTCTCGCATCCCTGACATCAAGGAAGGACAAATACGCCCGCTCCCTGGCGCGTGGGAACCAACAAGATTGAACGACATGCGGCCTAACTGATGGGTCTTGGTTTGCCCAAGGCGAGCCCGGCTTCCTAATGCCACATCGTTCACTGCATCATGTGACAAAAGTTGGCCAGACTGCTCCGTCCCTGGTGACATTGACCCACCTGACTCACCGCCAAACCAAAGCTGACCTTCGTCATGGCCAAAACCAACGACCTGCTCGATCCGAAGAATGATTACGTCTTCTTCCGCCTCTTCTCCGAAGAGCCGGAACTGCTGATCGATCTGATCAATGCCGTACGCGCGGACCAGCCACCGATCACCGAGATCACCCTGCTCGATGCACGCCTCACACCTGAGCGCATCCAGGGCAAGCGCCTCGTTCTAGACCTCAGAGGCATCGACGAACAGGGGCGACGCTACAATATCGAGATCCAGGTGCGACGCTTCCCGTTCTGGGCCAGTCGCGCCATGATGTATCTCGCGCGCCTCTACAGCGAGCAACTCGACGCCGGCAACGACTATCAGGAAGCCCAGCCGGTCATCGGCATCCACCTGCTCGACTTTGATCTCTTCAAAGAGGAACCTGGCGACCAAGACAATGCCCTCTGGCGCTTCGACACCTACGATCACCAGCACTCGCGCAGCCTCGGGCACATCATGGAGCTAAACATTGTCGAACTACGCAAAGCCGACCGGCTCGGCCAACTGCCAGAGCGCCTGTCCGCCTGGATCGCCTATTTCGAACATTGGAACGAGGACGATGTGATGAACAACCTAGCCCATCCCCCCATCCAGAAAGCCCGAGCCAAGCTACGCGCCATGAGTGCCGATGAGCAAGAGCGCTATTGGGCGGAATCGCGAGCCAGAGCACTGAGCGATGAGGTGACGATGCTCAATGCGGCACGGCGGGAAGGGCGCGACGAAGGCGACAAACAGGCTCGCCACCAAACCGCACTGGCCATGCTGCAGGGCGGGCAACTGGATGTCGCCACCATCGCCCGCTACGCCGGCATCAGCGAAAGCGAGGTCGAAGAACTCACCGATGGCCGCGCGAAGCACTAATGCTGGCTGGCTCGAACATTCATTCGAGTCAGCCCTGCCCGTCGAACAGTTCGAAGACCTGGGTGAGTATCCATGACCAGGTTGCGGGCGCCACCGTCCTGTTAGACCTCAGCGTTGCTAAGTGAGGGTTCAAAAATATGTGATACAACTCGGTGTGAAAAAGTTGGGCACGCCCCGCTTTGACCAACCTAATCTGTATCACTATTTTTTACACCGTTACTAAGCTTCATCGGCAAAGGGATGATCTTGAGTACTTGGCTGGTTGAGACCTCTTTTCATTAACCAGGCCCGTTTGATTTAAATTAAGCAGGATTAGGCTGGGAAATTGAGTAAACTGTCCGCGGAATTCGCTGTCCCCGGAATTCGAAGCGTAAACAACAGGGAAATTAAGTAAACTGTCCCCAAAACTCGCTTGGTCAGGTCTTCAAGTCCATCGGGGCGGTCTTCCGCGGGTCTGCCGGTTGCATCTGGGGATTCTCCCTGTTCGATAATGAGCACATCAAGGCGTTGGCTGCGTAGGGCCAGTTCTTCCTCGGTGCTGACCTGATAGGGCAGCCCGGTCAGCGCGTCCGCCAGGGCTTGGCCGAGGAGTTTGTGCCAGGGGATGCGTTGGTCGCGATGCATGGCCGGAGTGTAGTCGATCTGCCGGGGGGGGAGGCGAGCGTGGCGGTGGTTGGCTGCCCAAAGGAAAAATCCCCGAGGCGCGAACCCCGGGGGCTGGATGGTGGGGCCAGCGGTCAGGAGGGATCAGTGTGGGGATTTAGTATCCTGTCCCTGAAATTACTGTCCCTGAAATTAATCCTTTAATTTTGTTAGGCCGCTAGAAGTGGCGCGATATCCTCTTTGGTCAGGGTTGGAACATGCAGAGCAGCAAGCACGTTGTTTAGCTCGGCAATACTGACTTGCGCGGGCGCAGTGATTTCTAGGCCAATTGGCTTGCCCTCGGTAGTGTAATCCACTAAAAGTCCCGAACCCATCTGAACAACATAATCACTTTTATCGCCAGATATTCGCGGAAGATACAAATAGGCTGCTAGCGGGCGCCCACGGCGGAAGGTTACTTCGAGATACGATGATTTCATAGATTCACTTTATCATTGGATAAGCAGTAACAACGACGAGCAACTGATCAACATCGTCAGGCTCAAGGATGATCTCCCAGCGCTGACGATCATGTCGTGCTTCTATGACCCAACGTCCGTCTACAACATCCCGGTGATACCCTAGTGCATGCTCGAGCATCTGCCGTAAATCAACCTCATTAAAGTCCCGATCTTCAATGCGCTTAAACACATGTGGCGTGAGTTCCAGTTCCCAATGCCACCATTCTGGCCAATCCTGTGTCTCAGGCAAGTTTAGCTCCGAATCAAATCAGAAAAGGTCGTCTGCCCTCAGCTGCAAGGGGCATTTTATCAAGTCAGCATGATGATAAAAAAGGCCAGTCTCGAAATTAAATCGAGCCTGGCATTTTTTATTATATATGGCTCCTTTGATGCTCTCGCATCCCTGACATCAAGGAAGGGCAAATACGCCCGCTCCCTGGCGCGTGGGAACCAACAAGATTGAACGACATGCGGCCTAACTGATGGGTCTTGGGTTGTCCAAGGCGAGCCCGGCTTCCTAATGCCACATCGTTCACTGCATCATGTGACAAAAGTTGGCCAGACTGCTCCGTCCCTGGTGACATTGACCCACCTGACTCACCGCCAAACCAAAGCTGACCTTCGTCATGGCCAAAACCAACGACCTGCTCGATCCGAAGAATGATTACGTCTTCTTCCGCCTCTTCTCCGAAGAGCCGGAACTGCTGATCGATCTGATCAATGCCGTACGCGCGGACCAGCCACCGATCACCGAGATCACCCTGCTCGATGCACGCCTCACACCTGAGCGCATCCAGGGCAAGCGCCTCGTTCTAGACCTCAGAGGCATCGACGAACAGGGGCGACGCTACAATATCGAGATCCAGGTGCGACGCTTCCCGTTCTGGGCCAGTCGCGCCATGATGTATCTCGCGCGCCTCTACAGCGAGCAACTCGACGCCGGCAACGACTATCAGGAAGCCCAGCCGGTCATCGGCATCCACCTGCTCGACTTTGATCTCTTCAAAGAGGAACCTGGCGACCAAGACAATGCCCTCTGGCGCTTCGACACCTACGATCACCAGCACTCGCGCAGCCTCGGGCACATCATGGAGCTAAACATTGTCGAACTACGCAAAGCCGACCGGCTCGGCCAACTGCCAGAGCGCCTGTCCGCCTGGATCGCCTATTTCGAACATTGGAACGAGGACGATGTGATGAACAACCTAGCCCATCCCCCCATCCAGAAAGCCCGAGCCAAGCTACGCGCCATGAGTGCCGATGAGCAAGAGCGCTATTGGGCGGAATCGCGAGCCAGAGCACTGAGCGATGAAGTGACGATGCTCAATGCGGCACGGCGGGAAGGGCGCGAGGAAGGGCGCGAGGAAGGCGACAAACATGCTCGCCACCAAACCGCACTCGCCATGCTGCAGGGCGGGCAACTGGATGTCGCCACCATCGCCCGCTACGCCGGCATCAGCGAAAGCGAGGTCGAAGAACTCGCCGATGGCCGCGCGAAGCACTAATGCTGGCTGGCTCGAACATTCATTCGAGTCAGCCCTGCCCGTCGAACAATTCGAAGACCTGGGTGAGTATCCATGACCAGGTTGCGGGCGCCACCGTCGTGTTAGACCTCAGCGTTGCTAAGCTTCATCGGCAAAGGGATGATCTTGAGTACTTGGCTGGTTGAGACCTCTTTTCATTAATATAGTGGACCCCAATTTTAGGACACTAAATTAAGTTAGTTTTGCCTCATCTGAAGAGACTTGTAAAGACTTGGAGAGAGCAGATGAGTGAGAGACAACGCAAGACCTTCAGTGCCGCTTTCAAGGCCAAAGTAGGCTTGGAAGCGGTACGCGGAGTGAAGACGACTAACGAGATTGCGCAGGATCACGGGGTTCATCCGGTCCAAGTAGGCCAGTGGAAGAAAGCCATCGTGGCGGACGCCGGCAAGCTGTTCGAAGGCCGGCGCGGGCGCAAGAAAGTGGACGACAGTGGCGACGAAGAGCGACTCTACAGCGAGATCGGGCGGTTGAAAATGGAGCTGGACTGGCTGAAAAAAAAGTCCGGGGTGAGCCTGTGAGCGTGCGTCGCGGGTGGATCGACATGGGCGGCCTTGATGATGGCGGGTTAGCGGTCAGTCGCCAATGTGCGCTGCTTGGCGTACATCGCTCTGGAGTGTATGCACACCGCCATGATCGTATTGCCGAGCCGAGCGAACTGGATCAAAAGTTGTTGCGGCTGATTGATGCGGAATACACCAAGAGACCATTTTATGGGAGTCGACGCATGGTTGTGATGCTGCGCGCACAAGGCTATGCGGTCAGTCGCAAACGCGTTCAGCGTCTCATGGGCGTTTTAGGTTTAGCCGGCATGTTGCCTGGGCCTCATACAAGCAAGCCGCATCCTGAGCACAAAATCTACCCCTACTTGTTGCGTGGGCTGGCCATTGTACGGCCCAACCACGTCTGGAGCAGTGACATCACCTATGTGCGACTCGCGCATGGATTTGCCTACCTGGTGGCCATCATCGACTGGTACTCACGACGAGTCCTTTCTTGGAGATTGTCGAACACAATGGACACGGGCTTTTGCATCGATTGCTTGGAGGATGCGCTGCGCCACCATGGCCGCCCGGAGATCTTCAACACCGACCAGGGCGCGCAGTTTACCAGCCTCGCCTTCACCCAGGTGTTGCGTGACGCCGAGGTGGCCATCAGCATGGATGGGCGCGGCAGAGCCCTGGACAACGTCTTCGTCGAGCGTCTGTGGCGCAGCGTCAAATGGGAGGACATTTACCCCAAGGGCTATGAGACGCTCACAGAGCTGTTCATGGGCCTCTCGGCGTATTTCCCCTTCTACAACGGTGAACGCCCTCACCAGGGGCTTGGCTACCGAACGCCGGACGATGTGCATGTGAGCGGCAAAGGAGGTGGTGTCGTGGTTGCTGATCACTTTGGCGATCACCCGCCAGCGGAGTCGTCGGCTCCGCTACGCTCCGCCGACGACTCCGCTGGCGAAGAACTGGGGCAGCGCCAATCCGCTGCGACTGAACTGGGCGCGCTAACTTAAATTCGGGGGAAAACTGTCCTTGACCAGACCTCCCAGGTCCAGATTTTTCCTCCCACGTAAGCGCTTGAATCTCCGTCTTACCCGACGTTTTTTGGACATTTCCGTCCGACGTCGAGAAGTCGTTTTTTGGACAAACACTGACACAGTTATTCATTTTATATAAAAATAATTCTGGAAAAATAAAAGAAAGCTTGGCATGATCGGGTGAAGTGGTTTTATCCTCATCAAGGAGCTTCCCTGGTGACCCAAATCGAGTTGCTTGCCGAGCCGGCGGGTGCGTTGGATCGCGCGGTGCGTTTCGAGCTTGGTGGTGGCTATGCGCTGCATCTGCCACGCGGTCCACGCGCGCTCGGCACGCTCTACCATCGCGGCACCCCGATCAAGCAAGTGAACCTGCGCGACAACGCCGAGCGTCGGCTCTTGGCTGTGGAGTTGATGCAAAAAGGCGTCAATCAGAGCCGCTTGGCCGAGGCCCTGCAGCTCAGCCGCCAGACCCTGCATAACTATCGCGAGAGCTACCGGGAATTCGGCGTGCAGGGACTGTTGCACGGCTACAGTCCCGCCACCAGCAAGGATGAGGAGCTGCATCGCCATCTTAACGTCAACAAGCGCCGCCCTGGCTCCAAGGCCCGCGAGCTCGAAGCGCTGCGCCGCGCCAAGCGTGAGCAGGCTGAAGGTGAGGGGCAGGCCGAGCTGGACTGGGACGCTGAGGCGCGCTTTGAACTCGACGAGCCGGCGATCGAAGAAACCCTGAGCGCGGCCCTGGCCTTGTCGGAGGCGACGCCCCCGGCCGGTGAGCCGAGCGCGGAGGTGGCAAGCGAGCAGCCCTATGCGCAAGCGCACGACTGGGAAGACAGCCGCTATGCCGGCATCTTCCCCATCCTCATGGTCCTGATCAGCCAATGGCACTGGTTGAGCGGGGTAATGCGCCTGTTCGGCAACGGCTGGAAGCTGTTCATGGTCTTCGCCCTCATGGGTGTCTGTAACATCCGCTCCATCGAACAACTCAAGCACGTGCGCCGTGACGAGGCCGGGCGGATGCTGGGGATTGGCACCCTGCCGTGCCTGGAGACTATTTGGGGCTGGTTCCATGAGGTCGCCAAGCATGGCCGCGCCGCCGTGCTGGTGGCGGCGTTTTCCGACGACCAGCTCCAGCGCGGCTTGGTCGGCACGGATGTGTGGTTCACCGATGGCCATCTGCTGCCCTATACCGGCATGCACAAGGTTCATGCCAGTTACCATACCCAGCGGCGCATGCCCACGCCCGGGCAGACCAATCTGGTCACCTGCGATGCGCGGGGGCGGGTGGTGTGCTTTGAGATTCAGGAAGGCAAAGGCGATCTGCGCGGGCGCATTCTCGCCTTGGGCGAGTATGCGCGTGAGCAGGGATTGGGCGTGATGCCTTTGCAGGTGTTTGACCGCGAAGGCGACGGGCTGGAGTTCTTCTCCACCCTGGTCGCCACCGACACGCCCTTTGTGACCTGGGAGAAGAACGTCGATGCGGCGCGCTTGCGCGGGTTGGAGGAGGAACGCTTTACCGAGACGCTCACGTTGAACGGGACTGAGTACCGGCTGCTCGAGGAGGAGAAGGTCTGCACCGATCCCCTGAAGCCCGCGCCCTGCGCAGCGGAGTCTGAGCCAACGTTCAAACTGCGCCGGGTCGTCATCTGGAATCTGCGCACCGGGCATCGCACCAGTGTGGTGTGCTGGGATGGCGCCCTGGGGCTAACGCCGGTGGCGATCGCCACGGCCATGCTCAGTCGCTGGGGCGCCTCGGAGAATACCTTCAAGCACCTCCAGGAGCGTCACCCCTATCATTACCATCCGGGATTTGGGGTGAGTGAGAGCGAGAAACAGGACATTGCCAATCCGGCGATCAAGGCGATTGACGCGCAGCGCCAGGCCCTCAAAACCCAGCTCAACCGTCTCTACAAGCAACAAACCAAGTGCAAGCCTGGAATCAAGAAAGACGGGACCCTGCGCGCGAACAGCAAACACCAGCGCATCGCCGCGGAGATCGCCGCCGCCGAGGCGGAGCTGGCGCGGCTGAAGGACGAACGCGATCAGTTACCCGAGCGCGTCGATGTCAGCACCTTGAGCGATTACCGCTCCTTTCAGGCGATCGACAATGACGGCAAGAACCTGTTCGATGTCGTCACCAGTTCGGTCTGGAATGCCCGCTGCCAGCTCATCGATTGGCTCGAGCCGGTCTATGCCAAAGACAGTGATCGGGTCGATCTGCTCTATG
This sequence comes from Thiorhodovibrio winogradskyi, assembly GCF_036208045.1. Taxonomy (NCBI): domain Bacteria; kingdom Pseudomonadati; phylum Pseudomonadota; class Gammaproteobacteria; order Chromatiales; family Chromatiaceae; genus Thiorhodovibrio; species Thiorhodovibrio winogradskyi. Next base: position 4,691,330 of record NZ_CP121472.1, on the reverse strand, counting down.
CGATTCTCAACTGCCACGGCTGGATTCGCAGCGATGCCCGCTCGGTGGTGGTCCGTCTGGAGCCGCTGCAGCAACCGGCGCGCCGCGCTGCTCAGGAGCAGCTGTGCCGCAAGCTCACCGGTCTGGGCGCGCGGATCCCCGGCGGGAAGTGGCTGCGCATCGAGGTCGGCGACGCGCCGCTTTGATGCGGCGTCGCTTTGGGCTTTGGGCGCTGTCCAAAAATCAGGGGCCTTTTGGGGCGATATTGGGAGGTCTGTTGACATGGGGTCCACCTCACTTCAACACCGACCAGGGCGCGCAGTTTACCAGCCTCGCCTTCACCCAGGTGTTGCGTGACGCCGAGGTGGCCATCAGCATGGATGGGCGCGGCAGAGCCCTGGACAACGTCTTCGTCGAGCGTCTGTGGCGCAGCGTCAAATGGGAGGACATTTACCCCAAGGGCTATGAGACGCTCTCAGAGCTGTTCATGGGCCTCTCGGCGTATTTCCCCTTCTACAACGGTGAACGCCCTCACCAGGGGCTTGGCTACCGAACGCCGGACGATGTGCATGTGAGCGGCAAAGGAGGTGGTGTCGTGGTTGCTGATCACTTTGGCGATCACCCGCCAGCGGAGTCGTCGGCTCCGCTACGCTCCGCCGACGACTCCGCTGGCGAAGAACTGGGGCAGCGCCAATCCGCTGCGACTGAACTGGGCGCGCTAACTTAAATTCGGGGGAAAACTGTCCTTGACATGGGGTCCACCTCACCGTTTGATTTAAATTAAGCAGGGTTAGGCTGGGAAATTGAGTAAACTGTCCGCGGAATTCGCTGTCCCCGGAATTCGAAGCGTAAACAAACAGGGAAATTAAGTAAACTGTCCCCAAAACTCCAAAACTCAGTGATCCTGGCGCTGCTTGGCCAGCCAGGCTTCGATGAACCTGGGATCGAGCCCGCGCAGCCGCTCCTCTGGATCGTAGTGGCTGAGCACCAGATCAGAATCAAGCCCGCGCAGCCGCTCCTCTGGATCAAGATCCGGCAGAAAGCCTGTCAGCCATTCGCGGGCCTCGCGGTGCATGTCTTCTTGTGTGTAGGCCATGTATCCTTCTCCCAAGCGAAAATACCCAATGAGGTTGTGCAGGTGAATGCCGATGTCGCTGTGCGAGCGATAGCTGGCAAAGGCCGCGCGCCAGTGCGCCTCGTCGGTGGCGAACAGGCCCCAAGGCGCATTGCGCGGGTGGCGTTCGAGTTGGTTGATGACGACCAGGCGCATGTCGCGGGTGCCAAAGCGCAGGTGATAGATTCCCGCTTTCCCGGTCTTTTGACAACTGCCGGATCGCAGTTGTTTGACCAATTGGCGCGGAAAGCGCGTGGCGATGGCGTAACAGCGGAAGTCCTCCGCCGGTAACAGCCGGTAGCCTTCCTTGGGTTCCTCCAGCGGTTGCGCCTTATCTGACTGACGCGCGCGCAGGGCGCGCAGGGAGGCGACTTTGCGGTAGGTCACCGAATGACTGAGCAGTTCTTCTGCAAACCAGGCGCTGAAGGACGCATCGGCGGCTTTGAAGCTCAACAGGTTGTGCTTGGTCAGGTCTTCCAGTCCATCCGGACAGTCTTCAGCAGGTCTGCTGGTTGCCTGCGCGGATTGCTCCTGTTCGATGATGAGCACATCCAGGCGCTGACTGCGCAGCGCGAGCTCTTCCTCGGTGCTGACCTGGTAGGGCAACCCGGTTAGGGCGTCCGCCAGGGCTTGGCTCAAGAGTTTGTGCCAGGGGATGCGTTGGTCACGATGCATGGCAGGAGTTTAGTCGATCCGCCGGGGCTTGGGGAGGCAATAGCGCGATGTGGTTGGCTGGCCCTCCCCGAGGCGCGAACCTCAGGGCTGGATGGCGGGCCAGCGCTCAGGAGGGATCAGTGCTGGGAATCACGTATATGTCCCCGGAATTCACAATTGTCATTATTGTGTTGCACGAGAATTAAAGCGACCCTGGCCCCATAAATTCCTGGCCCCATAAATTCCTGCCTGCTCGGCGACCCCATTTTCTCGGGGCTTGCGGTGTCCTTGCTGTTCGGCCTGTTCGTCTCCACCCTGCTAACCCTGGTGGTCATTCCGGTGGTCTATTACTGCGTGATGCGCAAGCGGGTGGAGTGGATTCGAACCGCGACGGCATGATTAGCTAACGCTCGTGCGAACGGCCGCCCCGGACATTGAAGCATCTTGTTTCACGAGAAGCCGTTGCTGATCGCGGTCGCCATTCGGCCTCCCCCTGACTCTGCCGGGGGATGGGGCCCGCGACCGCGATCGGGCTTTATGCTCGTTGCGTCAAGCCTAGCTGACGGCAACAGTTCATTGGTCTTCTTTTAATCCGGCATTGGACAAGGCTTTTTTGCAGCCGTCGCTGACCTGCTCTTCGTGCTTTTGCAGGCAGATCAGGAGGCGTGCCTCACCAGCAGCCACCGAGTCACAGTATTCATCGAGATCTTGGTCGCATTCCTTGGCGACATCAGTGAGAAGATCCACAGCCTGCTCGAGTTGCACAGATGCGTCATAGAGGGCCAGTTCGCACTGCCCGGAGAGTTTGTCGCCGTATGCATACAGGCAAGCCAGGATCCGTCCAGCTCCGGGGGTGACATCAGCGCAGTGCGCTTCGACCTCATTCTTGCAACCCTTGGATAGCGTTTTGGCAAGCGGGTTTCCCTGCGCCAGCGCGCCCGAGGCCAGGACGGTGAAGAAAACGAAAATGGTTGTGGCAAATATAGAGCGATTCATATAACTCTCCTGCGTTGAATGTTTGCTTCGGTTGGTTTTATTCGGTTTTTCAGCGGGGCGGTGATAGGCGCGCTCGTCGCGCCAGGTGAGCGGGATCAGATGATTGGAATCAGGTGATCAGGATCAGGTGAGCTAGATAATCAGTGGAAGTGATGGACGAACCGCAGGTTCAGCCGAACGCCCTCGGGGCGATTCTCCGCATTCGACTCCCAATAGGTATTCAAGAACAAATGGTTATGCGGGGAGAAGTGATACACCAACCCAGGGCCGATGCCGAAGACCTGCTCCTTGCTCCCTTTGAATCCGTTGCCGTCGACTTTGCTTTCGGTGATTTGCTTCAGGTAATAGCCATTTACGCCCAGTCTCAGCTGCTTTGGCATGACTTCGTATGCGGTGGCGAAGTTCACATGCACCGCTTGCCCGGCTTGGCTATCGTCAGCGCGCAGGGACTTCCAGGGATCATTGTTCTCGGCGTTCCAGAGATAATGCAGGCGCCAAGAGGCTGTCCACTTGGGCCCAAGAAAAGCCGTTCCCGCCCAGTAAGGGTTGAATGAAAAGACATTGCTGCTGGGGTTGATGGCATCCTTGGCATCGTAGTCGCCGGTTGGGAAGATCATCTGGAGCTCGATGCGTTGCACCAGGCGCGGACCATTCGGTCCCATGATTGGATCCCATTGCAAGAACGGGCCAACGAGCAAATCGCCCATGCTTGCGCTATTGGTCTTCAAGGCCAGATTGTCGTCCAGGTCGAATCCAACAACCGGCAACATGAGATTGACGCCCCATTTTCCGCCGAACAACAAGGGCTGATCTGACTGGTAAACCAGCTGCGTCAGACTGACGTCATAATTGATGTCACGCGCTTTGAGGCCGTCGCTTGTCGGTAGCGGCAAGTCATCGCCGTCGTCATCCTTCAGCCGGCCATCGCGATAAAACTGCACATATTGCTGCGCATACCAGCCGGGTCCGGCTGGTGGCGCCCCGTCAAGAAAACTGGTGAAGCCTAGATTGACCGACGGCAGTTCGTAGGCCGCGGCCGGATTGGCAAGCAGGGCGCCGAGGGCGACCCCGAACAAATTCCTGACGCTATAAGACATCGATTTCCCCTTTCAGTCAGATATCTCCCGATGTGCGCGGATGCCCTCGGCAATCAGGATAGGATTGCGGCCGCTCGGGCTTTGCAAGCACGCCAACCTGGGACCGAGGCGGCGACTATCACCAAACCAGCAGAATAAGTCAGGGCGACGGTAAATGCCATCCCCACGGCCTTTGGCCCGGCACCGGCGTCCGCTTGCTAAGGAGCATCGGGGTCCGGGTTCGGCAGCCGCTGGCCTGGAGAGAAAGCTGGAAACCCAATCGACGGGTCCGAGGAGGGGGGAGGTTATGCGTCAGGTCGCGAAAAGGCCCATTTTCTTTCCGCGACCTTGATCATGACCGGGTCACCGCCAAACAGGTGCTCGCCCCCCATTTCGCCTGCACTGAAGAACGACTTCGCGAGCATCCCCGGGTGCTGTGCATTCAAGATACCAGCGAGCTGGACTTCTCGACCCAAAAGGGCATCGCCGGTCTTGGGCCGCTGAACTACGAGAGCCGCTACGGGATGTATATCCATCCCACCTTGGTGGTCACACCCGGGCGCGTGGCGCTGGGGCTGCTCGACCTGCATCTGTTTACCCGCGAGCCCGGCAGCCTGGGCCAGGAGAAAGACCCGCTGCGCCCGCTGGAGGAGAAGGAGAGCGTGCGCAGGGTCGATGGCTAGGGGCGCGTGAATGAGGTGGCCGAGACATTGACCGACACGCGCCTGACTTATATTGCTGATCGCGAGGGCGATATTGACGACTTGTTCGTCGAAGCCCCCATCCCGGAGAACAGCGCCGATTGGCTGGTGCGGGTGCAGCATCGCGGCCGCTGCCTAGCCGATGGCGGCAAGCTCGATGAGGCCCTGGACGCCGCCCCGGTGCTCACTGAGATCACCTTCGAGCGGCCTGCCACCAACGGGGCCAAGGCGCGCCAGGTCGAGCAGGAGATCAAGGTGGTGCGCGTGACCCTAAAGGCGCCCTGGCGTCCGGATCGCACCCTGCCCGAGGTCACGGTCACGGCGTTGCTCGCCACGGAGATCAATCCCCCTGCCGGCGTCGAACCGCTCAACTGGCTGTTGCTGACCAATCTGGCGGTGAACACCGCCGAGGAGGCCGTCGAGAAGCTCTCTTGGTACCTGTGCCGGTGGCAAGTGGAGATTTTTTCAAAATCCTCAAAAGCGGCTGTCGCATTGATGAGCTGAAGCTGCAGCTGCAGACGCGCGAACGCCTTGAGCCGGCGCTCGCCCTCTATATGATCATTGCCTGGCGAGTACTCTACCTGACCATGCTCGGGCGCAAGTGCCCGGAAATGCCTTGCCCAACTTCCAAGCGGGCGGTCTTCGCCGAGGAGGAATGGAAGGCGGTCTGGTCACCCAACGCCAAGCCCCACCCGAGGAACCACCCTCGCTCGATTCAATGATCCGCATGGTCGCCAGTCTCGGCGGCTTTCTCAACCGCAAATCCGACGGCGTTCCAGGGCCGAAGACGCTTTGGATTGGGCTGCAGCGCATACCAGATTTTGTGCGTGCGCTGGAGGCTTATAGCAGCGTCGGGGATAGTTATGGGTAATGGTATGATTCCAGGTAGGGTGGATCAAGCGAAGCGGATCCACCAATCCCGCCCAAGCTCTGTATCGGTAATTTTTGAACCCGTACTTAGTGATCTCGGCGCTGCTTGACCAACCAGGCTTCGATGGTGGCGGAATCAAGTCCCTTGAGCCGATCCTCCGGGGCGTAATATTGCAGAACTTCTTCAGGGTCAAGCTCGCTCAGCGCGCTTTCAGCCATTCGCGGGCATCGCGGTGCATGTCGTCTTGCGTGTAGGCCATGTATCCTTCTCCCAGGCGAAAATACCCAATGAGGTTGCGCAGGTGAATGCCGATGTCGCCGGGGCCAGCCCTCAGGAGGGATCAGTGCTGGGAATTACATACATGTCCCCGGAATTCGAAGCGTGGACAAACAGGGAAATTAAGTAAACTGTCCCCAAAACTCCCCCTCGGTGGGTTGAGGGTCAGGGGATTAAACGTGGTCTGTCCCCTATTACTGCCCTGACCTGGTAGGGCAACCCGGTTAGGGCGTCCGCCAGGGCTTGGCCCAAGAGCTTGTGCCAGGGGATGCGTTGGTCACGATGCATGGCAGGAGTTTAGTCGGTCTGCCGGGGCTTGGGGAGGCAATGGCGCGCTGTGGTTGGCTGCCCCCCCCCCCCGAGGCGCGAACCTCAGGGCTGGATGGCGGGGCCAGCGCTCAGGAGGGATCAGTGCTGGGAATTACATACATGTCCCCGGAATTCGAAGCGTGGACAAACAGGGAAATTAAGTAAACTGTCCCCAAAACTCCCCCTCGGTGGGTTGAGAGTCAGGGGATTAAACGTGGTCTGTCCCCTATTACTCTCGTGGTCTGTCCCCTATTACTCGCATGATGAATCCGACCCTGACCCTATCAATTTCTATCAATTTCGTTTCGGCTAGGGTCAAATGCTACAGCAATTAAGTAAACTAATGTCCCCGGAACACTTATTGATCTAACCTGTGAGCCACCCTATGATCCCGCATTGCATCGAGATCGAACTCCCGGATGAGCCGCTCGTCAGCCTCAAGGAAACGCCGGAGCACTTCGCCAAAGAAATAAAGATGCTCGCTGCGGTCAAGCTCTTCGAGTTGGGTCGCCTTTCCTCCGGCCGAGCTGCGCAGCTCGCGGGCATTCCGCGGGTCGCCTTCCTGATGCGGCTTGCCGACTATCGGGTATCGCCCATACAGCTCAGCGCTGAAGAATTGGCAGCAGATGCCGACAACGCCTGAATGCTGACTTTCAGCAACACCTCGCCGCTCCTGTATCTCCATTAGACAGGGCGCCTCGATCTGTTGAAACGCCTTTATGGGACCGTGCATTTCGCACCGGCGGTCCTGTCCGAGCTTCGCGCCGGCGCGGCACTCGGCGTCTCGGTGCCAGAGCCTCAAGATATTGATTGGCTTAGTTTATTAACCGTCCGTAATGCTTCTCTCATGCCACTGATCACGGACCTTGGACCAGGCGAAACCGAGACCATCGGGCTCGCACTGGAGCATCCAGGCAGCCTAGTCATCTTGGATGATTTGTTGGGCCGTCGAGTCGCTCTCGACGCGGGGCTGCGGGTGACTGGCACCCTTGGTCTGCTACTCAAAGCTAAGAGGCTTGGCATGCTACCGAGCATGGCCGCCGCCATCGGCGAGCTACGCAAAGCTGGGATGTGGATTGGCGACAGGCTGGCAACCAATATCCTCGTCGAGGCTGGAGAGCGTTAGCTGCTTTGGCCCACCTCACTCGCAGGAAAGTCGCTCATGGTTATCTTGATCTTAACCTCCGGGAACGAATTCTAGTAGCGGCTTTAGCCGAAGACTGGCCATCACCTTAGCCGGGCCGCTTCATACGCGGCCTGGTTCCTTTCTAGAAAACAAATCGAGCCTGTTCCTTTTATTACCAACCCAATTCGCTTAATTAGGAATTAAGTAAACTGTCCCTGGAACTCGAAGGGCAAGGTTTGGTCGGAAAAGTTTAGCCGATTTATTGCTGTTGGTGAGAGCGGCTGGCAGCCGGGAGCAATTCAGTGAAATGTCCCCGGAATTGCAGAATTAGGTAAACTGTCCCTGCAATTCCGGGCGGACCATATATGTCCCTGCAATTCACTGTGGTTGGCTGGTCCCCCCGAGGCGCGAACCTCAGGGCTGGATGGCGGGGCCAGCGCTCAGGAGGGATCAGTGCTGGGAATTACATATATGTCCCCGGAATTCACAACTTTCTTTATTGTGTTGCACGAGAATTAAAGCGACCCTGGCCCCATAAATTTCTAAATTCATTTAGTTATTAGTTCTACTTTGTTACTTTATCTCCAGACCTCGGTGTTGATCGGCTGCAGCTTTTCGTCGACGCTCAATATCTCGGCGCCTTTGTTCATGGCGAAACTCCATCTGAGCAAGTCGTTTTTGTATCATCTCCGGGTCCTGGGTTAATAGGGCAATAATAAGCAGTCGAACATCGCGACAACTCACTAATGGATGAGTCTCTTGACGAACGATGCGTTCTTTGACCAAGAATGAGAGAGCAAGCATGACGAGCGCCATATGATGATGCCATGCATTCCACTTTCGGACTTGATAGTCAGACATACCCAGTTCGCTTTTAGCTTCTTGGAAAGCCCGTTCAACCCAGTAGCGCTGCGCTTGCATGTACGCCAAGCGCTCAATTGGTGCGTGATGAAGTGCGAAATTCGTGAGCGAATATTTGATCTTGTTGTCCGCAACATTGCGGGTAATGGCTAATGTCCTTGGTCTGGCTGTTTCGCTGATACCGTCCCATACCCAAACCTTGGTCGCAAATACCGAAAGCGTTATCGGGCCTTTGGTGCCATCGCGAACAGTAACCTGCTCCCACTGATCAGGCCGCAGTTGCTGCATGTAATGCTGCACTTCAAGCGATTCTAAATCAGCCTCTGGTTTCGTTGGAGGGCGCCCTTTATTTGAACGTTTCGGCGGGACCTCGATGTGCGGCTCGGAACGATAAATTTTTTGATCGCAGTGGATATCTAGGAAAAACTTCAACCCCATGTTTTCTATAGCGTTTCCGAATTCAAAGCCATGCCCATACAATCCGTCGCCGCCCACCCATCCAAACTCGAGGCCAGCATCGAAATCAGCTTGGATCATTTCTAAAGCTAGCTCAAGCTTCGTCTTATACTGGCGAGCGTTCTCGGGGATTCCGGCTTTTTCGCAACGCTCAGTGTCGGAAGTCCAGGACTTTGGCAGGAATAAACGTTCATTGATCAGCGTACTATGCGTTTTCCAAACCAGGCTGGCATAGACACCGATCTGGCAGTTCTCCACTTTTCCAACGACGCCGGCATATTGGCGACCCACACCAACAGAGTGCTTCCCACTTTTTATGTGCCCTGATTCGTCAATGATGTAACCAACATCATTGATCCGATAACCCGGTTGCTCAGCATACAGCGCGCACGTATCCTCGGCAATCGCCCTGATTAGCGCTTCCGACGACCATGGTGAGTCGGTAATAAACTGCTGAATGCGCTGGTAGCCGTCACCTGGAGTATCATGCTCTTCGATCATGCGTTCGAGATTCCGCTTTCCGGCTTCTGTCTTTAGCAGGCCAAGAATGTAGGCGTGGCCTAGGTCGCTGCTATCGTCGGTCTCAGTGAAAAAATGCGCTTGGTAGCGTTTCAGATGTTCCGACAGGTTATCGACTAGATTGACAAAGTCGTGTTCGTGCTGGTAACCGAAAGGCTGTGCCATTTGCTATTTCTCACATAAAAAATGCTGTCGTCCTGTGAGTATAACAAAAACAATGAGTTACAGAAACATAACAAAGTAGAATTAGCGACGCCAGCATTCGCTTGCGGTGCCGTCCGAACCCTTCTGTCCCATCTGATTGATGGTCAGGGTACCGCAGGTGTCGTTCGCTTGGGCGCTACCGGTAACGGGCGTCGCGTCAATCTGATAGCTGGTCGCATCTGGCGTGCCGTTGTAAGCAAAATCGTAACGATCTGGCATGTTACCTTCAGCAGCGCATCCAGAGTCTAATAGATTGTCACCTGTGGGAGCTGCGTAGGTTGAGCTACCTGTATACCTGCGCTCCATGCGATTTGCCATTTCGAGCAGACAGCTTGCAGCATTAGCCCGCCAAGATTTCAACACATGCTCCTGGTAGGAAGGATAAGCGATGGCGGCGAGTATGCCTACGATGGCGACCGTGATCATGAGTTCGATCAGCGTGAAGCCGCGATGGGTGGAAATCTTAAACATGAACTGACCCTGTTTGAGTTTCGGTTTATTGGTTGTCTTATGAGAATTAATAGGCTAATGATCGATTAAAGACTGGTCTTCGTTTCAATTTAGTGCGAACGCTTAAAGCGACCTGAACCTATTTTTCATTTTTTCTATAATCTTTAATCTTTCTATGCCCGCATCCATTTATCGGCTCCTTGAATCCATCCGACGTGTAGGCGAATATCGCTAGCAAGGCGCTTTGTTGCGACGGAATTGATTGCAGCTGGCATCTGCAGGGTGGCGCTAAATGCCGCGTAGTCATCGAACCAGTCATTGCTTTGGCTAAATGAATGCACGATCATTACTGCGTCTTGGGCGCAGTATTTTTCGCTTCGATAATGGCTGATGCAGTTCGGTGAAGGAGTTGATAGCGAAGGGCATGGGCCGGTGGAAAATCGATTTCAAGTTCTCCGTACAGGAACCTGAGACGCTGCTCTTTTCCAGGAGATGGATCTTTGAACCATTCAGACATTGTCGGGCCGAAGGATTCCGATACTTTTCCTTCCACTGTCATCGAGACCAAGCCCTGCGTTGTTCTACCAAGCACCCACACATCATTTTGCGATGGCCTTGACCCCCCAGGTAGCGGAACCTGATGTTCAGGAATGCAGAGAAGCGCTTCGATTTCCGCTAATTCTGGTGCCTGTGCGAGAACCCTTCTTACCTCATCGGGGATATCTCCGGATTCTTCCCAACAGTGGGCAAGCGCCTTTGCGGAGTGGCCAGTTTTCCAGTGCTTCTCGGGTTCAGCAAGGAGTTGCTTCCAGTCCAGTGGTCCCGATGAAGGGATGTAGATTTTCGTCATTTCTGCGGTTCTTTGATGTACATAGCCACTGCCAGGTTTTTAACCATGAACAAAGCCTGTTTGATGATCACTGTTGCCTTGTGAGGAACTAGCAGGCTAGGGATGAATTGAAGACTGAACTTAATACTAATATTGTGCGATCAAACAATTCGACCCCGGCCCCTTTTCCCCTTTTCCGCATTCCGAAGGCGCGCTTAACGAAGCTGCCGCCAGCTTTGCCGAGGCGGGCCGCCGATTCCTGTAGTAATCGGCTGGCCGGCACCGCCCGTAATGACCAGTTCATCGTTTCCATCGCCAACGCTCGCGGTTGCACCGCCCATTTCCATCTTCTGGCTGGTATATCTCACACCATCTTTCATATCAGAGGGATCAAAAACCCCATCTCTGGTTACATCGAAGCGAGTCCAGCCTGAGATTCCCCCAGACGCGATATCAACGTCTGTGAACCAGCGATCCGCACCGCCGGGGGTGCAGACATCAACCGAAACTTCAGGTACGACGCTGGTGAAGCGAACCACTCCTGTGCTGGAATTGATTGACGGGCGATAAACAACCCGCTCGCCTATCTGGCCGTCTTCAGGGGAAATGAGATCGATATACCATCCTCGCTTGCTAGACCAGTCCATCTCGTTTTCAGTGACTGTCCTCCATGTTTTTCCATGAATGACATCTTCATAGCGAAGCGACTGCGCCAGTAGGTCATCACGATCCGGAGGGTCGGCCTCGCCATCAGTCCAGACCATGCCATCCTCGGTTGTGGTCAGTGTGGCTGAATCCCAAATCCCATAGATCGTTTGTACCGATTCATCGCCAATATCACTTGAGTAGATATACTGTCCGGTGCCGAAAGCAACAATGTACCCCGTCTCCGGGTGACGGCCGACATTCGGTGCTGCCGTGATGGGTTGTGCATTTCCTGCGCTATCTTCCGCGGAGAACAAAGGATCACCATTTGCGGTTGCGGCCAAGCTTGTACCGGTAAAATCAATCTTCCACAGATTTCCTTGTTGGTCGCCAGCGTAGGCCGCATAGATATTGCGATCGGAATCAAACAGCAGCGCAGCTCCGGCTAGTCCATTATCACTTCCGGTTCCAAGATTGAGTTTCGCTTTCAACGCACCTGTCTCGGCATTCACAACAAACAGCCAAGATCCTTGTCCACTTGCAACACCATTGCCAAAAACGACAACTGGCGACCCATTCCACTTACCGACAATGTTGCCAGAACTCATCTGCCCAACCATGTAGCCGAGTTCGCCAAAACCGGTGTCAGACGCGGTATGATCCCAGAGCACATCGCTGGCATCAAAATTGTCAGGATCTGTCACATCCAGGGCAAAAATTCCTCGACCGCCGGCGCCAAGCGTGCCAATTAAAATGCGACGATCACCAACAGTCGCAACTGTCGCGGAACCATCGACTGAGTATTGGTGGCTGTAGTTTGTACTGCTAATTCCGCTTAGATTCTCAAGCACCGCCTTTGGAATATAAGCAAATTTTTCCGCGCCTCCGTTATCTTCCGTGGCATCAAAGGCATGGAGCATCCCGTCATTAGCTCCAACATAAAGAGTGGACGTGCTCTCGTCATAGAAGGGGTTGGAATTAACGATGTCTCCGAGCGGATGGGGGCGATCCCGCAGAGTTCCGCCTTGCGCCTCCTCTTTCGTTTGATCGCCACGCAGCCAATCGACGATATCCTCGTTATAGCCAAAAGATTCTAAGGTGGTGATTTGACTGCTGTCGAATGCAGCCCAGTCGAATTCAGTCACACTGCCATCAACTGTCGTGTAGATAACGCGAGAGTCAGCGTCCGGAATCTTTCCTTCTTCCTCGGTTGACCAGACAGCTGTTTCTGACAGACCATCTTGACTCACGGACAGTGCTTCCAGCTTACCGGCCCAGCTTGAGCTACTGAAACTGGCCGCAAAGGCAAGGGTCCCCGCATCAAGTCGCGCAGTGCTAACGGCCACTGCGGATGCGGTGCCTTCTGTTCGTTTCACAATCAGCTGCAACGCTTCGCCCAGTTTGGTGACCAGTTCTTGGGCATTGCGGGCGTTTAACATCTGGCCCTTGGAATTCACCGCTGCGTGGTAGAGATCATCGACTTGCACCGGGTTACGCATCGCCGTCGGGTTTTGCCACACAGGTGGATCATCGTAGGCGTCTTCAACGCTCTCATGGGTGACTCCGAATAGATGGCCCTGAGCGCCAAGGGTGATGCCAAAGGTCACCATGTGGAGATTCTTGTTGCAATCGAGCGGACCGATGTAGTCGCTAGTATCGGTCGGGCAGCCGGGGGCCACTGGCGAGAGTCCAGCCGTAAGGCCCGTGCGCAAACGATCCTTGTAGTATTTCATTGCGATATCGGCAATGGTATTACTGTAGCTGTCCTCATAGGGCTCACCCATATTCTCGTCCTGGTTTCCGACTCCAGTACTATCCGGATTCGAGAAACCATCTGTAAACAGAAGAGTGAAGTTTTGTTGGCACTCATGAGTGATTAGGTTGCTATTGCTGTTAAATTGGTCCCCAGCATACTTTAACGCTTGGCGGTTTGGTGTACCGCCGCTATTGCCACCACGACCGTAAATATATTCAAAAAAGTTGTCCCGATCAGCCGAGGTATCATAGTCCCAAACACCTCGCAGTGAGCGGCTATTGATGGTAAAAGCACCGATGCGGATACCTTCAAGTTCCTCAAAAGCGAGTCCAATGCCTGCGCGGGTTGCGATGTGGCGTTTCCGGTAGTAGGTAAACCAATTCGCGAAATTTTGAATTTCATCATCATAGCTCCGGCCCGATGGAAAAGGCTCGTCTTCAGCTGATTGAATTTCAATGCGCTGTAGACACCCACCATCATACGCGAGGGCATCAACGCGCGCGGCATCAGCGCCAATGGAGACAAGTGAGCTGGGCCGATTTTCGTACCAAGTGTAATGTTCTGCTTGAGGATTGTCACAGGTATTCGTTACCACCACACCGCTTTCATTTTGAATTTGGTATTCCCCACCTGCTAAAGTTGGTTCTTTTAAGTAATATACGGCAGGGTAATATTCAATTCCAAAACTATCGGTTCCTTCGTCGTTATCTTCACCCCATTTTTCGTCCGTGGTCAGCTCACGCCAATCACCATCATCATTCAGTACAGTTCCAGAAGGAATCACTTGATCTTTTTGAATGCGAAATTTCGCGTTACCACCGGTATCCCGATGCACGACAGTTAAGTTGAAGGTGGATGACCCTTTTACCGGATCAGAAGGCGCAGAAGCGGGTGGCGCATCGCTGAAGGTATAACCGCCCTCTGAAGGCCAAGGCTCGTAGTCTATGGTCGGGTCGTAATACATGCCGTTGTAATCCGGGCTACGGGCAAAAGCTAACGGCCCGATAGGTGGTACGGCATAGTGATCATTGCTACTGTCGCCATATACACGTTCTCCATCCCCTGTACCGTTAGGGAAAAGATAAATATATTTTTTCCAATCGCTACTTGCTCCGCCAGCCTTGTTGAAGTTAAGCAAACCTAACTCAGCGTCGTCGTCCGCATTCAGACCTACAAAACTGTCAAATACGCCTGTACGCCACCAAAGTGCTCCATCGTTGGTTGGCACGAGGAGCTCAGAATCCATGCTTCCAGAGTCGTCAATTGAGAGCACTATGTTCGGTTTAACTGGCGCCATCCCGCTCAGAAAAAGAGGAATCTGGGTTGGCTCGCTACTTATTGCGCCGGTTGAGATCGTGAGACCAGCAGCAAACCAAAATTGAAAAATTTTAGCTTTGTGCTGAATAATATGAGAGGATTTTTTTTTCATGTTAAACAACCACTTGGTGTAAAAAGCCTTAGAGCTGTAGCGATATTATTTATGGTTTAGTTTGCTTTTTAACAAAGCAACAAATCTAGAACATGCGATGATTTCATTCAGTTCCGCTGTTTCTGAATACAGTCGATTCAAGCACCACTACAGCACCATTTTCGGCTTTTCCGACTCCAGTAACCCGATAAAATGCGCAACAAGCATCACTCGTAGTTTCACTGCAAGGCCTGTCAAGGTCATCATAATCCTCGTTGCTGTTTCTAGGGATACCATTAATGGAAAAAGAACCGCTGGTCTCGCTATCAATAGAGTCTGGATCTGGAATTCCATCACTATCAAAGAGTGCCTTTACTGAATTACAGCTGGAAGCGTTCATAACTTGATCTTCCCCAGCGATCAGTGCGCTTTCAGCAGCTTGGAAAACAGTTTTACGCTCGCTTGTGTTCCTTGCCATGCGCTCTTGAAAGGTTGAATTTGATACCGCTGTTACACCTATAATCGTCATCACTAGCAGAAAAATTAATCCAATGACTAAAACGACACCTGCTTGATTGTCATTTGGCGTTATCATCAGCAATAACTCCCAGTTAAATGTGATAGTAATCGAAGGATCAGGGTAGGTGGTTCAATTTGGCCGGATTTTCCCTGTTTCCGATCACGCTGTTTTCATGCAACCTGAACCTCGATGAAGACATTTAAAAACAATAACTTGATGCCGCAGGTGCGCGTGGTAATTGCAGGCCTAAAAAGTGCAGGAAATAGGCCAGATTGAACTACCTAGGATCAGGGGGTTGGATCAAAGGGTAATTTGTTGCGCAGATAAACCGTTGTCGCGAAAGACTGAAAGAAGCGCCGCTGAAAATCTGCACTCAACGATGTAGCATCAAATGGATTACCGGCGGTATCAATATCTGGGAAAGTGATTTTCATGGGCTCATCTACGGCATTGCTCAATTCGGGATCTGTATTTGCTGCCAACATATACAATTTCACAGCATTGATTTCACGCCAATCAGCCACTTGATCAGCTTCTACATAGCTACCTATTGACGGCTCTCGGGTTGACATGCCCTCAGCATTGACATTGTCGCCGTAAAACATAGCAAGGCTGAAAACTCCGGAGATGAGCTGTTCGCTATTCCCTAATCCTTCTTTTACATACAAGGTTGGCAGGTTTTCTGAGTTGTTTCGGATATAATACATCCTAGTATCAAGTGAGTAGATTGATGCAGGTGCCGATGTGATTAAGGCTTTTCGCGCGTTACCAGTTGGAGCTGGGCAAGGATTGGTCTCTAGAGAATATAAGACACCGAGGTCGACATTATTATTTACCCCATTGCGGTAATCATAATTACCAGGCTCCCGAAAGTCTTCATTGGAAGGCGATAGCGCTTGAAACTTTATTTCATGAACTCCATCGCAGGGGGTATTTCTATTAACATCGGAAATTTGAAAAATTGTTGCATTTTGGCAAGTACTGACGACTTCTATCTGGCCTATACATAGAGAAATAGCAGCAGAATTGGAGGTAGAACGAAAGAAAACGCAATCATCATCATCGTCATATTCATCGTCATCGCCTTCAATTCCTAGTACATAAAGAGAGCCGTCAGTATGCCCAACAACTGATGGAGAGGCTTGTCCTATAACTGGAACCCCTCGACCATTGATCCCCCGAATTGTCACCATATCCTGGTCAGTCTCTGCTTCTGTTAGGGAGAGCGCAGAGAGAATAGTTGAAATTGGAAGATTTGTGGGATGTGAGGAGGATGCGGCAAAGGAGGTTCCTTGCCCTTCAAAGCCTTCTACAGCAGGTCGACCATTCAGATTGTACAGCCACAAATACCCAACATCTTCGGAACTGGTGGGTGTTAGCGACGCCGGTTCGGGATCGCTTACTAGGGCTAAGGTGTTATAGAGACGCAATGGTCTGGTTTCAAAATTATGCATCAACAGATTTTTCGTTTCTGAGTTGGTTTGCAACATCAAGGATCTCTGGCAACCAAGCGAACCTGCCATCCGCAGTTGCTGAGCTAATAGCTCTGTTGCAAAACGACCGTTCTCTTGTACTTCTGAGAGCGCTTCATTCGAGCGATAGCTTTGCTTTGTACCAAGTAAGAGCGCAATGATCCCACCGGTCAGAAAAAGGCCGATGGTCATGCCGACCAAAAGCTCGACCAATGTTACTCCACAGGCAGCGCGGAACCTTACATTGGTTTTTCTAAAACACTGATTATTCATTCTTTTATCTCGAAAACTGGTTGTACGGCATGACAAAGTGCGCTCTTTAAACCAGAGGCTTAGTAGGTAATTTGTGTCGTATAAACCTGCCGCTGGTCTTCCGCAGCATCTGCGATTATTTGGCCATCATCGTCGACTAATCGGGCACGGCTTTCGTCCCAGAAGATGCTAATGTCGGCGGTGTTGTCACTATTGATGGTTATTTCTGCACGCGGCAAATCGCCACCGCTGTTCCCGGGTAGCAAACACGCGATTCGGTTAGCCAGTTCATCAAGGTCATCTGCGGCGGCGTCACCCGTATCAGGACGGGGATAGATTTGAGCGCATGTGGCTGACAATGTTTCGTTGTAACTGCTTGCATTCGCCGCATTCGCTCGAAT
The DNA here is from genome assembly GCF_036208045.1 of Thiorhodovibrio winogradskyi. Classification (NCBI taxonomy): domain Bacteria; kingdom Pseudomonadati; phylum Pseudomonadota; class Gammaproteobacteria; order Chromatiales; family Chromatiaceae; genus Thiorhodovibrio; species Thiorhodovibrio winogradskyi. Next base: position 4,674,455 of record NZ_CP121472.1, on the reverse strand, counting down.
CGCATCGCCAATTTCAAACCCGAGATTTACTGCTTGACTATGAATGTTTGCGGAATAAGCCAGCTTTTGGGAAGTAGCTTGAAGACCTGCGAGACCCAGCAGCCCTACTGATAAGACGATTGCTGCTACGAGTGCTTCGATCAGGGTGAAGCCTGATTCTGCTGTCCGCACGCGGATTGAATGATTGTAAATTACCATGTGCAATCCACCACTCCGGCTTTATTAGGGTTACATGTGCGCGTTCGCCCGGTGTTTTTTATTTGAATGATTCGTTTTTCTGTGTCTATTTCAACTTTGAAGTCACTTTCATCTGTCACGTTCCCCAATGGCGTGTAAGTTATTTCATCTTCCGTATTCGTTATAATTGCATTTGTACTACTTAAAGTTCCAATACGGAGAATTTCGTCATTACTATTGACTTTTATTAACCAACCAGTTGCCCATGTGCCACCCGAGCAACTTGGCGTTGTTGAATTAGGATTAGCAGTATTACAAAGTGAAACATTCGTCCCACGCGAAACTGCCTCAGATCGCGTTAACATCAAAGCACGCCCCATCTCATTTGTCACCGAAGCAATTCGATTGGTACGCATCATTCCTTGAAAACTTGGCACGGCCACTCCCATCAGAATGGCAGCGATAGAGATGGTCACAAGCAGTTCAAGCAAGGTTGTGCCGCGTTGTGAGGAGGGAAAAATATGGTGTGCAATTATTTTCATTAGCAGCTGCTTTTTGTAGTGCGAATGCGCCCGACGCGATTGACGATGATGTTGCGCTGTTCCGGCGGAATGCAAATCCAGATGGATGTATTGCTCAGGTTGCCTTGTCCTTTGGGCACGCCGGTTGGGCTATAGATAACATATCTTGCATAATTGTTGCTAGTGATAGATAAATTGGTGTCATTAATGCTTAACTGGCCAACGCGAATGATGTCAGCTTGATCAGCTAATTGTGCGTCGCGGTTGGGGTCGACAAAAATCAGCCAGCCGTCATGCCAGGAGGCATTTTCGTCGCAGACGGCTACGGTGGCGCCTGGGTCGGGAGATTTGCAGATGCTGACGCTGACGCCCCGACTGACGGCTTCTGATCTGGCTAGGTTCAATGCGCGCACCATTTCATTTGTAACTGTTGCAATTCGATTTGTCCGCAGCATCCACTGAAAACTTGGGACTGCCACGCTCATTAGGATGGCGGCAATGGACAGCGTCACAAGTAACTCAAGCAGTGTAGCGCCTTTCGAGACTGCCGGTAAGCCACTGGCCTTCAAGCCGTCGAAAAGTGCAGTGATGGGCGTGGGTGCTTTCATGTGACAAAGCTGTTGTTGGCGCGAATCTCGGCGGCTCTGCGGTCAAGCGTATCAGAGCGGTCTTAGGTTCGAATGACTATTAATGTTCATGGATTCTCCACATCCCGCCACTGCCTATACCGACACCAATTCTCGCCATCCATGCACAAACACCTGTTCCCAACAAGCTGAATTCCAGGGACAGTTTACTCAATTCCCTCTGGCTTGCGCCCCTCTCCCACCCAAGCCACCTAATCGGCTAAACTTTCCCCAGGCAGCCGACACCCGAGCCATCAACACCGAAGCGCATAGCCCGGAGCCTTTATTAACCACAATGGCATCAAAGGGCAGCAAAGGGTCAGTTTAGATTGATTATTCGAGAACCTTCCAATCGTGCTGTGGCCGTAAAAGACTAGATGATTGATGTATTTCGTTATCAAACTGAAGACAATTAAAGGAATTACGGGGACAGTTTACTGTATTCCCTTGCTGCGCCCCCTTAATAAAAAAATAATCAAAAGGACCAAATAGTTCTATCCAACCATCCCAAAAAAACCGTCATTCGCTTGTCACGCATAACTCAACACCCCGAATCACGAAGCACGCTGCCGTTTGTCACTGATTGCAATAGCTGTCATACCACAGCCCCTCTCAACGGCGACTTCCTCTCATTGCGCGGCAATCAGCGGTGCCCTTGCAGTTCCTGTTTGCCGAAGTCTGAACTGGTTCGCCGAGTCGACCGCCATTGTGAATCCGTCAAGCCGCCACCGGCTAAGGCTGGTGCCCTTGATCTGTCTCGATGCTTTCTTTGAGCTTAGCAGAGGACCTCGCTGCGTCCAGGGTTTCGCGGATCAACGGGGTTGTCTGGCGACGAGCCGGGCAGGATCACGATGAGCGGTCGATTTTTCTTGATGACTGGTCGGATCGCTTCACTTTTCATCGGTTCAGCGGTTGCTTGGGCGACACTGAGCACGGCTTGGCCATTCGGTGCTCGATACCATGCTCTAGCGCCATTATCATCAGTTCATCGCGCTGGTCGCCTTGATCAGCAGCGGTATTGGCCTGGTGATCGTTGCGTTGCCGTTTCTGTTGCGGATTTAGAAACTCGGCTTGCCGGGGCGATAACCGGGTGAGGTGACTTATTCGTCGCCGTCGTAGGAGAAGATGTCGATTTTGCGTTCCAGGCCCATGATGCGCTGCATGAGTTTGGGGGCGATGTAGCTGGTGGCGACCATGAGTTGGGGCTCGACGCCTTCGTGCGCGCGGTAGTCGTCGGCGCTCTGGTAGAGCCGCTCGATGTCTTTGGCGTGCATGCGCGAGGTGATTTCGAGCAGGATATGTTCGCCGTTGCGGATGATGATATCGACCTGACGGTCGCCATAGTAGCCTTCGCGCACCTCGATGCCGTCGATTTTGGTGAGCACGGCATGAATGGTGGCACGAAAGGTGCCTTCGTTGTAGATGCCCCAGCGCCCGCCAAGCGCGGCGATCTGGTCGCCTAGCTGTTTGAAGCCCGCGGACATCTGGTGGGCGAGTTCCTCGACTCGGGACTCGGTGCGCTGTTGGGCGCAAGCGAGTTCCTCGATTCGGGACTCGGTGCGCTGTTGGGCGCGGGCGAGTTCAGCCACGACGGCTTTCAGCTCGGTGAAATCCTCGTGTGTGACGGGGGTTTCGGTCACGCGCTTGTCGATCATGGCCATGACTTGCTGACGCATGACCGGGGTGAGTTCGGTGTTGGGTTCGATCATCATGGCTGTTCGGCCCTCGATTTCCATCCATCGTTGTTCAGAGACAGCATGCCGCTGATCGGTTTGTATTGTCCAGAGACTGAATGGGCTAAAATTCAGTGCAGCGCGCAACAGTAGTCACTGGCAACACGGGAGGCAAGCACATGGCCCTGGCTCAGGAAGATTTTCAGCGCATTGGCGAGTTCGTCAAGGACAACATCAGCCTCTGGTTGGCCGAGCAGAGTCTCGGCAAGCCACCGGTTGTCTATGAGATCGAACTGCGCGAGCGGATGGTACGGGTGGAAGAGGAGCTGAAGCACCAGCGCGAGTTGATGCGGGAAGGCTTCGAGCGGGTCGACAAGCGCTTTGAGGAAATGCGCGAGGACATGGATAAGCGTTTTGAGCAAGTGGACAAACGCTTTGAGCAAGTTGATAAGCGCTTTGAACAAGTTGATAAGCGCTTTGAACAAGTTGATAAGCGCTTTGAGCAGATGGACAAGCGTTTCGACACCATGCTCAAGCGCCATGATCACCAGTTCATCGCGCTGGTCGCCTTGATCAGCAGCGGTATTGGCCTGGTGATCGTTGCGTTGCCGTTTCTGTTGCGGATTTAGAAACTCGGCTTGCCGGGGGGCATAACCGGGTGAATTTGAAGCCTGCGGCCATCTCGAAAGACGGCTGGCTGTGGCTTGAATTGAGCGATACCGATGGCGCGGCTAACTGCGGCACCTTTGATTCCCCTGGCACCTTCGATTCCCGGATCACAGCTCGGTCGCAGCGCGCAACTTCGCTAGCCAGGCTTCGGCGTCGGCACAAAGCACGCAGTCATCGGCCAGCTCTTCGAGCCGACCCAGATTACCGATGCTTGCCAATTGCGCCTCGCTCTGCGCTGCGATTCCTTAATGTTGATTTCCAACCCCGCTCCCAACGCCTTGGGGCGGGGGGGTTGCTATGCTTTCATGCAAGAGGAAAAAAAGGGGTCTGGATCGAATTGTTTCCCGCACTAAATTTAGAACGAAGAGCAGTCCTCAATTCACCCCTGGCCTATTCTTTAGGCAACGCATGGTTAAACGGGCCGGGTTTGAATTCTTTTCGAACGCGGCCTTTTTTGTCATCACGCTCACCTGATCAGGCGCCCTGCGAACGGACGCCATCCTGCCATGCGATATCTGCTCGACACGAACGTCGTTGTTGCGGCTTTGCGCTCTAGAAATGGAGCCAGCAACAAGATTGTGCGTTGGGCCTTGACGGGAGATTTGCCGTTGGTTGTCCACCATAAGTTGGTCTACGAGTATCGGGATGTTCTCAGTCGCCCAGACAACTTGGAAGCGATTGGACTTGCCTGGGAAGAAATCGAAGTGGTGCTTGCCCATCTGGTAGCAAGCGCTCAGGAAGTCGAGATACGCTACCTCTGGCGACCGAACCTTAAGGACGAAAATGACAACTTTATTGTCCCAACCGTTTAGTGAAAACTATGCACTTTAGTGCAAGACTTTTAGTAAACTCTCATTTATGAGGTCTTACAGAAAATCGTCACATACAGTTCACGATCTGAAAGTTCACCTAATTTGGGTTACGAAATATCGCTATGCGGTATTGACGAAAGAGGTGGGGTATCGTACGCGTGATATTATTCGACAAGTATGTGCGCAAAACGACGTTCAGATTATCAGTGGTGCAGTGAGCAAAGATCATGTTCACCTGTATATATCGTATCCGCCAAAATATTCAATAAGTGATTTGGTTAGATGGTTCAAAGGCCGTAGCTCACGCAAATTACAGGAAGAATTTCCGCAGCTTGGTAAGCGTTATTGGGGAAGGCATTTTTGGGCAATTGGGTATGCAGCATTTAGTTCGGGTCATGTAACTGACGAGATGATCCGAGAATATTTGAAACATCACGAAGATCATCCGAATCACCAAGATGATGGTTTTACCGTTGAATGACTTTGAGTCATGATTTAACTGACTTAAGTCAGTGTCGACTTTCAGTCGGTTTCTAACCGAAAGTGCGACTTTCAGTCGCAACTCATACTATGGACTTCCAGTCCATAGTGGTTGATTTTGGAAATTGCTATTGCTGCTTGGCCTTGCTCTATCGTGACACATAACCTGAAAGATTTTGAACAGTCAGAACTTCGCTTTCCGCAAATTGCCCTCTGGACACCAGGACAGTTGATACGATCCTTGACACATTAGGTGGTAACGATGAGCAAGCTCTCTTTCCCATTAAGAATCCATGAAGATGAACGTGTTCGTGCCAAGCGACTGGCCGAAGCCTTAGGGGTCTCTGAAAGTCGCCTATATGCCGAACTCATCCACGAGGGCCTGTTGATTCGCGAGCAGATACTCTACATGACGCATTTGCGCGAGATCGCCGCATCAACCAGCAAGGATGATGCCTTGGGGATACTCACCAATACGGCAGATACACAACCTATTTCGACAGATGTTAGCGAATGAGCAGGAATTCAAGGGACAGTATACTTAACTCCTCACACTGATCCCTCCTGACCGCGGCCCCCACTATCCAGCCCCCGGGCTCGCGCCTCTGAGTTCCGGGGACGGAAAAAAGTGCGGAAAAAAGCGGTCTGGATTGAGTTGTTTCGCGCACAAATTTAGAACGAAAATAGGCAAATTGGGCCAGGTTCGATTTAATTCGCAGGGCTAAAAGGAGTTGCCGTATCAATTATCATGGAATTACGGGGACAGTTTACTGTATTCCCTTGCTGCGCCCCCTTAATAAAAAAATAATCAAAAGGACCAAATAGTTCTATCCAACCATCCCAAAAAAAAACCGTCATTCGCTTGTCACGCATAACTCAACACCCCGAATCACGAAGCACGCTGCCGTTTGTCACTGATTGCAATAGCTGTCATACCACAGCCCCTCTCAACGGCGACTTCCTCTCATTGCGCGGCAATCAGCGGTGCCCTTGCAGTTCCTGTTTGCCGAAGTCTGAACTGGTTCGCCGAGTCGACCGCCATTGTGAATCCGTCAAGCCGCCACCGGCTAAGGCTGGTGCCCTTGATGTGCCTCGATGCTTTCTTTGAGCTTAGCAGAGGACCTCGCTGCGTCCAGGGATTCGCGGATCAACGGGGTTGTCTGGCGACGAGCCGGGCAGGATCACGATGAGCGGTCGATTTTTCTTGATGACTGGTCGGATCGCTTGACCTTTCATCGGTTCAGCGGTTGCTTGGGCGACACTGAGCGCGGCTTGGCCATTCGGTGCTCGATACCATGCTCTAGCGCCATTATCATCAGTTCATCGCGCTGGTCGCCTTGATCAGCAGCGGTATTGGCCTGGTGATCGTTGCGTTGCCGTTTCTGTTGCGGATTTAGAAACTCGGCTTGCCGGGGCGATAACCGGGTGAGGTGACTTATTCGTCGCCGTCGTAGGAGAAGATGTCGATTTTGCGTTCCAGGCCCATGATGCGCTGCATGAGTTTGGGGGCGATGTAGCTGGTGGCGACCATGAGTTGGGGCTCGACGCCTTCGCGCGCGCGGTAGTCGTCGGCGCTCTGGTAGAGCCGCTCGATGTCTTTGGCGTGCATGCGCGAGGTGATTTCGAGCAGGATATGTTCGCCGTTGCGGATGATGATATCGACCTGACGGTCGCCATAGTAGCCTTCGCGCACCTCGATGCCGTCGATTTTGGTGAGCACGGCATGAATGGTGGCACGAAAGGTGCCTTCGTTGTAGATGCCCCAGCGCCCGCCAAGCGCGGCGATCTGGTCGCCTAGCTGTTTGAAGCCCGCGGACATCTGGTGGGCGAGTTCCTCGACTCGGGACTCGGTGTGCTGTTGGGCGCGGGCGAGGTCCTCGATTCGGGACTCGGTGCGCTGTTGGGCGCGGGCGAGGTCCTCGATTCGGGACTCGGTGCGCTGTTGGGCGCGGGCGAGTTCAGCCACGACGGCTTTCAGCTCGGTGAAATCCTCGTGTGTGACGGGGGTTTCGGTCACGCGCTTGTCGATCATGGCCATGACTTGCTGACGCATGACCGGGGTGAGTTCGGTGTTGGGTTCGATCATCATGGCTGTTCGGCCCTCGATTTCCATCCATCGTTGTTCAGAGACAGCATGCCGCTGATCGGTTTGTATTGTCCAGAGACTGAATGGGCTAAAATTCAGTGCAGCGCGCAACAGTAGTCACTGGCAACACGGGAGGCAAGCACATGGCCCTGGCTCAGGAAGATTTTCAGCGCATTGGCGAGTTCGTCAAGGACAACATCAGCCTCTGGTTGGCCGAGCAGAGTCTCGGCAAGCCACCGGTTGTCTATGAGATCGAACTGCGCGAGCGGATGGTACGGGTGGAAGAGGAGCTGAAGCACCAGCGCGAGTTGATGCGGGAAGGCTTCGAGCGGGTCGACAAGCGCTTTGAGGAAATGCGCGAGGACATGGATAAGCGTTTTGAGCAAGTGGACAAACGCTTTGAGCAAGTTGATAAGCGCTTTGAACAAGTTGATAAGCGCTTTGAGCAGATGGACAAGCGTTTCGACACCATGCTCAAGCGCCATGATCACCAGTTCATCGCGCTGGTCGCCTTGATCAGCAGCGGTATTGGCCTGGTGATCGTTGCGTTGCCGTTTCTGTTGCGGATTTAGAAACTCGGCTTGCCGGGGGGCATAACCGGGTGAATTTGAAGCCTGCGGCCATCTCGAAAGACGGCTGGCTGGGGCTTGAATTGAGCGATACCGATGGCGCGGCTAACTGCGGCACCTTTGATTCCCCTGGCACCTTCGATTCCCGGATCACAACTCGGTCGCAGCGCGCAACTTCGCTAGCCAGGCTTCGGCGTCGGCACAAAGCACGCAGTCATCGGCCAGCTCTTCGAGCCGACCCAGATTACCGATGCTTGCCAATTGCGCCTCGCTCTGCGCTGCGATTCCTTAATGTTGATTTCCAACCCCGCTCCCAACGCCTTGGGGCGGGGGGTTTGCTATGCTTTCATGCAAGAAATTTTAGTTGCAATTCATCAGGAACTTGCCCATGTCAGCACTTGCCGAACAACTGCCCTTCGATGCTGAAGCCTATCTTGCTTGGGAACAAGACCAAGCCGACAAGCATGAGTTTTATCGCGGCGAGGCCTTCGCCATGGTTGGTGCGCGCCAGGATCATGTGTTGGTCACACTGAATCTGGCGTCTGCGCTCAAACACCGCCTGCGCGGCAGCTCCTGTCGAACCTATGTGTCGGACATGAAACTCCGGGTCGCCGCCGCGGAGGCGTTCTTTTATCCGGATGTCATGGTGTCCTGCGATGCGCGCGATCATGCCGCCGAGCTTTTTTTGCAATACCCGCGGCTGATCATTGAGGTGCTGTCGGCGGGTACCTCGGCGTTTGACCGCGGGGCCAAAGCGGCCGCTTACCGACTGCTGCCTAGTTTGCGCGAGTACGTAATGGTGGACATCGAAGCACGCCGGCTGGAACACTTCCGCCGCCATGATCAGGGCGACTGGCGGCTGCAAGACTGCCACAAGACCACCGCCTGCCGGTTCGAGTGCCTGGAGTTGGAGCTGCCAATGGCGGAAATCTTCGAGGATGTGCCGGCACGGGACTGAAGCCGCCCAACCAACCCGGCTCAAGCGAGGCGCGCTACCTGAATTCAAGGGACAATATGCTTAACTCCTCACACTGATCCCTCCTGACCGCGGCCCCCACTATCCAGCCCCCGGGGCTCGCGCCTCTGAGTTCCGGGGACAGAAAAAAGTGCGGAAAAAAGCGGTCTGGATTGAGTTATTTCGCGCACAAATTTAGAACGAAAATAGGCAAATTGGGCCAGGTTCGATTTAATTCGCAGGGCTAAAAGGAGTTGCCGTATCAATTATCATGCAAATCAGAGAAATAGTAGGCGCCATTCAAAATATCGAAGTCATTGCAAAAGGCTCCTCGGTAAAAATTAGAAAGAAACTTCAAAAACTCCATGGGCGTGGTAATTGGAGAAAAATGAAAGGTATTGCCGAAGTTCGACTTTCCGATAATTCAGTTCGATTATGTGAAATTCTTTGGTTTGAAGCGCATGGTATTGGAAAGAAGCATATTAAAGTTAAGCATTATTTATGAGGGGTGATGATGATCGATCATTTTGACGGAAAATGGCTTGTTGTCTGCGTTGATAATCGGGGAAACGAAGAGTCTCTCGAAAGGTGGAAAATATATCAATCGTTACCTGATGAAGAGGCGGAGAAGCATCAAGAAATTCGCGTTATTGATGAGGAAGGAGAGGATTATCTGTATCCTGCCGACTGCTTTTCACCCGTTTTTCTTATAGACGCTGTAGCAAAATCCTTGGTTACTCAGTATTCGACTCATCGAAATGCCACAATGAGTAATTAAGGAATTTCGGTGACAGTAGGTGGAATCAAAGACCACTGAGTGAGCAAGGAGCGGTGCCTACTTGCTCTATGCCTACGCGAAGAATGTCGCTGCCGACCTGACACAGGATCAGTTGCGGCGGTTGTCTGATGTGATGCAAGCGGAGATTCGAGATGAATGACAAACAGTTCGACGAGTTGCTGGACAGTGTGCGTGACATGGGCCGCCATATGCGTGGCGAGAAGGTGGCTGGCTTGCGCGTCCTGGAATTTCCCGATCCCGACGTCAAGGCGATCCGCGAGCGCACCGGGCTGTCGCAGAGCCGTTTTGCCTATCTGATCGGCGTCAAGCCCAAGACGCTGCAGAACTGGGAGCAGCACCGAGTTCGTCCGGCAGGTCCTGCCCGGGCTTTGCTCAAGATCGTCGAGGCCAACCCTGAAGCGCTCTCGGCGATACATGCGTAGCTGGTGTTCAGTAATTAAAGAGAATCAAAGGGGTCTGGTTCGAATTAATATTTACGTTCATGGATTCCCCGCATCCCGCCACTGCCTATACCGATACCTATTCACACCATGAACGCTCAAACATCCAGTTCCCAACAAGCCTGCTCCCTCGGCAACGGCAACATCCCCCTGATGCTGACTCCGTGCGGAATGGATGCCAGGCGGCTCGCTCAAGCCATGCGCTGACGTGCCTCAGGCTTGGCTCGCGATCCGGTCGCTGTTCAGTCATTGTCGTTGATACTACACGCAAGATCTTCAATCGATTGCGGAGCATTTCGCCATGTCTGTGACTTACGAAGAAATCCTGAATCTGTTTCGGGAGACGGACCGCCAGCTCAAGGAAACGGGTCTCAGGTTCCAAGAAACCGATCGCCTGATTCAGGAAATATCCAAGGAGTCTGAGCGCAAGTTTCAGGAGATGTCCAAGGAAACGGATCGCCAGATTCAGGAAGTGAACAAGGCACTGGGGCGACAGGGAAATCGCCTGGGTGAGTTTGTCGAAGAGATGGTACGTCCCGGCGTGTTGCGGCTATTGCGCGAGCGCCAGTTGCCCGTGCATCAGGTGATGCCGAACATGACCGCCTATGACGACAACGGGCAGGTCATTGCCGAGGTGGATCTGCTGGCCGTCAACCGCGAGGTGGCGGTTGCGGTCGAGTGCAAATCGCATCTGAGCGGCGATGATGTGAAAGACCATCTTGAACTGCTCGCGATTTTCAAGGGGTGCTTTCCTCAGTATAGCGGTTATCAGCTTCTCGGCGCCGTGGCCGGCATGGTGGTGCCGGATCAGGTCGGTCGACAGGCTTATCGCAGTGGCTTATTTGTGCTCGCTCAGTCTGGCAACGCGATGGAGATTCGCAATGACGCGCGCTTTGTGCCCAAGGCGTGGTGAGTGTTCTCTTGGACGGCCTCACCATCCGGTCGCTGTTCAGATCTTTTCCCTGAAAATCCTGAAAAAAGTTCTTAACCAGCCTAGCACCAAAAACATCCCTTCGCCTAGAAAGCTTAGCAAAGGCATGCAACTTGAACAGGGTGCCAGGGACCGACGGGGGCTTTTGGCCGATAAAGCGGGGGTTGTGCTGACCAGGAGTGGTTTTTTCGGCTGGGCGGGCGTGGCCAGTATCCAAGGAGCGTTGCGCGGATGGTAGCTTCATGAGGTGCCCGAGGCTGCGGGCATGCTGGTGATTCTAGCTGTCGAAGCGCCGGAGGGTGTCATCTTTGTCTCCATGCTCTTCTTTGAACAGATCGAAGTCGGGCAGGTGAATGCCGATGACCACCCGGGCTTCCTAATCGTCGTTGCCTGCTTATTTCGTTTGGACAAGTTTTGCTATGCTGCACGCGAGACCTTCAATCGATTGCAGAGAAACACCCGACCAGCGCCGGATGAAAACCGACCACCCCATCTACCTATTCTTGCGCAGTGGCCCCGAAGCCTTCCGGGTGCTCACTGGAGGGATGGAACTCCAAGGCCCCTACAGCGTCTGCTCGCTCACCCTCAAAGACATCGAACGCCGGATCGACGGGTTAGTCGCGCCCGAGGGTCATGACGGGCCGACCTATGTCGTCGAATTCCAAGCCCAGCCCTCGGCCAAGGCGCTCTACAATTTAAACAGCAAAATCGGCCTTTACGGGGAAGAACACCCGGAGCGGGAAGTCTTGGGCATCGCCGTGTTTCTCCATGCCGCCGACATCCCCCAGCACCCAAGCTGGGTGCATGCGCCAGGCTCGCCGATTCAGTGTGTCGCCTTCGATACCTTCCTACGCCAGTTGATCGAACGCGAGCCGGACAACCCCTTTGTGGTGGTGTTCGCGCCCCTGATGATGGACAGCGATACCGAACTGAGCGAACGCGCCCCGGCGCTGTGGCAGAGCATCCAGCAAGCGCCGCTAGCGGAAGACATCCGCGAGACGCTGTCGAATGTCCTGGAGTTTTGGTTTTTCGAGCGCTACAAAGACAAAAGCGAAGAGGAGATTTGGACGATGTTGAATCTGGTGACACCGATCGAAGAGACGAAGGCGTATCAGTCAATCTTTGCCAAGGGCAAGAAAGATGGTAAGGCGGAGGGCCAAGCCAACACCTTGCACCGCCAACTAACCCGCCGCTTCGGCCCATTGCAACCCTGGGCCACGCAGCGCATCACCTCCGCCCCCGAGGCACAGCTTGAGCGCTGGCTTGATGGCATTTTCGATGCGACCAGTGTTGAGGATTTGCTCGGCGCCGAGGAGCGCCATTGAGGCATGGCAGTCAGGCGCGGTGACGAAAACCCGCTGTTCCAAGTTTCAGTCCAAGTTTCAGGGACAGTTTACTCAATTTCCCTGCCTCATCACTGCAAATTTATGGGGCCAGTGTCGCTTTAATTTTTGTGCAATTTGTGGGGACATATATGATCCGTCCCGCGATGCAAGAGGAAAATCGCTGTTTGTAACAATTAGGGCCTGGCTCGAATTAGCTTGATTTGGTATTGGCGGTTTTTTCTTGACAACACAGTTCCAATTTATCGCTGAAGTGATACAACGCCGAACGCGACTCTTGATTCAGGAAATTGGTGTTGTTGACACTCTAAGGTTCCGCTATCAGCCATGAATCGCGACCAACGCATCCCCTGGCACAAACTTCTCGGCCAAGCCCTAGCCGATGCCCTGATCGGTTTGCCCTATCAGGTCAGCACTGAAGAAGAACTCGCCCTGCGTAGCCAGCGCCTGGATGTGCTTATCATCGAACAGGGGCAATCCCCGCAGGCAACAAGCAGACCCGCCGACGACTGCCCGGATGGACTGGAAGACCTGACCAAGCACAACCTGCTGAGCTTCAAAGCCGCCGACGAGCCCTTCAGCGCCTGGTTTGCCGAAGAACTGCTGAGTCATTCCGTCACCTACCGCAAAGTCGCCTCCCTGCGCGCCCTGCGCAAGCGCCAGTCAGGCAAAGACCAACCGCTGGAGGAGCCCAAGGAAGCCTACCGGCTATTACCGGCTGAGGACTTCCGCTGCTACGCCATCGCCACCCGCTTTCCGCGCCAACTGGTCAAACAATTGCGATCTGGCAGTTGTCAAAAGACCGAGAAAGCGGGAATCTATCACCTGCGCTTTGGCACCCGCGACATGCGTCTGGTGGTGATTAACCAACTCGAACCCCACCCGCGCAACGCGCCCTGGGGCCTGTTCGCCACGGATGAAGCACAGTGGCGCGCGGCCTTTGCCAGTTATCGCTCGCACAGCGACATCGGCATTCACCTGCACAATCTCATTGGGTATTTTCGCCTGGGAGAAGGATACATGGCCTACACACAAGAAGACATGCACCGCGATGCCCGCGAATGGCTCAAAGGCGCGCTGAGCGAGCTTGACCCTGAAGAAGTCCTGCAATGTTACGCCCCGGAGGATCGGCTCAAGGGGCTTGATGCGGAGGAGGTGCTCAATCGCTATGATCCGGAGGAGCGGCTCAAGGGGCTTGATTCCGCCACCATCGAAGCCTGGTTGGCCAAGCAGCGCCGAGATCACTAACGCAATCTAACGGGCCAGAATCTAACGGGCCAGGGTCGAATTCATTTCTGCAGTGGCGGGCAGCGTTGTGCGACGATCAGCGATGACCGGAACCATCAAAGGGGCCAGGGTTGAATTATTCTCCGGAATTCCGGGGACATCTATGCCAATTCCTAATCCCGGGGACATATACTCAATTCCCTCCGACCAGCACCTACCCCTCACCTGTCGTCTCCCAATCGGCTAAAGTCCCCTCATGACAGCCGACACCCAAGCTGCTGACACCAGCCGACAAACCCGACTACGACAGCCCCTGGAAAGAAGCCCTGGAGCGGTTCCGGAGGTGCTCCCGAGCTGGAGCGTTGGAGCTAGGGCGCGGGGGGGGGCCAGGCCGGTGCCAAGGGTGCTTCCGGAGGTTGGTGGTACTTAACGGCGCTGCTCGGTTTCGCTCGTTGATTGCCTGTGGTGCTGAACCTGAGCCGTGCACGGCCACGACGGGGTTGTCGTATTCGCGTGCGAGGACTGACTGCGGAATGCTATTGATGGGCACATAGAGAATCGGTGAGCCTTGCCACCAAGCCCGCTGCCGTGACAAGATTCTCTTTGCTTCCGTGCAAAGCCTGTTTGAACATGGATACCGCCTGACATGATCATCGAACACTCAACAGAGCTAACCCCCACCATGCGCCAGCAAGTCATGGCCATGATTGACAAGCGCGTGACTGGATCACCCGTGACTCACCAGGATTTCACCGAGCTCAAAGCCGTGGTGGCTGAACTCGCCCACGCTCAACAAGAACTCGCACGCGCCCAGCAGCGCACCGAGACCAGGGTGGTAGAACTCGCCAACAAATGGCCGCGGGCTTCAAATACGTCGGCGACCAAATCGCCGCTTTCGGCGGGCGCTGGGGCATCTATAACGAGGGCACCTTTCGCGCCACCATTCATGCCGTATTGTCCAAAATCGATGGCATCGAGGTGCGCGAGGGCGACTATGGTGACCGTCAGGCCGATGTCATCATCCGCAACGGCGAACATATCCTGCTCGAAATCACCTCGCGCATGCATGCCAAAGACATCGACCGCATCTATTAGAGTGCCGATGATTACCGGGCGCGCGAAGGCGTCGAGCCATCGCTCATGGTCGCCACCAGCTAAATCTCCCCCAGGCTCATGCAACACATCATGGGCCTAGAGCGCAAGATCGATATCTTCTCCTACGATGGGGAGGAGTAGGAGCGGTTCTCGTGTCTCTGGCTCCCACCCTCCAGTGTCGCGTCTCGGCCCGCTGGAGCGTGGGAATGAGGGAAATGCGGCAGTGAAGGTCTTGCGTTGTCTCTCGCTGATCTGCTCTCTCCAGGTATTTTCCAGGCCTTCTCAGATGAGACGGGGCTAACTTAAATGACTGTCCTAAAATTGGGGTCCACTATAGTCGCCCGAGCTTGGCCAGCACCAGTTGCCCGGAAATGCCATTCGGCATCAGGCCGGCGCAGACAGACCGCGAGAAAGCCACCTAGGGTTCGTCTGACTCGACCACATCGCTCTTGGTTTAGCGCTCGTCCAGGCAGTGCCCCAGGATCAGCGCCTGAAGATCCGCAAGCGATTCGCAGGCGGCAATGGCCGTCGCGTCGGCGCAGAGTAAAAGCAGCCCTTCGCACCAACGGAAGATCGCCGGGAGAGGCGCCCGCGCATCGGGGAAGCGCGCGCGAAACTGATCGCGATGCAGGAACTCGCAAGGCGCGCCCAGGGACTCAATGAAGCGACGCCATTCGGCGCGCTCGCTCAGCAGGCCATGAGTGATGGCGCACAGGTCACAAGAATAGGTCGCGGGTGAGAAAAGTTTGTGGCCGATGTCGGCCATTGTGTTAAAGAGGCCACTATCGGCGTTGTAAACGAAGACCAGCTGGTTGTGCGTATTCAATGGGTTGCCCTCTTGTTGGTGATCCCCTTAACGATGATCAAGCAGGTCGAGACAGTGGCCGAGGTCTGCGGGGCAGTCGAGATCGCGCAGGGTTGGCAATTCAAACCAGTTGAGGCCGGCTTCTCGGAGCGCGACCTGGGTTTCCGTCAGCACCGAGGCGCTGCCCCAGGTGATGCCGGTGAACAGCTCGGGAGCCGGGCGGCGCAAGCCGATCAGCACATAGCCACCATCGGCGGCTGGGCCGAGTACGGCGTCATGGTCGTCCAAAGCCGCGAAGCCAGCGTCGAGATAGTTTGGCGCGTAATCCGGGCAATCGCTGCCGATCAGCACCGCGCGGTCGCTCTCGATCAGGGCGGCGTCCAGCGCGGCGGCCATGCGCGTGCCGAGATCGCCCTCGGGCTGAGGATGGAAGCTGAAGCCATGAGCGGCGGCGAGGCGCGTGCAGAGGCTGCTCGCATCGCCGGCATCTCCAGCCTGATCCTCCACTCCCGCACACCAGAGCTGGAGGCGCGCGCAAGCGCTCGCGCTTCCAGCCTGCAACGCCATGCCGAGCAGCCGCCGGTACAGGCGCGCCGCACCTTCGGAGCCCAACGCCGGAATCAAGCGGGTCTTGACCCGACCCGGTACCGGCTCGCGGGCAAATACGATTAGTGTGCAACCCGAGCGCATGCGCTGATCACCGATACAACCGCGCCAGCCGTGCCGGATCAGCGCCCAGGGCATAGGCCAACCGCAGCCGCCACATCAGCACCATGGTGCGCAGAATCCCGCGCGATTCCCAGCGTCGGCTGGAGGTGATCAAGGCCGGGCGCAGGCACAGGGGTCGCGCCAGCCGGCGCAGGCGTCGCGACAGAGCGATGTCTTCCATCAGCGGGATGTTGGGAAAACCGCCCACGGCGGTGAAGTCCGCGCGGGTGACGAACAGGCCCTGATCGCCGGTGGCGATTCCGCTCAGGCAGGAGCGCAGATTCATCGCGCGCTCGATCACCCGCAGCAGCGGATGGCGCCCGGATAGCCGCACATCAAAACGTCCCCAGCGCACCACTGGGCGCATCCCTGGGCGCCCCCCTGCCCGAGCGGCGGCGAGTAGCGCCTCGGCAGCGGCGGCCGGTACCCGGCTGTCGGCATGCAGAAACCACAGCAGCTCGCCGGTGGCAACCTGGGCGCCGGCATTCATCTGTGCGGCGCGCCCGCGCGGCGCGTCGAGCAGCCGATCCACCAGCGGCTCGGCCAGCGCCCGGGTGGCGTCGCTGCTGCCGCCATCGACCAGGATTAGTTCGTGGCCGGCGGCGCGCAGCGGGGCCAAATCGCCCAGCAGTGCGGAGATCGCCGAGGCTTCGTTCAGCGTCGGCGTAATGATGGAAAGGCGCACGGACTGGGCCGCTCCAGCGGTGGCCGGCATCAGAAACTTCTGGACAGAGCGCCGCCGCAGCTCGATCCCTGCCCGGCGGTGCAGCCATAGCAGTGATTGGCCACCGCGATGGGCGCGCCGACGAGCGCGCGGTTGGGCAGATCGCGCAGATGCGGGCGCTCGGCATCCCACTTGGTCCCGCCCAGCGGCAGCCCCAGCATTTGATTGAAATCGCAGTCGTACAACCAGCCCTGCCAATCGACGCTGATCAGCGAGCGGCACATCACATTGGCCAGATTCTCCGCGCGATGAGCGGCCCGCAGACGTTCGATGTAGCCCTCGAGGGCGCCGGTCGATAACAGCAAGCTGCCAAAGCGCCCCACCGGCAGATTGGCTAGGGTCAGTAGCCGGTTGAAGCGAATGCCAAATTTGTCGAACAACTCCCGCCGATAATCCGCCTCCAGCTCCGCCTGGGGTGGCGGCAGCTCCGGCCCCTGGGGGTTGAAGACCAAATCTAGTACCAGCGCGCTGTTCGGGTCACTGGTCGGATCGCCATAACCCAATGCGTTCAGTCGGCGCAGACCGGTCAGACTGGACTCGAACACCCCGCGCCCGCGCTGGGCATCGACATTGGTTTCCAGATAACAGGGCAAGGAGGCAACCAGCTCACAGCCCTGATCGGCGAGGAAGTCGGCCAGATCCTCCTGTCCGGGTTCGCTCAGCACCGTCAGGTTGCAGCGATCAATTACTCTGAGCCCGAGCGCGCGCGCATGACACACCAGATCACGAAAGCCAGGGTTCAGCTCGGGCGCGCCGCCAGTCAAATCCAGCGTCTGGAAATCACCGCGCTCAAGCGTGGCCATGACCAGTTCCAGGGTATCCCGATCCATGATTTCCCGCCGCTTCGGCCCCGCGCCGACGTGACAATGCCGGCACTGCTGATTGCACAGCCACCCGAGATTGACTTGCAGGGTCAAGGGCTGCTCGCGCAGGATGGACGGAAAATCGCCGGGTTGGAGATGCGGGAGGGTATCAAGCATGGCGCGCCAAACAGAAAACAAAGGTTGAAATCTCGCAGATGGAGCGAGACAACGCACATACCAAGCTCAGCCCTTCAATTTCAAACTTTCCTCTTCAAACTTCAAACTTCTTCCCATGTCCCCCCCCAAACAAGCACTGTTTGAGCAACTCGCCAGCATCGCCCGCGCCCTCGGTAGCGCTGCGCGGCTGGAATTGCTCGACTATCTCGCCCAGGGTGAGCGTCCTGTCGATGAACTGGCGCGCCTCTCGGGGCTGAGTGTCGCCAATACCTCCAAGCACTTGCAGCAGCTCAAGGCCGCCGGGCTGGCACAGGCGCGGCGCGATGGCCAGCATGTGCGCTACGGGCTGGCTGACGACCAGGTGCTAGCGGCCGTGGCGGCCTTGCGGGGTTTGGCCGAAAGTCGTCACCGCGCTGTGGGTGAGTTACTGGTCAGCTATCTGCGCGCCCGCGACGATCTGGAACCGCTGCCGGCGGCGGATTTGCTTGATCGGGTGCGCGCTGGTCTGGTGACGGTCATCGACGTGCGCCCGGCCGAGGAATACGCCCAAGGCCATGTCCCGGGTGCGCTCAATGTGCCGCTCGACGCCCTTGAGGATCATCTAACCGACCTGCCGCCCGAGCGCGCGATCGTCGCTTATTGCCGCGGCCCTTGGTGTGTGCTCTCCTTCGATGCGGTCGCCCGCCTGCGCCAGGCCGGGTTCAACGCCCGCCGACTGGAAAACGGCCTGCCGGAATGGCGCCAGGCCGGGTGGCCAGTGGAGAAGGGGGAAGGGGGAAGATAGAAGGGGGAAGGGGGAAGTCAAGCATCAGTGACCGGCTTCGTTTGATTCCTGCCGGCCACCCACCCCCCCCCCAGTCCGCCGACACCACATAGAGCGCCGGCAGAACCAGCAGCACCAACACCGTGGCGCTGAGCAGCCCGAACACCACCGAGACCACCAGCGGCTTGATGGCGTCGGCCTGGGTGCTGGTCTCGGCGAGCAGCGGCAGCAGCCTGATCAGCAGCCCGCGCCGGATTGAGCCATCGGTCTCCGCTGAGCGCGCCAACTGCCCCTCGAAGCTCACCCGCACCTCGGGATGCCGGGCCTGGAAGTCGTCCAGCCAGCGCGCCCGCAGATCGGCCACAATCGCCTGACCGCTGGCCTGGCGGGCATCGACTTCGGCCTGCAACGTCACCCTGCGTTGGCCATCAATGCGGGTGATGCGCGCCCAATCGCGTTGTTCGCGCACGCTGGCCACCGCATCCAGGGGCACGCGCTCGCCGGTGGGCAATTGGATGGTCTGTTGGGCCAGATAGGCTAGGCTGGCGCGATCCGCCGCCGCCTGGCGCACTAGAATCTCTATGTCCAGACCTCCCAGGTCCAGATTTTTCCTCCCACGTAAGCGCTTGAATCTCCGTCTTACCCGACGTTTTTTGGACATTTCCGCCCGACGTCAAAAAGGCGTTATTTGGACAAACGCTGAATCAGATAACCGTTTTATATCAAAATAAATCTGGAAAAATAAAAGAAATCTTGGCATGATCGGGTGAAGTGGTTTTACCCCTCTGAAGGAGCTTCCCTGGTGACCCAAATCGAGTTGCTTGCCGAGCCGGCGGGTGCGCTGGATCGCGCGGTGCGTTTCGAGCTTGGTGGTGGCTATGCACTGCATCTGCCCCATGGCCCGCGCGCGCTCGGCACGCTCTACCATCGCGGCACCCCGATCAAACAAGTCAACCTGCGCGACAAAGCCGAACGTCGCCTCTTGGCCGTGGAACTGATGCAAAAAGGCGTCAATCAGAGCCGCTTGGCCGATGCCTTGCAGCTCAGTCGCCAGACCCTGCACAACTACCGCGAGAGCTACCGGGAATTCGGCGTGCAGGGACTCTTGCACGGCTACAGTCCCGCGAAAAGCAAGGACGAGGAACTCCATCGCCATCTCAACGTCAACAAGCACCGTCCTGGCTCCAAGGCCCGCGAGCTCGAAGCGCTGCGCCGCGCCAAGCGTGAGCAGGCCGAAGGTGAGGCACAGGCCGAGCTGGACTGGGACGGGGAGGCGACCTATGAACTCCAAGAGCCGGCGATCGAAGAAACCCTGAGTGCGGCCCTGGCTGGCGCGCAGGCGACACCACCTCAATCGCAGCCGACCGAGGTGGTGGCAAGCGAGCGTCCTTATGCCCAGAACCATGACTGGGAAGAAAGCCGCTATGCCGGCATCTTCCCCATCCTCATGGTCCTGATCAGCCAATGGCACTGGTTGAGCGGGGTAATGCGCCTGTTCGGCAACGGCTGGAAGCTGTTCATGGTCTTCGCCCTCATGGGTGTCTGTAACATCCGCTCCATCGAGCAGCTCAAGCACGTGCGCCGTGACGAGGCCGGGCGGATCTTGGGGATTGGCACCTTGGCGTGCCTGGAAACCCTTTGGGGCTGGTTCCATGAGGTCGCCAAGCATGGCCGCGCCGCCGTGCTGGTGGCGGCGTTTTCCGACGACCAGCTCCAGCGCGGCTTGGTCGGCACGGATGTGTGGTTCACCGATGGGCATCTGCTGCCCTATACCGGCATGCACAAGGTTCATGCCAGCTACCATACCCAGCGGCGCATGCCCACGCCCGGGCAGACCAATCTGGTCACTTGCGATGCGCGCGGGCGGGTGGTGTGCTTTGAGATTCAGGAAGGCAAAGGCGATCTGCGCGGGCGCATTCTCGCCTTGGGCGAGTATGCGCGTGAGCAGGGATTGGGCGTGATGCCTTTGCAGGTGTTTGACCGCGAAGGCGACGGGCTGGAGTTCTTCTCCACCCTGGTCGCCACCGACACGCCCTTTGTGACCTGGGAGAAGAACGCCGATGCGGCGCGCTTGCGTGGGTTGGAGGCGGGGAGCTTTACCGAGACGCTCACGTTGAACGGGACCGAGTACCGGCTGCTCGAGGAGGAGAAGGCCTGCACCGATCCCCTGAAGCCCGCGCCCTGCGCAGCGGAGTCTGAGCCAACGTTCAAACTGCGCCGGGTCGTCATCTGGAATCTGCGCACCGGGCATCGCACCAGTGTGGTGTGCTGGGATGGCGCCCTGGGGCTAACGCCGGTGGCGATCGCCACCGCCATGCTCAGTCGCTGGGGCGCCTCGGAGAAGTCCTTCAAGCACCTCCAGGAGCGTCACCCCTATCATTACCATCCGGGATTTGGGGTGAGTGAGAGCGAGAAACAGGACATTGCCAATCCGGCGATCAAGGCCATCGATG
Organism: Thiorhodovibrio winogradskyi; assembly: GCF_036208045.1. Lineage (NCBI taxonomy): Bacteria > Pseudomonadati > Pseudomonadota > Gammaproteobacteria > Chromatiales > Chromatiaceae > Thiorhodovibrio > Thiorhodovibrio winogradskyi. The sequence goes on along the minus strand of NZ_CP121472.1, from coordinate 4,653,619 downwards.
CACAATGCCAAGCCATCAAGACCCAGCTCAACCGCCTCTACAAGCAACAAACCAAGTGCAAGCCTGGGATCAAGAAAGACGGGACCTTGCGCGCGAACAGCAAACACCAGCGCATCGCCGCGGAGATCGCCGCCGCCGAGGCGGAGCTGGCGCGGCTGAAGGACGAACGCGATCAGTTACCCGAGCGCGTCGATGTCAGCACCCTGAGCGATTACCGCTCCCGGGGGGAAGTGGCTGCGCATCGAGGTTTGCGACGCGCCGCTTTGATGCGGTGCCGCTTTGGGCGCTGTCCAAAAATCAGGGGCCTTTTGGGGCGATATTGGGAGGTCTGGACTCCGTCATTTGGCGCCGTGATCGACATCCTCCCGCAACGCTGGATCCTGCGGCAAATTAGCCTACTGCGCCTGACCATGGGACTGCTGTACCTGGAGCGAAGCCCGATTGGCTTTGACATTGGCGATATACATGAAGCCCTGTAGGCAGGAGCGCGGGTGCGCAGGCGCGCAGCGCGGCGACATTCTGGAATCAGCTCGACCGTTGTAACCGGGCGTTTGACCGTCTATGGCAGACACTGCAACCCAAACGACCCCAGGGTGCCATGGCTTTTCTCTATGGCGATTACGACTGCAACATCCAGGAGTTCACTGAGTTCATGGATCGCCTCAGTGAGCGCCTGCCGACTACAGCCCGGCCGATGGCGCCCGTGTTTCCCAATTCCAATTGTCGCCCTGGACGCCGTGTGCTGGTGCTGACCATCGCCGGAGATTGACGGTCGCGGATGGCAGCAGGTTGTCACAAGCACCGGAGAGACATCATCGTGCCTGTTCAGAACAAACAACCCCTAGCATTGGCGATGGTCCAACATCGGGGACTGGGGCCGCGCCAACAGCAGGATGCTTTGCTGGCTGGGGGCCTAGTCTGGCAAGCGCTGGATCTCCTACCACGGGCTGAATCGATCGCATCCGATGGCGGGATCTGCGCGGTCGCCGATGGCGTCGCGGCCAGCTTCAAGCCGCAACTGGCCAGCAGGGTTCTGCGAGACATGACAATGGATCCCGCCGACGAAGACCAGGCAAGCGCGCTCGACCAACTCCAGGACGGCTGGACCGGTCCGCGTGCGTTACGCCGATCCATCCACCCGCGACTGTGCCGACATCTATCGCCGCGCACTTCGCTCAACCCCAGCGCCACCACGCTCGCGCTGCTGCAATGGCGCGACGGGCACTTCAGCGCGCTCAATGTCGGCGAGTCTCGCATTTACTGCATCACTGCGGAAGGGGAATGGCGGCAGCTTTCCCTATTGCGTCAGAGTCTGTCCTATACTCATGTCATCATCTTCAGCCATGAGAGTCTCCGGCATGAGTGCAACCCATTTCGAGCGTATCGAGCGCTTGCAGGCGCTGTTTGACAGGATTCCGCCACCGCGGACGGCGCGAGAGGGCTGTCCGGATGTCGGTCGCTTGGAGGATCAGCTGGCGGATGAGTACGGCCGGGATTCCTCGCCCGGCGCGCGGCGACGGCGGCTCCAGCGTGATCTGGCCGAGCTGGTGCGGGACGAACGGATCAAGCCGTTTAATCCGGGTGGAAAGCCGCTGCGTTATCGACGTGTGGAGGAAGCAGGCGATGATGATCCAAGCGTCATGGCCTACACGCGGCAGGTCATCAACGAAGCTGTGGCCGATCTGCTGCCCAGGGTGCGACTCGATGCCCTGTGGCGCAAGCTGTTGGTGTCCAAGCTGGTGCCGGAACTCGATGAGCAGCGGCTGCGTGTGCTGCCTGCGGACTACCGGCTGACTCCGGCGGAGGTCTGCCCACGTATTCTTGGCACCGTGATCAGCGCGGTGGCGGAGCGGCGGGTGCTGGTGGTGAAGCACCGAAAATCGTCCGGGGAGACCAGTCAGCCGCATCTTCATCCACAGGCGCTGGTGCAGCGTGGACCCGTGACCTATCTGGCGGCGCTCAAGAATGACGAGCCCGCCCATGTGCAGTTTTATGCCTTGCATCGGCTGACTCGTGCGCGGCTAATCGACGAAGCGGCGCGGGTTGCCGAGGACTTTGACCTCGACAAAGCCATCGATGACGGCCTGGTCGACTTCGGCCCAGGTGCGCTGATTACTCTCGAGTTGCGGGTGCGCGGCAACCCCTTATGAACCACGCCGCCCCCTCGGGGGGGAGAAGTGCGGAGTGGCGGCCGGTCTACAAGGCAATTAAATGCGGGAGCCACTGTAACCTCTTGATTCGTCGTTCCGGCACCGATGATGAAGATGGTCACTCCTTCCTTCACTGAAAGTGATTATCTTCGTGTAACCAGCATCTTAGCAAAGCGACCCTCAAATATCGTGCTCACCAGAAGCCCGATTTCCCGCAATTTGGATGCTCATGCATACCAGATGCCAGTGGTGTGCCTCAGACTCTTCGCCATCCCAGACCCATTCGCGCCGATGAAGCGTTTCGACTCGCAGCTCCCCTTGGTGCTATCGCGCAGCGTAACCCGCTGCCAGGCAGTGTCGGGTTGCGCGGCGACCCACTCATCAACACGAACGAGGGCGATCTGAGCCACCAGGCGCTTGGGTTGACGTCCGCGCCGGAAAGAACGTTCGGGAATCTGTGGTTTCGGGTTCTCAAGATAGATGTGCTGATCCCTGATCCGACTAGGGTGCACATCGGCAATGAACACCTCACCATCGCCATCCAGGGCACGCAGCCGCCAGGGCTCTTTGCCATATCCGCCATCAACTAGTAGCCAATTGAACCGCACCCCGCGGGCACGCTGATGGCGCACGCTCTGCAGCGCTAACTGCGCCTTGCTGCGGGCCACCTATTCGGCCTGCGGCACCCCAGCCCGGCGACAGCGTTTGGGATCGTCCGTCCAAGCCTTGGGCAGGTACAAGCGCGCATCAATCGGCGCGGCACGATCCCCATGGCACAGTGCGGTGAAAACACCGACCTGGCAGTTGTCAACTTTGCCCAGGCGCCCGTTCCATTGGGGTGCCACACCAACAGAATGCCGGCCTTTCTTGGTCAACCCCGATTCCTCGAGTAACAGCGCCGAATCGCCAAAGCCCCCGAGCAGGCAATCGGCTTCTTGGGCGACGTGATCGAGCACCTCGCGCGCAGAGCACGGAGATTCGGACAAGAAATGCTGTAACTGTTGCTCGTCGCCGTCGGGAACGACCTCGGCCATGCGTTCCATATTCTTGCGCCGAGCTTGCATCAACCAGCACAGATACTGCTGGGACGGGACAAGTATCGACTAAGGGCCAGTTCCGCGAGGCCCTGTTCGCCGGTGTCAGCACGCCCCGTTAAGCCCGCACCAGCCGCACCGCGCGGCCGCTCGGGGTCTGGGTGTCCTCGCTGCGCAGGCGCTCGGTCAGCGGCGGGATGCCCGGTCGGCGGTCGAAAATCACCAGCCAGCCGCTGTCTAGGTTCAAGCCGGCCAGATACTCATCGAGCTGCGTGAGTCCCTCGGTGAGCGGATCGGCGGCGCCGGGACGCCAAACCTTCAGCTCCATGCCCAGGGTCAGGCGTCCGTAGCGCAGGCACAGATCCATGCGCCCGCGCCCGATGGCGTATTCCCGTTCCAGTGTGCCGCCGCCGCCTTTGACCACCCGCTGCAAGAAGGCCATCAGCACCAGATGGGGCGCGATTTCGTGATAGGGCGCACTGCCGAGCAGCGCCTCGCCATGCTGGCGCCAGAAGGCGAGAAAGGCATCGAACAGCATCTCGGCGTCGAGTTCACCCGTCGCGGTCAGCCAGGTGGGGCGGATCTGCGGCATGGCATCGTTCGGTCCACTGGCCAGGGTGCGCGGCAGCACCTCGCGATAGATGGGGTTGGCCACGGTCAGACCGCCGCCATTGACGCGTCGCAATAGGCCGAGATCAATCAGGTAATCGCGCTCGTCGGCGGGGATCTCGCCGAGCGCATTGCCCGCCAGCATCGGCTCGATGATACGCCGCACCCGGGGCTCGCGCAGTTTGTCGGCGAGCTGATCAAGATGAGTGACCCGGCGCAGAATCAGATTTTCCTTGGCCTGATCGATCAGATCGACACAAATGGGATGGGCGCGATCACGCCCGGCGGGCAGCTCGAAACAGCACTCGTAAGCCAGGGCGTTGACCAGCCAGGGTTGCCCCTGAGTGAGCGTCCAGACCCGCACCAGGGCCTCGGGGGTAAAAATCTGCCCGGTTTCCTGGGTGTGCTCGGTGAGCAGAGTATTGACCTCTTCGGCATTGAAATCGCCCAGTCGCAGGGATTTGGCCTTGATGTTAAAGGCGCTGCCGCCGGTGATGGGGCCGTCTTCGGAGCTGGCGTGGATGCGATAGTCGCGCAGATCGCGCACGCCGCACAGCACGATGGTATTGGGAAAGGAGCGGGGACGCTGACGATAGCCGCCGCGCAATTGGCGCAGCAGCGAGACCAGGGTGTCTCCCACCAGGGCATCGACCTCATCGAGAAAGAGCACCAGCGGGCGGGAGCTGCGCTCGCACCATTGGGTAAGGAAGGCACGCAGGGCGCGGGTGGGGGCGTTGTTTGATAGCACGTCGTCCGCCAGTTCCGCCAAGCCCTGTTCGCCGGTGTCCGCGCGCGCTTCATCGGCGATGGTCTGCACAATGTCGGTCATGGCCAGTTCAATATTCTCCCGCGCCGCCTGGGCGGTTTCGAGATTGGCATAGACCGCCAGATAGTGTCCCTCGCGGTTGAGCCGTTCCATCAGCGCCAGCAGGCAGGAAGTTTTGCCGGTCTGGCGTGGGGCGTGGAGCAGGAAATATTTTTGCTGCGCGATCATCCGCAGCACTTCGTCCAGATCCCAGCGCCCGAGTGGCGGCAGCACATAGTGCATCTCGGGGCGCACTGGGCCTTCGGTGTTGAAAAAGCGCATGGCGGTGGCTTCCGGTGGCGATTGGGCGGGCTTGGTGTCTGGATTCTTGTGTTAAAAACGCGGATGGCACGAAAAGGTAGATTTGTCGCGGGATTGAGCACTAAGATTCAAGTGATCAAGCGGCGTTGCTCCGTCATTCTCAGTCCAGCAGGCCCGTTTGCGCAATCTCATCGTCATTGAACCCCTACCGTCATCTGATCAAAGAAGCGGAATTCACGCGATGCCCAGACGAGCGATTTCCCCCGCCTGCCGGCTGGCGGCACTGGGCCTGGCGAGCAACGGCATGGTGCGTATGGCCGTGGTGCGGGATTTGCCGCGACTGATGGCGCGCGAGGGGCTGGACCCGGACGCGGTGATTCGCGGCTGTGGCTGCCGTCCGGAGTTGTTCAGCGACCCGGATAACACCATTGCCTTCAGCGCCGTGGGTCGCCTGCTGGCGTATGTCGCGACGAATACCGCCTGCGCCTATCCGGGTCTCGCGCTCGGCCAAGGGGCGGGACTGAATGTAGTCGGCGCCGTTGGTCGCGCCATGCGCCTGGCGCCCACGGTGGGACTGGCCTTGCGCACCCTGATCCTGCACTTGCACCTGCATGACCGGGGGGCCATTCCCTATCTCTGTGTGGACGGACATCAGGCGCGTTTTGGTTACACTCTGTGGTGCTCGGATGTGGTTGGCACGGATCATGTCTACGATGGCGCCCTGGCCATCGCCTGGAACATGTTCCGCGAGCTGGCCGGCCCGGACTGGCAGGCGAGCGAAGTCCGCTTCTTTCGCGAACCGCCCGTGGACAGTGCGGCTTTTCGGGAGCACTTTCGCGCGCCGCTGCGTTTCGGCGCGCAGCAGGCGGCGGTGGTGTTTCCGACCGCCGATCTCAAGCGCCCTTGCATGGACGCGGATGCGCGCGCCTATGCCAAGGCCAAGTCGGACCTCGAATCCCTGGGTGCAATCAGCGATCTGGGCTTGGCCGACGAGGTGCGCCTTGTGCTGCTGCGCCTGCTGGTGGCCGGATCTTGCGGTACTCGCGCTGGCCCTGAGCGGGCGGATGTGGCGCAGCTATTCGCCATGCATCCGCGAACCCTCAATCGGCGACTGCGCGAAGAAGGCGTGACCTTCGCGGCGTTATTGGCTCAGGCGCGCCATGATCTGGCGCGACAGTTGTTGCGCGATACCCAGTTGCCCGTCAGCGAGATTGCCTATTTGCTTGGCTATGCGGGCAGCGGGCCCTTCTCGCACGCCTTTCGTCAGTGGTCTGGCATGACAGCCGGTGCATGGCGGAAAGCGCGACCCACCGAGACCGATCCGGGCCGCGTCGATAAGCATCCATCGCAGCGGATCTGAGTTCTTGTTTCTCCAGGGGTTTTGAGATCAGGGAGTGACGGATCGCAATTTGTCGCGAATTGTGATTTTCAAGCGGGTGCGCGGGGCGAATAATCGGCGATTCATCCTCGGTATCACGGCGTGTTTTGGCCGCTGCGATTTGCTGCGCCGGAGAGTCACCCATGCCTTCCTTTCGTCCCCGATATCGCTCCATCCCCTGGCTCACGGCGGCGTGCCTGTTCTCGGTGTCCACCGCCGGAGTCGCCGAGAGCAGCAATGACAGCGGCTGGCAGTTCCGCGTCACCCCCTACCTGTGGCTGCCCGCGCTCGATGCAAACGCGACTGCCAATCCATCCAGTCTGCGACTGCCGGATGGCTCGACGGTTGGTCCTGTCAGCCTGAGGGCCTCGACCAGCCCGGATAGCTACCTGAGCAATCTCGACATGGCCTTCATGGCTATGGGGGAGGCGCGCAAGGGGCGCTGGTCCTTGTACACCGATGTGCTCTACACCAGCTTTGGCGACAAAGACACCAAGGTGCGTGATGTCACCGGCCCCGCGGGTTTTCTGAACTCCCAGATCGAGCGTAAAGCAAGGATCGAACTCAGCGCCACCGTCTGGACCCTGGCTGGCGGTTACCAGGTCATCGACCGCAGCGACTTCTCGCTCGATCTGATGGCCGGCGCGCGCTATCTGTCGCTCGACAGCAACATCAAACTCAGTGTGCAAGGGCCGCTTGGCCGGGTCTCTCGCCAGCAGGATGTGTCGATAGATCAAGACGGTTGGGATGGCCTTGTCGGCCTGCGCGGCGAGATTCTGTTTCCTGGCACCCAGTGGTTCGTGCCTTTCTACGCCGACCTGGGCACGGGAGCCTCCAACACCACTTGGCAAGCCATGCTGGGGATTGGTTATCGGCTCGACTGGGGGGATGTGACCCTCGCCTATCGGGCCTTGTCCTACGACTTCGACAAGCTGGATGCGGATATGACGCTGCAGGGTCCCGGACTCGGCGTCAGCTTCAGGTGGTAACTTGGGTAGTGTCTCAAATTTGTGCGTAGTCTCCGAAAGACTTAATGAAAAACAAATGTTTGATGATGGTTATCCAAAGCCGGCCGGTTACGGCTGGCGCTAGCTGCCCAGTTTTCAATTCGATTCAACACCAAAGGGGCCACAAGATGACAAAACGCACAAGACTCACAAGTCTCGTCACGCTGGGGTGCATCACGGCGCTGCTTGCGCTGCCACAGATCCAAGCTCACGCCCAAGACAAGATCAGCGCAGAGGAGGCGCGTGCCATCGCCGTGGACGCCTACCTCTACTTCTATCCGCTGGTATCGATGGATATTACCCGTCTGCAAAGCACCAACATTGAACCCGGCAAAGAGTTCGCCAAGGGGCCGATGAACATGTTTGTCAGCGTCCCGGAGTATCCGCCTGCCGATTTGAAAGTCGTCGTGCGCGTCAACTTCGACACGCTCTATTCCGTCGCCTGGCTGGACCTGACCAAGGAACCGCTGATCGTCTCCGCACCGGATACCGATGGCCGGTACTACCTGCTGCCCATGCTCGACATGTGGACTGATGTTTTCGCTTCTCCGGGTTGGCGAACCACCGGCACTCAGGCACCAGAAGGCGCCAGAATGACCGCTTTCGTCATCGAGAACGCCATGCATCTTAAGCATTATACGATCAGATGCATCTTGACCGGCGTCCTGCTCGCCTGGGCCGCGCACGCCGCCGCCGACGCCGAGCCGACCTACGTCGGGCGTGCTCAATGCGCGACCTGTCATGCCGAAGAGAACGCCCGCTGGAGCGGCTCTCACCATGACCTAGCCATGCAGGAGGCAAGCGACACCTCGGTGCTGGGGGATTTCGATGATGCCCGCTTTGAACAATTTGGCGTCACCTCGCGCTTTTACCGCCAGGATGGCGTTTTTATGGTGCGCACCGAGGGACCGGATGGCGCCTTGCACGATTACCCGATCAAATACACTTTCGGCGTTTATCCGCTGCAACAATACCTGATCGCTTTCCCTGGTGGACGCTTGCAAGCGCTCGATATCGCCTGGGACAGCCGCCCCGAGGCCGAGGGCGGCCAGCGTTGGATGCATCTGCATCCTGACGATCCGGTGCGCCATGATGATGTGCTGCACTGGACCGGGCCAAATCTGAACTGGAATTTCATGTGCGCGGATTGCCATTCCACCAATCTGCGCAAGGGCTATGACCCTGCCAGCGACAGCTATCACTCCACCTGGTCCGAAATCGATGTCTCCTGCGAGGCATGCCATGGCCCTGGCTCCCGACATCTGGAGTGGGCCGCCGCAACCGGGCGCGGTGAAACATCGGACATCCCGGAGTATGGCCTGACCGTCCGGTTTGACGAACGCGCCGGGGTCGCCTGGCGGATCGATCCGGACACCGGCTTGCCCAAACGCTCCAAGCCACGCACGAGCGCCAAGGAGATCCATGTTTGTGCCCGCTGTCACAGTCGGCGCAGCCAGATGACCGATGACATGGTCGCCGGGCAGCCGTTCTTGGATGGCTTCCAGCCCGCGCTCCTAACCGAAGGGCTCTATTATCCGGACGGCCAGATGCAGGATGAGGTCTATGTCTGGGGCTCCTTCTTGCAGAGCAAGATGCACCAGGCCGGCGTCACCTGCTCCGATTGCCATGATCCTCATGCCGCTGATCTGCGCGTGCCAGGTGGTGACGCCACCTGCGTCCAATGCCATGCCCCGGCGCGCTACGCCAGCACCGCGCATCATTTTCATCCGCCCGACTCGCGCGGGGCCAGTTGTATCGAATGTCACATGCCGCCGACCACCTTCATGGTGGTGGATGCCCGCCACGATCACAGCTTCCGCATCCCGCGCCCGGATTTGTCCCTGACCATGGGTACGCCGAACGCCTGTACCCAGTGCCACGCGGACCAAACCGACGCTTGGGCTGCGCGGCATACCGCGACCTGGTATGGCGAAGCGCCGCAGCCATTAGCGCAATCAGCGCAGGCCATGCAGGCGGCGCGCGCGGGGCATCCCGCCGCCGGCCAGATGCTGCAAGCCATCGCCGCCAATCCAGCGCAGCCGGCGATCACCCGCGCCACGGCGTTGCAGGCGCTGGCTGACTATCCCGACAACGCCATGCTGACCCAGGTGCAACAGAGTCTCAACTCGCCAGACCCCTTGCTGCGGCTCGGCGCGCTGCATGCATTGGCAACACTTGGGCCGACACAGCGGCGGCTCGCCGTCCCGCTGCTTGGTGATGCAAACAAAGCCATCCGCATCGAAGCCGCCCGGTTGCTCGCTGGCCTGCCAACCGAGGCGTTCACGCCGCAAGAGAAAGAACGGCTCGCTCAGGGCATCGAGGAATACATCGCGGTCCAGACCTTTAACGCCGAGCGTCCCGAAGCCCAGGTGAACCTGGGCGTGCTATACGCTGACTTAGGCCGTTATCAAGAAGCCGAACAGGCCTATCGCCAAGCCATTGCGCAGCAACCCCAGTTTGTTCCGGCCTCTGTCAACCTGGCGCTATTACTGAGTGAACGCGGGCAGGAGCCAGCCGCCGAGCGCCTGTTGCGGCAGGGGCTGACCCGCAATCCCGACAGCGCCGATCTACACCATGCGCTGGGTCTGTCGTTGGTGCGCCAGCAGCGGCTTGAATCGGCCTTGGTCGCGCTGGCCAAAGCCGCCGAACTCGCGCCGAATAACCTGCGTTACGGCTATGTCCATGCCGTGGCCTTGCAAGCGAACGACCAGATAGCGGCAGCCATTCAGGTGCTCGAACGCCTGGATCAGCAAAGCCCTGCCAATCTGGACATTTTGTCTGCTTTAGTGAACTACCATCGCCAGATCGGCGAGGATGCCAAGGCGCTTGAGTATGCTCGCCGGTTGCCGCAACAAACACCGGCCAACCCCGCAGCGCGCAGTCCGTAAAAAACGCCGTCGCGTCGCGCGCATTCCTCGTGCCGAGGCTCCGCCCCGGCGCCAGATAAAGTGAATCCGCTTACTGCACTCCAGCCCTGACGAATGCGGTTGTTCCTTCTGGCCTCAGTGGGGGTTGCGGTATGATGATGAATCGATTCAATGCCGAGCCGAGAGGATTATGGACCGCGAACGTCTGAACGAACGCATCGCGGATTTTCTCAAGGGTGTCCATCAGCTCGAACGGGCGATGGCGCAGCCGTGCGATCATATCCTGGGGAACGGCGGCACATGCCAAGCGCCTGGCAGGAATCGCGCTTGGCCTTTACACGTTGAGCTTGGATTTCTCGCTGCCGCGATCACGGCTGACTTCGAGTAAATTATCCATCGAAACATGTAACATTCGAGTAGCCATGGCTGATCTGAAGCCAAATGAGCCTGTTCGGCGAGAGGCCGTTCGATCCCGGACAGCAACCGATTCCTTCGATTAGAGCCATAGCCCATGATGCGGACACTCCTCATTGGTGGAACCTCAGCGATCGGTGAGCAGTTTGCACGCCGTGATCTTCGTCGCCGGTCAGCTGCCGGACCAGGCCGTGGTGAACAGCGACTCTCGGCGGCTGCGCTTCTGATGGCCGGGCGTGGTTCGTGCTGGCTACTGTGCCAACTCGCGCAACACCTCAGGATGGCGCGCGGCGACCTTGAACAGGGTCTGGGCGGCCCCGGAAGGCTGGCGCTTGCCCTGTTCCCACCCCTGCAAGGTGCGCACCGACACCCCGAGCAAGGCGGCAAACTGGGATTGCGACAACCCCGCCTGTTGACGCGCGGCGATAACCGGTGAGTACACCAGGGTTCCCTGGCCGGCCTTCATCTGGCGGATGGATTCGAGCAGGTCTTCGCCCAAGTCGCGCCCGTCCTCGAAGGCGTCCAGCTCGGCATCAGTGAGTGGTTGAGCGGTCGATGGCATGTCGGATCTCCAGCAGTTGGCTTGCGGACAGGTTGCCGCGTTCGGATTTGGCATAGAGCACCAGCAGGATCAGCGCGCCGTTCTCAAGCTGGGTGTAATAAATCACCCGTACCCCGGCTGATTTCCCGGAACCGGCGCGACTCCAGCGGACTTTGCGCAAGCCATTCGTGCCGGGAATCACATCGCCCGCCAACGGGTTGGCGGCCAGGAAAGCCGCGAAGGCGCCGCGCTCTTCTTCGCGCCAGTAGCGCGGCCAGAGCTTGGAAAACAGCGGGGTTTCGATGACGCTGAACATGCTCGACAGCATACGCCTCTGAGGTACGAAGGCAAGTCACTTGACGGGAGTCGTTCAAATCGCTAGCTGTCAAGTCCCCGGCACACCTGCACCAAGGGGTGTCGATCTGGGTGGCGATGACCACGCGGCCGCTCGGATGGATCAGCCCGGACTTCGCGTCAAATCGCGCTGGGGGCATTTGCAAGCGATGAATCGACCGCCAACACCCGATTACTGGTGGTTCTCCTTCAACCGCCGCGACCCCTCGACCAGCGGATGCCAGCCAAACACTAGCGAGAAGTTGAAGCTGTCCATCTGCATGTCGCCGGGTTTGTTGTCGTTGAGCGTGGACTTGTAGCCGAAGGTGAGTTGCAAGTTATCGTTGATGCTATAGCCCAAGGTAAGGCCGAGGCCGAAGGTGTCGGTCGAATCCCCCTTCACGCCGTTGATGGTCGCTTCGCCACCATTGAACCAGACGGCGTCGAGCGAACCCCCAGAGGTGTTCGGTCAGGTCGCGGGTGAGGTGGGCGTCGAGCTGGAACATGGGGTCGGTCTCTAGCCTTTGCCCGACAAAATCGCTGTTCTCGCCAAACAGCCGGACCGACGGCAGCAGCTCCAGCGTGGTGCGTCGGCCCGGCACCCAGGCGCCGAGCTGCCAGGTCATCGGCATCCCCACACGCCCGTACCAGCGATTCTGGCCGATGTTCAGCGCTTGATCCTTGTTGTATTCGCCAATCGGCAGGGCCAGGTCGGTAAGCAGGTCGAGCGAGAAGCCCGGCTCGTAGCGCATGGCATCGGGGAGGTTCTTCTGCGCCGGCGGGCCGATCAGATTGATGGCGAACTCGAGCATCGGATCGCCAAAGCCGCTGGCTGATTGGTTGAAGGTGCGCCCGCCCAGGGTGACATCACCCGAGATCCGCCCCATCGGCAGGATGATGGCGGCCAGCGCCGAGCGGTCGAACAGCGTGAAGGTTCTGGCGTAGCCAACCATCGCCAGGGTGGCGTCGAAGTCCGCGCCGGGCAGGACGCTATGGGCCGGATCGAAGGGGTTGGTGTTGCCGTTGACCGACTCGACGATGACAGGCACCGCAGTGGCGCCGGACAGGGTGTCGAGATAAAAGCGCGCCGGGGTCTGCGCCTGGGCGGCGAGCGGGCCGAGCGCGCTTAAGGCGAAGAGCGCGCTGGCGAACAGGCGCACTCCGTGGGCGCGCGTGATTGTATGGGTCTCCTCGGGCATGAAGGCTCTCTCCGTCTTGATGTCAGGTTTAGGCTTGATGTCAGGTTTAGGCTTGATGTCAGGTTTAGGGTTTGGGCTTAGGCTCGGCCAGCATGTCCTTGGGCGGCTCGAACTGGCGCTGGTAGATCAGCGGCGGGTAGCCGGCATCGTCGGGGACGCGCGGCGGTAGCTGATCTTCCAGGGTCTCAAAGATGTTGCGGCGCGGCAGGATCACGTTGTTGGCCTTCACATAGTGGTCCCAGCGCGCGAGCAGGGTCTTCAGCTTGTCCGGGCGCTCGGCGGCGAGGTCTTGGCGTTCAGCCGGATCGGTCTTGAGGTTGAACAGTTCCCACTCGCCCTTGCCCAGCGGCTTGTGCTCCCAACGAATCTTCCAGTCGCCCTGGCGCACCGCCCGGTTGCCGAAGATTTCCCAGGCGAGGTAGTCCTTGGCGGTCCGGGGCGATTCCGCCTGGCCCGCCAGCATCCGATTCCACGACTTGCCGAGCAGGGGCGGCAGTTCGCGTCCTTCATGCGTCTTCGGATAGCGGGCGCCGGCGACTTCAAGCAAGGTCGGCATCAGGTCGGCGACATGCATGATTCCCGCGGTGTTGATACTGCCCTTGGGCCGCTTGACGTTCGGGCCGCTGACGATGAGCGCGTTGCGGATGCCGCCCTCCCCGGTCCAGCCCTTGTACTGGCTGAAAGGCGTCATCGACACCTGCGCCCACATCGGCCCGTAGCCGACATAGGAGCCGGGGTCGCCCCAGGCATTGGGATGCGTCTGCGACCAGTTGATGGCGCCGAAGAGAAAGTCGCGCGAACCCGGGGAGCCGGCGATCATCTCGAACAGATCCGTTCCCTCCGCGCCGTTGTCGCCGAAGACGATGAAAATGGTGTTGTCGTACTCGCCGATCTTCTTCAGGTGGTCGACGAGCCGGCCGACGTGGTGGTCGAGGTTCTCCATCATCCCGGCGTAGAGCTCCATCTTCTTGCCGAGCATGGCCCGGCTGGCGGGCGCCAGCACGATGGGATCGGGGATGAACCACATGCGCTCGGCAAGCTCAGTGCCCGGCGGCATGATGCCGAGGTCGATCTGACGCTGGAGCCGCTCCTGCCGCACCGCGTCCCAGCCCTGGTCGTAGGCGCCGACGTGGCGGTTGCGCCACTCCCTCGGCAGGTGGAAGGGATCGTGCGGCGCCTGGTGGGAGACGTAGGCGAAGAACGGCTTGCCGCTGCCCCGGTTGGCGTCGATGAACCCGATGAGCTTGTCGGTGTAGGTCTTGGTGGCGTAATAGTCCTTGGGCAGCTTGGTGAGGTAACGCCCGTCTTCGGTGAAGGTCGACCTCGGGTTCGCGGCGGTGAAGCTCTTCATGTCCCAGTAGCTGCCGGCGCCGTCGAGCAGCGAGAAATCGCGCTCGAAGCCGCGCGCGGCCGGGATCTGATCCGGCTCTTTGCCCAGATGCCATTTGCCGACCATGTAGGTGTGGTAGCCGGCGTCGCGCAGCAACTGCGGCAGCGTGACGATCCGGTTGTTGAGGTGACCCTCGTAGCCGGGCACGCCGCGCTGGTTGGGCGCGGTGTACTCGTCCATGTTGCCGAGGCCGTTGAGGTGCGTGTCGACGCCGCTCAACAGCATCGAGCGCGTGGGCGAGCAGGTCGCGTGGGTGTAGAAGTTGGTGAAGCGCACCCCGTCGTTGGCCAGGGCGTCGAGGCTTGGCGTCGTGATCTCGCCGCCAAAGGAACCCATGTCGGAGAAGCCCAGGTCGTCGCCGAGAATGAGGATGATGTTCAGGCGGCGGTCAGCGTCCGCGGCGAAGACGGCGTCGGGTGGGATGATCCAGGCGGCCAGGAGGCCGATGAGCGCGAAGAGACCCGGCAACCGGAGCGCCGCTTGACGCGACGGGCGCCTCGCCTCCGGTCGTTCGGTTCGGCTTCTGAGGTGAATCCAGCACTGTCTCACGGCCTGTGCTCCTGTCGTGATCGGGACATCAACAGCGTTCGGCATGCGCGTTTCCTCGGCGGCGTGTCGATTAGGTTGTGCGAATTGGATCAAGCAATCAGTTCCCGAGAATGCGGATCGGCACACCAGAGAGAAGCTGATTGAGACCGGGCGTGTTGGCTTCACCGAAGCGCCCGGCGGAATTCAGCCCAGCGCCGATCAGTTGCACCACCTCGGGCGAACCGGCGAACTTAGAGTGGCTGCCGGAGCTGGAGTTGTTGATCTCGGACAGGTCGATGACGGTCACGCCAAGCGGCTCCAGTAGCTCGGCATCGGCAGCGCCGACGCGCGGCACGCCGCCGGCGATCCGGCGCGACAGATTCAGCGCGATGTCGTCCTTGGAGACCAGCAGGAACATCTTCTTGCGAATCGCTGGGGCCAGTTGGGCGAGTTGGGTGCGAAACAGGTCAAGGTCGATGTCGGGCGCCGCGAGAATGATGTGATTGATGGTCGCGCGGCGGCCGAGGGTGCCGGCCTGCTGGGCATCGACCAGCCCTTCCATGGTCAGGAAGGTGCCCATCGAATGCGCGAAGATATTCACACTCTCCGCTTGAGTGCGCACCAGGATATCGGCCATGTCCTTGATCTTGCCGCGGGCGATGAGGGCGCTGTTCAGATCGTAAACATAGCGCTCCAGCTTGGCCGCCGACGCCCAAGTGAAAAGCACCGGCACGCCCTGAAAGCCGGTGTCATCGACGAATTGTGCCAGGAGCAGCAGCGCGTCGCTGGTGGTGGTGTTGTAGCCGTGCACAAAGAGCAGCAGGGTGCGCTGGCCGACCGCACGGGTGGCGAGTTCGCGGTCAATCTCGGCGATGAAGGACGCATCGGTGCGATACACCGTCGGATTGATAATCGCAAACTCTTTGCGTGGGTCGGGCGGAAGCTGCTTGGGTCGCTCAAGCTGACCGACCACGTGATTCGGCGGAACTGTGACATCGACCGAGGCAAGGCCCAATTCCGGCGCGCGCTCGCCGGAGAAGAAGGCCCCGACCTCCTCGGTCGCTGCCCGCGTCGTAATAATGAAGGTGCGGTGCCGACGCAGGTCGGGTATGGACGCCACCGGCGACCTCGGGTTGTCGATCCCGACCAACTGCGGTAGCGGTGTGGCGCAGCCTTGGGCAAGCAAAGTGGCCGTGATGGTGATTAAGCCGGCGAGGTGCTTCAGCGGCATTGGGTTAGCTTAACTGAGGTGGTTGGATGGTCCGAAGGATCAGCGCACGCCATCGAATGCGATCTCTGCGGCCAGGGCGTCGAACAGAGCATCCGGGGTCAGAAGACCAGCCCCCGGCGATGAATGACAAAGGTCAATGGTCCGCGCGGTCGCGATTATCGCGAATCGAAGGGCGTTTTGATTGACATTTCACGACATTTTTTGGCGATTTCACATTTCACCCGCGCTGTCGCGACGTGAATGGAAGCGTCAGTTGCCCCACGGCGACAAAGGACGCGGCGAAATGCAGCCGCGCGCGAAAATGCGCCTGATAGGGAGCCGGTTGCTCAGGCGACGGCCGACACAACCAGACAGCGCTCGCCCGCCAGCTGGGGCCGGCCAGGGCGCGAATCAGGTTGTAGCTGATCGCTAGCGCGCCGTCGTAAATCTGCTCGATGCCCGGCACATCCGGCCAGTGGATAACATAGCCCAGCCGTGCCTGGTCTCCGCGCTCCCACAGCAGCGGCACGGCGCCGCGATCATGCAGATGCAGGTGCAGAATGATCAAGCGCAGCGCCGTGCCCAGATCGGGCGCGACCCGTGCCATCGCGCCGATCAGTCCCAGTACATCAAGCCCGAGGCGCTGCCCGAGTTCCAGCCCCAGATGCGGGTAAGCGGTCACCCGGGCGCAGTGCGCGAGCAAACGCCCGAGCGCGGGAAAAGGAATGGTCTTGTCCGCATCATCGAAAGCGGCCAGGTCGCCGCCGCCTTCACGAATGGTCTGATCCGGATCCACGCCCAGCTCGGCAAGCAATTGCGGCAAGCCGAGCAAGGGTGCCATCCGAATCGCGCCGTCGCCAACCAGGGTCTGCGCCGTCGGCAAGCGTCGGAGAGCGGGATCGGATGTATTCAACGGACACTCCTTCCGCCGTTGGAGAGGACCCCTTGACCATCAGTCGCGCCGCTTGCCAGTCGTATCGACTATCAGGCTGAGGTAATAGATGATCTGAGCGAGCGCGGCAAACAGACTCGCCACCAAGATGCCGCCCTGAGGTGAAACCAGGACAAAAAAGGGCGCAATCGGCACTCACAACAAGCGCGATCACGCGGCAGGTTCCGGAAATAGCCCTGGCATCCAGCGCGCGGCCAGTCGTGCGGGAAATGCCAGGCGCAGCGGCGCGCGTGAGCTGGTAGAGCGCAGCACGCCCTGATCCGCCAAGGCCGCTACCAGACGCCGGGCGTTTCTGTCGCTGGTATCGAGCAGTTCGGGCAATTCGTCGCGTGGCAATTGGCCACGGTAGAGGATGGCCTCCAGAATGCGCCCAGCCTTGGGGGGCAGGCGGCGCGCGCGGCTTTCGTCCTCACACCATTGCATGATGCGGCCTTTGAGTTGATCAGGTTGCACCAGGGTTTCCATGAAGGCAATTTGATCCAGGCAGGTTTCAAGAAAAAAGCGCGAGAGCGCCGCCAGGGCCTCTTCGCTCAGGTGACCACGGCCATCGAGGTCGTTGCGCCTGGGCTGATCGCACGCGGCGAGATGGGCCTTGTAGGTCTCGACCTGACGCGCCAGACCGCGCGCAATCGACCAGATGCCGCTGGTGCCCAGCTGCTCTTGCAGCACCGCTTGCGACATTAGTCGCGCGACCCGGCCGTTCCCATCGAGAAAGGGATGAATCCACAAGAATCGATGATGCGCCGCCGCTACCGCCAAAATGCTCTCCGCCTTGCCAAGCCCAGCGTATGCAGCAGCAAAGCGCTCCAAAAAACGCTTGAGCGCACCCGGACTGACCGGCACATGCTGACCAACCCGCACATCGCGCTGGCGCAGCGCGCCGGGAGTCATCACACTTTGCTCCCCGGTGATCGGGTTCTCCACCAGTAGCAACGCATCGGGTAACAGCTCACCGAAGCGCCGATGCATCTCGCGGATGGCGTCCAGGTCGAACGCACGGCCCCTCAGCCCGCCCTGGTCGATCCACTGCTGGACAGCAATGTGCGCGCGGGCTTCAAGTTGCAGATTGCGCTTGTCGCTATCGGCGCTGTAATCCGCATTGAGCGCGCGCTCGATGTCGATCGGGTGGGTGTCATGACCCTCGATCAGGTTGCTGTAGTAGCAGTTCATTGCCCGCACCAGATCGGCCAGCGCGTCAAGCACGCCCTCGGGCAGGCTGCGCTGAAAGCTGGCCGCGCGGGCCGCCAGCTCGACTGCCAGATCCGTCAAGGCGTCCCGATGCCGTGACCCGGCGCCAATGCGCATGGGTTCCATCAGCGCCGGTTGCTCGCCGCGATCAGGCGCCGATGGGTATCCTAAAGCAAGGTCAGCCGCTTGCTTGGCCGCTTTTTTGTCCGCTTTTTTAGCCGTTTTTTCAGTGCTCATAAAAAGCACTATAACAGCGAGTTAACGCGCCTCGAAAGGAAAATCTGGCCGACTGGATGGCCGGATATTTGGCCGCTGGGCTGACTGTTTTGTCAGGATCAGCCTTGCGAGCGCCAAACCTTTTCAGCCGCTGCTTTCTGCTCGACGCAGATTTCCACGATCAGCCGCATGATCTGGCGGCTGGTCTTGGGATCCAGGCTGGCGGTCGGCTCGTCCACCAACAATAGCTCCGGCTGTTGCGCCAAGGCGCGGGCGATGCCGACGCGCTGGCGTTGACCGCCAGAGAGGGCATCGGCGCGCTTGTCAGCGTGCGCCAGTAGCCCGACTCGATCAAACAGCCGATAGGCCACACTCCCCACTCACCGGTCGCTCGCGTCGGCCGCTGTCGTTGGCTGGGGATCGACGAGCCGGGTTCAGGCGGATAGCATCCCCGGCAGTCTGACCCAAACCAACAGGCCGCCCAACTCAGCGCGACCGAAGCCGAGCGTGCCGCCATAAGCCTCGACCACGTCGCGCACGATGGCCAGCCCCAGGCCGGTGCCCGCCTGCTGCTCGTCGAGTCGCAGGCCGCGCTCGCCGAGTCGCGACCAGTGCGCGGGCGCGACGCCATGACCGTCGTCGGCAATCCGGATCTCGACCCGTCCGTCCGCTGAGGTCAATACCTGGATCTCGACCCGTTCACCGGCCCATTTCGCGGCATTTTCCAGCAGATTGCCGAGCAGTTCGAGCAGATCCCCAGCTATCAGCGCCACCTCGACCCGATCCGGGGCCAGGATGTGCCAGTCGATGCGTTCGCCAGCGGGCGTGCGCCCTAGGGTGCGGAGCAAGCGCTCAAGATTCTCGACCACCTCGGTGCGCGTGTTGTGCGGCGGATGACCGGAGCGCACGCGCGCGCGGATCAACTCGCGCTCGACGCGCCGACGGATGGTCAGGGCGAGTTGATCAAGGTCCTCGGCCAGGGCCGGCTGGCCGGCCTGACGCAAGTGCTCGGCATCGGCAGCCAGGACACTCAGATGACCTGATCTCGACCTGCCGCTTGATTTGACTTGACTGGCGGAAAAATCGTGTTGAATCGGCCTATTAGAAAGCCACACCGGGACCGAGCCGGTCGCAAGGTCACATCGCTGCCGGATTTTGCGAAGATACCCTGTTAGCGGTGTGGCGGAGGCCGCCGCGCCCAAATCCCACTTGCGCCTTGCGTCCAAACCAATGCCACAAATGCAGTTGCCGTTATTTCCCCATGGAGTCACAGAGATCACCGCCAACTTGGCTTTCAGCAAAGAAGACGGTGAGGTCATCTACTTCTACTTCGGCCTTCCCGTCTTTCGCCATGACGAAGACGATATCGCCACCTTTCGCATGATTACCGCGCAGTTCTGCGTCAATGGCCTGGCCACCCAAGCGCAGATTATCCGTGCCTTTGGCGTCTCCAAGATCAGTCTCAAGCGCGCCGTGAAGCGCTATCGCCGCGAGGGCCCCAAGGGGTTTTACCAACCGCGCAAGCGCCGCGGACCGGCCATCTTGACCCCCGCAGTGCTCGCCGAAGCCCAGCAACTGCTCGACGAAGGTCTCGAGCCCTCGCAGGTGGCTGACCGGTTAGACATCAAGCGCGACACCTTCTCCAAGGCGATTCGTGCCGGACGCCTGCATCGGAGCGAGAAAAGCGCCCCCCAAAGTCAGGCGCTGACCTGCAAAAGCGAGCGCTCCACGCTCGACCAAGCCGCTGCGATGGGCATGGGAGCCAGCGATGTCGAAGGCCGGCTTGCGGCCAGCATCGGTGAGCTCGACGCCGTGGCCCCGGACTTCACCCCGGCGCTGGATGTTCCCAATGGCGGACTGCTATGCGCGCTGCCCGCCTTGCTCGCCGTCGGTTTACTCGATCATCTTGAGGGCCATTTGGAATTGCCCAAAGGGTATTACGGTCTCGATAGCCTCTTGCTGCTGCTTGGCTTCATGGCCTTAGCCCGCCTGCCTTTTATCGAATCGTTGCGCTATAGCGCCCCCGGGGAATGGGGCAAACTGCTGGGTTTGGATCGGATTCCCGAAGTGCGCACCCTGCGCATCAAGATTCATCTGCTCTCCCAAGGCGATGGGGCGGCCCTGTGGGGAGCGGCCTTGTGCGCGCAATGGATGGCGGCAGCACCGGACCAAGCGGGCGTCCTTTACATCGATGGTCATGTGCGCGTTTATCACGGCAGCCAAACCAAACTGCCCCGTCACTAAGTCGCCCGTGAGCGGCTGTGTCTGCGCGCCACGACCGATTACTGGGTCAATGCCATGGATGGTCAGCCCTTCTTGGTCATCAACCAGGCGGTCGACCCTGGACTGATTCAGACCATTGAGCACAAGATCGTGCCGCAATTGGAGCACTCGTTGCCCGCGGCCCGCCTTGCCGATCCACCAGCGGACGATCCATTGGCCCATCGCTTCACCATTGTCTTTGATCGTGAAGGCTATTCGCCAGATTTTTTCAACCGGATGAAAGCGCTGCGCATTGCCTGTTTGACCTACCACAAATTCCCCGGCGATCCCTGGTCCGAGGAGGAGTTTGCCGCCACGCGGGTGCGGTTGGCCAGCGGCGAGCTGGTGACCATGGATCTGGCCGAACGGGGGACGCGCTTGAGCAATGGGTTATGGGTCAGAGAGCTGCGCAAATTGACTGAACGCGCCCATCAGACCGCGATCCTGAGCACGGACTACCGCAGCGATGGGGCCCCCCTGGCGGCAGCCATGTTCGCCCGCTGGTCTCAGGAAAACTTCTTCAAGTATGCCCGCCAACACTTCTCTCTAGACCGCTTGGTCGACTATCGCACCGAGGCGATTTCCGACCCCATCGAGGTGGTGAACCCTGACTACCGCCAGCTCGATGGGGAGGTTCGCTCCGTAACCGGAAAACTCACCCGGCGTCTGGCACGCTTCGGGGAGATGACGCTCGATGACACCATCGAGCCCACGCATGTCGAGCCCTTTGTGCGCAAAAAAGCCGCACTGCAGGAGGAGATCGAAACGCTGCAACAGGACCTCGATCAGCTCAAGGCACAGCGCAAGGACACTCCGAAGCACATCCGTATTGAGGAGCTGCCTGAAGAGGCGCGCTTTCGTCAGCTGGCAACGCGCAGCAAACAACTGATCGATACAGTAAAGATGATTGCCTATCGCGCCGAGACAGCCATGGCCAATAGCTTGCGCGAGCATTTGACGCGTCCCGATGAGGCACGCGCCTTATTGCGAGCGCTCTATACCACCGAGGCGGATTTAATTCCCGATCTAGAGGCGGGCACATTGACCGTACGACTGCATCATTCCGCCAATGCGGCGAATGATCGGGTCATTGCAAAACTCTGTGAGGAGCTGAATGAAACCGAGACGGTTTTTCCCCGCACCAATCTGCGCCTGGTGCTGAAATTGGGCTCAGCGTAAATTCCCTGAGATCAGGTTGTCTGACACTCAGCGGCGTCTTGAGGCCGTGGGCGAGATCGGCGGTCCAGGCACGCGCCCGCTCGACGGAGCTTGCGCGCGCTTCGAGCAGGGCATTGAGTTCGGCGATCAGCGGCTGGACCTCAGCGGGCGCCTGTGCCGCGAGCCGTGCGGCGCGCCCGTCGCGAACGGCGCCGATCTCGCTGCGCAAGGCTTCCAGGGGCGCCAGCCCGGTCTGGATCTGGATCAGCGTCGCCAGGGTCAGCAACAGCGCGATGAGTCCGAGATAGGGCCGCATGTCGGCGGCGAAGTTGGCGCGGGCACGGATGAGTTCGGCGCGATCCTGGGCGAGAATCAACCGCAGTTCGACGGCCGCGGGGCCTGATCCGACCCGGATGATTCGCTCGCGCACCAGCAGCGACTGTCCGTCCGGCCCCGATAGACGATGGGCATGCAACACACCCGGTCTGAGTACGTCCTTTGGCAGAGTGATGACCTCATCCCACAGCGAGCGCGAACGCAGCACACCGGCCTGACCGAGGCGGTCGATCTGCCAGTAGTGGCCGCTCAGGGGTTGCGCGAAAGCGGGAGACCGGGGTTCCTGGGTCAGACGAATCGAGCCGTCGGGGGCGATCTCGACGGCGGCGGCGAGTTGATTGAGCCGCACCTCCAATTCAGCGCCAAGATGACGCTCGACATGGCGCTCGAAGAGATTCGCCAGCCCGAGCCAGGCGATCAGCAGCGCCAGGGTGATTGAGATCAGCGCGCTGATCCAGAGTCGGGCGCGCAGCGAGCGGTGTTTCATGCGAGGGTGAACCCAGCATGCAGGATTATGGGGCGGGCGCGGCGTCATCTGTCTCGATCAGATAGCCGAAACCGCGTCGGGTCTGGATCAGCCCGGCGCCCAACTTGCGCCTGACCCGCCCGACCAGCACTTCCACCGAATTGGAATCACGCTCAAAATCCTGCGCATAGAGCTGCTCGGTCAATTCCTGTTGCGAGACGACGCGCCCGGCCTGCTGCATCAGATAGCTGACCAGACGGTATTCCTGGGGCGAGAGATGAATGGCTCGCCCATCGTGGCTCAGGCTCTGGCGTCGGGTATCCAGCCGAAAGAGACCATGGACAAGGACGGGTGCTGGCTGTCCGGCGGCGCGGCGGATCAGTGCCTGCACGCGCGCGAGCAGTTCTTCGAGCCGAAAGGGTTTGGGCAAATAGTCATCGGCGCCGGCCTCGATGCCCTCAACGCGCTCAGTCCAGTCACCGCGCGCGCTCAGGATCAACACCGGCAGCCGCTGACCGGCGGCGCGCCACTGACGCAGTACCGACAAGCCATCGAGTCCGGGCAGCCCAAGATCGAGGATGGCGGCGGCATAGGGTTCGGTATCACCCATGAACCAGGCCTCGCGCCCGTCGCGCGCGCGCTCGACCAGGAAGCCGGCGGCCGTCAGACCGGCCATCACCGTCTCGGCGACCTGATCGTCGTCTTCCACCAGGAGCAGGCGCATCAGTCCTCATCCTCCAATTCCAGGATTTCACCCTCGCGGGCGTCGATCTCAACCTCCAACCGGCGCCCGTCTGGGGTCAGGATCTTGAGTTCGTAGAGCCAGACCCGCTGGCCGGCGTGCTTGTCGCGTTCGAGTTCGATCCCGATGACCTCCCCCGGGATCTGTGCGCCGATCTGATGCAGGATCTCGGCAATCGGCCGGATCTCGCCGCGCAGACGGGCTGCGCGCGCGCGCTGGTGATCCTGCGGCTGCTCATACCTGGTGGTCCCGGCGTTATCCGCCGGATCGTCGTGATCGTCGGCGCCAGCCTGAAGCGGCAGCAGACTGAGTAATCCAATCAAGATGGCGGGGTGCATGATTAAGATTCGCGTCATGGTGTCCTGCATTGCGCATGGGCTCAATCCCTCCAGGGACCATGGCCCGGAATGTCGATCCAGCGTTCGTCATAGTTGCCTTCGGCGGCTTTTTGATGGCAGGCGTTGCACTGGCTGAAGCTGTTGACCTCCGGGTTGCCTGTCACCAGGCGGGCCGGTATCTCGTCGTGCTCATCCTTGAACTCGGCGCTTGCGGTGATGCGCGGCAGACCACCAGAGGTCGCGCCCGGATTGCTGGCATCGCCTGGGATCATCTGCTGCGACACATTCGTGGCATTGGCCGCCAGGAAGGCGCTGATCTCGGCGCGCAGTTCCTCGGACAGGCTGGCATCGTCACCGTAGTGATCGATCAGCGCATCCGACGTCATGATCCTGGCCCAGGCCTGCGGCGGGAGCAGACCGGGCTGATAGGCCATGTGGCAGGAACCGCATTCCTCACTGTAAGTGGCGTTGACGACCGGCGCCTGACGCGACTCGAACCAGTCGTCTTTGCCGCGTTCATGGTCATCGTCATCATCATCGGCGAACGCCAAGTGGGCGCTGCTCACGGCCAGCGTGCCGGTGACCAAAAGTGTCAGAACAGATTTGAATCTATAGGGGCTCATGGGTCGATCCTCCTGCTTATTGGGTCTTGATGTAGGCAATGAAATCGGCTTTTTCGTCGGCGGTGCACTCGCGCCCGATGGTCCAGCGACAGTTGCGCCGCAACCATTTCTCGATCTTGGCTGCATCGGTGAGGCGCTGCGGATTTACCGAGGGGGCCAGGGGTTCGATGACCTTGCCGGTGTTGGCATGCTGTCCCGGTTGCGTCAGATCGCGACCATGACAGGTTGTGCAACTGCGCGGCTTGGAACCATCGGCCTGGGGGTATTCCTTGAGCCAACCGGCTGCTCCAGCGGCGGGATCGGCCGCCCAGGGGGTGGCAGACAGGATCAGCATGCTGGCACTGAACAGGACTGTGGGCAGGGCAGTGGCAAGCTGTCGTTTCATTGGTCGGTTCTCCGTTGGTTGGCAGTCAACCTGGCTCCAGTCAGGGTTTCCTGGTGGTCCTTGCAGGCTGTGGCGACAGCGTACTGAGGATACCCTGACAAAAGGCTGACAGCCGTCGTCAGCCTTCGGTCAGGCGCTCTTGGTTATTCTTCTCGGCCAAGGCGTCGATTCGCTCGAACCGACGAACTCATTATCAAACCTGTATGGAAGAACCGATAACATGTCGAACGAAGAGCTGAATAACACCGCCACCCCTGCCACTAGCCCCGGCCTCGAGACCCTTAAGCGGGTTCGCGTCTGGGATCCGCTGGTCAGGATCTTTCATTGGTCATTAGTGGCGGGGTTTGCCACCGCCTTTATCGTCGAGGACGATCTTCTCGGCGTCCATGTCTGGGCCGGCTATCTGGTGCTCGTCCTGATCAGTGTGCGCCTGGTTTGGGGGCTGATCGGCACGCGTCACGCGCGTTTCAGCGACTTTGTCCGCAGCCCTGGCGCCGTGCTTGCGTATCTGCGCGATGTCTTGCGCTTGCGGGCGCCGCGTTATCTGGGCCACAACCCGGCGGGTGGCGCCATGATTGTGCTGCTTCTGACCTGTGTCGCCGCCACCGGAATCAGCGGTCTGGCGCTCTATGGCGCTGAGGAATTCGCCGGTCCGCTGGCCGGGGTGATGCGCGGTCTGCCGCCCTTCTTGGGAAATGTGCTGGAAGAGGCCCATGAGGTGCTGGCCAACCTCACACTCGCTCTGATCCTAATCCATGTGGTTGGGGTGCTCGCCTCCAGTCTGCTGCATCGCGAGAATCTGATTGGCGGCATGATCAGCGGTTACAAGCGCGCAGAGAGTGAATAAATGCCTGCTGCAATAAGCTGGAGCTGGAGAGTCGATACATGCCTAAACGCCCTTCCATCCCCCTGTTTGCGCTGGCGGGTCTGTTGCTCGGCGCGGCCGGAACTGCCGTGATGGCCGCAGACGGCGAGACGCGCGATTGGCGCAGTTGGTTGCGGATGTTCCCGAACATCGCGCCCGCCACCCAGCCGGCCTATCTTGAGGAATGCGGTTCCTGTCATCTGGCTTATCCGCCCGGCGTCCTGCCGGCGGACTCCTGGAAGCACATCCTGGCGCCCGAGTCACTCGCCAATCACTATGGCGATGACGCCTCGCTGGCGGATGACCTGGCCGCCGAGTTGCGGGCTTATCTGATGGCTAATGCGGCCGACACATCAGCGCGAATCCGCGAGCGAGCCTTTGCCGTGCCGGGTGCGGCGCGATCTGACGCCAGTCTGCCGCGCATCACCGAGACGCCGTATTTCATCCGCAAGCACCATCAGGTTCCGGCGCGTCTGGTCATGGACAATCCAGAGGTCGGTAGCTTCAGTCAGTGCAATCGCTGCCACATCGGCGCGGAGAATGGAATTTTCGCCGAGGGTCAGGTCGAGATTCCCGGTCTCGGGCCTTGGAAGGATTGAGCATGGCCAGGGAGCCAAGCGAACCACGAAAAAACCGGAGTCGACCGGAGTTGGCCGTGCGATGGCGTGCTCGCCGAAATCGCCGACCGTTTCTTCTACTGATCGAGACAAGGCGATGCCGCGGCATAGAGCCTGGTCATAGCATCCACAGCCTTTTTAATGACGTCATCCCAAGTTGATTCATCGACCCAGCCACCTTCCAACTTGGTTCCGATCCAACAGGCGCGGCGCTCGTCGAGGCGCTGCCACTCCAGTGGGCCACCGAAGGCGGATTCAATCTCGTCGCGATGGCCATCATGGAGCGCATCAAAGACCGTCTTGTTCGCAGCGGCATCGGGGCCATCGATGTAAATGGTCACCCGGGTCTCCGCCATCGTGACCCAGTAGTTCCACCAGACACCGTGGCGACGAGCCCCAGCCCAGTGGTATTTGCCGGGGGAGATTCTCGCGTGCAAATCAGACTGAGTCTTGGCGTGGTCGAGTAGCTTGGTCCAGAAGGCGAGCCTGGCTTCATAGCGATCAGGACGGTTACCGGCTTCTGCTTCTGCTTCCTCTTCATCAATGGTGGCGATGGGCTCATAGACGGGTGGCTTTTCGCCATCCAGATCAGGCGAGCAAGGATGTGGCGAACCTGGCGATAATTTTGCGCGTGCAGCCGAAACTGCGGGGCGCTCGCGAAACTCTCCTTCTGAGCATCCAATTCCGCCCGCAGGAAGGCCGCGAGGTCGCTGATATCCCGGCCGCGCAACGCCTTGGTGAGCTGAAATATCGTGTACTTGACCGAGGAGTAACTGATGGTGCGAAAACACCAAATGCGGCGCGCCAGCCAAATATCGACGAAGTCTGCCACCAGCGCGATTTTGCGCCGAGCCGTGTCCTTGGAATCCTCGGAGGAGAGCGGCGCCAACATAAGCTGAGTTTGCAGCGTAAAACCCCGGTCGGCATTGAAACTTGGCCGCCCGGGCCTGGATATTCACGACCGACGGCGTCGCCTCACTGACATCAAATTGTGCATCCTGACCGTCCATCAAGGCGCGCATGATCGGCTCGCGGTCTGGCACATCCAGGTTGAAGCTCTTGTGGCCGTATTTCTCGGAGAAGACCAGGTTGCGCACATTGACCCCATCGGCACGCTCGCCTTGACGATGGTACAGCTCGATCAGCAGCAGCGTCAGCGTGGTAAGGCGCTGCTGGCCATCGACGATGAAACGCTGACCGCGCTTGTGACTGAGAACCACCGAGCCGAGGAAATAGTGACCATAGTGCTCGACCTGGGGGCGCGCATGACCCGAGTCGTAGTGGTCAAGGAACTTGCCGGTGAGATCGTCGACCAATTCCCGGACTTGCCGCTCCTCCCAGGCGTACTCCCGCTGGTAAAAGTCGATGGTGTACTTGGCCTTATCGAGAAGCTCGCGGACAGTCCGGGCGCGGGCTTCGATGGATTTTGGTTGATTCTGCTCAGTCATGGTGAGTCCCGCCGCGAACCCGCACGCGCTCGGCTGTGACGGTCAAGATGGCACCTTGGGCGAGTTCAGCGGCATAACGCTCGACGACGGCTGCGCAATAGGCCCCCTGTTGGCGGGCTGGTAAATCGACAAGCCTTACAATTCCGCAGTGCGGACGACGGTGAACAATGGCAAGCTCACCAAAGTCCTTGTCCAATGTAACGAGGACGCGCGCCTCGCTGAACGCGCGTGTCATGATGGCTTCATCGCCGGGGTCGGGTTCAATGTCTCCCATCCAGCGCACATCATGACCGGCGGCTGCAAGGAATGCCGCGGCGCCGCCCCAAACGCAGGTATCCAGCAGCAGCTTCATGCGGCCGCATCGACCATCAGAGGTTCAACCCGCTCGTGCTCAACGAGCCGATGGGCATACGCCAAGCAAGCCAGAATGTCCTCGCGCTCCAACCAGGGATAGCCTTCGAGCAGGATGTCGATGTCATCTCCCGCGGCGAGCATACCTAGAACATGCTCCACGGCTAGGCGTCGCCCACGGATGATGGGTTTGCCACCGAAGATGCGTGGATCAACGGTGATGCGTTGTAGTAAGTCATTGTTCATTTGTCTGATCTACTTTGGTGTTCCGTTCGATTGCCCTTTTAGCGCGTGAGCCGGTAGCGCTCGCCCTCGCGTTGCAGGAAGCCCAGCGATTCGAGGGTGGCGAGGATGTCGGCGATCTTGGGGCGGTTTTTGTTGGGCTCGGTGAACTCCTCTGTCAACTCGTCGAGGCTGCGCGCCTGCTTGCCGAGCATGTCTTTGACGGCGGCGACTTGCGCCAGCATCCCGGCGCGCAGGCTTGGGAATTTCATTTTGCCCTGTTTCGACTTCGCGCTGCTGGTCTCGGGAGCAGGAGTGTCGAGGTCGGCGGTGTGTTGTTCGCCGGTGGTGGTGGTCGGCGCTTCCGGGTTTTGGTAATCGGGGCGCAGCCAGTGGATGGCGCCTTGGGCTTCCCCGGCGGCGCGCTCGGCGTTCAGGGCGACCAGGCGGGTGAGCAGTTCTTCCTCGGCTTCGGTCTGCTCGGCAGGTTTGTCGGGCCAGGGACAGGTGGCGCCGGGGCGGCCTACCAACTTTTTGGCCAGATCCTGCCAGCCGTAGGCGGCGAAGACGGCGGCATCGAGCTGGTCGTGCAGTTCGCGCAGCAGGGTGACCAGGCCATGGTTGTTGATGGCTTGTTCCTTTTCGGTCAGCGGCCGTTGGTGGCGCTGGGCGTCGAGGACGTTATAGAGGCCGGTTAGGGTGAGCGAGGGATGCTTGGCCTGCTGGCGTTTGCGGTGGGCGTCGATCTGCTCGGCGAGATCGCGGATGGTGGCGATTTGGGTGTCACCGGCGACGGGGAAGGGGAAGGTCTCGAAGCAGCGGGTTTTGTTGTAGCGCGGGTCATTGCCGACCCCAAGACGACCGCCGGTTGCCAGCGCCCAGATGCCATGCAGGCGACTGGAGAGCACGCCAAGCAGGAAGGCATCATCGCTGGCGATATTGACCAGCATGTTGTCGGGCAGGATGTTGGCGTCGAGCCAAGCGAAAATGCGGTGCTTGGTCGTTTCAACGGTGGCAATGTAGCGGCTCAATCCGGCGCTCATCGCGCGCCAGTCCTTCCGTGGCTCGCCGAAAATCCACCAGTGATTGCGATAGGATGCGCGATTGTTTTGATCCCGCTCCGGCTTCACCCGTTCCAGCACGCGCTGATAGATGGCCGGATACCGCTGACGGACCTGCTCGACATCCAGTCCGAACAGATCGATGACCTTCACCCCGCGCGGGCTCTGGGTGAGATCGCGACCATTGCGGTAATCGCGAATCACCGCTTCCATGCCCGGTTCATGACCCAGACCAAGCGCTAGAGCTTCTTCCCCGTTGACGATAAATCCAGATCCGATCAGTTGCACACCTCTCGATGCTACTGATGAGTTTGCGATAAGCGGCGATGATCCCGCCACATCCGCCCCAATCGCCAGATCCGCAAACAGCTTACCCTCGCGCTCGCTCAGTTCAACGGCCCGTGCATCCTCCTCCCCCGAACGCTCGGCGGTCACCTTGCGCAGCAGCCCCTGTTGCTCACCCGGCGCGCCGACCGTCATGGCGATGCGCACTTGCGCGCCGTCGCTGGCCTCCACCCAGGGGTGATCCGGCACCGCGAACACCAGCGACAAGGGCGACTTGGCATCATTGAGATGCGGCTCGAGTACCCGGCGGTTGAAGGTCTGGCGAAGGCTGTTGGTGGTGATGAAGCCGAAGCGGCGCGCCTCGCCCTTCCTGACTTTCTCGGCGGCGATCTGCCACCAGTACATGACAAAATCCGCCGAGTCCGGCACCTGGCCGCTATAGACGGTGCGCACGGCATCGACATAGCCGTCGCCCAGGGCGCGGCGCATGGCGGCGGCGCCGATGAAGGGCGGATTGCCGACGATGAAATCCGCTTGCGGCCACTCGGCGCGGCGCGGTTCGAGATAGCGGTAAACCGGCAGGCGCGCGCGCTCGTCGGGAATCGGCTCGCCGGTGATGGGGCTCGGTTTGACGCTGCGTCCATCCCAGACGGTGACAGGCTGGCCTTGCTCATCCAGCAGCGGCTCGCGCGCCTGGGCCTGGATCAGGGCATCGCGGCATTCGATGTTCTTGAAGTCGCGCAGCACCGGCTCGGGCGGATTGACCTGGCCATGGGTGCGGAAGTGCCATTGCAGGAAGCCGATCCACAGGACGATCTCGGCAATGCGCGCGGCGCGCGGGTTGACCTCCAGGCCGAGGAACTGATGCGGGTCGACGGTGAAGCCCTCGCTGTCCATCTGGCTTTGCGGGCTTAAGTCACGCAGCAGGTTGAGCACCTCGCCCTCAAGTCGCTTCATGTGCTCCAAGGCGACATAGAGGAAATTGCCGCTGCCGCAGGCCGGGTCGAGCACCCGGGTCACACAGAGCCGGCCGTGGAAGTTCTTGACTTCGGCCAGCGCCGCCTCCGGCTTGCCCTGGCGCTGGTAATTCCGGGCCGCGACCTGCACCAGCTCCCAGTCGGCGCGCAGCGGCTCGATGACCGTGGGCATCACCAGGCGCTCGACATAGGCGCGCGGGGTGTAGTGAGCGCCGAGCTTATGGCGCTCGCGCGGGTTGAGGGCGCGCTCAAGCAGAGTGCCGAAGATGGCCGGCTCTACCTCGCGCCAGTCGGCGCGCGCGGCGTCGATCAGTTGGCCGATTTGCTCGGCGGTGAGTGGCAGGGGGTCGGCGTCCTCGAACAGGCCGCCATTGAAGCGCAGCACCTGGGTCGTGAGGACACCGCAAAAGCCGCCGCTGTGCATGCTCTGCCACAGGCTCTTGAGCGCGTCCGGGAAGGCCTCGGGCTGTTGTTGCAGGCGCCCGAGCAGCGCGGAGAAGCTGTTGGCCGGGAGCAGCTCGACATCCTCGGCAAACATGGTGAACAGACAGCGCGACAGAAAGCCGGCGACGCGTTCGGCGCCCGCCCCGCTCTCTTCGAGCGATTTTGCCAAGCGGGCGAGGGCGGCGGCGATTTTCCATGTCAGCTCCGCGGCGCGGCGGCTTGGGTCCAGGCTCAGCGGATCGAGCCACAGGGCGCGCAGGCGTGTGCGGATGTCCTGCGAGCGCAGATCTTCCAGGCCAATGCGGTAAGCGCGCGGATCGGGATAGGGGACGTAGTTGCCGCCGGTGCAGGTGAATTCCGAATACAGCACGAAGGCGCGCCCCACATCGACCACGATGATAAAGGGTGGCCGGCCTTCCGCGGCGGGCAACGCCTTGACGTAATGCTCGGCCTGCTTATGCGCCTTGACCATGGCCGCGTCCCAGCCGTCACTGCCGGTTTGTTTGCCGGTGTCCTTGCCTTCGAGCACGAAGCAGCCGCGCCGGTAGAGATCAAGCGCCCGTGGGGTGGTGCTGCCGTCGGCCTTGTGCTCGGTCACGGAGCGCTCGAAGACATAGGCGTTCTGGCTGTTGTCGGCGCGCGCCGGGTCGGGCCGCGGCAGATCGAGCAGGGTGCAGAATTCGGTCAGGAACAGCTGCAGGTTGGCGCGCTCGTTGCCACCGTGGCTGACCCCGCCGCCCCAGCGCGCGATGAAGGCGTTGATATCTGTGTCGTTCATCGGTGACCCCTGCGAACCCGCAATGGCGCTCATTCTACGCTGCGCAACTCCCGGCTGTCAGCCAGCATGACCGGTCGCCCCAGCCGCCGCATACCCTTGTCCTGAACTCAGGCGCCGGTATCACCCCCGCCAATAAGCCGGCAGGAACAAAATCAGCAGGGTAAAGACCTCCAGGCGCCCGACCAGCATGGCGAAGACCGACAGCCATTTCACCGCGTCATCGACCGTGGCGAAACTGGCGGCCACCTCACCCAGCCCTGGACCGAGCAGATTGATGGTCGCCACCACGGCGCCGACCGCGCTGATGAAATCCAGCCCCAGCGCCATCATCCCCACGGTCAGCAGCAGGCTCACGGAGGTATAGAGCACCGCGAAGCCCCAGATGGAAAACTGGGTGTCCTGATCCACCGGGCGACCGCCGAGCTTGAGGCTGATTTGGGCGCGCGGATGGGCGAGATGAAACAATTGCTGCACGCCCTGACGGGTCATGAGCAGAATCCGCAGCACCTTCATGCCGCCGGCGGTCGAGCCGATGCAGCCGCCGATGAACGACAAAATGATCAGGGTGAGCGGAATATGTCGTGGCCAATCGCCGAAAGTGGCGGTGCCAAAGCCGGTGCTGATGAGGATGGAGGCGACCTGAAAGGCGCCATGGCGCAGCGATTCGCCAAAGCTGGCATAGGCGTGGGTCCACACCAGGCTCAGCGCCACGAACAGACTGCCGCCGAGAAACAGCCAGCCGTAGACCCGCACCTCCGGATCGCGTCCATAGGCCAGCGGATCGAACCGCTGCCAGGCAATGAAATGCACCGCGAAGTTCACCCCGCCGGCGAGCATGAAGACAATGGCAATGCTCTCGATCAGCGGGCTGTCAAACCAGCCCATGCTGGCATCATGGGTGGAGAATCCACCGGTGGCGACAGTCGCGAAAGCATGACCGACGGCATCAAACAGCGTCATGCCCGCGCCCCAGAAGGCCAGCGCACAGGCCAGCGTCAGGCCGACATAGAGTCCCCACAGCGATCGCGCGGTCTCGGCGATACGCGGGGTGAGCTTCTCGAACTTGGCCACCCCGGAGGACTCGGCGCGATAGAGCTGACTGCCGCCCACGCCCATCAGCGGCAAAATGGCCACCGCCAGCACGATCATGCCCATGCCGCCGAGCCATTGGATCTGCTGGCGGTGATAAAGAATCGACGCCGGCAAGGCATCAAGCCCAATGATGACGGTGGCGCCCGTGGTGGTGAAACCGGAGATGGACTCAAACACCGCGTCGGTAAAAGACAGATGCAGCCCCAGCACGAAGGGCAAACCACCGATGGCCCCGAGCAGTGCCCAAAAGAGCGTTACCACGAAGAACGCCTCGCGCACCGAGAGCGCCCGCGGATCATTGCGATTGGGCAGCCACAAAAGCACCCCCAGGATCGCCGACAGCAGCCAGGACGCCGCGAACACCTGGATCTGGCCGTCGCGGTACAGCCAGGCGATGCCCAGCGACGGCAGAAAACTCAGGCTGTAGAACAGAAACAGCACGCCGAACAGGCGAAAAATCGCGCGCCAATGCATGGCCGGTGACTCGACATCCGATGATTAAAGAGACGAGCGAGGATTCTACCGCCACGGCGATACTTCAGTGCGAACGCACTGCGTCGCGCGGGTCGGAGCGGACGGCGGTTGCCCAGTCGCATGGGGCACGACGAACAGGCCCTGCGCGAGGCCGGCGTCGGCAACCACGACGTGGCGGTGGTGGCCATCGGCGAGGAACTGGAGGCCAATATCCTCTGCTGGCGACCCGGGCCTTCTTCCGGCGACGCACACAGCATCACGTCTTCGGGCGCAGCCTGGGCGCCGAGGAAGTCATGAAAGTGCTGGCGCTGGGCTTCTTCCTCGCCACCCGAGCCAAGGTACGCATTGGCTACACGGCGAGCAAGGTGTTTTTTGGCTGAAGCTGCCGAAGAACGACGACCATGGGCGTTCCGTGACGGCGGGGATCGGTGCTGGAGGTGGAAAAGAACCTGGTGCTTACCGCCCAAAAGAAAAGGCTACCAGAGTTCATCGACGCGCAGGCGCACATCTGGCAACAACACCGGCGCGACCACCTCGCCCGGCGCGGGGCGCAACATCAGCCGATACCCATCGGCGGAGGCTTCCCGATAGAGTTCCAGGCGGCGGTGCTGAAGATCCACCAGCCAGACCTCGGGGACACCTTGAGCGGCGTACAGTGGCACCTTGACTTCGCGGTCGTAACGCAGCGAGCTGTCGCAAATTTCAATCACCAGCAGGGTATCGGCGGGCGTCGGATTCGCGCCCTCATAAAAATCATCGCGCGGGCGCAGCAGCATCAGATCCGGCTCGGGCTCCGAATGCGGCGCCAAGGTGAGTGGATCCTGCACAGCCACCAGAGGCAAGCAGTCATCACTGACGCGCGCGATGCGCCCGTCGATGACCCCGAGCAAGGCGCCGATGCCGGTCAGCAGGAACACCGGCGCCACCGCCAGTTGAATACTGTGGGCCATCATGCCCGTGTCGATCTCGCTCATCCCAACATCCCCTCCGCCACCCGCAGCGCATTGGCATAGATGGTCCAGGTATAGGGCACGCTGCCGCCGGTGGGCATGAAGCTGCCGTCGGTGACGAAGAGATTCTCGACCTCATGGGCGCGACAGTCGGCGTCCAGCACCGAGGTCTTGGGATCAGTCCCAAAGCGACAACCGCCGGCCATCAGATTGGGCGGTGGCGCACCGCTGATGCTGGAGCGCACCCGCGCCGCGCCCAGTTCCTTCAGGACCCGCTCGGCTTTGTCGGCCAGATAACGCCCGACTTGCAGATCATGGGGGTGATGGCCGATGCGGATGCGCGCCACCGGTTGGCCCCAGCGGTCTTTGACCTTGGGGTCCAGACTGACAAAGCAATCATCGGTTGGCAGCCAGTCGCAGAACACCTCGAAACGCAGGGTGCGGTCGGTGCGAAACCACTGTTCCAAGCGGCGCTTCAGTGGCAAGCCCCAGACCAGTTCGCCATTGCGCCACTTAGCACGATTGGCCAGACCGGTGGGATTGGGATGGGCGAGCAGGAACTCGACAATGCCGCCTTTGTACCGGTGCTCGTTCCCCGCGCCCGCGAAGCCCTTGTCCTCGATTAGATACCAGTCATCCAGGGCGCGATTGACGAAAGGTCCCATGGTCTTGAGCGCCACCGCGCGCTCCGCGCCCAGGGCGGCGTATTCCAAATCGCCCGAGCCGGAGCCGCCGGCGGAGAACAGCAGGTTGCGCCCGACCTGACCGGAGTTGTTGGCCAGACCATTGGGAAACTTCGGCCCCGGGGAGTTGAGCAACAGGCGGCTGGTCTCCACCGCCTGGCAAGCCACCACAAAACGCTTGGCAGTGATTTGTCGGACCTTGCCCTCGGCATCGGCGTATTCGGCGGTGGTCACCCGGCCGCGCGCATCACTCAACAACCGCAGCACCTGGGCGCGGGGGCGGATATCGCAGCGCCCTGTGGCCAGCGCCGGGGTCAGCCAGGCCGCGCGCGCCCCGCCCTTGGCGCCGCTGGAACAACCAAAGCTGCCGCAATAGCCGGAATACTCGCAGGCACGCCGGCCCAGCGCCCCACGCGATAGAATGGCGCGCGGCACCCGCAGCGCGTGATAGCCGAGGCGTTCGCAGGCGTCGTCGATCCAGGCCGACACCGGATGTTCCAGTGTCGGTGGATAGGGAAAATCGGCGCTGGAGCGCGGCTCCAGGTTCGGATGCTCGGTCACCGCCCCGGAGATACCGACCAAGCGCTCGACCTGATCGTAATAGGGTTCAAGATCGGCATAGCCGATCGGCCAGTTGGCACGGTTGGCGCCCGCGATTGGGCCAAGTTCCTCCAGTTGGCGAAAATCCACCGGCTTGAGCCGATGAAAAAAGCCGCTCATCAAATTGCTGGAGCCGCCGACCAGGTTGCCGTTCCAGAAGTCCCAGCCGGACTCGGCGGTGGACTTGGCCACCCAGGCGCCATCGGCGTCGCGGTCCTCGACCACGTGGGGCTCCAGGCGCTTCTCGGGGGTGTAGACCGCACGTCGGCAGCAGGCCAGTTCATCCTTGCGAAAGTGTTGATCCTCAAGCCAGGGGCCTTTCTCCAGCACGATCACGGACTGACCGGCCTTGGCCAGCCGCCAGGCCACGGGCGAGCCGCCGGCGCCACTGCCGATGATGCAGACATCGCAATCGGTGTCGGTGTTGCTTGCGGTCATCGCGGTAGCCTCGGGTAGATGGTCGCGGCATCCGGGCGCGGATAGCCGGGGATATGCTCCAACCAGCGCCAGCCAATGCCATCGGGATTGCCGCCATAGGCCGGATCGGTCAGCAGGGCTTCCATGAGATACAACAGCAGGGTGGACAGCCAATTCTCGCCGGCCTCGCTGGCGGCGGTCTCGCGCAACAGGGACTCACGCGCGGCGCTGTCGAGGGCGAGGAAGGACTGGCTGGTGCGTTGCCGGCTCAGGTCCTCCAACCAGCCGGCGCCATTCAGGATAAAGGCCGGCTCATCGGAGTCGGTCTTGGCATCTTTCAGTACGAAGCGCAGGAAGGGCAGGGCGTTGATCTCGCGCGCGCCGGGCTCTTCGGATTCTGAGGGGAACAGATGCTGCTGCACGGCGTCGATCAGCGCCAACTGCTCGGCTTCGCTGAGCGCTTTGGCTGGCTGAGAGGATGTTCCTTGAGCGGCTGACCCCGTGGCGGCTCGCGCCAGCAGAGGCGCGAACAGCCCGGCGACCGTCACCCCGGCGCAGCGGGCGAGGAAGGCGCGGCGGTCGAGGAGCGTCTGATGCCAGGCTTGCAGCTCCGCCTGGGGATTCCCCGCAGGGGCCGGTGACTGTGTGGGTGCGTCGCGTCGGATCATCAGTAGCCTCTGTTGGGGTTTCGCTTGGTGCGCTCCGGGTTGGCTGCTTCCCGGCTGGCACTGTCTCAAACGCGCCGGGCTGATGGATAAAGACCGCCAGCGCCGGCGAAATCTTTCAGCCGGGGTGCATACAATGCAGCCAACACCAGCAGCACGCGTCGCGTGAATCCTCGGGCTTCAAAAAGACTCCTGTCAAATGGCCGGCGAAAGAAACCTTCGCGCTAAGCGGTCTTTTCCGACAGACCTGACATCCTGATCACCCAAACACCCAGACACCCTTAGGGAGAGTCCCCATGCTAACCATGGCCCGACGTTTGCAAGACCTGCTCGATATCACCCGCGCGCTGGATTTTCTCGGCCCGCTGGCCTTGCGCCTGTACCTCGCGCCCCTCTTCTGGATGGCCGGCACCAAGAAATTCGCCAATATCTGAGGATACCGTGGCCTGGTTCGGTAACCCGGACTGGGGGCTGGGCATGTCGTATTCCGCCTCGGTCTGGCACGCGAGCGCCGAGGGATCAGCGTGCTGATCAGACTGGCGGACTGCAAAACCCACGCACGCATAATCATCTGGCGGAGAAATGATCAGATTGATCGAAGGTGAGCCCTGAAGGGGCCCGCCTGGGGAGAAAGGCAAGTCAAGACACTGTGCCAACAGGCTTGGTCAGTCCTGGTCAGCCTGACCGATCAGCGTGCATCGGTGTTGCCGCGAACAACAAAATAGAGCGCCATCAACAGCAAGCTGACCTGAAACTCCATCCCTCCCATGGGATGGCTTGCAGTAGCCACAAAGCTCCACTGGCCCCAGTGCACCATCGAAATGGCGCCGATGAGCACCGGAACCGTCGCCAGCGCACCCAGGCGTGTGATCCAATCCCGGCGCAGAATGGCGCCGGCGAGCAGTCCCAGACCACCGGCTACCTCAGCGACGGCAACGGCAAGTGCAACCGGCAAAGCCAGTCCCATCATGTCGGCAAATTGCGTCGGCGCCATCAGCTTGCCGATACCATGAAACAGAAACACCGAGGCGAAGCCGATTCGCAGCAACCAATGAGCATGTGGCGCCAAGTCCGCGAATCGCAGCGCGGGTGTTAAGTTGGAAGTTGTCGAGAGAGTTGTTGCCATGATGATCTCCTTGGGTCGGATAAAATGGGTATTCAGTGCGATCTGTTAAGCCCGCCCTTCATCGGGCGGCGCGCGACCGCCCGGTGAAGAGTGATACGGGTCTGAAGTTGCCTTGCGATGAGATCAATGATCCGATCAATAGGCCAGATCAGGACTGCCGCCGAAGACCCCGTAAATGTCCGGGCGTTCATGCGTTGGCGAGCGACCCTGGCCAAGGCTCAGCAAATCCGGGTTGCCCTGGGCGAGGCCTTGATAGTGATCCAAAGCCGTTGCGCTACCGGAGGAGGCCGGCGCCGTGGTCTGGAAGAACCCGACGCGGTGGTCACTGTCCGGATTGCCACGGGTGAACTGTCGCAGGCTGTCGGCGGCCTGCACGGAGGTGGTGAGCATGACGGCGGCGGTGGTGATGAGGATTTTGTTCATGAGAAACTCCAAGCGTTCTTTGGTTGATCAGATGTCGGGTCGCGTGCCGCGGTCGCGGATGATCCGCCTCGGCATCGCGCCCTCACTGACCGAGTCGCTGGCAGAGCGCGAAGGGTTACAGGGCGGGTCGAAAAAAGATGTCCACCGCTTGTCGCGCGCCTTGTAACCTTTGATGGCGCGCCAACGACTTCCTTCATCGAAAGACATGCCCAAGCACCCAGCCGACAGCCCCGCCAATGCGCTCGATGCCTTCGAAGCCGCCCTGCGGCCGTTGTGGGATCGCGGGCAAACCGGCGATGAGGCCGCTTATCGGCAAGCGCTGGAGCAGATCGCCAAGCGCCTGCGCGGCTGGTTTCGCCGGTGCCTGCAAGGGCTGCCGGACGAGGTCGAGGATTTGCTCCAGGAGACGCTGCTGGCGATTCACCTGCAACGCGGCACCTACGATCCCAAGGTGCCGGTCAGCCGCTGGATGCTCGCCATCGCCCGGCATAAGCTGATTGACCTGTGGCGCCGGCGCGGTCGCCGCGACGCGCGTCATCTGGGGTTGGATGATCTCCCCGAAGGGACGCTGACAACCGTCGAGGAGGAATTCCCCGTGCAGCGCGATCTGGCAACCCTGCTTGGCAGGCTGCCGCAAGCCCAGCGCGAGGCGATCACCCTGACCAAGCTGGAGGGCTTGACCCTGGACGAGGCCTCCCTTCGCAGCGGCATCTCGGTCGCGGCACTCAAGGTGCGGGTGCACCGCGGACTGAAACGACTCTCGAATCTTGTGAGGAAGACCCCATGAAAACCAGCCACTTAATCGATCTGCTCGCCACCGAGGCCGGTCCCGCGCCGCGTGCGCTCCCGGCCCGGCGCATCGGCGCGGTCGTGCCCTTTGGATGGCTGGCCAGCATCGCCGCGACCCTGGTGCTGCTCGGCCCGATCCCGGCCAGCCTGTGGGCCGAGCCGGCCCCCTGGATCAAGCTCGCCTATGCCGGCGGACTGGCCAGCGGCGCGCTCTGGCTCACCACGCGACTGGCGCGACCGGTGGCGCGCACCGGCGGGCCTGTGATCAGTATCGTCGCCGTTGTCATCCTGATGGCTCTGCTCGGGCTGACGACGTTGCTGGCCGCGCCCGCCTCCGAGCGCCTGGCCGCGTTGCTGGGGCACTCCTGGGCGCGCTGTCCGGTCAATGTGCTCCTGTTGTCTCTGCCCACCCTGGCCGGCGCGCTCTGGGCGCTGCGCGGCCTGGCCCCGACCCAAGCACGCGCGGCTGGTTTGGCGGCCGGGCTGCTGGCCGGGGCCGTCGGCGCCATGGCCTATGCCCTGTCGTGCATCGAACTCTCGGCGGCTTTCGTGGCCCTCTGGTACAGTCTGGGCATCGCCCTGGCCGGCGGCCTAGGCGCGCTGATGGGTCCATGGCTGTTGCGCTGGTAATCGAAAAAACGACGATTTTCACCACGGCGGATGGGTTGAGCGATTGAACGCCGTGAATGCCTTGTCGCCTGGACTGTTGAAATGCCTCTGACTTCGACCTCCTGGCGAGCTTCCTTGTTACTGACCATGGGATTGCTGATGGCTGCGACCCTAGCGCTCGGCATCATGCGCGAGCGCGCCAACCGTCTCGAAGGAGAAGTGTGCATTCAGTCGGCAACTGAGCTGGATAACAGGCAACCGGGCATCTTGGCTCGGGGCACCCGTATCTCACTGCGTTTTCGCGCAAGGGCGCGGGCATTGGCGCCGGCGCGACCCGCTCAGGGATGATGGGCGGAAGCGCGCTGCTCGATTTGCCCGAGCAGCGCGTCGATGTCGGCGCGCTGGCTAGGCTTTAGGCGCCGGGCTTCGCCAAGCGCCGCCTTGGCGGGGCCGGTCTGTTTGAGATGGATGTAGGCCATGCCAAGGCCGATGAAGGCGCTGGCATTCTGGTTGTCCGCGCTGATGGCCTGTTGAAATTGATCGACGGCAGCGCGGTAGTCCTGATTGAGCAGATAAGCACCGCCGAGTCGGGTGTGGGCGAGGCTCGAGCTGGGGTCGGCCGTGATTGCGCCCTTGAGCGTGGCGATGGCGGCCTCGGTCTCGCCGCGCTGAAGCTGTGTTTCGGCTTGCTCGACCATCACGGTGATACTTTCGGTCGCGGCTGAGACCAGGCTCAACATCAGCAGACTGCCGAGAGAAATCACACGAAGTTTTTTGTGCATGGCAGCGTCCCGCGGAAATGGGGTTTATTAGGAGTGGGAGCGGCTTTTGCCGCGATGCGCTCGCGGCTGAAGCCGCTCCCACCGTGGTGGTTGGCATGAGCGAATGGCTATTTCAACGACCCCTCGCCGTACCTGGCCTCGAAGCCCTTGCGCACGGTTTCGAGCTGATCCTTGCTCATGCCGTTGAAGTACCAATCGTGGCCTTCAATGGGCTTGAAGTGCTCCTCAAGCAGCGCGGTCGCATAGGCGTCATTGCCGTCTTTTTTGCTCACCACGTCCTTCAGCTCGGGAATCCACTTGAAGTAGGTGTGCTGGGCGACTTCGTACATGCCGTGCCACCAGGTGTAGTCGGGACCGCTCATGGAGGCGCCATGGCGGGCGCGCCGACCCTCGTGGTGCCAGATCTCCCACCAGGTCCACTCGATCTTTTCATCAAATGGCGCTGGCGTGATGTAGCCCTTGTCCTTCAAGTCCGACATGACCGCCGCGATCGGCTTGGCGAACTTGTCGTTGTAGAGATCGACCACATTGTCGAACTGCGCGTAGTGGCCATCAATCACGCTTCTTTCGTGGCAGGCGACGCAGATCTCTTCCAGGATGATCCGGGTCGACATGGCATTTGCCGCAGGTATCCGGCGTGCGCGCCTGCGCCTTGCTGAACCGATGACGCCCATGACAGGCGGTGCAGGCGCCCAGGCTGCCGTCGGGATTGATGCGCCCGATGCCGGTATTGGGCCAATTGCCCGGTTTGGGCCGCCCCTTGTCCTTGCGTTTGCCCTCGGTGATGAATTCCAACTCCCCGCCATGGCATTGCTTGCAGCCGGCATTCACCGCCGCCGGGCCGCCGATGACCTAGCCGAGCAGGTTGTCGAGCGAGCAGAGAATCTGCCCAGCTTTGGCGTGATGGGAGCCGTCCATTTCCTCGAACTCTTTTTGATGACGCTTGGCGCAATCCTTGGGCGTGACCACGATGGAGACAAAGGTATCCTCGTGGCGCCAGGCGTCGATGTCGTCTCTCTGCGCCTCATGGCAATCCAGATAAGTAACCCCGTTCTGGCCGTGCTGGCTGTGATTCCACCCCCAATACAAACCGGGATTCTTGGTCATGTGGCAGTCGATACATTCCTGACCCCGGGGGTCGCCCCAATCAACACCGGGCTGACCGGCGGGCCGCACGGCCAGGGCTTGGATGGTGAAGAGCAGGATAAGGCCGCCAAACAGCCAGGCGCACAGGCGACTGAAGCGCGGCAGGTCGGGGGCGCTTGGGCTATTCAGTTTTTTCAACATGGTGGACTCCTCAATCATTCTTGTTTGGTCGATGGGTCGATCATTCAGTCGATCATTTTTCTGGGGCGCTCAGGGCAAGGGCGCGCGTCCGCCGAAGACGAGGCGACGGCTCACCCTGACTCGGGACTCTGCGCCAGAATCGGGCGACGAATCTTGATTTACCTCATGAATGCGCGGCGCAGGGGATGCGAAAATGGCGGAAATTGATTTATCTCAATTGAACATATTCGCCGTGATGTTGCGATACTAGCCAAGCGCGAATTGCACCTCGATCGCCCGCGTGCGCGCGTCGGCCTGGGGATCGGACAGGCCGCCGGCGCCCGGCACCGAGACGATCTCGCCGTCCTTGAGCTCATAGACACCGGCCACCGAGATGCCATGATTGGGTGCCAGAATGCTGTAGCAGGTGTTGACCTAGGAGGGCGCTGGGGCCGGCTGACCATTGAGGGCGGCGACCACCGCCATGGCGCACACCTTGCCCTGGGAGTTGGCGGCATAGCCGGATTTGGGCATTTCACCGGCGATCACCGCGTCGCCGATCACATGGATATCCGGATGCTGGGTGGACGCAAAGGTCTGCTGATCGACCGGGCACCAGCCGCTGGCATCGGTCAACCCGTTGGCGAACGCCAGCTCGGCGGCGCGCTGCCGGGGGATGAGGCTGATCACATCGGCGTGAAAGTCCTCGACCACACCGGTCAGGGTCATGCTGTCGGCATCAATGGCTTCGATCTCGCCGCCAGCGGCGGCTGGAATCCATTCGATCATGTCGCCGTAGTGTTCCTTCCAACCGGCCTGGAACAACGCCTGCTTGGAGAAGGCGTCCTTGGCGTCGAAAATCATCACCTTGGATTTTGGCTTGTGGTGGCTGAAGTAGAGCGCGATCTGCGCCGCCCGCTCATAGGGGCCGGGCGGGCAGCGGAAGGGATTGGGCGTCGCGACAATGGCGCACAGGCCACCATCGGGCATGGCCTTGAGCTGCTGGCGCAGCAGTCGGGTCTGGGCGCCGGCTTTCCAGGCGTGCTGGATGCGGGTGTCGGCCAGTTCGGCGCTCATGCCGTCGATGGCGCCGAAGTCGAAAGACACGCCGGGCGCGAGGATGAGTTTATCGTAGTTGTAGACGGCACCGCCCTTGCCGACCACCGCGTGCTTGACCGAGTCGATCTCGACGATTTCATCGCCCATCATCGAGATGCCGCGCCGGCTCAGGCCCCGGTAGTCGAAGGTGAGGTTGTCGATATCGCGCTCGCCCGACAGCACCTCGTTGCTGAGCGGGCAGGAAACATAGACCGGATTGCCCGGTTGGTCTTGATCCACATTAAGTTTGATCCGTCATTCGGGCTTTAATTGACAAAAACACAAAGACATCTCAGCCAGTGGCGCTGGCCGCAGCGAACAGAGGCGCGCGGTCTGGGCAGGCAATATCCGCCACGGGGAGCCCGCCCAACTGGCGCAAGCGCGCCAGTGAGGGAATTTGAATCCGCCGCCGCTCGACCCGGATCAGTCCGCACCGCGCCAATGCGTGTAGCTCGCGGGAGAAGGTTTCCGACGACAGGTTCAGGCTGGATGCGACCAAAATCTTCGACGCCAGCAACTCCAGTTGGGCGCTGTCCGGCGCCGTGACGCTGGGGCTCGCCTCACGCAGCAGCAAGGCGACGACCCGCTGGGCGGCCGTGTGCAGGCAACAGGCCTCGAGATCGATCAGCAACCGCTGCGCGCGCTCGGCTACCAGGCGAAGCATCAGCTTGGCGACTTCGGGCCAGTGCGCAAAATGGTGGCGCGCACCTGGCGGACGTCGATAAAAAGCAGCCGGGCATCGCTCAGCGCTTCGACATGCAGTGCGCAGGGTTGTCCGAGAAAGGCCGCCGCCTCGCCAAAGGTGCGTGGGGGCCGGAGGATTTCCAGCACCCGCTCATCCCCATCGGCCGAGAGCAGCGCCAGTTTTTACCCGGCCATGCTCCAGGATATGGAAGCCCTCCAGGCGCTCGCCGCGGTTGCACAGTACTTGACCACGGTGCGCCTGGCGCGGATGACAGCCGGCGGCGAGAAAACGCAAGGCCGCGCGCGGTGCGCTGGCGAAGACCGGGATGGTCTACAGTAACGCCAGGCTGGCGATCGCGCGAGTGTCTGGAGGCATGGCCTTGGCAAGGTTCTGGACGCTCAGGCGGCCAAGGCCAGTTTCAGATCCTCCAGCGGATCGCCATTCGTCAGGCGCAGGTCATAAGCCGCTTGCAGCCGGGCAAAGATATTGGGCGTGATGAAAGCCGGCGGCTGCGGGCCTAAGTTGATGCCCTTCACGCCCAGATACAGCAGCGTCAGCAGCACCGCCACCGCTTTTTGCTCGAACCAACTGATCACCAGGGTCAGCGGCAGATCATTCACTGTGCAGTCTAGTGCCTCGGCCAGTGCCACCGCGACCATGATGGCGCCATAGGCATCATTGCACTGCCCCATGTCGAGCAGACGCGGCAGGCCGAGATGCTCGCCATACACATGATCGCGAATGCGATACTTGCCGCAGCCGAGCGTGAGAATGAATGAATCCTCCGGCGTGGCGGCGGCGTAGTCAGTAAAATAATTCCGCCCCTTCTCGGCGCCATCGCAGCCGCCGATGACAAAGAAATGGCTGATCTTGCCGGCCTTGATCGCCTCCAGAATCGGCCCGGCCTGCTCCAGAATCACCTGGCGATGGAAGCCGACCGGCTGCTCGGCGCCCAGGCGCTCTTCACAGGGCGGACAGGCGCGCGCGGCGGCAATCACGGCGCTGAAATCGCCATCGGTGATGTGCTGCCCGGCAGGCACGGCGACGGCATTGGTGGTGAATAGCCGATCACGGTAGCTGTCGGGCGGAATCAGCACGCAGTTGGTGGTGCCGACGATGGGGCCGGGGAAGGCGGCGAATTC
The DNA here is from genome assembly GCF_036208045.1 of Thiorhodovibrio winogradskyi. Lineage (NCBI taxonomy): Bacteria > Pseudomonadati > Pseudomonadota > Gammaproteobacteria > Chromatiales > Chromatiaceae > Thiorhodovibrio > Thiorhodovibrio winogradskyi. Next base: position 4,609,378 of record NZ_CP121472.1, on the reverse strand, counting down.
CTTTTTCTGATCCTGCCAGGCGCCGCCATAATGACCGGCGAGATTGGGATGCTCCTGGAATTTGCTGTACATGTGCGCCGGCATCATCTCGCCGTGGGTATAGACCTTGATGTCGGTGCCTTTAACCTGTTCGAGCAATTGCCACAGATCGAGCAGATCATGGCCGGTGACCAGAATGCCTGGGCCGGCCTGGGTGCCTTCGCGTAACGGTGTCGGGCGCGGCGCGCCGAAAGTGGCGATATGGCCCTCATCGAGCATCTGCATCACACGCAGATTCTTCTCGCCGCACTCCAGGCAATACGTGAGCAGGGTGTCTTCGTCGAAGTTGACATTGGTCATGGTGGCGAACAGGGCCTCTTCGATGAAGGCTGAGACGGCTTCATCCGACTGGCCGAGCCGGCGGGCGTGATGTGCATAGGCGGCCATGCCTTTAAGGCCAAAGATCAGCAGCTCTTGCAAGGATTGGACATCCTCGTTCTTGCCACACACGCCTGGGCTGTTGACGCAGGCGCTGTTACGAAAGGTTTGCTCGCATTGGTTGCAGAACATTAAGTAGACTCCCGATATGGTTTAGTAGCGTTTTGGTGTATTTTGAACAGGCTGCCTGGAGCGCGCCACGCCGTTCGGTAGGCGCACGATCAGCACGGGAGGGAGTCTGCGGCCCGACACCGAACTTAGCCTTGACTTGAGTCAAGCGGTGTAGGAGGTTGATTCGTGAAAGTCGTACCGTCGAGGACACTACGCCCGACGTCCCCTTGAGGACAGCGACGCGGCTGCGCGCGGCTTCATCGCCGCACATGACAGATGTATCATCGAAGGCTGCTGGGCAGATAGGCAGATTAAAGGTACCAGGTTCGAATTCTTTTCAAGCCACGATGAAACCAGGCGGAAACAGAGAAAACAAAGCTTGACCTAAACGCGGACAAGTTCCCGGCTTACTCTCCGTTTACTTAATTACTGTCGTATTTAGCTCTCGACCGTGAGCATTTTTTTCATTGGATTTGGAGGATAACCTTGAGTCCTTACAATTATCCATATCTTCCGGCCCCAGCACCGCTAGGACTGTATACAGCGCCTAGGATCTGCTGAGATACTGTCCCATCATGGTGATTGGTGGTACAGGGAAGATGCGCGGATAGGTGCCAAGGTCACCGACGATGCGCAGACGCTGAAAGACTGGAAATTCCGCTTGATCTGCCTGAAGTAAGAGTGCGGCTACGAGTGCGCGCTGATTGAAAAGTGATTCCGCCTGATCGACTATATAATCCGCCTGCCCGAGGCACTGGAGGCGGATTTTCTGCTGATCTATCGGCTATTGGATGCAGAGTAGAAATGGGATTATGGCTCAGTTTATTGGTATTTATTCATGAAAGTCTCGACGCAGCAGATGATCAAGGCGCGAGGTGCGATCTTTGTCCATGAATTTAGCCGATTCATCCAGTGTTCGGGCATTGCGGCTGGACTAAATATCGTAGCGGGGTATGTGTTTTATGCCGCATTTGGGTTTCGGGAAGATTGGCGCTACCCTGTATCGATAGCCTTTGCCTTTTTAATCGGAATGCTTGCCAGCTTCTATTTAAACAGAATATACACTTTTAGTAGAAGCAACCGCTCTTTGGCTCATGAAATACACGCATTTATTTTCGTCTCCATGATCGGTTTAGGGGTTACCGCGCTTATTGCTACTTTGTTTCGTAACTATTTGTTGTCGGTTTTTGCTGAGTTTTCAGTCCCGCGGGAACTTAGAAACAATGTTGAGTTGATGAGTCACGTCGCCGCGGTTGCGGTGGTTTCTCTTTACTCCTATCCGGCGCACAAGATGATTAGCTTCCGACAGAAAGTAATTGCGCCCCCAGTAGCGACTGGTATTGATGATTGAATCACGAAACTTTCCCCACATGTGCGCGAGAGTAGTTTTAAGAACCGAGAGGGTCTTTAACCATGTCTAATACCGGGTCACAACAAATCGCCATCATTATCGGCGGTGGTCCCGCCGGCCTGACTGCGGCGTATGAGTTGGCGAGCCGATCCAACATCAAGCCTGTGCTTTTTGAGGCTGGTGAATGCCTTGGGGGTATATCACGCACTGTGGTTTATAAGGGAAATCGTATTGATATTGGCGGACATCGATTTTTTTCCAAATCTCAGCGCGTGCTTGACTGGTGGCTGGGTATACTCCCAATACAGGGGGTTTCCTCTCTTGAGAAATTGAATCAAGCGGATCGCAGTCAAGTCTCTCATGGGGCATTGCAAATAGATCCCGTGGGGCCAGATCCGGAAACAACCGACTTGGTCATGCTGGTTCGATCCCGGTTATCCCGCATTCTGTTTCGTGGTCATCTATTTGATTATCCGCTTCGTCCATCATTCAAGGCGCTGCGGCAATTTGGGTTCACCACCGCGGTCACCATACTTTTTGGTTATATTGAAAAAAAAATTTTCCCGATCATGCCGGAGCGAACGCTTGAGGATTTTTTGGTCAATCGTTTTGGTTGGCCATTGTATGAGAGTTTTTTTCGCGATTACACTGAGAAAGTCTGGGGTGTTTCGTGCCGCCAGATTTCTCCAGATTGGGGGGCTCAAAGAATTAAGGGTGTTTCGATATTCAATCTCCTCAGTCACGCTGTCCGCAGTCTGATGCCTAAGAGCAAGACACAGCCGGGAAGAGAAATCGAAACCAGCCTGATCGAGCGATTTCTGTATCCCAAACTTGGCCCGGGCCAACTTTGGGAACGAGTCGCTGAACTTGTCGAAAAAATGGGCGGAGAGATTCATTTGCGTACCTCCGTCGCGGAGCTGCACCAAATTCCCTCTGGTAAAATTTCATCCATCACGGTTATTGGGCCAACCGGAACCAGGCGCATAATGACTGGGGATTGGTTTATCTCGACTTTGCCGGTAAAACAACTCATTGAGCAAATTCATCCCCCACCACCTGAACAGATAAAAACAATTGCGAATGGGCTTCTTTACCGTGATTTCATTACGGTAGGCTTGTTGCTTCGGCCTGTGAAAGCGTCGACTAACCGCTTGGTAAACACAGAAGGGGAATGGATTCGTGATAACTGGATTTATATCCAGGAGCCAGAGGTCAAGGTCGGGCGGATACAAATCTTCAACAATTGGAGTCCATATTTGGTCGCGGACCGGAATCATTTGTGGCTCGGCTTGGAATATTTCGCCAACGAGGACGATAGGATTTGGCGGTTGCCGGACGATGAGATGGCCAAGCTTGCAATCTCTGAACTAAGCACCTTAGGGATGGCGGATGAAAATGATCTTCTTGATTATACTGTAATCCGTGTACCCAAGGCTTATCCTGCTTATTTCGGCACCTTTGACAATTTTTCTGAGATCCGTGATTACCTTGACCCAATTGAGAATTTGTTTCTGATAGGCCGCAATGGTATGCACAGATACAATAATCAGGACCATTCGATGCTGGCGGCTATGACCGCAGTTGACAATATTCTGGCCGGAATAAAAGAGAAATCAAACATTTGGTCAGTTAACACCGAGCAGCGATACCATGAGTCCGTCAGACCACAGTGACAGGCAATTGGACTGCCAACAGCTGAAGATACTTACATGTCTAATAAAAATCTAGCAAGGCTTTATTGGGCATTGGTTGTCACCTGGCTACTGATCATCAGTTTACAGGATCCATCGTACGATGGGATCTGGCACCTGCACGTTGCTTGGCTCATTGAGAAGGGGGAATTGATTCCTTTCGAGGATTTCTTCGAGCATCACACCCCGCTGCTTTGGGATGTTCTTGGGCTCTATTTCCGCCTTGGTGGGAGCGAGTCATTTTTTTTAGTTTTTGGTAATGCCGTTGTATTGTTTTGCGGATTGTGCGTGGTCATTGGCTTCTATCATATCGGCCGACATCATGCCAAGGGGCATTGTGAAGTCCATGGTAACAACAGTGCGCAGTATGAAAATATTCCGCCGGGCATGTTGGGAACAATGTTTTTCATTCTTGCCGATGGCGTGGCGGCTCATCTGTTTATTCCACGTCCGGAAACCCTCAGCACAGCCTTTTGCGTCGGCAGCTTTTACTATTGGATTACAACTCGTAACAACGCAAGTCAATCGACACTTCGTCTCGGTCTGTCCGGAGCGCTCTTCTCGCTAGCAGTCCTTGCCAGCCCAAGATTTCTGGTTCTTGCGGGTCTGTTCTTGCTCCCGACTGACACGAGGTACCCTTGGATTGATTTTAACCTTCGCCGCATGACCGTGTTTGTTAGCAGTTTTAGTCTGACTATCGTCTTTTATTTGTTCGCGTCGCCGGTGACGCTAGATCAGTTTCGCTTCATTTTCTCCTTCAGCTCACTGTTACAGCGGATTGGGGAGGGAAATCAATCCGCCTCGCTTTTCTTTGTTGTGGGTTTCGTCGCGCTTCTTCCGCTGACCTTGCTTGGTATCCTACTATCACGTTTGGAACTGAACTCACGCATCCAGATATTAGTATGCACCAGTTATGTTTTCCTGGTTCTTCTCGTCTTGTACCTAGCCTCCGGGCAATATGTGTATGCGCAATCAGCAAGCCCTCTATTCGTGCTTCTTGGTCTGCTCCTCGTACTTGTGCAGAATCAATTGGCGACGGCCGGGATAGGACGAGACATATTGTTCGCGACTTGTATCGCGACCTGGGTTCTACTATTTTCCATTCGGCTTACCATTTACACTGTTGTCAATTCTCTAGATCTACCGGCTAATCTTACTATTTTTGACCGGTTGGGTGATATCTCCACCGATCTTACAGCGATGCCAGAAGGCGAACGTGTTCTCCTCAGTCCGCCTGAACACCTGATTTTCGTGCAAGACGCATCATTTTACGGTCTGATTCTGGTTGATAGCCCAGAGCGAATATGCGTTGCCGCGCGTCGTTACCAGTCGATTACGCTGCCACCCTGTGACTATGTGGCCGATATCGAGAATAACCTGCCATATTATGTTACGCGCCAACTTGACAGTCTGGCGACAGGTTCCCGCCTTGCACGATTGAAGCTGTTGATCAAGGAAAAATATGTGCCCTATCGTGGATATTACCGGCGTACTTATAATCAGTAGAATTCTAATTAGAACAATATAACGCAGCGTGCCCCACTAGACTGATTGTTTGAGCGAGGTGCCGCCACCATCCGGTTAGGAATGACGGTGTTGCTTTGAACTCCCAGAGTTTTCACCCTGACGCTGAACTGGCTTTAGTGGCTCATCTAGATTAGCAACTTGGCCGGGATTTTCCTGTTTTTGGTATTAGAGCACAATAAGAAATTCGAGGAGTCATTTCAAGCGCAATTTTTTCCTAATCCAAGTTCCGGTCATAAATAATAAGGGGGTGACGATTAAGCCCGTTAAAATGAGATGCAATGGCAATTGAAAGTAAAAATACCATAATAATAAAGTACCATAGGTCGAGTCCATGTTGTCCGCAAGGAAGAATGGGATACTTTTTTCGTCACCAGAGGGAATTTTTAATCGTCGTTTAAAGTAAGAATTCGGTAGTTCCGATAAGTTGAACACAAATCCAACTAACAATCCATATTCTAGCCAGTTAAAAGATGATAAAAGAACCCAGTTTTGTGGTGGGTCTTTGATTAACATTGGCTCCATATGTTGGAATAAAAAAACACTTGCCGCATGAGTTAGCGGTAGGCTGACCAACCCCCGCCATCTTTTGTTTGTGCCAAATAAGAACTGGTTGATGGGAATGTTTAAGGGTTCAAAAAGGGTGGTTTTCCAAAGAAGAGCTTCGAGAATGCCAGCCATTAATAATGGACACATTAACCAAAAAATATTCGAGGTATCCTGGAAAAGTTGCGGCAAGAGTTGTGATATTTGCGGTGGCATTGGCTTGCGCTGGATGTTCTCTGATGTGAATTGGTCGGCTTATAATCTAGAGTGGCTTATTTCAGAATATTTGGATTTGCGTATAGTCTGGGCATTTAATAAATTGTAGGGGCAGGTCGATGGGGTTTTTCCGTTATCGCTTATTCCACGCTATACCTGGGAGCTTTCACAATGCTGTCCTAAATTGTTTGGATTGTTGAAAAAAAACCATGAAGGATCACCCACAATTTTCGGAAATGATTCGCATGGTCGAATTCTCAAGGTATTTATCAGAACCAACGGAGGGCTATGCGCTTGGCTATTTAACCGAAGATTGTATTGTTTTGCCAGAATCCGCAAAAATAATACCGGTCGATTTCGCTTCGGTCATCGGAGTTATCGCCGATAACTCGGTATGTCCACCGACCTTTAAACCGGGTCCCCATGAGAATGGCCGTGGTGTTGAAACAACTGAAAGGGTCGCGGTGTCCCAGTCTTGTTTTCGGATTCATACTTGTCCCTTGGTGACGCGTTGGCGATGGTTTGGTTTTAGAAAAGAACGGCACAGGTTGCTGAAAACCTATTACTTTTCCTGCCCAGATGAGAAAGCGCGATCGCGCTGGCTTAAGGCTATTCAAAACATCCTGAAGGGTAAATCTAGAGAATACCAAAGTGCTCCGAGTAGGCGTCGTTTAAAGATCTTTATTAATCCCATGAGCGGGCAAAAGCAAGGCCGCAAAATTTTCGCTCGCATCCGGCCGATCCTTGATCATAGTGATCTGGAGTATTCCGTGACGGAAACCGGTCATGCCGGCCAGATTCAACTCACATTGAGTCAAATTGATTTATCGGCAATCGATGAAATTGTCCTGGTCGGAGGAGATGGCAGTATGCACGAGGCCATTAATGGTCTAATGAGCCGGACCGACTGGCAACAAGCGATTCTCAAGCCAATCGGAGTCATTCCCGCTGGAACCGGATCTGGTTTGGCTAAAACCCTGTTGGAAATAGCCGGTGAACCCTACGATGCGGTGAGTGCCGCCTTTTTGATTGCCAAAGGAAAACAACGACCTCTGGATCTTGCGCTGGTCCAGCAAAATGAACAGTCTTATTATAGTTTCTTGTCCCTTGGGTGGGCAATTATTAGCGACGTAGATATTGAATCAGAACGCTTGAGAAATTTAGGGTCTTTGCGAATGGATATTTATGCCTTGCTGCGAATTTGGCAATTGCGGCATTATGCCGCGAGGTTTTCCTATATCCCGGTAATAGATGAATTAACCGTGGCTGGAACATGTGAACGATTCGCTAAACGCTCATCTTATTTGCAACCTGGAGGTTATGAAAATAGGTCGGAAAACCCATCATCGCGAAAGCTTATTCAATCGTCCCAGAACGAATGGCATTTAATTGAAGATGACTTTGTGTTATTCTGGGCAATGAATATTCCGTACGCGTCTCACGATATACTCGCGGCACCCTTCGCTCATTTGGCGGATGGCAATCTGGATGTCATCTTGGTGCGGAGAGGAATTTCTAAATTAAATTTACTGTTGGCATTTTTGAAATCTGCTCACGGGGAGCATGTTTTTTTACCGAGAGTCGAGTATTATAAAGTAAGTTGTTTTCGCTTGGAACCCTTAACCAGTCGGGGTATTTTAGCGGTGGACGGAGAGCGGGTCGACTATGCGCCCATCCAAATGGAGGTCAAAAGAGGATTGGCGAGGGTTATTTGTGGTTGAATGGCTCACAACACTTTAAAGCATTACCCTGCCGATCTTGATCATAAACAGGGCCAAAGGAATTCACACGTAACCTAATCAGGGCTTCCAGCTTTGGTTTGATAGGCTAGGATGACGTGCCTACTTAAGCGGCGGATTTGACGGCCTGGGTAATGATCAAGGCCTACGCCGCCGGACATTGAAGATACCTAATAACGTGGTTTGTTTGGCTTGCAGCGCGCGCTTGTGGCGGATAACTGAATCGACATAACGATGAATGACCGGGCCAAGAAGACTGTGTAGTCGGGCGAGTAGCGCCATTTCCCATCCTGGGGCGATCAGGAAACGGTTTTTGTTGATGCCTGACAGGATGGCTGCAGCGACCATCTCGGCACTGCGTGTTGTCGCCGAACCGGTGATGGCGCGCGTCTCGGGGGGCTTGTACCTGTTTTCCTCAGCGAGTTGGGGTGTGTCAGTATCGGGTGGATAGACAACAAACACCCTGATGCCCAAGGGTTTGAGTTCCGCGCGCAGCACTTCCGCAAGTCCGCGTACCGCGAACTTTGTTGGACTGTAGGCTGAGTACCCAAAAATGCCAACAAGTCCGGCGCCTGAGGATATTAAAACAATTTTTCCCCCACCCATGTCAATCATGGCGGGTGCGAGCGCCCGAATCATTGTGAGTGTGCCAAAGTAGTTAACATCCATTGTGCGTCGATGGATGTCGAGGGGCATTTCGATAAAATGACCAGGACGGGCCATCCCAGCACAGTTAACCAGTAGTTGGGGTGCACCCATGGTGGCAATAGCATGCCGCGCCGCATTGACCGTTTGTGCGGGGTCGGTCAGGTCGGCGCTGAGTGTTAATATATCAATTGGGACCGACGGCTCTGCGCCTATTTGCTCGCTAATTGAGCTGCACTGCCCGCGGCGATATCGCAAGAGTGCTAGGGCGTTTTTTGCCTGCTCGAGCTTGTGCTCATCCCTCGCCAGAAGGGATAAGCGCCAGCCTTTGAGTGCCAACCGCTTGGCGACAGCAAGTCCGATGCCACTGGAGCCACCAGTGATGAATGCGTGAGGGGCAGTCACAGCCAGGATTTAATCCATCAGTTCAGTCGCCACGGGATAATCTATTCCCGAAGCGATCACTTTCCAAAGCGATTGGGTCAGGGATTTCACGGTGAGCATGTCAGGCTGTTCGGTTACGGGTCCGCTGGGGATGATAGGCGGATGAAAACAGACTTCAACCCGTCCGCAGATGCGATTTGGGAATGGCAGTTGATCATAAAGCTTGTTAACACCGCGCAATGAGCAGGGAACGATCGGACAGCCGGTGTTAAGTGAAAGCATCGCCGCCCCTTGTTGAAACCTTCCCAGCCGACTATTTCGTTTCCCCTCAGGCGCCATTAAGATCGGGATGCCACTCTCCAGGGCGTTGCGCATGGCAATGACTTCCCCTGTTCGCGTTTGCGCTTGTGATGCGTCGTGCGAAATTGAAAATCCACCGTGGGCGCGCAGAAAACTGCTGATCACCGGCATGCTCAACATGCCATGCCAATAAACCGGTAGAGCGCGTGGATATGGTCGAAACCGGTATAAGGCAAACATCATGAAGAAACCGTCATAATGCGATCCATGATTGAAAGCAAAGATTGCCGGGCCTGTCGATGGAAGGTTTTCGGCGCCTCTAACTATTAGGCCGAATAGCAACCGCACTGGCAGATAAACGGCATGGTAGAGCGCGTCCGTTCGGCGTCGGCTGTCAAAAACCCAACGGAAAAAGTGGTATGTTCGGTCCTTGCCGTTCTTTAAAATCATGATCTTGGAGAACTCGGTGGGAAGATGATTGGTAAATGACCACAGTAGGGGGCAAAGTGTGGATAATAAACATGATTAAGCGATAGACCAAGGACTCATGTATCGCTGTCCTGAGCCAGGATGCTTCCATCCACCATTCTTATTACACGATCAGCAGTTGTGAACAGCCGTTGATCGTGGCTGACAATCAGCACCAGGGCGTTCTCTTTTTTTGCCCTTTCCCGCAGAAGATCAATCACGATCTGTGCCGTGTCTCTGTCGAGTGATGCCGTTGGCTCATCAGCCAAAATGGTGTTAGGACGATTGATCAGGGCACGTGCAATGGCTACGCGCTGCTTTTGACCTGTAGAGATTTCATCAGGGCGTGCCTTCATGTGTTCCGCCATGCCCAAGGCGTCTAAAATGCGGGATGGTGCTTCACGCAGATCCTGTCGTGAATACCGGTGGGGAAAAAGACGCATGGCCAAGCGCAATGTCTGCTCTGCTGTCAGGGCGCGAAACAGATTGTGATCCTGAAAAATAAAGCCGATGTCGCGACGGACAAAATTCATTTCCCGCGGTTGCATGCCAAGCAATTGTCGACCGCCCAGTTCAATAGAACCGGACTGCAGTGACCTGAGTGCGCCAATGAGTGTTAGCAGTGTGGTTTTCCCCGATCCGGAGGGACCGGTCAGAATGACAAATTGCCCCCGGATAAGGCTAAGATGGCAATGAAATAAAACCTGCTTTTCCGTGCGCCCCGCGCCATAGGCATAATCCACCCCGAAGGCCTTGACCCAAAGGCTGTTCGAAGGTGTCTTGCTCATATTGCTCCGGAGCGATTCAAAACAGTCTGGCGGGATCCGCGCGCAGCGCCACACGCACCGCGAGCACGGCCGCGGTCAGACCGATACCGAGAGTTAGCACGAAGACCCGGAGGATGCGTTGCCAGTCGATAAACATTAACATGGCTGTTCGCTCGGCCAAGTAATCGAAAAACAACCAAACGATTGGTAAGGCCAGGATGAAACCCAGAACGCTCATGAAGAGGGCTTGTTCGACAACGACAGCGGCGAGGAAGACATTGGAATAACCCATTGCCTTGAGTGTCGCGTATTGCGGCAGCATATTATTGATGTCATTGAACAACACCTGATAGCAAACAACGACGCCGATGACCAGGCCAGCGACCATGCCAATGCCAAACAGAATGCCGATTGGAGTCGATTGTTCAACGAAGGCTTTTTCCTTGCCTTCAAGTTCGCCTGGGGTCATGACGGTGAGTTGCGGCGCTGCCCGTTCGAGCGTGAGACGTATTGCCGCGAGATCGGCATTTTGCTCCAACTGGACCACGGCCATGATCGGTTCGATGCCTGGGTGATGTGGCAATAGTGTTCCATCACCCATGAGCAGGGCGCCATCGTAAACAATGGTTGGCCCCATGCGGAAGAATCCTTCCAGCCGATGGTTTTCACCATTGATTTCAAGGTCGGAACCAAGGGTCAAAGTTCCGTAAATGTTGCGCGAGAGTTGGTCAAAAAGGACGGATCCTCGGCGCTTGAGGGTGGAGCGCGCAACATTGTCAATCAGGCCATGGAAGGGCGTTGTCGAGGGAGGAAACCCATAGGCTAGAATCATTTTTTCGCGTTCGGTATCGGGATTGCGAAGACGGACCTTGGTCTTGTAGATAGGAATCACAGTGGCGACGCCAGCGACCGCCGCGAGTCGGTGAATATGGGCCTTTTTGAAGGTGTTCCATTTATTGAGATGCGTGCGGCTCTCATGTATCACGACGAGTTCACCATTCAGGTGCCGGGTAATCCGGGCCTGGGAATCCAGCACACCGTACAAGAAGCCTTGTTCAACAAAAATGATGACGACCGCCATGGCGATACCTGAAACCGAAAACAGCAACCGGCTTTTGGCATGCCAAATGATTGCCAGTCCGGTGCCCATCAATAGAGATCCGCCGGATTGGCCTTCGCCAGGTCGAACAGTGACGCGAATCCAGTGATAACGACCATGGCTAGGCTGACTCCCGAGACAATACCCAGCAGCTCGCCAGTCATTGCCAAGGGCAGATGAATCTGCTGCTCCACGTAATGGAAGAGCAGTGCGGCCTGCAAGGTTGCAGCCAGCAAGGCGACCGCGGCAATGAGAAAAACCTGGAGCAGCGCTGTGCCATAGATAAAACCAAAGCCAAAGCCCATGGCCTTGAGTGTGGCATATTCCCGCACCCGCGTGTTGATATCGGTCGCGACCACTTGGAACAGGATAACGAAGGCCGTGAGAAAAGAAATCACCACACCCGCGGAAAATATGAATCCCAGTGGCTTTACTTCGATGAAATACTCCTGTTCCTTGGCGATCAAGTCCGTTTTGGTAATGGCTATTACATCATCAGGTAACAGATGTTGCAGGCGTGCGCGAGTCTGGTCGGGACTGGCGCCAGAGTTCAACTGGATGAAGCCGAAGCTGGTCTGGCGCGAAGAGCGACCCGTTAGCAAGGAGAATCCGTTATTGTCGACCAGCGCGGATCCCTCGGTATAGAAAAACATCCCCAACAAGAAATGTCCGGCGATTCGTACTTCCTGGTTGTTGATAAAGGCCCTGGTGCCCTTCGCCAAAGGGCCAAAATCAGGATGAGAATAGGCGTCGACGATGACGTCGCGTTTTCCCCGGAGATGTTGCAAGCCGCGCCCGATGTGGCGGTCGGCAACGAAGTCTGGATCAGGATCGACCCCAAAGAGCATTAAGCTGGAGCGTAAGCCAGAGATGTCGTCTTCCCATGTGGCGAGGGAAAAATTCACGGCGAAGATTTTCTCAACTTCTGGCAGTGCCTTGGCCTGGATAAGACGCACACGGTCGAAAGGCTCGGTGGTGAAAAGGAATTGATAGGTATTCTTTAGGATGGCAATGTCATAGTCAAAGAAATCGAAAACTGTTGTCACCTGTTTCTTGGCCGCATCGAGAAACCCCCACTGCAAGAAGACCAGAAAAAGGGCAAAGGCAATCCCAGCGGACGCGGCGGCCGAGCGTGCCTTGTTGGCGGTGAGATTGCGCCAGCTAAAAGTGAAAGCCGCGCTCAACAGGGACATGTCAAAAGCCTGGTTTGCGCGATTGCCGTTATCCCCGGACTCTGGGCTGTCAAGTAAAAGAGCGTTAGCGTGGGTTTTCTGGGGCCGGCTGTGCATGGATATCCACTTGAACTTCCATTCCGATAAAGCGCGAGGCCAGTTCCGCTTTGTCCAATAGCACCCACACCTTGGCCAGCCGGCTTTTTGTCTCGACCTGTCGGCTAATGCGCTCGATGACTCCGGGAATGTCGGCATCAAGGGCGGGGCTCGAGACCGTCGCCTTCATGCCTACCTTGATCCGCAACAGATCGCCCTCGTAAATTTCGCTGACGACATACATTTGTGAGAGGTCCGCAAGGCGGAGTGCGGCGATATCGAGCGTCGAACTCCCAATCTCGCCCACACCCAAACTTTCTCCGACCTCTTTGAGCACTTCGAGAACGGTGCCAGATATCGGTGCTTTGATCATTGCGTCGGCAAATTGGGAGCGCGCCAATTCCAGCCTGGCATTTGCTTTCAGCTGCTCGAGCTCAAGCTGAATCTCCAACTGACGCTGCTTCAGGGTTTCCTCTTCGAGTCGTCGTTTCGCGTCGATAGCGGCGTCTTCGAGGTCGGTGAGCTCACGTTTGGAGCTTGCGACAGGCCCTAGCTGCTGCTGATCCGCTAGCTTGCGTTCCGACCGCTTCAGGGCAAGTTGCGCGTTTTCAAGGAGATGGCGCTGTAATGCCAGCTTGGTGCCCTTGGTTTTCAGTTGCTCTTCGAGTTCGAGCCGAGCAAGATCAAGTTGTGCTTGAAGTGTCATAAAGTTGCTGAAGACGATGAGAACATCGCCTTTGTTGACATGCAGGCCTTGTTTGACGAGGATTTCGCTGATGCGAGCACCTGGCGTGCCGATAAGATCCAGAATCCCGCTGACCGGTTGCAGCTCCCCAACGGCCCCAATCTTGCTATCCGCAGAGACTGTTTGGCAGATTGAACTGGTCAGCAGGACAAGAAGGAGGAAAAGGAAGCGCAACAAACTTGAGGCTCGGCGATTGTCGGTCATCGATTGATTGTCCTTGCGCGGGGGCCTTGGGTTGAAAAACAACCTGACATCCGTGGTTGTTGCGCTATTTCCAACTGTTCAGGGGGCGTGGCGTGTCTTTTTTGGATTGGACGAGCTGGTCTCCGCATAGTCTGCAACGATAAGATCAATAAGCTTCTTGAGCGAGATACCCTGGCTGATGGTCATGATTGGAACCCTGACTCCAAACCGACGTTCCACGGCCAGCGCCAATTCCGCTCCCATCAGTGAATCGAGACCCAGATCAAAGACAGATGCTTGGACATCGATCCGTTCTGGCGGCAACTGAAGTATTTTCGATAGTTCGGCTATCAACAGGCTGGAGACACGTGCTCGGCGCTCTTTTGGATTGAGTTCCCGCAGGGATTCGCGAGGGTCGAGCGCATCGTCCTCGGACGCCTGCGCGGGTTCGACTGTTTCCTCTTCCGGCAGCAACACCATCGGCAATGATCGCCGCAGAAGGTTCCAGTTGACATTGCCAACGGCAAGCCCGACCTGATCACGCGTCATCAGTCGTTCGAGAATATTCAATGCAAGCGCCGCCTTGATGCCAGCCGCTCCCATGCGTTTTGTGAGGGAGTCCTTGATGGCTGGGTTTCTGGTGAGATAACCGACATCATCCATTGCTCCCCAAGCCACATAAAGAGCCGGCAGACCCTGTTCGCGTCGCTGAAGGGCCAAAGCCTCCAGGTAGCTGTTCGCAGCCACATAGCTTGCTTGCCCTGGATTGCCAATAAGCGTGGTGAGCGATGAATAAAGCACAAAGAAGTCCAGAGGGAGTGTCGCGGTCAGGCGATGAAGGTTGCGCGCGCCAAGCAGCTTGGGGGCCAGTACCCGGCGCAAGCGAGCTTGGTCCGTGCCTACCAGGATGGCATCGTCCAGAACCATGGCGGCATGAATAATCCCCCGCAAGGGATAAGCTCCAGCCTGCAAGTTAGCCATGAGTTGCTCGCATTGCTGGGGATCGGAGACATCACCCGGAAAAATTTGAACCGCCGCCCCCGCCGCCTGGAGATCCGCGACCGCTGCGGCCGCGCCTGGTGTCGCTGCACCGCGCCGCCCCATCAGGACCAACTGGCGGGCACCTTTCTTCACAAGCCAGAGTGCCGTCGCCAAGCCGAAACCAGTCAAACCGCCGGTTACGAGATAGGTCGCATCCGGGGCGAGTTTCAATCTAGGACTGGCGTTGTTTGCCGCAAGGCGCGGAGTTGGTGTTTCCGCCATGGACACCACCAGTTTGCCTATATGGCGCGACTGCTGCATGGTTTGGAATGCGGTCGCGACATCCGCGCTCGGGAATTGCCGATATGGCAGAGGTTGCAGAACCCCCTGCGCGAATAACTGCATCATCTCCTGAAACAGCCGCTCGGCCAGTTCCGGCTGATGCCGCATGACCTGATCGGCATCGATGCCGAAAAAAGAGATATTGTTACGGAACGGACGCAGACCGATGCGACTGTTTTCGTAAAAGTCGCGTTTACCGAGCTCGAGAAAGCGCCCGAAGGGTGCGAGCACCGCAAGATTTCTTCGCACAGCTTCACCGGCGATTGAATTCAGTACGACATCCACCCCCTTGCCGATGGTGATGCGCATGATCTCGTCGGCGAAGGCGAGGGATCGGGAATCCATCACATGATCGACACCCAGCAGGTGCAGGAAATCGCGTTTCTCTTGCGTTCCGGCGGTGGCGAAAATCTCGGCACCCAAGTGACGCGCGTATTGG
The DNA here is from genome assembly GCF_036208045.1 of Thiorhodovibrio winogradskyi. Classification (NCBI taxonomy): domain Bacteria; kingdom Pseudomonadati; phylum Pseudomonadota; class Gammaproteobacteria; order Chromatiales; family Chromatiaceae; genus Thiorhodovibrio; species Thiorhodovibrio winogradskyi. The sequence goes on along the minus strand of NZ_CP121472.1, from coordinate 4,594,162 downwards.
ATGGCGGCGATGCCGACACCACCTGCCGCACCGTGGATCAATACGCGTTCACCTTGTTGCACACGGGCTAGATGAATCAGGGCGTAATGAACCGTGAAGAAGACGGCGGGGACGGTCGCGGCCTGCGCGTAACTCCAGTGTTGCGGTTTGTGCGCGACGGATGCCGTGGAGGTGGTGATCATGGAGCCGAAGCTCGCCGGCGCGTAACAAAGAACGGGATCACCGACAGCGAAACGCTCCACTCCCGGTCCCACGGCAAGGATATTTCCCGCGGCCTCCAACCCCAAGGATGCGCCGGCGTAGCCAGACTCAAGCGCTTCATCTGGCAACAGACCCATGGTGTACATGAGGTCGCGGAAATTGACGCCGGCGGCACACACCTGAATTTGCACCTCTCCGGCGGATGGTTCAACCCGCGGCACAGTCTCCCACTGCAGGTTGCGCAAGGTGCCTGGGCTGGAAAAGCCGAGCTTCACCCGCGCGGGTTTGGAATCAGCCTTGCTGCTAGCGGGTGGGTTCAGGTCAGACGCCTCGAGCGCGCGCACGGAGACCAGGTAGCGCGCTTGAGCGGTTGACACAACCTCGGGCGCGGGGTCTTTCTCCGCCAGTTCGGCGAACAAGCGCCCGGCGGTATCTTCCATGCCTGCCCCCGGATGCAGGTCCAGGAGTCGGCAGTTCAATTCCGGATGTTCGTTGCGCAGCACCCGGCCGAGCCCCCAAAGTGGCGCTTGATCCGGACACCGAGCCCAGTCACTGGTTGGCAGCGGGGAACTCACCGGAGCGCCGCCCGAGGCAACCAGCCACAGACTGAGCGAGGCGGGAGTTTCCTCGCTTGCAGCGGCTCTTAACAGTGTGATCGTCGTTAGACAACGCTGATCCTGAAGGGTTAGCGCATCCTCTGCATCGACCTGGCCCTTCGCATTCCATCCCAACAGGTGAATGATCCCCAGAGAGTCCACAGTGTCCCGGCGCAGTTCCATCAGCACCCAGTTCCAATCATCCTCTTGTACGGCGTCGGCGCGAAAATCATCCGGACCCGTCCGCCGGCGCGGTCCGCCCAACTCCAGGATAATCGCTCGCGCGCCAGCGGTGCGCAGCAGACGCGCGACGGCCTTGCCCAAATCGGCGGAACTTCCGTTGGTGTCCGTTAATAACAGCCAATTGGTGCCCTTGACCCTATTGCCCTGGGGGCGAGGTGGTGACGGCACGGCAAGCTTTGCTTTGCGTGCGAGAAGAACAAAGATCTCCGCCTCCGCGGGGTCTTCCTCGCTCAGGAGGACGGGCGTGTTAAAACCGCCCGCGTCAAGCAGTGCAGGCCATTCAATGGCGTGTCTCAGTCTGGGTCTTGGACGCCCATCGGGCCGGGAGTTTATCCACCACCCAGGTTTTACCCCATCGGCGAGGCAACTGAAGGGCTCGGGGGCGCGTTCGAGCAGCAGTATGATTCCATCCGCGGCCAGGGAGCGTGAGAGCGTCTTCAAGCGGTCTTCTGGCGCGTCGGCACGATGCACCACATGGGGGGCGATGATCAGATCGTAAGGGAACGCGGTCGGCGTGTGCGCTCCGGGCGATGACGACTCCGGCTCCGGGGCACGCACTTGTATCCACGACTGCGTGGAGAACTCGGCATGCGCGCGAACGCCAGCCGCGGCATCCAACATCTCGATATGCAAATCGGTCCGGTCTGCGGGCAGGACGCGCGACAGCCGCCGACCTAGCCCAAGCTCCCCCGCGCTCAACAGCAGGACTTTGAGGCGTTGCCGTGGAGGCCATTGGCGCACTATCCTGGTCACCAGTTGTTCCACCAGTTTGTTGCCGATCTCGTAACTGGGCGAGGCATCGAAAAGGTGGTCGCGGGTGCCGCTTTTACTGGAGGGGAATGGCACCTCCTCCATGCGCGCATCGGCATCGCACAGCAAGGCTTCCAATGCCAGTCCGCAGCGGCCCACCATCAGCAGTTCGGACAGATAGTCCGGGTACTGATGCAGCATCGACTGCCAGCGTCGCGCCGCGTCAACAGTCTCTGATTGCGGAGCCAGGGACCAGACCCCGTGGTGCTGGCTTGCCAGGCCCCTCCTGTTGAGTTGCTCGAGTAACCAGTCGAACAAGGGCCGCTGACGTGGATCAAGTGGCTGTGGATAGAGGCCGGGTCGAGCATCATCGCGATCAGAGCGCGCGCTGGTGAGCAGCGGCCGCACCGCTTCCAAGGCAAAAGCCGTCACGAGCTCAGCGAGCAGTGGCCGGATTTTGCGCTGATGCAGATCCCGTCTCATGTCGATAGCAGCCGAGGCCAGCCAGGTCCGGCCGGCCTGTGACAGCGCATCCAAATCGATAGGCGAGGAGACGGGCGCATTGGTCAGCAGCGGCTGCAACCGGGCAAAGGGCGCGAATAGACCGGGCATTCTTGTCACGGCCGCGCCTGGCAGGTCGCGAAAACGGCAATCCTCGAGCACCGCGACGCCGTGCCCCTCGGCATCGGCCAGCACGACATCCGCGACTTGAGAGAAGGGGTGAATCCTTTTCAGCACTGTCTTGCTTAAGGCGACTTCTCCCGCGCCGAGCCAACGCAGGCGGCCCACCCGAAAAGGCACACGCAACCTGGGCTCCGCGAGGTCATCGGGGTCACCAAGATTCAGTAGCATTTGAAAGGCGGCATCAAGCAAGGGCGGATACAGCAGATAATCCCGAGTTGCGGTCTGATTCAGTTTTGGCACCTGGATGCGCGCTAACCCGCCATCTTCGGCGAGAAAAACCTTGTCGATGACACGAAAGGTCGGACCATACTCCAAGCCGCCGCGCGCCGCTGCGCGATAATGGGTGTCTGCGTCGACGCAGGTTGCGTAATGGCCGCGTTCGCGGTCGAAATCCAAGAAGATCCGGGGGCGGGGCAAGACCGCCCCCCGCAAGCGGCCGGTGACATGCTCCACCCAAGTCTCATTGGACAAACGTGGACGGCTGCGAATACTGAAACGGCCATCGTCCGGGGAAAGCACGAACCGTAACGCCCTGGTTGCTTCTTTATCCAGCAACAAAGGCGCGTGTATTTCCAGGTCTTCGAGGTCGTGCGTGATTCCGCCATGCCAAGCGCGGGAAGCGGCCAAGGCCATCTCGACGAATCCAGCCGCTGGGAAAATATGAGCCCCATCCACGACATGATCGGCGAGATACGGGTGGGTCAGTGAATCGACCTGGCTTTCCCATGTCGCCTCGGCCTTAATGACCCTGTGGCCAAGCAGAGGATGCACCTGCTGAGGGGCAAGGATGCCGGAGTTTTCTCCGGTCTTTGCATACCAATATGCTTCATGCTGCCAGGGATAGGGCGGCAGGCGTCGGGGGCGCGTGGGGAGCGGGAACAGCGCTTTCAGGTCCAAGCGGCCGCCGTGGGCATAGGCCAAGGCCAGGGCCTCATTCATTAAAGTGGCTTGGTCCTCGATGTCCCGCCTCAAGGTGGTGATAATTCGTGTGCTGGTCGCTAGGTCTGTAAGGCATTCTTTCACGTAGGAGCGCAACACGGGGTGAGGCCCAATTTCAAAGAACAGTCGCCCCCCATCGGCGGTCACGGCCGCAAGTGCATCCGCGAAAAGAACGGGTTGACGAATATTTCGCCACCAGTAGTCGGCATCGAGTGCCGTGCCCGGCAATTTGCCAGCGGTGACGGTTGAATAAAAGCCCAAGACTCCCGGATTTGGGCTTAGTCGGCTCAGCCCTTCGTGTATTATATCCCGGATTGCCTCCATCTTGCGGCTATGAAAGGCGTACTCCAGATCCAGCCGGCGGAAGAACAGATTTTGCTCGGTGGCAACCCGTTCCACCTGCTCAAGCTCATGCGCATCGCCGGAAAGTGTCACCGAACGAGGAGAGTTTTTGCCGGCGATCTCAAGCGATACTTCCAGTTGATCGAGCAGCCGTCGAGCCTGGTCCGGTCCGAGACCCAATGCCGCCATGCGCCCGCTTCCATGAGTGCGTGCCTGGGCCGTGCCGCGGATATCGATCACGGCTACCGCCTGCTCCAGGGATAAGGCACCGGTTGCCCAGGCCGCCGCGACCTCGCCGACACTGTGTCCAACGCAGTAGTCGGCGGTAATACCGCGGGTTCGGAGCAATTCGACAAGCCCGACCTGAATCGCAAACAATGCCGGCTGGGCCACTTCCGTCAAGGCAAGCCGACTTCTCCTTGGCGAAAGCCGAAGTGATTTGACGATGGATGTGCCGGAACGCTTCTTTAAGAGCGCATCGACCTGCTCGACGGCACGGCGGAAAGCTGGTTCTGTCCTCAGCAATTGCAACCCCATTCCCTGCCACTGAGAGCCATTGCCCGAAAACACGAAAACATTTCCGACCCGGTCTGTGTTGATCACCCGTTTTCTTGCTGATCCTGGTGCCGTTCCCGTGGTCAGCAAGGCACCAAGGCGGCGCAGCAGCTCATCGCGGCTGGAGCCGAGGACGGCGAGGCGATATTCATGATGTTGGCGTCTCAGGGCGGCGTGATGAAGCAGATCTTGGAGGGCGTCCTCTTCCCGTTCCAGGCATTGCGTGTAAGTCGCCGCCAGTGCACCGAGGGCGGACTCACTGCGCGCTGACAATAGCAGACAGAGGGGGGCCGAAGACTTGGCGGGGGTGGGCTCCACGGCCATTTCCGTCACCGCGCTGGCTAGCACCACATGCGCGTTCGCTCCGCCGAAACCGAAGGAGTTGACCCCCATGTATAGGGGTTTGCCCGTATCGGCCAAGGGGGTGAGATCCGTGACCAATTTCAAATTCAAGGCACCGAAATCGATGGCCGGATTTGGCTCGCGCAGATGCAACAAAGGCGGAATAGCACGATTTTTGAGTGCCAAAATGGCTTTTAGCAAACCGACCACGCCGGAGGCGGGTTCGAGGTGACCAAGATTGGTTTTTACCGATCCAAGCGGCAGAGGATGTTGGGCAGGTCGCCGTTGTCCGAGCACCTGCCCAATGGCGCTGCATTCCACCGGATCCCCAACGACTGTTCCTGTGCCGTGGGCCTCAATGTAGGCCAGGTCATTGGGATCGATGCGCGCATTGTCATAGACCTCACGCAACAATGATGCCTGCCCGTCTACACTCGGGACAGCGAGCGAGGAACTGTGTCCATCGCAGTTGGCCCCGGAGGCGACGACCAGCGCGTGAATGGGGTCAGCGTCGCGCAAGGCGGCTTCCAAGGGTTTCAAGAACAGCAGCGCGCCCCCCTCGGCTCGGACATAGCCGTCCGCCGAGGCGTCGAAGGCTCGACAACGCCCCGTCTGGGACAGCATGTTCGCCTGCGAGAAACCGACGAAGGGGAAGGGGCTCAGCAATAGGTTGATCCCGCCAGTCAGGGCGGTGGCGATCTCGCCGTTCCAAAGAGCCTTACACGCCATGTCGAATGCTACTAGGGACGAGGAACAAGCGGTATCGATCGCCAAGCTTGGGCCGCGTAGGTCGAAGAAAAAAGACAGGCGATTGGCCGCGATGCTCAGCGTGGCGCCGGTCATGAAGTGGCCATCTCCGGAACTGGGGTCTTCTATGAAATGCTCACGGTAATCAGTGCTGGCTAGTCCTAGGTAAACACCACAAGCTGATTCCTTGAGTTTTTCTGGAATCTGGCCGCCGTCTTCCAGGGCCTCCCAGGCCAGCTCTAGCAAAATGCGCTGTTGGGGATCCATTTGCCGCGCTTTTCGTGGAGAAATGCCAAAAAATGCCGCATCGAAATGGTCGACCTGTGGAAGCACGCCAGCACTCCAGGTATAGGATTTTCCGCGGGTGGCTTTGCGCGGGTGGAAAAAAGCCTCTCGGCTCCAGCGATCCCGCGGGATCTCGGTGACCAGATCTCGTCCTTCGCGCAGGGCCAACCAGAATTTCTCCAGTGTGTCTATCCCGCCGGGTAAGCGACACGCGGCACCAACAATTGCGATGGGCATTCTGGACTGAGACAAGTTTATTAACTCCTGTGCGACGGCTTTAAGTGCTTTCTTTGAGTTGTCGTGTAAAAGTCGCTCTAGAAATGAACGGCGGCGAGATCGAGCGCTTTGCGCGCCGTTGAGACGGCTCGTTCGATGTCGTCTTCACCATGAAGACAGGAAAGAAAAAAACGCACTCGGGACATGCCTTTTGGCACCACGGGATAAAAGATCGGCAGCGCATAGATCCCATCGTCGTACAGCACACGATACAGCCGCACCGCGCGCTGATTATCACCCGTTATCACCGGGATAATTGGCGAATCGCCGCTTGAACCCGTCTCCAGGCCGGCCAGTCGCGCTTGCACGAGAAACTGCCGTGAACGCTCGTGCAAGCGTGCGATCCGCCACGGCTCATCGCGCATTACTCCAAGGGCGGCAAGCGCGGCAGCGGCATTTGGCGGACTGATGCCAACACTGTAGACGAATCCAGGCGCGCTAAAGCGAAGATACTCCATCAGGTTAGCCGGACCGGCCGCATAACCACCACAACTGGCAAGCGACTTGCTTAAGGTTCCCATCCAAAGATCGACATCAGTCGCCGCAACTCCAAAGTGCTCGCTGATACCCCGTCCGTTCGCGCCAATCACGCCAAAAGAATGGGCCTCATCCACCATTAAAAGGCAGCCGTAGCGCTCTCTCAAGCGGACATACGCGGGCAGGTCCGGAAGATCGCCATCCATGCTGTAAACCCCTTCGATCACCACTAAGACCTGGCGATAGCGATGACGCTCCCGCGAGAGGATTGTTTCCAAGGCGGCGACTTGATTGTGAGGGAAAGGGCGCGTGGTTGCCCCTGAATGTCGTGCCCCTGCCAGGACACTCGCATGAATGAGGGAATCGTGCAGGATCAGATCCCCCCTGGCGCACAAATGGCCGATCAGGGTCTCGTTTGTGCCAAATCCGCCGACAAATACCAAGGCATCCTCGGTGCCCAGGATGCGCGCGATTTCACCTTCAAGCGCGCGATGTAGGGGACGCTCGCCCGAAGCCAGGCGCGAGGCGGAGACCGAAGTCCCGTATTGGTCGATGGCCTGTTGTGCCGCAGCCATGACCCCGGGGTGGCTGCACAGTCCTAAGTAATTGTAACTGGAGAAATTAATGAAAGAGCGACCGTCGATGACCGTGTGATTGGTGTTAGTTCCTTCGGAGGCCTGGAAAAAAATCGAATGACCGACGCTCGTCTGCAAATCTGCTAATGCCTTGCGATGCTTGAGCAAATCCTGCCGCAGACAAAACCCTTGCCGTGCTTCACCCTCGCGTAAAGATGACCGCTTCGCCCGCGACAATTCCCGTTTTTGCTCGATATTCATTCTTCCACCGGAGGCGCGGATAACAGGTATTCCAAGAGGATCCCGTTCAGTTCACTGATTGTCCAGTTCCATCGCCGCCCCTGGATACAAATACTCGGAAACTTGGCGGCAGCGATGACCCCGCCAGTTACATGCCAACCAATGTCGATGATTGTCATCGTTGAAGAAAAAGACTCCCAAATCTCTGTTAATCATTTCGCATTGCAACCGCCCGCTAACCGAGGTTCCTAGCCTGCTTGGTTTTCGTCGGTTCGCACAACACAAAAGCCCCCGCGGCGCATACCTCGGAGGCTAGAAGATGAAAACCCGCGGTCAGGTGGAGTCGGTCAGATGGGCTGGACGTCCTTGGTGATGTGGGTTTTGTCGAACCCCTCCCATGGATCAGACTTCTTTCTCCAGGATCACCTATAGCGACCTATTATCAAGGTGAGCCACCTGATCGTGCCGCTTGCGGAGACAGGCCATCTTGGCCTGGCAGAATCAGGGCTGGAAGCCTTGACGACGCTTGGTGCGCTTGCCTTTGGCCCGGTTTATGATCAAGGCCGTTCATGTTGTTCGTCGTGATGGAGGCTAGAATTTGCCATGGAACTGGGTCGGTGGTTTTGTCCGATCACTTAATCTCACCATGCATCGACCGTCTCACCATGCATCGACAGGCCGACGAATAGGCAGGCCCTTCAGTCACCTGGGTGGGCACCAAAGCTCTCGGAAGTGCCTACCAATCGGCTGACTTCATGGCGCGGAAATCCATTGAGTGATAACTAAATGTGGCCGTTTTGTCAATGTTTAAGTGGAGGCTCCACAGGTAATGCGGCTTTGAGTGCCTTCAAGTATACATTACGGGCAGTCTGAATCATCCCAATCTGGGCTTGAAGCCGTTGCAGCTCCAATTCCGAAACCCGAAGATTTTGCACTTGTGTCTTGGCCGCATCCGGCAAATCCGCAACGCGGTACTCCTTGCCATCAATGGTTAGCTTGGCCTCGGTTGATTCAGTCATCGGTATTATCCAAATAAAAAACGGGAAAAAGATTAAATATCAGAGGTGAACCTCGTGACAAAGGGCTCACCTAGCGCAAGTCAAGGCGAGCGCAGGTCAAGGGGGGATCTGGGTTATGGCTCTAGATCCCCCTGATGAATGCGCCCTTGGTGACGGGCTTTATTCCCGCCCAGACCGGCATTGGTGCCGACGGGGTTGATGATGGGAATCGGATCGTAGGAACTGCTCGCCCCTGCAAGGCTCTCGTCTCGAGGACACAGTTTAGCACTTCGTCAAGTCAATGGACAGAGGGGCGGGCAGCCCTGACGCATGACTTGTCAGGCCGAGACAGGTGGACCAGGGTTTAGAAAATCTTAGCGCCGGGAGGGGTTGCAAACCGATGATGAGTACCCTCGTGGCGGAGCCTGATGGAGCAACAGTTGCCGCCGCGGATCCTCTCGACAACAGGAGCCAGCTGCTTGCTTTGTCAGCTAGCATCCCAGTAATAGTCGCGACATCCTTCCATCATCGGTCCATGGGCATTGAGTGCAGCGAGGAACAACATCACCGGCCGACGGGGATAACCTGTCTTTGTTGCATGCGGCAATGCCGAAACGGGAGGGAGACTTGGGTTCGATCAACTTGCCGCGAGTATACTGAGGTGAAGTCTTCAGCTTACAGGCAATGCTTGATACCGGAGAGTGATCATGGTTGGAACCTATCAGGTTGCAGTCGTTGAAAATGCGATTGACAGCGTCACGGCGGGTGAAGCAAGGATTGACTTCGGTGGCTCCGTGGGGGATCGGTGTGGAAATGACAGGGTGGCCGATGACGATTTTGTCGGGGGTTCAGACGTGGATAAATATGTGGCGAAACCGGGTGTATTGAATAACATTCAGGATGCTGGCAATTCCCCTTGGGGTCTGTGTCACGAAATAGTGGGAGCATTGATAGAAGTCCCTGTGGATTTGATTGTCGATAATAGACATTTGGCTGTTCCCGAGAGAACGCTTGCAACAAAGGTGCTTATTGTGGATTGGGAGGACTCAGCAAATCGTATTGAGATCTTCTCGACCACCAACGGAAGGCAAGATTTCGAGGACTATCGAGATTGCATCCTACCTTTACCCGAAGCGCTGGGGCAGATCCGCTCTGAGACGTCCTTTGTGAACCCGGACTTTCCGGATACTATGATGGGTCAGGCATACTCGTCGTCAGCGCATTATGAGTTCAATACTGGTGTTCAGATCACGCGCGCTGAGGCAATTAATGTCGCACTGCTCTATGGCGCGGCTTTGGGAAGGGAGCCGGATGTCAGTGGATTGAATTTTTGGATCGATCAACGCGTTGCTGGCATGTCGCTCGAGACTATCGCCGGTGCCTTTCTCGAATCGGTTGAATTCACCACCAATTACGGAGATGATGACCTCATGTCCACGCATTGGTTTATCACCGTCATGTACCAAAATGTTCTCGGAAGGCTGCCAGATGAGGGAGGATTCGTCTTTTGGGAGGCGGAAATGACCCAGGGGCGACTTGATCGGGAAGATGTCCTGATGTTTTTCGCCGACAGCGCGGAGAATCGTGCTAATGCCACCTATATCGACTTAATGTTTCCAGTCGAGGATAATTTGTTTACCCTGATCTGATGCGCGCTATTCACTTTGCGCGCCTTTTTCGCTAATATTTTTTTCGCTGATAACTTTTTCGCTGATAAAATGGATGGTTCGACATTATTGAGGTGCCGGTTGCGGCAGGGTGGTGGATGGATGTTGTTGTGTTCCTTCAAGTCCTGGGAAAACGATAGGCCAACGTGGGTTGTCCGCTTGCCTCAAGAGGCCATCCTGGCGCGTGACCATCAAGGTTGGAAGCCCTTATGACGGCGAATGCGCGCTCCGCGCGCTTTCACTGTCTTCCGCGGCGGTGTGTGTCAGTATCTTGGTAAAGATTGAAACAGGAAAGTCACAATGATTGGATCTTATCTAGTGGAAGTTGGCACTCATGGTGCTGATAGCTTCAACGCGGAAGACGACAGCATTTATTTCGGTTCGGCTGGAGCCGACTGGTTTTTGAATGATAATGCCAACAACGCCTATTTCGTTGGAGGTTCAGGCGGGGATTACTATGCCGCTCGCCCAGGTTCTATTACCATTATTCAAGACGCGGGCAATTCCCCGGATGATGTCTTTTACGAGATTACCGGGGCAATGACTGAACCCTATCTGGGCTTTCTGGTGGACGAAAGGCATTTTGGCATCTTTAATCTGTCGCTGACATCGGGTGTTCTTTTTTTGGACTGGAAGGATCCCGCTAATCGCATCGAGACCATGTCGACAAGTTTGGGCACATTTAGTTACGAGGAGTATCGACAGATCATCGAGTCCTCGCCAGAAGCGCTTGGACATCTCTCATCCGAGGCCTTGTTCGGGGATCCACAGTACTTGGACAGCATGATCTTGCAAGCTGGCGCTTGGGCGGCACATTATGAAGTCTATCCAGGTGTTGAAATCACGCGGTCGGAGGCAACAACTGTCGCGCTGCTCTATAGTGCGGGTCTGGGAAGAGATCCGGATGTCCATGGCTTGAATTTCTGGATCGATCAGCGTGCCAACGGCATGTCGCTCGAGTTGATCGCCGGTGCTTTTCTTGATTCGCCGGAATTCACAAACCGTTATGGCGACGACGATGTCATGTCGGCGCAGAGGTTCCTTGGTGTTATGTACGAAAATGTTCTGGGCAGACTGCCCGACACGGCGGGTTTTGCCTATTGGGAAGATGCGATGGCGCAGCGCGGGCTTGCTCGAGAAGAGGTTCTGATGTTCTTTGCCGACAGCACGGAAAATCGCAGTCAGGCGGCCTATGTGGATACGCTGTATCAGGTGGGAGACGACTGGTTCTTTTGATCCTGAAGTGTGCGTGCTTGGTCGTGCTGGGTCATTGCAAGCGCAATGTCCTAAGTGGTTCAGGGTAACTGGATGAATCTACAATCGTCAGGACAGACATGACAGATTCTGGGGTGTTGGGGAGAGGGCGTGGGCGGTACATTCCTAGTATCGACGGACTGCGTGCGTTGGCTGTCATGGCCGTACTTGTCTACCACTTGGAACCGCGCTGGCTGCCCGGCGGTTTCACGGGGGTCGACATCTTTTTTGTTATTTCCGGGTATGTGGTGAGCGGTTCTTTGGCGCGTGACCAGGCGAGGCATTTCCTGAGTTTTACGCTCGGTTTTTACGCGCGCCGCATTCTGCGCATCTTTCCGGCATTGATCCTTTGCCTGTTGCTGGTGATGCTGGCGAGCATTGCCTTGATTCCCGAGGCATGGCTTAGCGAAACGAGCCATAGGACCGGATTGTTCGCCTTTTTCGGCGTTAGCAACGTCGCTCTGGTGCTGTTCGATGACGGCTACTTTTCTCCGCGCGCGGAGTTCAATCCTTTTACGCACACTTGGTCGCTCGGGGTCGAAGAACAGTTCTATGTGGTGTTTCCGCTGATCTTTTTTGTCTGGATTCATTTTCGACACCGCCGGGGCTTGGCTGGCCTGAGTGCCGAGGCCTTACTGGTGGTGCTAATGGCCGCGTCACTGGTGTATGCGTGGTGGGAGACTCCGCGATCCCTTGATCATGCGTTTTACCTTCTGCCGAGTCGATTTTGGGAGCTTGCCGCGGGCGGCCTCCTGTTTAAGTTGCACCAAAGGGGGGTGTTGATTGCGCGCAACGAGACGCAGCGAATACTCTTTTTGACAGCGGGGCTTGGTTTGGTCATGTTTGGGCTCGGCTGGTCCGATAAAGGGGCGATGCCCTTTCCATGGGCGCTGCCGGCAGTTTTGGGCACCTCTCTTGTCATCGCGGCGATTGCCGTGGCAGCTGACAAGGCGGCCAAGCCTTGGCCCCAACGTCTGTTGGAACATCCCGCGGCCATTCATGTCGGGAAGATTTCCTATTCACTGTACCTGTGGCACTGGCCTGTCTATGTAATGATGCGTTGGACCCTCGGGTTGGAATATGGGTGGCAGTTGTTGATGGCTGTCTTGCTGTCTTTCTTGCTCGCGGAGGCTTCCTATCGCTTTGTCGAGGTGCCGGTGAGGCGGAACGGGTGGAGCCGGCGACAGGCAAACTGGAAGACGGTGACTGCTGGCGTCGCAACCATCGTGTTGTCGTTTTCTGTCGCGCAGGAAATGCTAAATTCACGTGCGCAACTGAGTCTCAGTGTCACCAAGGATAGGGAATTGTGGTATCCCCTCGCTTGGCCGGGGGCGACCGGCAGTCATGAACAAGATCTTCAAGGCCGCCAACTCTTTGCGCTTGGGGACTCGCATGCTGGTGCCTATGCCACCATGCTGCAAGCGCTTAGCGAGCGCCGTGGGGTCGTGACCACGATTGACTTTGCCGGAGCATGCACTCCGGCTAGTCTGCTCAGGAATGCGGGCCCCGCTTGCGTGGACTTGGTCGAACAAGCTTTGCAGCGGATTGAGGGGCGCGCCCTGCCGGGTGACATCGTCTTCCTGGCTGCGCTTCGTATGTACCGTTTTGTGGATCAGTACGCGGTTTTTCCGCGTGATCAGGTGATCGCTGCCCGGGACAGTGTTGCGGATCGTGAGAAGGCGCTTGAGGAAGCCAACTATCTGCTCGAGCGATTGCTGAAGCAGGGGCTTGAGGTGGTCATTGATGCGCCAAAGCCGGTGTTTCTCGCTCCTCCCTTTCGTTGCGCGGACTGGTTCAACCGTCATAACCCCATTTGTGCCGGCGGCATGACGATGCCGCGGGAAATGCTTGTGGAGCATCGCGCCGGAGTGATGGACTCGTTACAAAGGCTCCAGCAACGTTTTCCCGCACTGCACGTCTGGGATCCATTCCCAATTCTTTGTCCGGGATCGACCTGCTCGGCTTTCGATGGCGAGAAACCGTTGTTCTTCGACGCGGATCATCTCAGCGCATACGGCAATCAAGTGTTGTATCCAAGCTTCGAGGACTTGGTCAGCGCCATCTGGTCCGTCAAACAGCTTAGCCAGCTTGACGGCAGTGGTCTGAAGTGACGGTTTCGATCTTTGCGTTCGACCGAGTCGGATGATCAATCCCGAGAGCATGTTATGACTAAGGCTGTCTGAAACACGGCATGCTGATGGGCTTGGTCGATGCAATCTGTTCCTTGGGCCTTGATCATAGATAAGGCCAAAGGCGACTGCTGCTGCAAAAAAACCCGTCGGCGTTTGCGCCGACGGGCCAGGTTTGTCGTGCGCGCGTCAGTCGCGCAATGAACTGGAACGCTTTAGAGCGGGAGGTCCAGATATTGGATTCCGCTTCCGATTAACTCGATGACGTTCTCTTGACTTTCCGCCGACTCTGAAATGTTCACCAGGAAATGCGCGCGGCTCAAGCCGTTTTCCAGCGCGTCGTCCCAAAACGCGAGACCCTTGGTGTCAGGGGCGCGATCAAGGATGTTTGCGTAGATTGCCGTGATGAATTCAGCGTTGTTGGGATTTGCGCCATTGCGTGAAAAGAACTCGGCGCTGTCGATGAAAGACTGGGCGATTTGTGTCAGCGAAACGCCGGCATCCAGTTGGCCAATGAAGTGACCGATGCCAGTCAAGTCAGGGGTGCGCCCAAAAGCCGCCTCGTAGAGACGGTAAGCCTGGCCCGCGGACCCATCAATGTCAAAGGCGAGACTGACATCCTCGAAGGCTAGACGCTCGGTGCCGACGAGGTAGTCGGTGCCGTCCCGACCGGATTGCTGGTCGACCACCACCAGGCCATTGAGCTTTTCGGTGCCGCCGCGCAAATCAGTGATTGCATCCGAGGCGCTGATGCTGTAATCGGCAAGGACGCCGCGAAAAACGGCGATGTCGATGCCATCTCCGCCGTAGAAGAAATCTCCACTCTGGTCGCCCAAGCCGGTGAAGCTGTCGTTGCCAGCACCGCCCTCGAAGATGTCGTCGCCGGCACTGCCCACGAACAGGTTATCCCCGTCGCCGCCGAGGACACTAACGCCCTTAATCAGGGTGCCGTCGCCTGGATCCGTGCTGGCGTCGCCGCGATGCGGATCGATGTTACGGATTCTCGTATCCCAGGCGGCTTCGACATCGGCCTCGGCATAGGGCGTGGTCATGAAGTTGTCGTAAAGGTACTCTGCCAATGCGTCCTGCTCGCTGCCATCGGGCGCGAAGGTGGCATTGCCGTCGGCGGTAGTGGTGTCGTCCTCAGCGAGTTGCACCAGGTTGATGCGGGCGACGACCGATGGGTCGGCGACGGCACCAACACTTGGGTCGGTGTTGGTGTTGGGGAAGGGATAACCGTCGCCGCCGCCGATGTAGTTGCCAGCGTCATCGAATCGTGGCTCGGCGAGGAAGTTTAGCGTCACCACCCGGAAGGTGGCGTTGGCGTTGGCTTCGACCAATTCGCCATCACGGACCAGATCGGCGAGGAGGTCACCCTTGTCGTCGAACAGACTAGCGTTGATCAGGCGCTCCCCGGCTGGCGCGTCGGGGTCGAAGCTGAATTTGGCGCCTGAGATCTGTGGGAAACGGCCGGAGGCATCTGGCAGGCCGCCGATCCCATGTTCAAAGAGGGCGGCGATTTCCGCGCCGGTCAGGGTCATGAGTGTCAGTCCGTTGTTGAATGCCAGGGTTGTGGCGATGTCGTTCTCGCTGATGCCGCCAGCGGGTTTGACGCCCGGGATTTCCTCGTTCGGCAGGCGTTGTGCCTCGGTGCCACCGGGGGGAACCACTGTCTGGCCGATGGATGCGCGGATCCCGCCGCCGTTCTTGATTGAGAGCACGACTGCTTCGGTTTCACCGCGTTCCACCGCTATCTGGTTGGCGATGGCGAGGTTTGCGTCGGCGGTGAGATTTCCGAGGTTGGTCTCCTGGGTGCGCACGCCGTCGGTTGAGCCGCCGGAGCGATTGCCGTTAAGGAACACCTCGCTGAGGCCAAAGACATTGGACTCCTTGGCCAGGATGGCGTCCTCGATGGCGTTGGCAATGTTCTGAATGTCGGGGTCGATGAGGCTTTCGGCGTCGAGCGCCGCCAGTCCGGCGGCGTCGGTGGCGTAGGCGCCGCTGACGGTGGGGTCGTAACTCCCGGGTAGGATGTGGCCATTGGCGTCGAAGTCGATGACCAGGCGGCCCAAGTATTTGTAACTGCCGTCGGTGTTGACGACGGCGATGGGGTTGCCGTCGCTATCGGTAGTGAAGATCGGGTAGGGACCCTGGTCGGTGTCTCCGGCGCGAAGGCTATCGTTGCCGTCGAACAGGCGCGTGTTGGAACCGCCGGCGACGATGATGTCGACGTCGCTGAGGCGGGTGGCCAGTTCCTGTTCGATGCTGATTTGCTGCATGTGCGCAAGCAGTATGACTTTGTCCATGTCGGGATGCGCGGCAAGGAGCGCATCGACATCCGCCTGGATAACGGCGGCGAGGGCGTCGAGATCCTCGGGCGTGGGGTTGGTGCTGAAACCCGCGGGCTGAATGCCGACGGTGCCGGGGGAGGAGATGCTGGCGAGCGTTGGTGTGGTGGCGCCGAGTACACCGATCTTCTCGCCGCCAACCTCGAAGTAAGTGGAGGCGGCGATGCTATTCGCCCGTGGTGCCTGGGCGTCGGATACCACCAGGCCGGCGAGGTTGGGGTCGGTGCTGAAGTCGAGGTTGCCGGACAGGTAGGGCATGGCGGTTCCGGAAAAGTCTTCCGCCGCGCTGCCGTCGATCAGGCTGGCAAGGAATTCGGTGCCGAAGTCGAATTCGTGGTTGCCGAAGGCGATTGCCTGAACGCCGAGTTCATTTTGGATCAGGATATCGGCCACACCGGCCTCGCCATAGACGTCCGCCGAGGCGCTGAAGAACAGGCCAGGGATGATGGCGTCGCCGGAGGAGAGTACCAGGGTGTTGTCCTCCATGCCGTCATTGCCAAGATCCTGGGCCTTGAGTGCGTTGAGCACGCCGGATAGGCGCGGGGCGTCCTCGATGGCGCCGTAGGCGGCCTCCTGGTCGGTCAGGTGCAGCAGCTCGAGGCTGTAGGCGGCCTGGTTAATATCGTAGACGCTCGTGGTGCCGCTGCCCTCGTAGGCGATGGCGATCTGCGGGTTGCCGGTGCCGCTGTCCTGGGCGTTGATAACGGCGATGGTTTCCGGGGCAATATCGCCGGCGGCGAAGCCATCGATGTAATCGAGAAAGACGGGGGCCCTGGGGTCGGTGACGTCGTAGGCGGCGACGCCGGAATCGCGCTCAAGGCCGATGAAAGCCAACACGCGACCCTCGACTTCAAGCACCGCGACCGCCTCTGGTTCCGGTCCCTTGGCGTCGGAGCGGTTGTCGCCTTCGGTGGCGATGGGCTCACCGTCGTCGTTGTTGAACCGCCAGGGCGCGCGCGCGGAGATGAGCTGTTCGAGGTGGTCCCCGCTGTCGAAGACCAGGTTGCCGTCTGCGTCGTAAATGCTGAAGGAGCGCGAACCGTAGGAGAAGAGCGCGTCCTGGTCACCGTCGTTGTCGGTGTCTCCGTCGAAGGTTGATACTTGAAGGCGGCCGAGGTTTTCGTCTTCCTGCAGAGTGGCGGCGTCGGGGAAGGCGGTCGGGTCGAGCGTGAGATCCTTGATGCGCGCCTCGTTTTCCGCCAGGTCACGCGCGTCACCCTCGTTGGCGGTGATGTAGTAGGTCTGGCCGTCGACCTGGAAGGTGGCGATGGCGTCGGGCATCGGCATGCCGAAGACTGGCCAATTGGCGATGTTGATGCCGTCGTCGCGGTCGGAGGGATCGAGGCCGTTGCCGTCCTGGCTGTGATCGCGTATGCCCATGGGATAGAGGGCGAGAACGGTTTTGGCCGTCGGGTCGATGCGCGCGACTGTGTTGGCCTCCTGGAGGGTAACGAGCAGGTCGCCGGTGGTCGGGTCGATGGCGATGTATTCCGGCTCGAAGTCTGTCGAGGGTGCCTCTCCAGGAAAGATGCGCACGCCCTGGGCGCGCAGAGCTTCGATCTGACTGTCGAACTCACTGAAGCCGACGAAGGTCGCGGTCGCTGGCACGGTGCTGCCATCATAGTCTGTTGGTAAGTCGATGATGGTCACGCCGCCAGGTGTTGCAACGCTCTCGACTGCCTCTCCCTCAATGGCTACGTAGAGCTGTTTGCCATCCTCTGAGAAGGTCAACATGTCCGGCAGGAAGCCGACTTCGATCTGTTCCAGCAAGCGGATATCGCCGAGATCGCTGGCATCGTAAATGGCAACCTTGCCCGGCGCGAGGTTACCCTCGCTGTCGACGAGTTTGATCGCGACCGCGACCAGACCATTTTTCGCGGCGACCGAGGTGAGGTCGTCAAACCCCGGGGTGGCACTCAGATCGATCCGCGCGAGGCTGCCTTCGATTCCGGGGCTAAATATTTCAATACGCGCGTCTGCGCCATTGGTGACAAAAAGGACATTGCTTTCTGCCACAACACTTTCGGCCCCGGCCTCGCCCGATCCGGGGTCGAATCTGTGAATCAGGTTCAGGGACAGGCCAGGGTGCTGGAAGACTTGCAAGCTGGAATCGCTCATGTGAAAAAACCTCTCTCGCTGGGAGCAGCAACCTAATACTATTGGTGAAGGGGTCGCGGAACGCGGATGACGTCAGGCGAACAGGGCTGTTCGTGAGCCATGGAAACGCACCAGCGCAAGAGCTTGGCAGCTTTCTATGATGTTTTTGTGACGGCGCCACCTTTCACTCGGTTACTCCGAAGGCTTTCGAGCCCAGGGACGGCTTTGCTGCTTTGAACTATGCTTGAGCTATGCCTAGACAAAGGGTGGGCACCTTCGTGCTGTCTCAGCCCCTAAATGTCGCGTCAGTGGTTTTCCGCGACGAGCTGGAAACTATACATGTGTCGAGGATTCTATGAATATCTCGGATTTAACCACGCTCTACTCGAATGCCAATTGGATCGATGCATTGATCAGTGCCGACAGTGGGCGGGTGGATCTCAACCCGCTGGCCGTCAGTCGTTCCGACAATACCGTCAGTTACACCTTCGAGGTTTCCGCCACCGCAGGTTTGGAACGGGAAGTCACCGCTGATACCACCTACCCGTTCAACAGCGTTCAGCGCGCTGCGGCTCGGGAGATCATGGACCATGCGGCCGCGGTGACTGGCATCAACTTCGTGGAGAGCGCCTCGGGCAGCGCCGATATCCTGTTCGGCTATTGCGACATCTGGGGCGCCGCCAGTACCTCCGGAAAAGCCTCGCGCAACGACTATTGGAGGTATGCGCCGGATTCGGGAAGAATTACGTCGTACACGACGGATCGCGGTGTTTTTCTCGATAACAATGAATGGGCGTTCCAGAATGCAAACCCGGTCAAGGGGACGCAAGGGTACGAGACGCTACTCCACGAGATTGGCCATGCCTTGGGGTTGCAGCACCCGTTTGAAGCTCCCTTTAAGCTGCCCACTTCCGCGGATAACACGGACAACAGTGTCATGTCCTATACCGATGGCAGCGGCGGATTTAAGAGTACCTTTCAAGAGTATGATATCTCGGCCCTGGTCTATCTCTATGGTATCGATGGGCTGGCTGGCGATTATGGAGTGGATGGGGCGGTCAAGTACTACTCCGGAACCTCCCACGACGAGTCATTCAGCGGGGGATGGGAAAGCGCGGCATGGGATGGACAAGGCGGGAATGATTCCCTGACCCTTTTGGGGAGCACTGCCTCCTATACCTACGAAGCGAGCGGCGATTGGCTCACGGCGACAAGCAACGGCGTCTCGCAGTTTATCCACAATACCATTGAAACGATTGGCTTCGATGACGGCAGTTATAGTTACTCCGGGCTGCGCGCACTTGCCTTGGGTGACGGGAGCTTGCCTGGCGCGTCCGAGACGCAGTGGGGCATCGCCGGTATTGAGAATCGCTTCACGGGCAGCGCCGGGGACGACACCATTATTGGAGCGGAACTGCTAGATGCTATCACCTACTGGGGCGAGCGGTCGCGTTTTATCGTTACTCGGGTCGAGGAGGACATTTTTCAGCTGATCGATGGGAGCGGAAGCTATGGAACTGATCGCCTGGAGGGGATTGAGCGGGTCATTTTCAGCGACGGCGCGGTGGCTCTGGACGTCGATATAGGAGAGACGGCAGGGCAGGCCTACCGGATCTACAAGGCGGCCTTTGATCGTTCCCCTGATATTGGAGGGCTTTCCTACTGGATCGGGGTCATGGACAATGGCACCTTGATCACCGAGGTAGCGCGGAATTTTCTGGAGAGCTTGGAATTCCGCTCCCTCTATGGAGCTAATCTTACCAATACGGATTACATTGAGGCACTCTACAGCAACGTGCTCGACCGACAGTATGACCAAGGTGGATTCGACTTTTGGGTTGCTAGCCTCGATGCAGGTAGCCTGGGTCGTGCTGATGTATTGGCTGGTTTTGCCGAGAGCAGCGAAAACCAGTTGAACGTCATAGGCGCGATAGAGCATGGGATCGATTATTTGACCTAACTTGTTCGGGCCCCTTGCTTGAGCCCCGGGCATGAGGAAGCGTGTCGAACGCGAGCTGGTCCGTTTTTGTCGTGCTTTCCTTGACGAATCGATTTGGCTTACCACTGAAAAGGCATGAGGTCGATCCCAGCTGTTAATCGAGGTGCCCGATGAAATCTGTAGTGGCCCTTGCCCGAGCCTTTGGCCGCGTACATGGCGTTGTCGGCGAGACGGACCAGTCCGTCCGGATCCCTGGCATCCTCGGGATAGAAGGCGATGCCGATGCTGGCGCCGATCCGGTGCATGTCTCCGGCGACGGCGATGGGACGGGAGAGGCTGTCGATGACCTTGTCCGCCACCTTGGCCGCGTCCTCGGGCTGATGGACCTGTTCCAGAAGCAGGGCGAATTCGTCGCCGCCTAGACGCGCGACCAGGTCTTGCTCCCGAACCCGGGATTTTAGCCGGCGGGCGACTTCGCGCAGCACCTGGTCACCAGCCTCGTGACCCAGGCTGTCGTTGATGGCCTTGAATCCATCAAGATCGATAAACAGGAGCGCCAGGCGCGTCTCGGCGCGTCGCGCGCGCGCCTGGCCCTGTTCCAGGTGTTCTTTAAAGAGTGCGCGGTTGGGCAGTTTGGTGAGGTCATCATGGGTGGCGATGAAAGCCAGTTCGCGCTGCGCGCGCCGGCGCTCCTGAATCTCGGTTTGGAGCTTGGCGTTGGCGCGTCGCAGATCGGCGGTGCGCTCGGCCACGCGCTCTTCGAGACGCTCCCTCGCATCCAGTAACTCAGCATTGGAACGCTTGAGCGCGGCCAGCATGGCGTCGGTTCGATGCAAAACGAAACCCGCGACCAAGGCGCTGAGCAACAGGGTCACGCCGCCCAGTATCAGCAGTAGACGGTCGGCACGGCGGAATTCTTCGGAGGTCGCCGTCAGGGCGTCGCGATTGTGCGCCTGTTGCAGCGCGGCGAGATCTTGGATCACGGCCAGCGCGCGTTCCTGGGCGGGAATGGCCTGACGCAGCAGAATGGCCTTGGCCTCCTGGATGCGTTCCTCGGCAAGCAGGTCGATGACCTGGTATTGCAGGGCGCCGGCGGTGCGCGAGAGCTCGCCTTGTTGTCGCAGCAGTTTGCGTTCGTCCTCGCTCAGCGCCATGGCCTCGATCCGGTCACGCGCTGTCAGGAACTCAGAACCAAGGTTGCGCAATTGCACCAGGAGCTCATCGCGCTCAAAGGGATCCTCGCTGGAGAGCATGGCATGGAGGACAATGGCACGCTCGCGCGAGCTGCGCTGCATGTCCTGCGCTAGGGCCGCGCGAACACTGTACTCTTCCACCACCTGGGCCAAGCGCGACTGCATGCTGTGCATTTGCGAAAGACTCAGCGCCACTTCGATCATCAGCAGTAAAAACACAATCGCGAAGCCCGTTGCCAGCATGGGGCAGGGCGAGCGGGGCTCTTGACACAGGGTTGCCGTGGCCCTCTGATTAGTCGACTCTCCCGTGGGTGCGGCGACAGGAAGCCGCGGTTCAGGAGCATGCATCAATCACATCCGAGAGCAGTCCTTGGTTGTCCTTTGGGGAAATTGCTCGGGCCATGGTCACCGATGGCGGCGAGCAACTGGCCGAGCCTCTCATGGCTGTCAGTCAGGTCCTGGGTGGTTGCCAGCACGACTGAGGGTATTGGGCTGATTTCGATGCTATCAAGCAGTAAGCGTCCGCTGCTGTTGAAATGACGCAGCCGCCAAATTGGGCGCACCGAGGTGGCCTCGATCTGGCAGCGGCCATAACCGAGGTTGATCATCCGCGCCGGGCCTTGCCCGAGACAGCGCTCGATCAACGCCATGGCCGCCGGGTTCTGGGGGAGCATGCTCAGATTGACGCTGTGGGAGAGGTCTTTGGCGCCATTGATGTCGAGCCTCCTGGTGTTGGCCTGGATGCCGGCATCGCTGTCCGGCTGCAGGTCAAGATAGGTGTCGAGTTCGGCCAGCACCGCGACTGCGTCCATGCTGTCCTCTGAAGAGTCTCGCGGCCAGTCGATGCGGTTTCTGGCGGCCTGAAAGGGGCGCTCGTACATGGGTGTGGGGCAATCGCCCGGCTCCAGTACATCCGCGAGCAAGCCGCCGGCCGGATCGAACAGCCGCCAGCGCCAGACACCGGTCAGGCTGGTTTCCGTGAGCAGGGCGCGCGGATGAGCCTCGGTGGCGTCGAGTTCGGCACGGATTTCGCCATCGCCCAAGGCTTCGATAACCAGGGCGTGGGCATCGGCACTCAGGGATGCGATGGACAGGGGCTGGGCGCGCCGTCCGGCGATGCTGCGTGCGAGTCCGACGCGCAGTTGTTCCAGGACATCAATCGCTGGCGGGCAGTCGGCGATGTCCAAGGCGGGCTGAGTTTTAGGGGCTGTGCTCATGGCGATATGGGTGGTGGTGGTTGTCATGGGCCGACAGGCAGGAAGCGTGGATCGCCTTGGCGCCAGGCCTGGGTAGGCGAGGGGCGACCGTTCTCGTAGTCGGACAAGGCCAGCGCCGGATGCGGATGGGCGCCATCTCGCATGCGCGTGGTGTTGCGCGTTGCATGGGCCAGGTGACCGGCCTCGGTTTGGGTGGCCGTGGTGACAGGCCGAATTCCCTGGGCATGCAGATAGATCAGCGCCTCGCTCAGGGCCGGCTCGATCATGGCCTTGACGCTCGGGCTGAGGCTGCCGCCATAGTCTTCCAGCCGCTCGGGTTGCACGCCGATCAGCAGCAGCTTGGGTGGCAGCTGGCCGAGCAGTTCGGCCATGGCCAGCACGTTCTGGAAGCCGACCTGGTGCAGGCTCATTTTCTTGGCGCCGAGAAAGCGGGGTACGTCCCCATCGCGCATGACGTTGAGCGTCCCTGGCGGCAGGTCGTAGTCGATGGCATCGAAGATGATCAAATGCCCGACGCCCTCGAGTTGGTTGACCAGATAAATGCCCTGGGTGCCGCCATCGAGCAGCCGCACGCGCGCATCGAAGGCATGGCGGGCGCTCAAGGCCTCGATGCAGCGCACGCCAAAGCCCTCATCGGCCCACAGCAGATTGCCGATGCCGAGGATCAGGACCTGGTCCCTGCCCGAGGTGATGGCGCTCGTCGTCATGGCCGATCATCCTTGAACATGCGCCAGCCGCTGATCATGGTGGAGATCAGGCTCTGGCGCGACATCACATCCTCGCGCACGGCGCTGTAGACATGCAGCATCACGAAGACAACAATCACCCACATGCCCCAGTGGTGCCACATGCGCACATCTTGGCTCTGTCCGACCAGCGGGAGCACCCAGCCGAAGAGTTGATCCTGCCAACCGCCAAGCCCGCTTTGTTCGGAGTAGAGCGCGAAGCCGGTGAAGATCATTACCAGGCCGCCGACGGTGATGATGACCACCATGAATAAATGCGCGAGCGGGTTATGGCCATAGTATTTGCGTGGCTCGGGCTCCAGAAAGGCATACCAGCGGATTTCGTGCCACAGCTCGGACCAGAACGCACGTCGCCAGAACGGCAGGGTGAAAAGCTGGCGTGCATAGCTGTTGCCGACGAAGGCCCAGTAGAGCCGGAACAAAAAGCCGACGGCAAAGACGTAGGCCGCGGCGAAATGAAAGAAGCGAATATACCCCATTTGGAAATGGTCGCTGGCCTCGCCAGCGAGTGTCGGCGGTGGATTGGCGATCAGCCAGCCGGTGATCGCCAGCACCGTGATGGATAGGGCATTGATCCAATGCCAGACGCGCAAGGGTGCCTGGTAAACATAAACGGCGGTGCGGCGGGTCACCGGGATACCGCCGCGGCGGCGTGCCCGCCAAGGCTCGATCATGGATTCGCTCATGAGCGCTCTCCCCGAGGTCGGTTGCAAAAGTCCCGTTGCATCAGCGTACACGGATCTCGGTTAGCGGCGCGCCGTCCGGGCTGATGACATGGGTGGAACAGGCCAGGCAGGGGTCGAAGCTGTGCAGGGTGCGCAGAATCTCCAGCGGCTCCTCGGCCTTGGCCAGCGGCGTGCCGAGCAGTGCGGCCTCGTAAGCGCCGATTTTGCCCTCGGGGTCGCGCGGCGAGCCGTTCCAAGTGGTGGGCACCACGGCCTGGTAGTTGTCGATCTTGCCTTTCTCGATGCTCACCCAGTGACCGAGCGCGCCGCGTGGCGCCTCGGTGGTACCGACACCTTTGGCCTGCTTGGGCCAGGAGCGCGGCTCCCAGTGGTCGGTGTTGGCGGTGGCGGTGTCGCCAGCCTTGATGTTGGCGACCAATTTGTCCTGGAAATAGCGCATCTTGTGCGCCGCCCAGGAGGCCTCGAGCCCGCGCGCGGCGGTGCGCCCCAGGGTGGAGAAGAGTGCCGTGACGGGCAGGCCAAGATCGGTCAGCAGCTTGTCGACCGGCTCCTTGAAGTCCGGGCGGCCCTGGACGTAGCCGATCACCCAGCGCGCCAGGGGGCCGACTTCCATCGCGTGACCACGCCAGCGCGGCGCTTTGATCCAGGAGTATTTGGCGTTCTCGTCGATGGCTTCGATATGGGTTTTGCTACCCTTGGCATTGGGGCCGAGCACGAAGTTCGGCTCGGTCACCCCATCCCAGGGATGCAGCCCCTTGGACTCATCGGCATAGCGGAACCAGGAATGATCGACGAATTCCTGAACCTGCTCGGGATCGCGTAGATCGACCGGATGAATCGTATTGAGATCGCCGCCAATAATGGCGCCGCGCGGCAGCAGCAGGTTGTCGTCCGAATCATCATTGGCGTGATCCGGGATGTCGCCATAGGACAGCAAGGATTGGCTGCTCAGGCCCCCGCCATAGGTCCAGTCCTTATAGAAAGAGGCGATGACTTTGAGATCAGGCAGATAGACCTGATCGATGAAGGTGATGGTTTGGTCGATGATGGAGGAGACCAGATTCAGCCGCTCCATGTTGATCGCGCCCACCGCACCCGTGTCATCGACATTGATGGCACAGGGCATACCGCCGACCAGCCAGTTGGGGTGCGGATTCTTGCCGCCATAGACGGTGTGGATCTTGACGATTTCCTTTTGGAAGTCGAGCGCTTCCAAATAATGCGCCACCGCCATCAGATTGGCCTCGGGCGGCAGCTTATAGGCCGGGCTGCCCCAATAGCCGTTCATGAAAGGCCCGAGCTGGCCGGATTCGACAAAGCGCGTCAGACGTTGCTTGATATCGCGGAAATACCCAGGCGAGGACAGCGGCCAGGGGCTGATGGATTGGGCAAGCGCTGAGGTCGCCTTGGGGTCGGCCTTGAGCGCCGAGACCAGGTCCACCCAGTCGAGCGCATGCAGATGGTAAAAATGCACCAGATGGTCCTGCGCTTGCAGCGTCAGTTGCATCAGGTTACGGATGGAATTGGCGTTCTCGGGGATGTCGATGCCCAGTGCATCCTCCACCGCGCGCACCGAGGTGAGCGCATGGGTGCCGGTGCACACGCCGCAGATGCGCTGGGTAAAGGCCCAGGCATCGCGCGGATCACGGCCCTTGAGAATGACCTCGAGCCCGCGCCACATGGTGCCTGTGGACACCGCGTTGCGAATCACATTGCTCTCATCGAGATTGACCTCGACGCGCAGATGGCCCTCGATGCGGGTGACTGGGTCGACAACCACGCGGCGGCCAGAGTTATCGAGCGAAAATCCATTGGGGGTCGTAACGGTCATGGCGGCTTAGCTCCCGATGGTCTCGTGCTGGTTTTCTGATCGGGTCGCGATTGGAGCATCGACGCTCTGCTTGCCACGCCGGTAACTGCTGTAAGCCGCATGGGCGCCAATTGCCGCGCCCACCGCGCCGACCGCTGCGACGCCAACCTTGTCGGCATTGGCCTCGACGCCAAACACATGGGTGTCGGTCACATGCTGATAGAAGCCATCCTTGTCCCAGAAGTTCTTCTCCGAGCAGCCAATGCAGCCGTGCCCTGACTGTATCGGGAAGGACACGCCGTTGTTCCAGCGCACCGTCGAGCAGGCGTTGTAGGTGGTCGGCCCCTTGCAGCCCATTTTGTACAGACAGTAGCCCTTGCGCGCGCCCTCGTCGTCGAAGCGCTCGACGAACTGCCCGGCATCGAAATGCGGGCGGCGATAGCACTTGTCGTGAATACGCTGGCCGTAGAACATTGTCGGCCGGCCCTGGCGGTCGAGTTCCGGCAGCCGCTCAAAGGTGAGCATGTAGGTGAGGATGCCGGTCATCACCTCGGCGATGGGCGGGCAACCTGGCACCTTGATGACCGGCTTGTCGCGGATAATCCCGTCCACCGGTGTCGCCTGGGTCGGATTGGGCCGCGCCGCCTGCACGCAGCCCCAGGAGGCGCAAGAGCCCCAGGCCACCACTGCCGCGCAATCCGCTGCCATCTCGGTGAGCTGCTCGTGGAAGGGCCGCCCGGCGATGAAACAGCTCATGCCATCCTGCGCGAGCGGCGCGTTGCCTTCGACCGCCAGAATGTACTGACCGCGATAGCGGGTGCGGATGTCATCGAGAATGGCCTCTGCCTGATGCCCGGCCGAGGCCATGATCAGATCGTCATAATCGAGTGAGATCATCGACAGAATGACATCGGTGGCCAGCGGATGCGCCGAGCGGATGAAGGACTCCGAGCAGCAGGTGCATTCGAGTCCATGCAGCCAGATCACTGGCGTGCGCGGCTTGGTCTCCAGTGCATGGGCAATGCGCCCGGCCATTCCGGGTGCCAGACCCAGGGTGGCCGCCGAGACGCCGCAGAAGTGGAGGAAGTTCCGCCGGCTGATGCCTTGGCGGCGGAACTGGTCATAGAAGGTATCGGACACTGGCATAGGCGCCTCGCAATGAATCACAGGCGGAGGGAATCACACGCGCAGGTGATGGCTTGGGGTACGCCTATTATATGTAGGGAGAATTGATGATTGTCGTTGATTTCTGCTCTGGATGTTGCGTCAGGTCAAGAAAGCATGAAAAAAAGCTTATAAAATAGATAATTAGTAAGTTTGAACATCATGGCTTTCTAACTTTAGTAAATTAGAAATAACTGAAACGCCATGGCGCCTTTATTCTTTGATCTATCAACCAGGGGTGGAAGCCAACTAAAGGGACCGCGGCGGGCTGCGCCAGCCCCGCCCCAGTCCCGAGCCAGTCCCGAGCCAGTCCCGAGCCAGTCCGCCGGTCCGGTCGGCGAGCATCAAAACTCGCCGGCCGCGCCTCCTTCCATGATGGCGAGCAGGGTGTCACGTACCCGCAACGCCGAGGCTTTCAGGTCTGGCGGCAGTTCCTTGCCGCCATGAATCATCAGGTCGAGATTCATGCTATAGAGTGTCAACTTGCCTTCGGTGTCTTCCACCAGGGCAATACGGCAGGGCATGAAGCCGCTATATTCATTGCGATATTCCAGCATCATGCGCCCGACGCGCGCATCGCAGAAGGAGAGAAAGTTGACGTACCGATAGTCCTCGCCGGTGATGGCCTGAATTTGCTTATAAAAAGGCGACTCGCCAACAAATAGAAAGTTGCGGGAGATGGCGATGTTCTTCATCGAGTCGATCACGTCTTCGGGGGTCAGCCCATCTTCCACTGGTATCGACCACATGATGGCGATACCTGGGTCGCCAGTTTCCAGCAGGCGCTTTGCCAACTCACGGTAGAGGCGGGAAAACTCGGGATCAAAGTCAGCCACGGCGGCGTTCAAGCGGAGAGAACCGTACCCCAGGGCCAGCACGGAAATCACGCCGATGACGGCAAAAATATTACGAACGAGTTTCATCCAAGTCCTCCGGTGGTTGCTTTTGTTGTGCGTCTAGATGGCCGATCACGGGCGCTTGCATCCTTATGGAATGGCGGCGCCTAGGGATCCCCAGCAATCATGTTAGCGTCCCTAGGGCCGACCGGCTACTTTAAGGTTGCTTGTGCGATTGTCAGTGTAAAATCCCACGGACCAATGAGGTGATTACAACATCCATCAGAAGTCAGCGGTTGCTGTCACATCGATGAGGATACGCGAGTGGAAGATTACCAACTCTTGATTGAGTTGCATAAAGCAGGTCAGCGGCAAGGACCGGGCGGAGATGAGGAGTCGGCCAAGGCGCTTGATATGGCGCTCTTGGATGGCTCACAGCCCTTGCATGTCGCCGATATCGGCTGCGGTACCGGGGCGTCCACATTGGTATTGGCGCGGCGTTTAAATGCCCGTATTACAGCAGTGGATTTTCTGCAAGATTTTCTTGATCTGCTTGCCGAGAAAGCCAAGGGCGCCGGGCTTTCGCAACAGATTCAACCCCTATGCTGTTCCATGGACGCTTTGCCCTTCGGTGATCAGGAATTCGATCTGATCTGGTCCGAGGGCGCCATCTACAACATCGGCTTTGAACGCGGCATCTCGGACTGGCGGCGCTATTTGAAAGTGGGCGGGATGCTGGTGGTCTCGGAGATCACTTGGACGACTGCCTCCCGCCCATTGGAGATACAACGACACTGGGAGCGGGAATATCCCGAAATCAATGTTGCCTCGGCAAAAATGCAGCAACTTGAAAAGCAGGGGTATGCGCCAATGGGGTATTTTGTGTTACCCGAGAATTGTTGGCGGGATAATTATTATCGACCCATGCAAAAGCGTTTCCCGGCCTTTCTTGAGCGCCATGGTCATAGTAATGAGGCACAGGCTATTGTCGCTGCCGAAACCGAGGAAATAGAGCTTTACGAGAAATATAAGGCCTACTACAGCTATGGCGTCTACATTGCAAAAAAGCTGGACTAGCTGAGGAAATTTATCACTATTGGAGAGTGCGGGGATTTTAACTATGAGCAAGCAGCACAATGGCCTGAATCCAGCGCGCCGCCAGTTCATTCTCTGGTTGGCGCAGATCAATTCGGTGGTGGTCCTAACGGTGCTGGCCTGGGTGCTGCCTGGGTTTAATGCGGTTGCGCCTGTCCCATCCGCGCAGCAACCCTTGCTGATCGCGGCACTGGTCGCCCTGCCGTTGACGCTGGCGCTCGGGCGCTGGCTGATGGCACGGGCTGGTGGAGAAATCCAGCGCGGGCGGGA
Source organism: Thiorhodovibrio winogradskyi (assembly GCF_036208045.1). Lineage (NCBI taxonomy): Bacteria > Pseudomonadati > Pseudomonadota > Gammaproteobacteria > Chromatiales > Chromatiaceae > Thiorhodovibrio > Thiorhodovibrio winogradskyi. The sequence continues at coordinate 4,565,461 of NZ_CP121472.1, read as the reverse complement.
GCCTGTGAACACTGCCGCCGCGGCTAGCAGCCAGGCGGATGTGAACCGGCTGATGGGATTCTCAGTTCTTGCCTGGGCGCTATGCGAGTTGCCGCTGGTGCTGGGCTTCGTCTACGCGCTGCTGGGCGGAGACCGGCTGCATGCCATGGCGCTCGGCGCGGCCAGTCTGGTGCTCTTGCTTCTGCTGCGTCCAAGCTCGCACTGAAATAGTGCTGGCCTGCAACCTAAACAGCCAAGCAGGACTTAGGCATGGATCGGAAGAACCCCGCGTTAGGCATTATCCTGGTCTATCTTGGCTTCGGCAGCCTATGGATTTTGCTGTCCGACTGGGTCCTCACCCTCTTTGCCCGGGATGCGGCGCAGCTTGCGCAGTGGCAGCAGTACAAAGGCATCGCCTTTATCCTTGCCACCGCGCTGCTCCTCTACGGAATTTTGCGTGTGCGCGAGAGGCAGCTTGCCACAAGCGAGGCCCGGCAACGCCTATTTATTGAATATGCTCCGGCGGCCTTGGCCATGTTCGACACCGAGATGCGTTTCATGGTTGTCAGTCGACGCTGGCGGAATGATTACGGCCTGGCGGACCAGGATCTGACCAGGCGTTCCCACTACGAGGTGTTCCCGGAGATTCCCCAACGCTGGCGCGAGGTGCATCGGCGGGCGCTGCGTGGTGAGGTGCTGAGTGCTGAAAACGACTGCTTTATTCGCCCGGATGGCCGTACCCAGTGGCAGCGTTGGGAGGTGCGACCTTGGTATCGCGCTGATGAGTCGATTGGCGGCATTGTGATTTTCACCGAAGACATCACGCCGCAAAAGGAGGCTGAACGCGAGATGCGTATCGCCGCCACCGCCTTTGAAACCCGCCAATCGATGATCATTACCGATGCCGAGCAGCGCATTCTGCGCGTCAATCGCGCTTTTTGCCAAACGACGGGCTACAGGCCGGACGAGGTGATTGGCCGCACTCCCGATATGCTGAAATCAGGTCAGCACAGCGCCGGTTTCTACCGCGCCATGTGGGAAAAGCTTGAAGAGGAGGACGAGTGGCAAGGCGAGATCTGGAATCGGCGCAAGAACGGTCAGATCTATCCCGAGTGGTTGCATATTTCCGCCGTGCGCGATGGTGATGGGCGCATTAGCCATTATGTTGGCGCCTTCGAGGACATCTCCGAACACAAGGAAGCCGAAGCACAGATTCATAGCCTCTCGTATTTTGATGTGTTGACCAAGCTGCCGAATCGACGCCTGTTCATCGACCGCTTGCAGCAGGCGCTGCGCACCAGCAAGCAGCTTGGGACTGTTGGTGCCGTGTTCTTCATCGATCTCGATGATTTTAGCGCCCTCAACGATACCCAAGGCCATGATGTCGGTGACAAGGTGCTGATCGAAATTTCCCGCCATTTGGTCGCTGCTGTGAGTGGAGATGACACGGTCGCCCGACTCGGCGGTGATGAGTTCGTGGTGGTGATGGAAAATCTCGGATCCCAGAAGGATGCCGCGTTGCTGCGAGCCAAGCAGTCCGGAGAACGCCTGCTCGCGGCCATTCGCCAACCGATCAAGATCGACGGCAATCAGTATGTGATCACGGCCAGCATGGGGATTTCCCCCTTTGATGGCAGCTCGGATAGTGTCACGGATCTGCTCAAGCGCGCCGATGCGGCCATGCTGCAGGTGAAAAAGATCGGCCGCGATTGTCTGCATTTCTTCGACCAGAGCATGCAGCAGGCGCTCGAACAGCGGGTCGCGCTGGAATCGCGGCTGCGCCAGGCCATTCCGCGGCACTTACGCCTGTACTACCAGCCCCAGTTTGATCGCCAGGGAAGAACCCTGGGTGCCGAGGTTCTGGTGCGCTGGCAAGATCCGGTGCAGGGTCTGATTTCCCCCGGCGCTTTCATCCCGCTGGCGGAGGAGTCCGGCCTGATTGTGCCCATGGGGCGCTGGATTCTGGACCAGGCCTGCCAACAGCTCAAGCGCTGGCAGGATCATCCGGCCCGGCAATGGCTCAGCCTGTCGGTTAATGTGTCAGCCCAAAACAATTTCAGCAGGCCGATTTTGTCAGCCAGGTGACCGATGCCCTGAAAACATCGGGCGCCAACCCGAAACGACTCAAGCTGGAGGTGACCGAAAGCCTGCTGTTCGACAATCTTGATCAGGTCACCAAGACCATGGCGCACCTCAAAGCCGAAGGCATCAAGCTGTCCTTGGATGATTTTGGCACCGGCTTTTCGTCACTCGCCTATCTGAAGCGCTTGCCCTTCGATCAACTCAAGATCGACCAGTCCTTTGTGCGCGATTTGCCATGCGATGACAATGATGCCGCCATTGTGCGCACCATCATTACCCTGGGCCAAAGCCTGGGGCTGGATGTGATTGCCGAAGGGGTGGAAACCGCGACCGCGCGGGATTTTCTCGCCAGCCATGGCTGCAGTCATTATCAGGGGTTCTTTTTTGCCCGGCCCATGCCGATCGAGGATTTCGAGTCATTGCTCGACTGACACCGCCGGCTGCACCAGCACGCCGGTACTTGACAGCGGAGCTGGGCTGTTATTCACAACCTTTGGTGATGCTCCGGCGCTCGGGGAGAGCCTGATGGCGCCTCGGTGCTCTTCGCATGGTGTTTTTTAATTTGATTATAAATCAATGAGATAGTCTGGTGGTCAGAATGCGGCCAAGTTGAACGAAAGCGCGCTCTGGCGCGGACTTAGCGGCTCTGCCCAAGCCTTGTGCACAGAGTTATCCACAGCTGTTGTGGATGCCGGGGGATTTCTCTAGAGGGAAGCAGGGTTACGAATCTTTTGCGATCAGGTGTCCGAACGGTTTCCGCCATCCGCGCCAGGCGCGATCCTTTGCCATTCGCCGATGCCACCCTCAGCGAGTCGCGCGGTCGCAGGCCGAACCCGCTATACTCGCGCTCCCGCGGCCAGCTTTTTGGCCGCGCTTTTTTTGACCCCTCCGGAGTAACGGTTCAGTGATCGAGCGTCTGCGCAATATTGCCATTATCGCCCATGTCGACCATGGCAAGACCACCCTGGTCGATAAGCTTCTACAACAATCGGGAACCCTCGGTGATCGCTTCGGCCCGGTCGAACGAGTGATGGATTCCAACGATCTGGAAAAAGAGCGCGGCATTACCATCCTGTCCAAGAACACGGCACTGCGCCTGACGCTGAACGACCAGGACTATCGCATCAATATCGTCGACACCCCGGGCCATGCCGATTTCGGTGGGGAGGTCGAGCGGGTGCTGTCCATGGTGGACTCGGTGCTTTTGCTGGTCGATGCCCAGGAAGGCCCCATGCCACAGACGCGCTTTGTCACCACCAAGGCCTTTCAGCACGGACTGCGACCCATTGTGGTGATCAACAAAATCGACAAGCCCGGCGCGCGCCCGAGCTGGGTCGTGGATCAGGTGTTCGATCTGTTCGACCGCCTGGGCGCCAGCGATGAGCAGCTCGATTTCCCCATTGTTTACGCCTCGGCCATCAACGGCTACGCGGGCTTGAGCGAGAATGTGCGCGAGGGCGACATGACGCCGCTGTTCGAGTCCATTGTCGAACACTGCCCAGCTCCGGCGGTGGATCCCGACGGCCCCTTCCAGATGCAGATCTCAACCCTGGACTACAGCTCCTTTGTTGGCGCCATCGGTGTCGGGCGGATTCAGCGCGGCATTCTCAAACCCAATCAGCAGGTGATGGTGGTCAAGCGCGACGGGGATCGCCAGCGCGCCAAGGTCGGGCTGGTTTATGGCTACATGGGCCTGCAGCGCAGCGAGGTGAAAGAAGCCCGCGCCGGCGACATCGTGGCGGTGACCGGCATTGATGCGCCCAATGTGTCCGACACCCTGTGTCATCCCGAGGCGGTCGAGGCGCTGCCGCCGCTAACGGTCGATGAGCCCACGGTGACCATGACCTTCCAGGTCAATACCTCACCCTTCGCCGGCAAGGATGGCAAATACCTGACCAGCCGCCAGCTCAAGGATCGCCTGGAACGCGAGCTGATTCACAATGTCGCGCTGCGGGTGGAGGAGGGCACGGATCCGGAAAAATTCCGCGTCTCCGGCCGCGGCGAATTGCACCTGTCCATTCTGCTCGAGAACATGCGCCGCGAGGGCTACGAGCTGGCGGTGTCGCGCCCGGAGGTCATCTTCCGCGAGGTCGATGGCGTCATCTGCGAGCCCTACGAGCAGCTCACGGTGGACCTGGAAGAAGCCAATCAGGGCGCCATCATGCAGGCGCTCGGCGAGCGCAAGGGCGAGCTGAAGGACATGGTGCCGGACGGCAAGGGTCGGGTGCGGCTAGACTATGAAATCCCCTCGCGCGGACTGATCGGCTTTCAGACCGAGTTCATGTCCCTGACCTCGGGAACCGGTCTTAAGCATCATGTGTTCGATCACTATGGCCCAGCCAATCAAGGTGGCATCGCGCCGCGTCGCAATGGCGCCATGATCGCCAACAGCCAGGGCAAGGTGCTCGGCTACGCGCTCTTTAACTTGCAGGATCGTGGCCGGTTGCTGGTCGCTCCCGGCGAGGAAGTCTATGAAGGCCAGGTGGTCGGCATCCATTCGCGCGACAATGATTTGGTGGTCAATCCGCTCAAGGCCAAACAGCTCACCAACATCCGTGCCGCCGGCTCGGATGAGAACATCCTGCTGACACCACCCATCCGCTTCTCGCTCGAACAGGCGCTGGAGTTCATCGAGGACGACGAGCTGGTTGAGATCACGCCAACCGCCATTCGCATCCGCAAGCGCTTTTTGAAGGAGCACGAACGCAAGCGTGCCGGTCGCGCGAGCAGCTAGAGCAATTGCCCTGGACAGATGCCCCGCGGTGCGCGAGCAGAGGTGACATGATGTCCCTTGCTCGCGTGATTGGGAGTTGGAGTTAGAGCACGCGCAAAAAGGCTGTTTTGAGGTAGGCTGTCTCGGTAATCGCCGGATGAATGGGATGATCTGGCCCCTGGCCGCCGTCATGCAGCAACTGCAGCTCACGTCCGGCGGCGCGCGCCGCTTGTTGCAAGCCGCGATGGAAGGCTTCGCGACTTAAATGATGGGAGCAGGAGGAGGCGACCAGCAGGCCGTCGGGCGCTAGTAACTCCATGCCGAGGCGGTGCAGGCGCTGGTAGGCCAACTCGCCGTCGCGGATATCCTTGCGCCGCTTGATGAAGGCGGGCGGGTCGAGAATGACGCAGTTAAAGCGTTCTCCCGTATCGCGCACTTGGCGCAGTGCATCGAAGGCGTCGCCCTGCAACAAGGCGCCGACGCGCTCGGCCAGGCCATTGCGCTCGGCGCTGGCACCCACCCGCGCCAGGGCATCGCCCGAGCTGTCGATAAAGCTGACCTGCTCGGCGCCGACGGCCGCGGCCGTCAGTCCCCAGGCGCCAAGGTAGCAGAAGACATCCAGCACCCGAGCGCGCGCGCCGAAACGCTTGAGCGCGGCGCGGTTGTCTGCCTGGTCAAAAAACCAGCCGGTTTTTTGCCCATGCACGGGGTCGATCAGGAACTCAAGCCCGGATTCCCGCAAGTGAATCTCGCCCGGGTCATCGCCCAGTACCCACTCAACCTGCTGTTCCAGGCCCTCCAGCGCGCGCACCGGGCTGTCATTGCGCAGCAGCAGGTGTTTGGGCCTTGTGACCTGCTCTAGCGCGGCCAGCACCTCGGCGCGCGCGCGCTCCATGCCGGCGGTGGTGAGTTGGACCACCAAAAGCTCGCCATAGCGATCCACCACCAGACCCGGCAGGCCATCGCTCTCGCCATGCACCAGCCGATAGAAGGGGTGCTCATACAGCCGTTCACGCAGCGCCAGCGCCTGATGCAGACGCGCCAGCAGCAGCGCCGGGCTCAAGGGTCGGGCGCGGTCCCGGCTCACCAGGCGCGCGCAGATTAGGGAATTGGGATTGACATAGGCATGCCCCAGCCAGCGCCCGCCGCGCGCGAACAACTCCACCGGCGCGCCGGGCTCCAGCCCCTTGAGCGGCGAGCGCTCGGTATCGACCTCATTGCTGTACACCCAGCAATGACCGGCGAGCAGGCGGCGTTCCTGATCCTTTTTTAAAAACAGTAGAGTGGCTTTCATTGGAGTGGCCGTTGGCGGATGCGTGGTGGAGAGCAGGTTGGGTCGAATCCTCTGCCCGTCGGGCAAATCACGGGCATTTGCACCAACGGCTAAGCGCGCCTTGCGACCGGCATGATGACACGCGATCACAGACGGGATGAACCCAGTGGCCGGGAAAAACCAGGGATTGAAAGCGGGGCTTAAAACTGGGTTGCCAGTTGGGAGATGGTGCCGAGGAGAGGACTTGAACCTCCACGAGCTTTCGCCCACATGGACCTGAACCATGCGCGTCTACCAATTCCGCCACCTCGGCAGGGGGAGCGGTGCTCGCCAGAACGGCTGCAGCAGAGCCGGGAAGATTAGCCTGATCGCCTGCCTCTGTCAACTCGCGCGTTGCGGGGCCAGCAATTCCAAATGTTGTTTTGCAGCGCCCGTTGATTGGCTAGGTCATGAGAAGACGCACCATTTTGGCGCGTCATGAAGCGGCTGGAAGCCGCTTCTACAGCGAATAAGACACCCGAATTTGGAATTGCTGTAAAGGGGCTCTCAAGGATCCTGAAGACCAGCGGCGGGCTTGAGAAAAACGACTCAAGCCGTCCCGGCAGGATAACAGGGCGCCGTAAGCCGTTGCCCGCTCACGCCCCGGCTTTCGGGACCGAGCAGATACAAAAAGCTTGGAGCGACTGACTCGGGGGGTGGGTGATTGCCCGGATGTTCGCCCGGATAAAGAATCCGGCGCATGGCGGTGTTGAGAATGCCAGGGTCCAGGCTGTTGACGCGAATTGGCTGCTCGGCCTGGTTCTCCGCCGCCAGCACCTCCATCAGCCCCTCCAGACCACATTTAGCCGCGGCAAAGGCCCCCCAGTAGGCCAGTCCCTGACGGCCGACCCGATCAGCGGCGAACACCAGGCTGGGGTCGGGCGCCGCGCGCAGCAGCGGCAAACAAGCCTGGGTGAGCAGAAAGGGCGCGGTCAGGTTGACCCGTAGCACCCGTTCCCAGTCCTTGAGCTCATAGTCATCGATGCGCGTCAAATAGGGCGCGAAGGCCGCGCAATGGGCAATGCCATCAAGGCGTCCGAACTCGTTGCCCAGGGTGTCGGCGGCACCGATGAAGAGTGCTTCGTCGCCCTTTTCCAGATCAAGCGGAAAACTGGCCGGCTGGGGTGCGTCGCTTGCTTCGATCTCGTCGTATAGCCCATCGAGGTCGGTGTCCTCATAGTCAACCAGCACCAAGGTGGCGCCATGGCGGGCGCAGGCCAGCGCGACGGCGCGACCAAGCCCCTCGGCGGCACCCGTGACCAGGATCACGCGCTCGGCGAGCAGATCGGGCGGAAAGGAAAGAGAGTGGGTGCTTGGGTTCATCGCGAGAGGCGCCTGTGGGACCGTGGCGGTGACGGACAGGGGGTGTTTTTGCATGGCGGGGCGGGGCTCAAGCCGGACGTTGGCAGCTCAGCAGGTAATTGACCGAGACATCCTTGGGGTCGAGTCGGTAAACCCGGGTCAGTGGGTTGTAGGTCATGCCGCTGATTTCATCGAGCCGCAGGCCGGCGGCGCGGGCAAAGCATGCCAGTTCGGACGGACGCAGAAAACGCGCATAGTCATGGGTGCCTCTTGGCAGCATCTGCAGTAAATACTCAGCCCCTAGCACCGCGAACAGATAGGACTTGGGGTTGCGATTGAGCGTGGAGAAGAACAGATATCCACCGGGGCGCACCAGCCGGGCGCAGGCGCGCACCACCGAGGCGGGCTCTGGCACATGCTCGAGCAGCTCCATGCAGGTGATCACATCGAAGCTTGCCGGCGCCTCCTCGGCCAGGGTCTCGGCCGAGGTGCGGCGGTAGTCGACCTGCACGCCGGTTTCAAGCGTGTGCAGCTCGGCGATGCGCAGTGGCATCTCGCCCATGTCGATGCCGGTGACCTTGGCTCCCCGCGCGGCCATGGCCTCGGACAGAATGCCGCCGCCGCAGCCGACATCCAGCACCTCCTTGCCCTCGAGCTTGACCTTGCGTTCGATAAAGGCCAGGCGCAGCGGGTTGATGTCGTGCAGGGTTTTAAATTCGCTGTCCGGGTCCCACCAGCGCGCGGCTAGTTGCTCGAACTTGCTGATTTCGGCGTGATCCACGTTCGCGCTTGCTTGCGTCATGAGTGTCGGAAGTCTCTAGCGGTTGATGTCAGCGGTCTGATGTTTGGCTGCCGGTGCATATACCGAACCCACATTGGATATCGGCTTGTTTTGGGCCGGGTGCCGGGCGCGGGGGTCTTGGCGGCATGGATGCCGCCATGAAGCCTCCAGGGATGGATTCACGGCGTCCCCCGCGCCCGGCACCCGGCCCAAAACCGAAAACTCATTTGCGATTGGTATAGTTTGGCATAAACCAGTTGGTCAGGCAGCTCCCGGGTTTGATCAAAAAATGAGCAATCAGTTGGAAGGTGTTCATTTTCCATGCAAAAAACCTGGTCTTTAACAGCTTACCCACAGGGTTGCTGGGCGCCGGTGTGAAAAACTCAGGTGTTTCGGCTGCTGCTTGGCAGCTGCGCGATAACAGCGCCAGGCTTACAGGATGCGAATAAGAATGATGCCACCAAGCAGCACACGATAGAGCACGAAGGGCAACATGCTGACGCGCTCGATCAGCCGCAGGAAAAAATGAATGGTTGCGTAGGCCACCACGGCAGAGATCAGGGCGCCCCCGCACAATGCCAGCCAGTCCACCGGCTCTGGACTGGTCAGGAGATCGCGGGTTGCCACCGCGCCCGCGAGCAAAATGGTTGGAATTGACAGCAGGAAGGAGAATCTCGAGCTGGCCTCGCGCGTCAGGCCAAGCATCAGGCCGGCGGTCATGGTGACGCCCGAGCGCGAGGTGCCCGGAATAATGGCCAGCGTCTGAGCACAGCCGATGGCCAATGCCGCCTTCCAGTCCAGCTTGTATTCGTCCTTCACCCGCCGGCCGCGCCAATCAGCCAGCCATAGCAGCAGACCAAAGCCAATGGTGGTGGCGGCAATCACCAGAGCAACCAGGTGCTCGTCCTGGCGCAAGACCTCCAGTAGGGTCTTGAGCGGCAGCCCCAGGAGCAACAGCGGCAGGGTGGCGATGACCAGCATCCAACCCAGGCGACGCTCCTGACGCGCCTGGGCGTGCTGGGAACGCCCGAGCATGGCGCCCGTCATGGTGATGAGTTCCCGGCGAAAGTAGAGCATCACCGCGCAGAGGGTGCCCAGGTGCACGGCCACGTCGAAGGCCAGGCTCTGAAGCCCGTAACCCAGGAGCAAAGGGGCTAAAATGAGATGGGCCGAGCTTGAAATCGGCAGAAATTCGGTTAAGCCCTGGGCCAGGCTCAGAAGCGTGATCTGACTAAGATCCATGGGTGAGTCATCCTAGTGCGAATGTGCCTTGTCCGGAGGACCTCGGCGGATGCTGCCTTGGTTTCCTGATCCTTGGTTTCCCGATGAGCCCTGGCCGTGGCGCGGCGAAAAACGCATTGAACATGGGTATAGAATGCTGCTGATTGCCTTGAGCGAGTGACAAGCCCCTGGGGTCTGAGATGCAGGACAAACACCAACAGCCAGAAGCGGCCGTTGCGCCGGAGCAGCCAACAACTGGCGAGACCGTTGCGCGGGTCATGACCAGTCTCAATATGCTGCGCGGCCGCTCTGACACCTTCGTGGCCAACCCGGATGGGGCATTTGACGCTGAGTCAGCCGCCCCCGTCAATGCGAATGCCTTGACCGCGCGGCTGAACGCCTTCATTGATGCCGCCGAGCGCGCGCTGGAACAGGTCATTGATAGCGACGCGCGTCTGCCCGCCGCCCTGGTACCCGCTGGTCTTGCCGAAAGCGACTCCAGCGGCGTGCCAGTCCCGTCGGAAACCGGGATCGCCGCCTTGCCAAGTCTGCAGTGCGGGCTCGCGGCCCTGCGGCTCGAGGTGCAAATGCTGATCAATGGCGCGGACGATTTTGCCGCCGATCCGCGGGATCAAGCCCGTTTTGATCGCCTTGACAAGCGCCTTATCCATGCACAAAAGACGCTCGCGGAGTTTTCAACCCTGCACGAGCGAGCGGAGGAGGAGGTGGCGGAGTATTTGGCTGGCTTGGCGCCCGGTAACGGGGAGCCGGCACCGGGGCCGGAACCAGAGCCGGAGCCAGAACCTGAACCGGAGCCGGAACCAGAGCCGGAACCGGAGCCGGAACCAGAGCCGGAACCAGAGCCGGAACCAGAGCCGGAGCCGGAACCAGAGCCGGAGCCGGAGCCGGAAACAGAGCCGGAGCCGGAGCCAGAACCGGAGCCGGAACTAGAGCCGGAGCCGGAACCAGAACCGGAACCAGAAGACAGAGCAAATGCTGGTCCAGAGGCTTCCTTCTTCAGTGCCGCCGACAAGGAGGAAATTGCCTCGGTTGCCAATGAGCTTTTTGCCGCGACCGGCATGGATGAGCCGGAAACCTCGGCGACGCACCATGACTCCGGAGCCGGCCAGGATGACGCACCCATCTCCGAACCAGACCCGCAGCCACAGCCAATTCGAGCCGAGCCCCGGGAGGATGCCAGCATGGCGCAATCAAGTGACAAGGTCGCCGACGCCAAGAGCGCGGATGACAGTCTCAGGTCCCAAGACCTTTTGACAATGAGGGCGCCAGTTGCCCCGGACGAGGAGGCCATTGACCTGGCCGAGGCGGAGGAATTGGCCGATGCCTTCGATGAGATCGAAGATCGGCGCGCCGCTCCCCTGGATGATGAGTGGAGTGAAAATGAGCAACAACAGGGGCAGGTCATTGATCACCCAAGTGATGCGTCATGGGAAGACGCGCTGACCTCTGAAGACCCAGAGCCTGAAGACCCGACGCCTGAAGACCTGGATCCCGAAGACCCAGAGCCTGAAGACCCGACGCCGGAAGACCTGGATCCCGAAGACCCAGAGCCTGAAGACCCGGTCACCGAAGATCCGATCGCTGCAGAGAGCTTTGCCCAGGCCTTGTCCGTGGAGGAAGGCGCGTCACCCGCGCCGCTTGAGGAGCCGCTCGAGATTTCATCTCCGGCGGAGCCAGAGGATGTTCTCTTCTCCACTGGCCAGCCAGCCGCGGCCTTGTCCCCAGCGACAGCCTTCGCCAAGGAACCCCCACCGGTCAGTTCGGAGGATGCCCTGGCAAAGCAAGCGCCACCCCCGGATTCAGGTCGCAATTCACCTTCTGAGTCACGCCGGGATTCACGCCGGGGCGCACCTCGGGCGGCACCCCAGATGCCGGGCAGCGCTGAGTGGAGCCAGCAGCTCCAGCAAATCCAGCGTCACATGGCGATGGGGCTGGGAGCGGTCACCGTCCTGGCCCTGGCGCTCTTCGGGCTCGGTTGGTGGCTGTTCGGCACTGGCCCTGACGCGGGTGGGGGAGAGGCAGCGCAAGCACCCACGATGGCATCTGGACTTCCCCCCGAGTTCGCGCGAGCGGTGGAAGGGCGCCTTGCCGCCATCGAGGGTGAGTTCGAGGGCGTGGAGCAGCGCCTGGCGCGGCTCGAGCAACAGGCGACCGCCCTGACGGAGTACTTCGCGGGCAGGAACCGAAGCGCGCCAGATACTTTGCCGGGCGGCGCTCCGGCTTTCGTGCAAGCTCCGGCATCCGAGCCCATGCCGGGGGTGCCGGGTGTGTCAGAATCGCCAGCCAGTCAACCGCCGCGCGAGGATGCGGGCATGTCTGATGATCCATCTCCCGAGGCCGATGCGGCCGAACCGGCTCGACCACCCGATGACCAAGAGGAGATCCAGGCTGACGCGCCGCTGGCGCGGGCGCAAGAGGCTCCGGCTCCGGTTTCAGATCAAGCTTCGGCCCCGGCCTCGACCCCAGCCCCGTCCGAAGGCCCAGCGGAGGCGGATGCGACTGCATCCTCGCCGGCGGTGGACCCGGGGATGCTGGGCCTGACTCCGGCCAGCAATAGTCTGGTACTGAATTCCGTGCGCTATGGCATTCAGCTTGGCGCCTTTGGCCTTGAGGAAAGCGCGCGACAATTGGCGCGCCAGAAAAGCGCCGATGGTCAGTCGTTGTACTTCTTCCGCTCGGGCCCGAATGGAAAAATGATCGCGGTGATTCAGGGGTTGTACACCAGCAACCAGGAGGTATCGGAAGATCTGCCCGCGGTGCGCCGGAGCTACCCGCAAGCCTGGCCGCGTCGCTTTGACCCGGGCACGGAGCTGACGCTGTTTAATCCCACCGCCGCGCCGTCAAACCAGTGATGCCCTTGCGATCAGGGTCGGTGAGACCAGACGCCGGCGCTGGTTGGATGACTGTGACAGCGCGCTGGGCAGGTCGCCTGCAACTGGGGCTCGCGCTCTTGCTGCTTGGTGCCTGCGGTGGGCCCGAGCCGCCCGGGTTGCTCGAGCTCAAAGGGCGGACCATGGGAACCAGCTACTCGGTGCAGGTGGCCAGGCCGCCGTCGGATCTCGACCGCGCCGCCTTGCAGCAGTCTATCGCCGAGGAGTTGGCGCGCATTAACGCGCGGATGTCCACCTATGATCCAGACTCCTGGCTCTCGCGCTTTAATCAGTCGGACTCAACCGACTGGTTCGCGGTCCCACCCGAATTGGCGCGGGTGGTGGCGGAGGCACAGCGGATCAGCCACCTGAGCGGGGGGGCCTTTGATGTCAGTGTCGGGCGCCTGGTCAATCTGTGGGGCTTTGGGCCTGAGTTTCATCTGGATCGGACACCGACGCCCGAGGCCATCGCCGAGACGCTGGCGGTGACCGGCTACCACAGCCTTAAGGTGCGCGCCGACCCGCCGGCACTGCGCAAAACCCAGACCGAACTTTATGTGGATCTCTCCGCCATCGCCAAGGGTTATGCGGTGGACCGGCTGGCCGAGCTATTGGCCGCGCGTGGGGTCACGGATTATCTGGTGGAGGTGGGGGGCGAGCTGCGCGCCGCCGGCCGCCATCCCCAGCGGCCCTGGCGCGTTGCCATCGAGCGCCCGGCCAACGAGCGCCTGAAAAGCGGTGGGCGGGCGGTCTTTCGTGTCGTGCCGTTGCGGGATGTCGCCATGGCCACCTCGGGCGATTATCGCAACTTCTTCGAGCAGGACGGGGTGTTCTACTCCCACACCATCGATCCCGCGAGCGGCCGACCGGTCGATCATCGTCTGGCCTCGGTCAGCGTGCTGGATGAAAGCTGCATGCGCGCCGATGCCTTGGCGACTGCCCTGCTGGTGCTGGGGCCGGAGCGCGGCCTGGCGCTTGCCAAAGAGCAGGGGATTGCGGCCTTTTTCATCGAGCGCTCAGAATCAGGCTACCAGGCGCGGATGAGCCCGGCATTCGAGCAACTCACGGCAGCGCCCGGCGCGCCGAATCCGTCTGTCCCATGATGCGGGCAAGGGATTGCCTGACGCGATTGCTTGGCACGGCAAAGCCGATGCCAATATTGCCGCCAGCGGGGCCGAGCAGGGCGGAATTGATGCCGACCACCTCGCCCGCGAGGTTAATCAGCGGTCCGCCCGAATTGCCCGGGTTGATGGAGGCATCGGTCTGGATCAGATCGCCCAGCCGGTCGCCAGCGATCCCGGAACGCTCGAGCGCGCTGACAATGCCCGAGGTGACCGTCTGACCCAGCCCGAAGGGGTTGCCGATCACAATCACGAAATCCCCGACTTCCAGGGCGTTGGAGTCACCCCATGTCAGTCCGTCGATGGCCACCGGCGGAATGCGCAGCAGGGCGATGTCAGAGCCCGGGTCACGACCGATGACTCGTGCTTTGAGGTTGCGCCTGTCTTTCAGGGTGATAGTGATGTCGGTCGCGTCCTCGATGACATGGGCATTGGTCAGCACCAGTCCGCGACGGCCGTCGAGCAGAAAGCCGGAACCCACGCTGCCATGTTGCTGGACGCCGCCGCCCGGAGGAGGCAGCTGGATGTCGAAGTTCTCGAGAAAACGGCGGAATTGCGGATCGCGCAGGAAGGGGTGATCCTCGATCATGACCTCCGAGACCACCGATACATTGACTACCGCTGGGGTAATGCGTGTCAGCATGGGCGCCAGCGAGGGGTAACCGCCGCTGGCCTTGCGGTAGGGCACCTCGGGTATCAGCGCGGATGCGGACTGGGCCGCCGGGCTTTCTGGCACAGGCGATTGCCTGCTGGCTGTTGGATGGGTGCCTTGGCAGGCAGAGGTGGTCAAGACCAAAAACGCGAGCGCCAGCCTGCCTGTGCCTCGCGGCCAAGGGCGATTGGCTGGCAGACCGCCGGGAACGGCCGCGATGACTGCTTGTGTCATGGTGCCGGGGTTGCCAGAGTCGGCGCGTCCGCCAGGGCTTGCGCCAGGCGCCGCCGCAGGTCATGGGGCGCTGGCTGGTTGATCATCAGGCTGAAGGGCACCCAGCCCCCGGGGCGCTCGACAAAACCCGCGTAACAGCTGACGCCGCTCAGGGTGCCGGTCTTGGCGCGCACCCGGGGCTCATTGTCCTGCTCCGGCAATAACGGGCGATAGTCGGCCAGGGCGCCGAGGAGCTCGATGAGTTGCTCGCCGCTCAGGCGGTTGCCGCGCGAGAGCCCCGCGCCGTCCTCGATGCGAAAGTTGCGCCAGCCAAATTTTCGCCTTGCCCAGTCTTCTATCTGTTGTTGCGCCTGAGCAAAATTGGTCTCGCCCGCCCGTTCGCCAAGCAGCAGGAAGAGGTTGTTGGCGACAAAATTGTTGGAATACTCAAGCATGCCGCGAATGATTTGCTCGAGGCTTCGGCTGTTGGCATGCGCATGCAGCCGTTTGGCGCTTGCGGGCACCGGGCCCATGAGCAGGTCGTCCTCCACTTGAATGCCTGCCTGTCGCAGCTTGGCGGTCAGGATTTCGGCAAAATAGGTGAGCGCGCTCGCTCGGGTGCCCAGGTTGATGCGATGTGTGCCGGCCCCCAGTCCGGCACCCAGGCGCAGGCCGGTGGCCGTCAGCGGTGTTTGTGGCTCGCCACTGCGAATGCCCGCTTGCCCGATGGAGAGATTCACTGTGTTGAAGTTGACCGCCAGTGCCGACAGGGGCGCGTCATAGGGGTTGTTGCTGCCTGAGCGTCCGGGAACCCGCAAGTCGCTTGCGTAGAGTCCGTCGTCCAGACCCAGTCCGCTGACCCGGTCCAATCCGCCCGTCTTGAGCGCCTGGACCAGGCGATCAATCTCCTCCGCGACCAGGTAGGGATCGCCGCCGCCCTTGATCCACAGCCGCCGATTGGCGTCGAGCAGCACCTCGGTGGTGAAGCGATGCGCCAGCCCCCAGCGCTCAATGGCCGCCAGCGCGGTCACCAGCTTCATGGTGGAGGCGGGGATCATCGGGGTGCTGGCATGGTGGTTAATCAGCCGTTGCCCGGCGGGCCCGACGACCAGGCTGGCCTGGTCCATTGCCAGGACTTGCTCGATGGGGCCAGCGAGGAGCGGGGGTGCCCAGGCAAGCAGCAGGCTGAAGGCAAGCACGAGCGCGGCAGGTCGGTCGGTCAGGCGGCGGCGGTCATGCGGATCTTGGTTGTGGTTCATGGGGCGGGCCCTGCATGGGTTAAGTCGGTTGCGCGAACGCGCCTGTTGGCCTGCGGGTTCATCGCGGCGTCGAATCCAAGCCAAAAAGCGACTATAATGCGTGGTTTTTGCACCGGCCGATGGCCCGCGGGCCGCTTCGGCCGCTTATGGCTTGACTCAAGAGGTTTTATCACCATGCCACACGGAACGACCATCACGCAGTTTATCAGCGAAGAACAACGCCGCGCGCCAGGCGCGACGGGTGATTTCACGGCGCTGCTGAACGATATTGTGACAGCGTGCAAGATGATCTCCAATCAGGTCAATCATGGTGCCCTGGTGGGCGCCCTGGGCAGCGCTGGCAGCGAGAATGTGCAGGGCGAGACGCAGAAAAAGCTCGACGTGCTCTCCAACGAGATCTTTCTGCAATGTAACGCCTGGGCCGGCCATCTCGGTGCCATGGCGTCCGAGGAAATGGATGACATCTACCAGATTCCCGATGAGTATCCGCGCGGCAAGTATCTGCTGACCTTTGACCCGCTCGATGGTTCGTCAAACATTGACGTGAACGTTTCGGTTGGGACCATTTTCTCCATCCTCAAGTGTCCGGGTGGCGCCGAGAAACCCACGGTGCGGGACTTTCTGCAGGCTGGCACCCAGCAGGTGGCGGCGGGTTACGCGCTCTATGGCCCCTCGACCATGATGGTGCTGACCAGCGGCAAGGGCGTGAATGGCTTCACGCTCGATCAGAACATCGGCGAGTTTATTCTCACCCACCCGAACATGACCATACCGGCCGATACCCGAGAGTTTGCCATCAATGCCTCCAACAGTCGCTTCTGGGATGCCCCGGTGAAGCGCTATGTCGATGAGTGTCTGGCTGGCAAGGAGGGCCCACGCGGCGAGGATTTCAATATGCGCTGGATCGCCTCCATGGTGGCCGAGGTGCATCGGATTCTGACCCGTGGTGGGGTGTTCATGTATCCCATGGACGCGAAAATGCGCTCCAAAGGGCAGGGCGGCAAGTTGCGCCTGATGTACGAGGCCAACCCCATGTCCTTTATTGTCGAACAGGCCGGCGGCGGTTCCGTCATCGGGCGGGAACGCATCATGGAGTTGCAGCCGGAAAGCCTGCACCAGCGGGTGCCGGTGATTCTCGGCTCGCGCAACGAGGTCGAGCGCATCCGCCAATATCACCAGGAAGCCGCCAGCTAATCGCCACCAGCGAATGGCCACCAGCGAATGGGCTGAAGGTCAATCGCGATTGGCAACATTCTAGGCAAGCGCGCCGCCGTGGTGCTGGGTCTTGAGGGTCGGTTCACCGGCACTCGGGTTCGGCCACGGGGGCTCCCAACCCGTGCATGACGAACAACCCGCACCCTCAGGCGCCGTTGCAAGCGGGCGGCGAGCGCATGGCCTATCTGTCCATCGGCTCGAATATCGATGCCTTGCGCAATGTCAGGCGCGCTCTCGCGCTGTTGCGTGCGCTGCCTGATGTTACCCGGATGGAGGTCTCGAGCCTCTACCGCACCAGAGCCTGGGGCGGGGCGACCGAGGCGGAATTCCTCAATCTGGCCGTGGCGCTGCAAACCGATCTTTCGGCGCGGAGGCTGCTGACGCGCACCCAGCGGATTGAGCTTGCGCTTGGGCGCGAGCGTTCCCATCGCAACGCGGCGCGCACCATGGATATAGATCTGTTGCTGATTGGCGCTGAACTGCATCAAGACGCGGACCTATGCGTGCCGCATCCCGGCTTGCTTGAGCGCGATTTCATGCTGTTGCCGTTGCTGGAAATCGCGCCCGACCTGTGCGACCCCAGGACGGGTGAATGGCTGGCCGATCAGTGCGGGCGGATTCGCTACCGGCAGATTATCGAGCGTGGGCCCATGCCGCAGGGGCCAGAGGAGACTTCGGTGTCCTAGCCAGGAACCGCTCCAATCATCGGAATGTCCTTTGCTTTTGTATGAGTCGCGATCCGTCACCGGATCCCTTCAATGCGCATCGGAATCCAGCGGCTGATCAAACGTTCAAGAGCGCCATCGGTTTGCCACTGGGCGATCGCCCTGTTGATGCGCGCGAGTAGGTGAACGTCCTTCTCGCGCACGGCCCAGACCAGATGCTCGCTGAGCAGTGGGTCAAGCAGTGCCGTTAGCTCGGATTCCTCGGGATCCGCAAGCAGGTTCCAGGCGCGTAGGCCGTCGAGTACCAGCAAGTCAAGTTGCCCGGCTTTGAGCGCGATCAGCGCTTGCCATGCCTCGGGGAAGGGAATGCGTTCAGCCTGGGGCATGAGTTCGTGCACCGCGCGCGCCGCCGTGGTGCCGCGCTGAAAACCGACCTTACCATGGGTGGAGAGTATATCGATCTTGCGTGTATAACGCGCCAAATCCTGCTGTCGCACCAGCGCGAGTTGCCCGGTTCGCAACAATGGGGTGCTGGCTAACAGGCGCAGCGCGCGTAACTCCTCATTCGGCAGTGTGCTGAGCATCAAATCGATGCGCCCGCCCTTGAGCGCGGCAATCAGCTCGCGCTCTGGTAGCTGACTGAGTCTGAGCTCCATGCCCAGTTGCTCGCCAAGCAGGCTGGAGAGGTCAACGGCAAGGCCGCTGAGCACGCCCTGGCTGACGGTTGCCAGCGGCAGGGAGGATTCGCGGGCAATACCAACATGCAACTCAAGATCGCTACCGGCCATGGCGGGCGTGCCGCCAAGGCTCAGCATGAGGCTCAGCCAGACCCCGGGCCACAAGGCGGTCGTTGCGCGGCGCAAGATTAGTCGCCCGGCAAGATGGGCGTGGTGGCGCCGCGCTCTGGATCCGGCTTGGCGCTGAACCAGGCCAGTTTGTCCCGCAGCTTGACGACCTCTCCCACAATGACGAGCGTTGGCGGTTCCGGCGGGTCCTGCGCGACCTTGGTCAGTATGTCATCAAGCGTGCCAACATAAACCTTCTGCATGTGAGTTGTTCCCTGCTGAACCAGCGCGATCGGCATGTCGCGCGCCACGCCATGCTCCATGAGCTTTGCCACGATCACCGGCAGTCCGACCAGCCCCATGTAAAACACCAGCGTCTGGTGGGGATGGGCTAGTTGTGGCCAGTTGAGGTCGATGCTGCCGTCCTTGAGGTGGCCCGTGACAAAGGTCACGGATTGCGCGTAATCGCGATGGGTCAGCGGAATGCCGCCGTAGCAGGCGCAGCCAGATGCCGCCGTGATGCCGGGCACCACCTGGAAGGGCACCCCTTGCGCGGCCAGGGTGTCGATTTCCTCGCCGCCGCGGCCAAAAATAAAGGGATCACCGCCCTTGAGACGCAGCACCCGATGTCCTTCCTTGGCCAGGCGGGCAAGCAGGGCGTTGATTTCCTCCTGGCGCATGGCGTGATGGTTGCGTTCCTTGCCCACATAGATGTGGCGGGCGTCGCGCCGCACCATGGCCAAAATGGGCTTGGCAACCAGGCGGTCATAGACCACGACATCCGCCTGCTGAAGCAAGCGCAGGGCGCGGAAAGTGAGAAGGTCGGGGTCGCCGGGGCCGGCGCCAACCAGATAGACTTCTCCCTTGCCCGAGTCGGTGATGCCCATGTCAAGCTCGCGCTCCATGGTCTGATCAGCTTCTTCAAGGTGGCCAGAGAATACACGCTCGGCAACGCCCCCCTGGAGTACCCTGTCCCAGAACCGGCGCCGGTCGCGTTGATCATCAAAACGCGCCTTGACCCGGTCACGGTAGCGCGCGCATAGCGCGGCGAGGCGCCCGTAGCCAGCTGGTACCAGTGATTCCAGACGTGCGCGAATCATGCGTGCCAGCACGGGTGAGGCGCTGCCGGTTGAGACCGCCACCACCACCGGCGAGCGGTCGATAATGGCCGGCATGAGAAAATTGCAATCCTCTGGCTGGTCGGCCACATTCACCAGCAGTTTGCGTGCCTTGGCCTGTTCGGCGATGGAGCGATTCAGCGCGCGGTTGTCGGTGGCGGCAATGACCAGGGATGCTTGCTCGAGATCTTTTTCGACAAAAGCGCGTAAGCCGAGGGTGATCTTGCTCGTGTCGGCGAGCGTCTGAATCTCCTGGATGACCTTTGGGGCGATGACCCGCGCGCGCGCACTAGCCGCCAGCAGATGGTTGAGCTTGCGTAACGCAACGCGGCCCCCGCCGACCACCAGGCAAGGGCGGTCTTTGACATCAAGAAAAATCGGTAATTGTTCCATGAAGGGATAATGACAGGAAATGATAATGACAGCGGATAGGGGACAGCCTGGCTGACCTGGGTGCATGCTTGCCTGGGCGCCTTCGGATCAGGCTAATTCAGGCTAGCGGCAGCGTTCGAGGCTTGAGCCACGGCTGCCAAGGTACAACAATATACGAAGATTTCAGCCTGACGGGTAGGAGAAACAGTGGTTCGAGAAATAGATTCCGATTCCCTTAAAACGCGTCTGGATGCGTCCGACAACCTCCAGCTGGTCGATATTCGCACGCCAGAGGAGGTGGCTCAGGGCGCCATTCCGCGGGCAACGCATCTCCCCATGCATCTGCTACCCCTGCGCCAGGGCGAGCTGCCGCGCGACCGGGATCTGGTGATCTACTGCCGCAGTGGCGCGCGTTCCTACCATGCCTGCCAGTTTCTGATGCAGCAGGGGTTTGACAATGTGATCAATCTGCGCGGAGGCATCATCGATTGGGCGCGGCAGGGGTTCGTGATCGGAGGGCTGGACAAGTCTGGTTGATCCCGTGCCCGGTTGAAGAGACTAGCAAGGCCCAGCGCACGGGTTGCGACTTGAGCCTAGCTGTCCAGAGCACCTGCCATGACAGCTGCCAGCACATCGACCAGCGCATTTACCAGACCATGGATGCCCCGGGAACCAGAACCTCAAACACCTCCATCACTTGCAAACTGATATCAAGGGGCAGGGATGTCGCCTGATCCTGGTCCAATCCAAGACGCTCGGCGATTGCTTCCATGCCTTGAGGGGGGGCGGCTTCGGTCGACTCGGAACTCTTGGCCTGAACCAATCCAGCGATCATTTCGGCGCCGTGGATGGTCTCGGCTTCCTGGCGATATTGCCCGGCGCCTTCAGGATGCTGATGATGGGCCACGGCTTGCCAGATTCGCTCGGGAAAATGCCAGTCGCGCAAGAGTTCGCCGCCAAGGGTGGCATAGTGAAAGCCGAAGATGGCTTCCTCGGCCGCCGCCGGAGTAAGCCCCTCGTTCTCAATGCGTTCAAGGACTTTCAGATAGTCCCGCGGGCAGCGGCTGAAAAAGACCAGCTTGCCAATGCCATGCAGCAGCCCGGCGAGGAACAGCTGCTCGCCACCCTTGTGCCCCAGGCGCTGGGCGATTTCTCGGGCGGCGACCCCGCAGGCAACCCCATGGAACCAGAACTGCTCCATGTTAACGCGTTCCGGTGGCAAATCCTGAAAGACCGCGACGGCGGATGTGGCCATGACCAGATCACGCAGCGCCCGAAAGCCAATCATTGGAATCGCTCGTGTGACGCTGTCAATCGGCGCTTGCCGGGCGTAGAGAGCGCTATTGACTAGGCGTAACAAGCGTGCGGCGAGCGCCGGGTCGGTCAGTATCACCTCGGCGAGGTCTTCAATGGTGGTCGCCTGATGGTCGATCAGCTCGTTGATGCGCAGCGCGGCTTCTGGAAAAGAGACAAGATTGTCGACTTCGCGGACCAGGGATTCGGGCGTCATGGTCGCAGCGCTCCTGCTCGGCGTGGGAGGATTTGGTTCACCTTTGAAAATACGCCATTCTTGAGCGCTTGGCGAGCCCTGCGCGCGGCAGATGTTGCCCTTGGTCACATAATAATCCTGGGTGGCTTGGAGTGAAAGGTTCGGCATGTATCTGGTTTTAAAACAATAGGCTTTGCCGCCGCTGGCTGTTCTGCTGACGTTGAAGTTTGCTTTGCTGCGCTGCCGGCGCCGTGGCCGTTGTGGCTTGGCGCTGAGCGCGGTTCTGGGGCTGTGGTTGTTCGCCTCCCTGCCGTTCAAACAGCTTCGCCAGGCTGATCGCCCGGTGGATTATTCGTGGCTATCAGAGCAAGCTTGCCAGCGATCTGTCGAGTTGCAAGACGCTGATGGCGTTGGCGGTGGTGGCCTTGGCAAGCTCATCGAGACTCTCGGTGCGCACCCCGGCCAGGGCGGCCAGCACCTCGGGCAGATACTCAGGGCTGTTGCGCTGTCCCTGATGCGAGGCAACTGTCATGTCGGGTGCGTCTGTCTCAAGCACCAGCGCCTCGAGCGGGAGTTCGCGCGCCAGATGCCGCAGTTTGCGCGAGCGCCCGAAGGTGAGCATGCCGCCGAAGCCGAGCTTGAAGCCTAGTGCCAGATAGGCCTGAGCCTGTTGCAAGCTGCCGTTGAACGCATGGGCGATGCCGCCTCGCAGTTGGGCCGTGCGTAAGACTTGAATCACTTCGTCATGGGCCTTGCGCACATGCAGCAGCACGGGCAGGTTGAACTCCCTGGCAAGGATGAGCTGCCGCGTGAAATACCAGCGTTGTGTGTCGCGGTCGCAGTCCCGGTCGGCGAAGTCAAGCCCAATCTCGCCGATGGCGATAGGTGGCTGTTGTCGCAGTCGCTCGCGCAAACGGTCGATGTCCGCCGGCTGATGCGCTGTAATGAACAGCGGGTGCAAACCCAGCGCAGGAAAGCAGCTGCCATGGCTTCTCTGGCAAAGGTCCAACACGCCCTGCCAGGTTGCGCTGATGACGCCCGGAATCAGGATGGCAAGGACACCGCTTGCGCGGGCGCGCGCCAATACCTCGGTGCGATCCTGGTCAAAGGCGGAAAAGTCCAGGTGGCAATGGGTGTCCAGCAATTTCAGATTCCGTTTTCCTGCGC
Organism: Thiorhodovibrio winogradskyi; assembly: GCF_036208045.1. Taxonomy (NCBI): domain Bacteria; kingdom Pseudomonadati; phylum Pseudomonadota; class Gammaproteobacteria; order Chromatiales; family Chromatiaceae; genus Thiorhodovibrio; species Thiorhodovibrio winogradskyi. The sequence goes on along the minus strand of NZ_CP121472.1, from coordinate 4,543,124 downwards.
CCGGTTGTTGGCGCGGTTATCAGAAGACGTGCCATCTTGGCGCGCCATGAAGCGGCTGGAAGCCGCTTCTAACCAGATGAAACACCCAAATTTGGAGTTGCTGATGGGTGTCGATCAGTTGCACGGTCGCTCGCTGGGTTGTTGGCAGAGCTTGTCGCCATTTCCATGACCCGCGGCTCCATCACCGCAGATCCCACTCACATGGGACTCAATTACCACATGAGATCGTCCGGCACCTGGTATTCAGCATAGTCGTCTTCTTCCGCCGACTGCTCGCCGCACTGGTTCCAGACGAGAATTCGCCGCGGGTCGCGTTCGGCGACGCGCGCTGCGATCTCCGCGGGGATGAGCTCATAAAAAGTGTCCTGACGCACGATGGTGAGCTGGCCACCGACGATGGCGGCGTGTTGGGCGGCGTTGACATGGAGCCGTTTCAGTGCCGAGCCGTCGGCAAAGTTATAGGCCAGGTCGCCATCGACGCGCGCCACTCGATGGCGGTGAATCAGCTCCCGCAGTGCGCTTTGGGCGGCTTTCAGCGCGGCTTCTTCCTCGCGCTGGCGGTTCAGCTCACGGTCGCGCGCGGCTTTCTCCGCCTCGGCGCGGGCAAGGGCCTCGCGGCGTTCGGCTGATTCGGTATCGCTGCCCTGGCGGCGCTGTTTGCGCTTTTTGGAATGGGTTTGTTTGGCCTGCTGCGAACTGACCAGGCCGGCTTGTAAAAGCTGATCCTGTAAGGAATTGCCCATGTGCACCCCATGCTCTGGTTTCATGACGCTTCAAGTCCAACGCGCGCGGGCTGGCGGCGACGCTGGTTTGAACCCCTTGTTTTTCGTGTCGAACCGCAATCATCCGGCCGCCGATGACGGAAAGCAAAAAAACCCTGCCTGATTGTTATAAACTCTGTTTTTTTTGCCTTGGATCGACTCCGTGTCGGTCCTGCTTGCCCAAGTCTTAACGGGAATACCCTTGTGGGAGAGAGTGAATGAGACGACAGACCGCGTTATTGTACCTTGCAAGCCTGTTGTGTGTGCCCTTGCTTGGCCTTGCGGATGCGCAGGCGGCGGATATCGCTCATGTAAGCATGCAGCGGGTGTTGCAGGAAAGCCAGCTTGGTCGCGATGCCGAGGCCCGGCTTCAGGAGCGCTTCAGTCCTAAGACCGAGCCCTTTGCCGAGAAGGAGATGGCAATTCGTCAGCTCCAGGCAGCGCTCGAACGCGACAAACCCCTGATGAGCGAAGCCCAGGTCGAGAAGAAAGAAACCGAGATTCGTCAGCGCATCCAGGCATTCGAGCAAGACTTTTCTGCCGTGCAGCGCGAGTTGATGCAGGCCCAGCAGGAGGAAGCGGCGAAGATTCTCGAGCCGGCGGGAGTAGCATTGAAAGCCCTGGCCGAGAAGAAGAAACTCTCCGCGGTGTTTGAGTCCAGTCAGTCGGGGATCTTGTATCTCGATCCCGAGTCGGATCTCACCGACGAGCTGATTGAGAAGATGAACAAGAATTAATGACCCAGCGCAGCCTTTTGGTATAGATGGGTTCTTTGTGCCCAGAGTTTTCGCCGGGGGCGCCCCGCGGGTTCTGACCGCGTTAGAAGCGCTGGGCTATACTTGCTGGGGTATGATCGCTCGGATTTTTTGAGGCTAGTTCTTTATTATAAAGCGCATTGGCCTTGGCTGGTGCTGACAATGTGGAGAAAATACAACGATGCTTGGAGAAGTGCACGACCTGATTCACGAGTTTCCTGAGCTCGTCGGAAAAATCGATGCAATGCGGGGAGCCGATTCGGATTTTGCCGAGGACATGGACAGATACGACGCGCTCGATGCACGCGTCCGCAGGCTTGAGGAGTTGGGAACGCCCGTGGCCGATGAGACCATTGAGGATCTTAAGAAAGAACGACTGTTGCTGAAAGATCGCCTTTATGAGCGCTTGAGAAGCGAGGCGAGCGCAGTCGCGACCTGAGAGAGTTCCGGGGCGCTTCCTCCCTACGGCTTATCTCTGTAAGAGCTCCAGTTGAGAATTGGGCAGTATTGCGAGCGCATGGATGCGCAGGTTTCAATCCTGGAGCGCGAAAATAAAATAGATGGAATCCAGCAGCGGCGTCGGCTGGGCATCATCGCCAAACCAGCGCGCGAAAATGCGGTCAATTTCCTCGGACGCATAAATTTGCGCTAGCCCCCTGTTCACCGCTAGGCGAAAGTCTGCATCGTCACGCGAGAGTGCAAGGGCGTAGGGATCGACTGAAAAGTCGGTGTCAATAACCTGATAGGCATTGGTCTTGCCACTGGCCGCCACTTGTCCGATCAACACCAGGCGGTCATCAGCGAAGGCATCTATGGCACCCGCCAGGAGTTGCTCGCGTCCATCCTTGGCGTCTTTAATCGGCTTGAGCTCGGCGTTGATCAGACGCTCGGCCAGCACTGGGCGCAGCCGATGCTCGGTGGTGGTTTCCGGGATCACCCCGATGGCCTTGCCGCCCAAGTCCGCGAGGCTCCCGATTCCTGCGTTTTTCAAAACCAAAATGCCACCGGATTCGACGAAAATCGGATAGGAGAAATCCACCTTTTGTTGGCGTGAAAGCGTCATGGTGGTGGTGCCGCAGTCTAGCTCCGCCTCGCCGTTGGCTACGGCGGCCAGGCGCCTGGGAGTGTTGCCCTCGATCCAGGAAATGGCAATGCCGTCGAGCCCGAGGTCGCGCTGAATGCTGGCGACGATGCGCCGGCATAGGTCGACCGAATATCCCCGCGGCAGGCCGTCTTCGTCTTTGAAGGCGATGGGGTAAGAGTTCTCCGGGTAAGCGATACGAATTTTTTGGCTCAGCGCGATGCGTGCGAGCACGCCACTATCGCCGAGCGCGCTCAGGGGTGTGAGGAAGACACTCACGCCCAGCAGGAGCAGTGCGGTGAGTCCACGAGCCTGATGGCATTCAAGGGATCTGGCAATGTTCACGAAGGTACCTTAGCCTGCTGTTGAAGCGCGCTGGCGAATGTGTTCTCTAATCTCGTTGGGGCGGGGTAGCCCGTGGACCGCAAGTTCGGGCTCATCACCGGTTGTGAAGATCAGCAAATCACCGGCGCCTACCAGACGCTGGAGCAGCGATTGATGAACCTGTACGGTGCGAACGGAGCCCATGTTGATCTCGGTGTAATTCTTGGCGAGTAGTCCGTGAGTCCAGATGATCTCGTTGGGATAAATTTCCAGCTGGTCGACCAGGCAGGTCAGCCACCAGCGCAACAGGTTAAAGGCGCCAATTGCGGCGATGCCATAACCCGCGTACCGGGCCAGGAAACGCGGCTGCAGCTGCCACCCATGAAGGGCAGGGAAGCTGGCATAGAGTGTTTCGAGGTAGGGCAGGTTGCCGGTCAGGCCGATCAAGAGTCCGCCAGCCAGCATCAGCCAGGCGATTATTGTGCCCATCGGGCGCATCCGCCAGACCGACGGATTGGCTTGGTAGAGAATCTCGGACATCATGGCCTCCTGTGGGCGCCAACCGGGCGCGATGGGGCGGCATTATATACCGAGCGCTGCCGGGCGCTTGAGGTTGAAGCGATGCAATGCCGAGTTGAGTGCTGGTCTTGATGCTGGCTGTGATATCAGCCTTGGCAGCGACCGGGATGGCGCTGCCGGAGCGGTGCGGCCATCCCCGGCCGTGACGGCAGGCGGTTGAGCCGTTAAACTTCCAGCTAGTGGTCGTCCTGCCGCATGGAAGCGAGGCCTTCATTCGCCGTTGGCAGTTGCCCTGTGTTGCGTTTTTTCGCCCATCTTTTGACCTTTATTCATATCACCTTCGGCTCGTTCAGATCTCATTTAGGAGCATCGATGTTCACTTTTTCACGCCGGCTGCTTTCATGCTCGCTTGTGCCGCGTCGGATGATCTCCGCGGCGGCGGTGTTTCTGTCCCTGATGCTCATCGGGTGCGCGTCGGGCGATGGACCCTATTTGTTTGACGCGGGGCCGGGAGCGCGCTTCAGCGGCGTTTCAGAGCAAAAGGCATTGGCGCGCATTCAACACTTTTGCGGCAATGATAGCGTTGGAGATCAGCGCCTCGGCACGCTGCTCGAGAGCAACCAAGCCTTTCGCGCCCTGACGCGTGAGTTCTATCGTGGCGAAATCTCCAACGATGAATATATTGATAGGGTATTTCGGCTGCATCCAGCCGCCGATGGCAATGTGCCCGCCATTGGCTGCGTGATTGCCGAGTTTAACAACTGTCTTGCCGGAGATTGCGGCCTCAAGAAAGCCACGTCCGGTCCGGCCAGCGCCCCTGCTGCCGAACGTAATCTCGCCATGCCAGTGACAGCTGAAACCGAAATGTCAGTGGTCCCGGAGCTTGAGGCAGAGCTCTAATGGCCTTGCAGAGGCACCAGCCTCGCGGATGACGCCGCTGTTTCACGGCAAGGAAACTGGGCTTGACTGAACAACAGCGGCAGGTGCGGCGGTGCCAGTCCATGCCATTTGGCTGCGAGCGCGACCCAGAAGGACGCTTTTGCTTTCAACTGTGGGCGCCGGCGGCCAGCCAGGTGTTGCTGCGACTGACATCCGATGGGCGCGAGCATCTCATCCCTATGGAACGCACGCGGGACGCCTGGTACCGTCACTGCTCCGATCTCGCTCAACCCGGCGATCTTTACTGCTATCAACTCAACAACGGGCTTTGCGTGCCCGACCCTGCTTCGCGTTATCAACCGCTGGATGTTCACGGACCCAGTCAGGTGGTGGATGCCCATGCCTTTGCTTGGCAGGATGTCCGTTGGCGCGGCCGTCCTTGGCCGGAGGCCGTCTTCTATGAGTTGCATGTTGGCAGTTTCTCGCCCACCGGGGACTTTACCGGTGTTGAAGCGCGGCTGGATGATCTGGTCGATCTCGGCATCACGGCCATCGAACTAATGCCCCTTGCTGACTTTCCCGGCCGCTGGAACTGGGGCTACGACGGTGCCCTGTTGTTTGCGCCCGATAGCCGCTATGGCACGCCGGACGATCTCAAGCGTTTAGTGCAGGCCGCGCACCAGCGCGGGCTCATGGTCTTTGTGGATGTGGTCTACAACCACTTTGGGCCGGAAGGCAATTATCTGCACTGCTACGCGCCCGGATTTTTCCACCCCGAGCGCCAGACGCCCTGGGGCGCGGCCATGGATTTCGATGGGCCGCATGCCGCCCCTGTGCGTGAGTTTTTTATTTGCAACGCACTATTTTGGATTTTCGAATACGGCTTCGATGGGTTACGCCTGGATGCGGTTGATCGCATTGTCGACGGCTCCCAGCCCGATTTCCTCGACGAATTGGCAACGCGGGTGCGATCCGTGGTGGGTTTTGATCGCCATGTTCATCTGGTGTTGGAAAACGACCATAATGACGCCCGTCGCCATGCACGCGATGGGAAGGGTCGGCCCGTCTTTTATACCGCTCAGTGGAACGATGATGCCCATCATGCCCTGCATGCGGCCCTGACCGGTGAGTCCGACGGCGTCTACCAGGACTATGCCGATGCTCCCATCGAGCGGGTGGGGCGGTCCTTGGCCGAGGGCTTCTGCTATCAGGGGGAGTCCTCGGCCTTTCGTGCCGGGCGCGTGCGCGGGACCGCCAGTGCTCATTTGCCGCCAATCGCCTTTGTCAATTTTTTGCAGAACCATGATCAGATTGGTAACCGAGGGTTTGGTGAACGACTGGAGCACCTAATCCCGGCGCGGTCTTTCGAGGCAGCTCTGGCCACGGTGCTCTTGGCGCCGGCGCCGCCTTTGCTGTTCATGGGGCAGGAATTTGCCGCGACCACGCCGTTTTTGTTTTTTTGTGATCTTGAGCCCAGCCTGATGGAGCAAGTGAGCGCGGGGCGTCGGCGCGAGTTCGCCACGCAGTCGGCATTTTCGGATCCGGGGTTATTGCATGAGATCCCGCTGCCGGGCGACCCCCAAAGCTTTCTGGCCTCCCGCCTGGACTGGTCGGAACGCGAGCGTTCAGCAGGTCGGGAGCGGCTGGCGCTGCATGCCAAGCTTTTGCGGCTGCGGGCAGAGCACATTCTTCCCCTGTTGCCAGGGTTGCATCATGGCGGTCGCTGGCAGCGGCTGGGGGAGGCGGGACTGTCCTGGTGTTGGCGGACGCGGCAGGGCGAACGCTTGCATCTGAGCGTGAATTTGGGGTTGGAGCCGATTGGACGGGAGCATAGCGGGCAGGCAGCCTGGCCAGTCGAGCCGGATCGGGACCGAATCACGCCGATTTATGAGCAGCCCGTCAGGCAAGAGATCGAGTCCTCGTCCGACTCCTGGAGCGACCGGCTCTCCGAGTGGCCGCCTGGCTGGGTTTGCTGTTGGATGGATGCGGCTGATTCCTGACGTTGCTGAGTCTTGCCACCGATGTCTTACTAAAAGAGACCATCGTACCAAGTATCAGATGTAGGGTCACAGATAAAGGGTCACAGATAAAGGCGGCGCAATCCGGGATGCATATCGCCCTGCTCCCATATCTGATCAAACAGCCGTCGCAGGCGACGGGTCTCGGCCCCGGAGTTAAAGTCGACCAGGGTCCGACGCGGGTCCTGGTGACGCGTCAGACACAGGCCATCTTGATCGCAGAGCAGGAATTGATCGCGATACTCGGCCCAGTCCTTGGGTACCAGGCGGATTTGGACATCGGAGCTGAGCAAGCGCGCGAGTTCAATCAGCCGATGTCCTCGGCGCAGACTGGGCTCGGGGTCGCTGACCAGAATTTTTACCGGTAGGCGACCACGCAGTTCAATCGCGAGATAGCGTAGTGCCTCGACAAAGTCTTGATGATCGTAAATGTCCGGCTGCAGATCGGTACTGAGCAGATTCACTTGCCGCCGTGCCTGCGCGGCTAGCTGGCGGACCGCCAGCGCCAGATGGGCCCTTTGGGTCAGAAACAGGCGTCCGCTGGTTTCGCCGAGCAGGCGTGCGCGCAGATCGGCGCTGATCAGCGCCTCCGGCGCTTGCAACACCATGCGTTGGAGTCTCTGGCCCTGTTGTTCAACAGGCGCATCCTCCGCGATCAGACCAAGCCGGGCGAAGAAAGCCTGGGTGCTATCGTTTGCATAGACAAATGGCGTCACCCGCCGATGACTTTGCAACTCGCGTGCGGCACTCGCGAGCAGCGCGCTACCGATCCCGCGTCCGCGCCAGGCAGGCTTGACCGCCAGGCGTTCGATCTGACCGGACGGCAGCCATCGCAACGTTCCAATGGCTTCCGGCGGTTCGCCAGCCCGAACAAGAAGGTGCCGTGCCTTGGTATCGGCGCGATCCCACTCCCGCGTCTCCTCGCCGCTAAGTTCCTCGATGAAAACCGCCTGGCGAACCGCGCGCAGTTCCCGTCCCTGGCGCTGCCAGTCGGCGTATTCGATACGATACTCGGGTAAGGTAGCAGTGGGCATGGTTGTGGGAACTTGGCTAATCAGGGTCGAGAGATGTTCTCATCGCGGCGGTGCTGGTCGCGGGCGGCGCAAGCTCGATAGAGCGAGCTGGTTGAGAAGCGCGTCGCCGGCTAACCAGCCAGCCGGCCCCGGCAATGAGGATGGACCCCAGCACCAGACGCCAGCCGACGGGCTCGGCCCAGATCAGCCATCCGAACAGAGCACCGAAGACGACCGAGAAATAGCCGAAGGGCGCCATGCGCGACGCGGGTGCGCGTGACAGGCCAGCGGTCAGGGCGAGCTGCCCCAAAGTGGCCAGCGCGGCGATGGAAAGCAACCATGGAAACTGCGTTGAACTTGGCATTTGCCAGCTCCAGCTTAGGGGTACGGCCGAGATGATGGTTGCAATGAGAGCAAAGTAAAAGACAATCCCGAGCGAGGGCTCGCTGCGGCAAAGGCGTCTGATGGTCACCTTGGCCAGAGCCGCGAACATCCCGCCGAGTAAACCGACTAAAGCCACCGTGGAGACGCCCCGCACCCCTGGCGAGAGGATCATCAGCACGCCGCAAAAGCCGAGGCCGAGTGCGATCCAGATCAGCGGAGTGAGTTCTTCGCGTAGCCACAGAAAGGCGATCAAGGGGATGAAAAGGGGGGCGGTGAGCTTCAGCAGCATGGCTTCTGCAAGGGCAATGTGGGCAATTGCGTAATAAAAGGCATACATGGCGGACAGACCCGCGACAGCGCGCAGCAGATGCAGGCCCAGTATTTTCGCTGGCATTCTGGCTGGTACCCCGGTGGACAGCTCTCGGGGGTTGTGTCGCGCGAGCCAGGGTGCCAAGAGTAACAGGCCGAACAGATTACGAAAGAAGACGATGACTTCGTTTGGTAGTTGTGTTGCGACGAAGCGAATGCTCACACCCATGGAGGCAAACAGGAATTCACCCAAGACAATGAAAAATCCGGCTAGCAACAGAGAGTAGGGGGATGGCAAGGTCGCGCTCTGTTGGCAGGAAGAAACTGTGGCTTTTCTGCAAAAAATAAAAAAACTAAAAAAACAGTATCTTATAGTTGCATACTGAAGCGTGGTCAAGCTCTAGTTGCGAAATTGCCGCCTAAAAAAAATTTGGTCGCACTTTTCGCGATAAATTCAGCTACAATAAAAGGCGCGAGCACCTAGAAGGAGTTCAAGGCTTAAGTTCCACCAAATTTTGCCGTATCCGGCCACATCTGCTCAAGCGTTGCGGTTACTTGAGCAGCGTGGCTGATCAACAAAGTCGCACCGGGTTGCCGCCAACCAACTCAACCATAGCCATCCATTGGACCCAGGGTTGGACTCAAGGTTCGTCCCAACCTGTATCCCAATGTTACTTTGGGCATCCTAGGCTAAGTAGCACGCAAGACGTTAACGCTGGGGGGTTAAATGCGTTCTGACTCGAATCACAAGCGGTTTACCGCTCTTGCCGGAGTGATCGCGGCGGCGATGCTGAACCTGTTACTGACCGCTGCCGCTTCATCAACCGTGCGCGCGGACGTGATGGAACATTTTTGGTCCGGGCCAGCTGGCACTGGTTGGACCAACTCCTCTGGCGAGTGTTGGCAGAGTCAGTCTGGGCCAAGCGATGTGGCGCCTTGCGCGGCGGCAGAGATCATCAAAAGTCTCACGATTGAGTTGACGAACGACGAATTCGATTTTAACAGCGCGGCTATCAAGCCAGAAATGGCGGTGGCGCTTGATGGTATCGCGCGCGCCGTGCGTGAGAGTAGCGGCGATGAAATGCTGACTATTGTCGGTCATACCGATAGCGTTGGCAGCCAGGAGTTCAACTACAAACTCGGGCTGCGTCGTGCCGAGTCAACTAAGGACTACCTTGCCAGTCTTGGTATTCCCACAAGTCGCATGCTGACCCGCAGTGCAGGTAAGCTCGAGCCCATAGCCACAAACGATAACGACGCCGGACGTGCCCGAAACCGTCGTATCGAGATCCGAACGCGGTTTTATACCGAGGGCGGTCGGCCTGTTGATGTTGATATTCAGTAGTGGATATCACTGTTGGCGTAATCAGTGATCCAGCATGCGCCGTGGGTCGTCTGATGGCTGCCTAGACTCAATCCCAGAAGTCAATCCCAGAAGTCAATCCCTAAGTCAAAACTCATTGTTAACTGAAGAAAGAGAGGAAAAACCCATGTTTCATATGACTCAACTGACCCGTACCGCAGGGGCGGCTGCCCTAGCCCTGTCTCTGACCGCGCTGCCTGCCATCGCGATGGACAAGGAAGAAACCTACTGGTACGCAAAGGGCGACGTGAGCCTGCCAGATGGCCAACTGTGGGCGAACAGCTATGGCGAGTGCTGGCAGAGTGCCTATCCCGATGGTCCGACCAATCTGCCGCCATGTGATGACGTCGTCGTGCCAGAAGAGTTCACTCTGCGTCTGAACTTCGAGTTCGATAAGTACCACATGGCAAATGTCGTTAACCGCGATGAGGTTGCTCGCCTTGATGACTATATCGCCAACGTGAAGGCGACTCCCGCGCAAGAGTATCTGACTGTTGTTGGTCATACTGACGTTGTTGGCAGCCAAGCTTATAACTATGGCCTTGGCATGCGTCGTGCCACTGCCGTGCGCAATCACATGATCGACCAGGGTCTGCCTGCTAGCAGCATTGCTCCGGCCGAGAGCCGCGGCAAGCTGGAGTTGCTTCCCGAGTACCCGGCTGACTCAGTCATGCAGCGTCGTGTGGTCATTCATTCCCAAGCAAACTGATTAGGAAAGCGAATCAGGCAAACTGATCGCTTCTGCACAACAGGAGTTCATCAGATAAGAAAAAGCCGACCGGCACTTGCCGGTCGGCTTTTTTTATGGGGATCGCAAAGTGCCGAGAAGAAACGAGCGTGATGGTGCTCAGCCGCACAAAGTTTGCCAAAAAATGGTGGTTTCAACCTTTGGGATGCTGCCTCACCATGAGCCTTATATGGCACGTGCTTGCGCAGCGGCATTGCCGGTGTAGCGTGCTGGTGTCAATTCGCGCAGAGCCGCTTTAGCCGGTTCGGGGATCTCCAATGCCTCCACAAAGGCCGCGAGTTCCGCCGCGCCAATTCGCCGCCCGCGCGTCAATTCCTTGAGCTTTTCGTAGGGCTCCGGCACCCCATGGCGGCGCATCACCGTCTGCACGGCCTCTGCTAGTACCTCCCAGTTCTGATCCAGATCGGCGGCCATGCGCGCGCCATCGGCTTCGAGCTTGCCCAGACCGCGCTGGGTGGAGGCAATGGCGATCAGGCTATGCGCAAACCCCACGCCCAGGTTCCGCAGCGCGGTGGAGTCGCTCAAATCCCGCTGCCAGCGCGATACAGCCAGCTTGGCACCGAGATGGCCAAGCAGCGCATTGGCGATGCCAAGATTACCCTCGGCGTTCTCGAAGTCGATCGGGTTGACCTTGTGCGGCATGGTCGAGGAGCCGACCTCGCCCGCGACCGTCTTCTGGCGAAAATAGCCGATGGAAATATAGGCCCAGAGATCCCGGCACAGATCGAGCAGAATCTGATTGAAGCGGGCGAGGGCGTCGAACAGCTCAGCCATGCCATCATGTGGCTCAATCTGGGTGGTGTAGGGATTCCAGGCCAGGCCGAGGGATTCGACAAAGCGCTGGGCAAAGTCGGGCCAGTCGATCCGCGGATAGCTGATCAGGTGCGCGTTGTAATTGCCCACCGCCCCGTTGATTTTGCCCGGCAGGGCCACGCTGGCAATGGCCTCGCGTTGGCGGCGCAGCCGGTGCACCACATTGGCGATCTCCTTGCCCAGGGTGGTGGGCGAGGCCGGCTGGCCATGGGTGCGCGCGAGCATGGCTTGCTCCGCGTGCTGGTGGGCGAGTGCGCGCAGTTGTTCAAGCAAGCCGTCGATGGCCGGCAGTAGCACCTGCGCGCGCGCCTCGTGCAGCATCAGCCCATGGGCGAGGTTGTTGATGTCTTCCGAGGTGCAGGCAAAGTGAATAAACTCCGCCACCGCCGCCAGCTCGGGCTGATCGGCGATGCGTTCTTTCAATAAGTACTCCACCGCCTTGACATCATGATTGGTGGTGCGCTCTATCTCCTTGACCCGCGCGGCCTGTTCGACTGAAAAGCCGCGGACAATGTCATCAAGCCGCGCCTCGGCCTCGGCGGACAAGGGCGGCACTTCGAGGATGTCCGGGTGCGCGGCCAGCGCCCGCAGCCAGGCAATCTCGACGCGCACGCGCCGCTCGATCAGGCCGAATTCACTGAACATCGGTCGCAGCGCTGCCGTGGCGCGCGCGTAACGACCGTCGATGGGGGAGATGGCGGTTAGGGGAGTGAGTTCGACGGACAATGGTTCGGGCTCCAGTTATATCCTGCGCTGCCAGACTGCTGGGGAACGGCGGTGATGAAAAACCGCGAGGACAAGAATGCGTTCGGCTGTCGTGCGGAAATAGATGCTGTAGGGGAATCGCTTCACTGTAATGCGGCGGACATCTTTATGTGTCAGGGCGAACAGCTCCGGTTGCTCGGCGATGACGCCAAGACAGCGGTCGATTTCCAGAATAAAGTCGGTACCGAGATTTGCGTGTTGATTCTCATACCAGATGGCGGCTTCAACGAGTTCCCGTCGCGCCGCCCGAAGAAAGTCAACCGGCAACTTCATTCCCTGATCCGTGATTCCTTGATGCTTGTCAGTGCTTCCGCCTTGACCTGTTGCCAGGGAACAATATCGTCTGGATTGGCATCATGCTCGGCTAAACGTCGATCAAGCTCGGCAATTTGCGCATCCGTTGGCGGTGGAGCCGCGTTGCGGCTGGAGATCTCATTCCAAAGCGCTTCAACAAGCTCGAGCTGATCTTCCACATTGAGCTGTCGGACCTGATCCAGAAGCGGGATTGTCATGAGTCGCGTTTCCCCCGCGTTCTTCTCGAATGCGGTTTAATGGGCATTAATTAGGAGATGGTTTTCATGAGTCTCAGAGAGAAGCGATCCCGCTGAGGCAAAAAGCGATGTGAACCTCAAGCCCCGGCCAACCGCCGCAGCACATAGTGCAAAATACCACCATGGCGGTAGTAATCGGCCTCATTCGGGGTATCGATCCGCACTCTTACAGTGAAGGATTTGACCGTACCATCCGCGCCGGTTGCGGTCACTTGCACCTGCTTGGCATTGCCATCGTCAAGATCGCCGATGTCAAACGCCTCCTGCCCAGTCAGCCCAAGGGTGGCGGCGCTGTCACCGGGGGCGAACTGCAAGGGCAGTATACCCATGCACACCAGGTTGGTGCGATGAATGCGCTCGAAGCTCTCGGTTAGCACCGCGCGCACGCCGAGCAGGCGCGGGCCCTTGGCGGCCCAGTCGCGCGAGGAGCCGGAGCCGTATTCCTTGCCGGCAATCACCATGGCCGGCACAGACTCGGCCTGATAGCGCATGGCGGCATCGTAGATGGATAGTTGCTCGCCGGATGGCTGATGCAGGGTCACGCCACCCTCGGTGCCGGGGGCGAGCTGGTTGCGCAGGCGGATGTTGGCGAAGGTGCCGCGCATCATCACCTGATGATTGCCGCGCCTTGAGCCGTAGGAGTTGAACTCACTCTCGGCCACGCCCTGCTCAAGCAGATAACGCCCGGCCGGGCTGTCGGCCTTGATGGCGCCGGCTGGGGAAATGTGGTCGGTGGTGACCGAGTCGCCCAGCAGCGCCAGCACGCGCGCGCCGGTGATGGCGGCGACCGGCTCTGGCGTCAGTGTCATGCCCTCGAAATAGGGCGGATGCTGAATATAGGTGGAATCCGCCGCCCAGTCGTAACGCTGGCCCTCGGGCGCGGCCAGTTCCTGCCAACGGCTGTCGCCGGCGAAGACCTCGGCGTAACTTTTGCTGAACTGGCTGGCGTTCAGGGCGCTGGCAATGGTGGCCTGAATCTCGCCCTGGCTGGGCCAGAGGTCTTTCAAATACACTGGTTGGCCCTTGGCGTCCTTGGCCAATGCGTCCTGGTAGGGATCGAGATCCATGCGCCCGGCCAGGGCATAGGCCACCACCAGCGGTGGCGAGGCGAGGTAATTCATGCGCACCTCGGCATGGACCCGGCCCTCGAAATTGCGATTGCCCGACAGGACCGAGACGACGCTGAGCTGGCCCTCGGCAATGGCGGCCGAGACCTCCGGGCGCAGCGGCCCGGAGTTGCCGATGCAGGTGGTGCAGCCATAGCCGACCACATGAAAGCCGAGGTTTTTCAGCGGTTCCATCAGCCCGGCCGCTTCCAAATAGCGGGTCACCACCATGGAGCCCGGGCCGAGCGAGGTCTTGACCCAGGGCGGCACCGATAGTCCGCGCGCCACGGCTTTTTGTGCCACCAGCCCGGCGGCCAGCATCACACTCGGGTTGGAGGTGTTGGTGCAGGAGGTAATGGCGGCGATCACCACCGAGCCATCGTTTAGAGTGCAAGATTGTCCGTTGATCTCGGTCGTCACCGGGGTGCCGGGGGCGCGGCCGCTCTCGTGCTGGGCCTTGGTCAGAGCCTCGTGGAATGCGCCTTTCATGGCGGTGAGCGCGACGCGATCCTGCGGGCGCTTGGGGCCGGCCAGGCAGGGCACCACGGTGCCGATGTCCAGTTCCAACACCTCGCTGAAGCGCGGTTCGGGACTGCTGGCCTCGGCGAACATGCCCTGTTCCTTGGCATAGGCCTCGACCAGGGCCACCTGCTCAGGGTCGCGCCCGGTCAGGCGCAGGAAGTCGAGGGTTTCCTGATCAATGGGGAAAAGACCACAGGTGGCGCCGTACTCAGGTGCCATGTTGGCGATGGTGGTGCGCTCGCCCATTGGCAGAGTCGCCACCGCCGGGCCAAAGAATTCAACAAACTTACCCACCACTCCATGTTGGCGCAGTCGCTCGACAATGGTCAGCACCAGGTCGGTGGCCGTGGTGCCCTCGGGCAATTCGCCGGTTAGGCGCATGCCGACCACTTGCGGAATCAGCATGGACACCGGCTGGCCGAGCATGGAGGCCTCGGCCTCGATGCCGCCAACGCCCCAGCCGAGCACACCCAGGCCGTTGATCATGGTGGTGTGGGAGTCGGTGCCGACCAGGGTGTCTGGATAGGCCTGACGGCGGCCTTGGTGTTCGCCTGCAAAAATCACCCGCGCCAGATACTCGACATTCACCTGATGCACAATGCCGGTATCGGGTGGTACCACCTGAAAATTATCGAAGGCCGTCTGCCCCCACTTCAAAAAGGCATAGCGCTCGCGGTTGCGCGAGAACTCGAGCTCCGCGTTCCGGGCGAAAGCGCTGTCGCTGGCGTAATAATCAACCTGTACCGAGTGGTCGATGACCAGCTCGGCGGCTTGCAGCGGATTGATGCGCTTGGGATCACCGCCGAGCGCGCTCATGGCATCGCGCATGGCGGCCAGATCCACCACCGCCGGCACCCCGGTAAAATCCTGCATTAGCACGCGCGCTGGGCGGTATTGGATCTCGGTCGCGGGCTCGGCCTGCGCGTCCCAGGCGGCGAGTGCCTCGATATCCTCGCGTCGCACGCTGACGCCATCCTCGTGCCGCAGCAGATTCTCCAGCAGAATTTTGAGCGAAAAGGGCAGGCACTCGCTGCCCGGCACGGCGTCAAGGCGAAAGATGTCGTAGGTCTGATCGCCGACGCGAAGTTCGGCCTGGGCATTGAAACTCTTGGACATGAGGTAATTTCCGGCGGTGTTGGCGGCGAACCGAATGGATTGCAGAATAGATGGATTGGAGTAAGGGGATTCTAGTCGCCAGGACGCGGCGAGAAAAGGATAAGCAGTCCGGTGGGGCCCCGGTGGAAGCTCAGTGAGAGCCCTTTAGGATAGGTCGGGGTGGATTGGCAACCACTCAGGCATTCTGGTGGCGTGTCAGATAATCGCGCGCGGCGTCCAGCAAGCGTTTGCGCCCAAACAGAATTTGCCAGCGGGTGCCGCCGAGCTGCTGCCACAGAATGGCCGAGCGGATACCGGCCAGCAGCAGGGCGCGGATGCGGTCCTGATTCTCGCTGTTTTTCAAATACAGCGGATTGCCGCGCACCAGAATGCGTGGCTCCAGCGCGCTGATATTTTCGCTGTAGAGCGCGGCCAGGGAGGCGAGCAGCTCGGGGGCCAGCAAGCTGCCCTGGCTGATACCCTGACGGTGCTTGGCATCCGCGATCTCGATGCCAATCCCAATGCGTCTTAGCACTTCCGGGTTCTCGCTCAGTGTGCGGCCGTGTTTGAGCAGGCTGACCAGATAACGGGTCATCTCCAGGTCGCGACTCGGTTGCCCGGTGATCTGGCCAATCAGCGCGCGCATGCCCAGGGCCACCGCGCCCGGCGGGCCATAGACCGAGGGCGTGTCTGGCGCGTCGAACTGAAACAGGCTATGGATGCAGGGCTCCATGGGTTCGGCATCCATCAAGCCGCGATTGGCAATGAATTGGACGCAGTGGGCAACCTGGTGCAGGCCGGCCAGGGCGATGACCCGCTCGGTATCGTTATGTTCCATTGGCAAGAAGTGGCTAGTGGCTAGTTGTTCGTGGTTAGGCAATGTCCAACAAAAACCTTATGTGTGGCCAGTAAAGGCGGATTGATTCACCTAGAGGGTAGAATTGATGCGCCCTTAGGCAGCCTTGTTTTGCTTCGACGGGATTGGCTGAACCTGGCCGGATTCAGCCTGCCGCCGCGATGATACAGCCTCCAAGGCATTGGTCGCGGCGATAAAAAACAACCGACTGCCCGGGTGTCACCGCGCGCTGGGGGACGGCAAAACGCAGCTGGCAGCCATGCCTATCGTACTCGAGTAGGGTGCAGGCTTGCAGCGGCTGGCGATGGCGCAGACGGCACAGGCAGTCGAGCGGCGCCGGCGCCGGTGGTTCGCCGCTGATCCAGTGCGGTTGCTCGCCGCTCAGCCCGCGCGCGAACAGCAGCGGATGGTCGCCGCCCTGCACCACAATCAGGGCATTGCGCGCGGGCTCCTTGGCGGCAACAAACCAGGGTGCCTCGGCGGCACCCGCCTGGCCACCGATGCCAAGCCCCTGACGCTGGCCGATGGTGTAATAAGCCAGCCCCTGATGTTCGCCTAGCACCTGGCCCTCGGGCGTTTCGATGGGACCCGGCTCGCGCGGCAGGTAGCGGGCAAGAAAATCGGCGAAACGGCGCTCGCCGATGAAACAAATGCCGGTGCTGTCTTTTTTGCCGGCATTGGCAAGGCCCAGTTGCCGCGCCAGCGCCCGGACCTCCGGCTTGGTCTTTTCGGCGAGCGGAAAGAGCGCCCGTCCAAGCTGGGCTTGATCGAGCCGATGCAGGAAGTAGGTCTGGTCCTTGTTGCCATCCCGGGCCAGGCGCAAGCGTGCTTTGCCGTTCTCACGGGTCACGCGCGCATAGTGGCCGGTGGCGATCCAATCGGCGCCCAGGCTCAGGGCATGGTCGAGAAAGGCGCGGAACTTGATCTCGCTGTTGCACAGGATGTCAGGATTCGGCGTGCGCAGGGCGCGGTATTCGGCGAGGAAACGCTCGAACACCAAGTCCCAGTACTCGGTGGCGAAGTTGACCGTGCGCAGCGGGATGCCGAGCCGCTCGGCCACCGCCTGGGCATCGGCAAGGTCTTGCGCCGCCGCGCAATAGCCTGGCTTGTCGTCCTCCTCCCAATTCTTCATGAAGAGCGCTTCGATGCGATAGCCTTGCTCGATCAGCAGATGGGCGGCGATGGCGGAATCAACGCCGCCCGAGAGCCCGACCAGAACGCGCTGGGATGCGGATGGGGACATGGCGCTGGGTTAGGCTTGGGGTGCGCGCAGGGTCAAGCCGGCCGGCAACTGCATGCAGGCGCAGTGCAGGCTGCCGCCCTGGGCGACCAGCGCGCGGCAGTCGATGGCATGGACCTGGCGCCCTGGGAAAGCCTCTTGCAGCAAGCGCGTCGCCTCGGCATCGGCGGGATCCTGGTACACCGGCAGCAGCAGAGCGCCGTTGATGAGCGCGAAATTGGCGTAGCCCGCGGGTAAGCGCTGCCCGTCGGCGGCGAACAACGGGCGCGGCTGGGGTAATGGCAGCAGACGGTAAGGCTGACCATCAGGATCGCGCAGCGCCCGCAGCTCGGCGATCATTGCTTGGATGGGACCATGATCGGGATCGGTCGCATCCTCGCAGGTCACATGAGCGATGGTACGCCGATCGACAAAGCGGGCGAGGGTGTCGATATGACCGTCGGTATCGTCGCCGCTCAACTGGCCCTGCTCCAGCCACAGAAAATGGCGGATGCCAAGGCGCAAGCGCAGCTCCCGCTCGATCTCATCCTGGCTCCAGCCGGGATTGCGCGCCGGATCGATCAGGGTGCGACGTACCAGCAGCAGGCTGCCGGCGCCGTCGCTGTCGATGGCGCCGCCCTCCAGTACCAGCTCGCTGCGCTGCCAGGGGCTGTCGCCAAAAACGCCCTGCTCGCACAAGCGGGCGGTGATGGCATCGTCCAGCTCGCTAGCAAATTTTCCGCCCCAGCCATTGAAGCGAAAGTCCATCAGGCAGGGCTCGCCCTGAGCGTTCGGTCCCGGACTTTGCAATACCGCGATGGGCCCATGATCCCGGGCCCAGGTATCATTGCTCGGCACAGGTGCGAAGATGAGCCTTGATGCTGGCACTCCAGCCTCGCTCAGCCGACCCGCCACCCGCGCCTGCCAGGCGGCGTCCGGGCAGAGAATAAGCGCCGGCTGATAGCGGCAGAGCGCGCGCACCAGCTCGACATAGACCGCCTCGACCGCCTCGAGCTGGTCATGCCAGTCGGTGTCCGGATGCGGCCAGGTCAGCATGAGCGCGCTTTGCGCGTCCCATTCGGCGGGCAAAGTGGTTATCATCGCGGCAGCTTTTAGGTCGTTTTCAAAAACATCAGTCTAAGCCCAGCATTCGCCCAGGCAAAGTAGCTTGGCCGAGAGATGGCGCCCAATAGCAAACCACTAGCCACTAGCCACTAGCAATTAACCACTAGCCACCAACCACTAAAAATGCGCGTCCTCGGCATCGAAACCTCCTGCGACGAGACCGGCGTGGCCATCTATGGCGACGACATCGGCCTGGCCGCGCACGCGGTCTACAGTCAGACCGACATCCATGCGGAATACGGCGGCGTGGTGCCTGAGCTGGCCTCGCGCGATCATATCCGCAAGACGCTGCCGCTGATCCATCAGGTGCTCGACGAGGCCGGGCTGGGCGCGGACGCCATCGATGGTCTGGCCTATACGGCCGGCCCTGGGCTGATTGGCGCCCTCTTGGTCGGCTCCGCGCTTGGGCGCAGTCTGGCCTGGGCCTGGGGCGTGCCGGCCATTGGCGTGCACCACATGGAGGGGCATCTGCTGGCGCCGCTGATTCCAACGGGGCTGGAATCCCCGGCGCCTGCCTTTCCCTTCGTCGCGCTCTTGGTCTCGGGCGGGCACACCCAGCTGGTCGAGGTCCAAGCGGTCGGGCGCTATCGGCTGCTTGGGGAGTCGGTCGACGATGCCGCCGGGGAGGCCTTCGACAAGACCGCGAAAATTCTTGGGCTGCCCTATCCCGGTGGCCCCGCGCTGGCGAAGCTCGCGGAGCGGGGCGACCCCGGGCGCTATCGCTTCCCGCGCCCCATGACCGATCGGCCGGGGATTGATTTCAGCTTTAGCGGGCTCAAAACCTTCGCGCTGAATACCCTTGGCCAGCTGCGGACCTCTGGCGAGGATTCCACCCAAGGCCGCGCCGATATTGCCCGCGCCTTTGAGGATGCGGTGGTTGACACCCTGGTGATCAAATGCCGCCGTGCCCTGCAACAGACTGGTCTGCGGCGCATCGTGCTGGCAGGTGGTGTCAGTGCCAACCGCCGTTTGCGCGCGCGCATGACCGAGGCGATGGAAGCCATCGGCGGCCAGGCCTTCTACCCGCCCCTGGCCTTGTGCACCGACAATGGCGCCATGATCGCCTATGCCGGCTGGTATCGGCTCAGCGCCGGCCAGCGCGAGCCGCTCGCCTTCCGCCCGCGCCCGCGCTGGTCGCTGGAGGAGCTGCCGCCCCTGGATGGCTGACAGGCTATCTTGGCAAGAGGGGCAGCCGATGTGACCGCAGTGCTGTGTTAAGCTTTTCATCAGTGGTCAGTCAACCAAACCCAAGCCAGATCCGGGATTGAAGACTTGTTTGGGATCTCTTATGCGATCGCGGAGGCGCCAAATCATGTCACAGGCAGCCCGTTACTTCCCCGACCGAATGAGCACGGCCATCAATGGCGGCAGCCACGGGATCGGTGAGCGGCTCGATGCTCGGGTTCTCGATTGCATCAATGAGGCACCCGCGAACGAGGGACTGTTGATCAGCGAGGCCGATTACTGGGAACACTATTACGAAGCCGAGGGCGGCTATGAATGGAACAATGGTCGCTTGGAGGTGAAGCCGGTGTCGGATTTTCTGACCGTCCTTTGCTACCGTTGGTTCTTGCGGTTGCTCGAGCAATTCCTGAGCGTCGAACCCATCGCGGCGCTGACCGCCCTGGATTTTGGTTTCCGCATGCAGTTGCCGGGAAAAGTGGCCATCCGCAAGCCCGATCTCGGCGTGATCCTGAAGGACAATCGCCAGCCGCTCGCGGGGCTGGACCGCACTTTTCGCGGTACCTGCGATCTCTGTATCGAGGCGCTGTCCGATAGCCGGCGCGGTGCGATAGAGCGCGACACCCGCACTAAGTTTGAGGAATATGCCGCGGCGGGGGTACGCGAGTATTTCATCCTGCACCATCGCCTGGACCTGTGCGCCTTTTATCGGCTGAACGAGGCTGGCCACTACGAGTCTATTGACACTGGCGATATTGGCGATACTGGCGACAACGGCGATGGCCTGCTGCGATCCGTCGTGCTGCCTGGTTTTCAGCTGCGGCTTGCGGATTTGGAGCGCCAGCGCGAGTTGCCGGAACTCATGGATGATCCAGTCTACAGCGCCTTCGTGCTGCCTGGCTGGCAGGCCGAGCGTCGCGCGCGGGTCGCGGCAGAACAACGCGCCGAGCAGGAAGCCGAAGCACGCCACGCGCTGGAACAGGAACTTGCCCGCCTGCGTGTGGCTGCTGGCGAGCGCTAGACGCAGCGGGTCACCCAAGCGAAAGCAGCTTTGCCAGGTCCAGGGCGAGCAAATCGCAAGGCCAGGGCGCGGGGCTCTCGGCTATCCTCGGTGACCGCGCCCTTGTTTGATCCAATGCTCTGATCCTAGCATCTGACCCATTGCCTAGCCTCCATTGCCGACGCCGGTGACAGATCCCGTGCCGGGATTCTGCAATGGCCTATTCATTAACATCATTCGACTGCCGAGACACATTATTCATCATGACTGCATCGACCTCAGCCTCCGATTCCCTCACCATTGCCGGTCGTATCTACAACTCCCGCCTGCTGGTTGGCACCGGCAAGTATCGCGATCTGGACCAGACTGCCCGCGCCATCGAGGCCAGCGGTGCCGAGATCGTGACCATCGCCGTGCGCCGCACCAACATTGGCCAGAATGCCGGCGAGCCGAACATTCTCGATGTGCTCTCGCCCGAGCGCTACACCATCCTGCCCAACACCGCCGGTTGCTACGATGCCGAGACCGCCCTGCGCACCTGCCGCCTGGCGCGCGAGCTGCTTGACGGCCACAACCTGGTCAAGCTTGAAGTGCTGGGCGATGAGAAAACCCTGTTCCCCGATGTGGTCGCCACCTTGCAGGCCGCCGAGGTGCTGGTGAAGGAAGGCTTTGATGTGATGGTCTACACCAATGACGACCCCATCATGGCCAAACGGCTGGAAGAAATCGGTTGCGTCGCGGTCATGCCGCTGGCCGCTCCCATTGGCTCCGGGCTGGGGATTCGCAACCGACTGAATATCCTCACCATTGTCGAAAATGCCAAGGTGCCTATTCTGGTCGATGCCGGCGTCGGCACCGCCTCCGATGCCTCGGTGGCCATGGAGCTGGGTTGCGATGGGGTGCTGATGAACACCGCCATCGCCGCTGCCCGCGACCCCATCCTAATGGCCAGCGCCATGCGCAAAGCCATTGAGGCGGGGCGCGAGGCGTATCGCGCCGGACGCATGCCAGCCAAGCGCTTTGCCTCGGCCTCCTCGCCCATCGAGGGGACCTTTTTCTGAGCGCCTTCTCCAGCTTGGGCGGAACCAGGCCCCAGCCGTTTGTCTTTGCACCGGCGGAAGCGGCTTCGTCATCGGACCTCCGCGGTCGGCCCGTGCGCAGCTTCGTGCTGCGCGAGGGACGGCTAACAGCGGCCCAAGCACGCGCCTTCGAGACCTTATGGCCCCGTTTCGGGCTTGGCTGGGCGCCAGATCGGCCGCTCGACCTGCCGGCGCTCTTTGGTAATGATCAGCCCGTTGTGCTGGAGATCGGCTTCGGCAATGGCGAGGCATTGCTGCACATGGCGGCCCGCTATCCCGAGCGCAACTATCTGGGACTCGAGGTTCATCGCCCCGGCATTGGGCACCTGTTGCTTGCGTTGGAAAGCGCGGGCCTGAACAATGTCCGCCTGTTGCGCGAGGATGCCTGCGCCCTGCTGGCGCGCGGACTGGCGCCGGCCAGCCTGGCCGGAGTGTGCCTGTTTTTCCCTGATCCCTGGCCAAAAAAGCGCCATCACAAGCGCCGCATCGTGCAGCCGGGCTTTATCGACGATCTGGCGCGGGTACTGGTCGGAGGCGGCTTTTTCCATGCCGCGACCGACTGGGCGCCTTATGCCGACTGGATGCTCGAGCATCTGCGCGCGGCCTCGGATCGGTTCGAGAATCTCTCCACCAGCGGAGATTTCGTGCCGCGCCCGCCGGATCGTCCCCAGACCCGTTTCGAACGCCGTGGCGAGCGCTTGGGGCAGCCGGCGCGCGATCTGCTGTTTCGGCGGCGGCAGGGGCGTTGAAGAGTGAGCAAAGACAAAGACAAAGACAAAGACAAAGACAAAGACAAAGACAAAGGCATTCCATCGACTGAAACGCATCGATTAAAAACCATCCAGGAGCCGCTTGCCGCGGAACAATAAGGGGGCAACAATGACATTGATCGAAGCCACCATGGTGCGCGTGTATCTGTCGGAATCGGATCGCGAACTCAAACCCCTGCTTAAATGCCTGCACGATGAGTTGCATGTCTGCGGAGCGACCGTGATGCGGGGGGTGGCCGGTTTTGGCGCCTCGGGCGTGGTCCACAGCGCCAGCCTGCTCGATTTGTCCGCTGATCTGCCCTTGGTGCTGGAGTTCTTCGACCGGCCCGAGCGCGCGCGCGCGGCCATCGAGCGGATTCGCGATTTTGTCGATACAGGGCACCTGGTATCCTGGAACGTGCTGGTGGAGCCAGCCCAATTGGACCAACAGGCTTAAAGACTCATGCTAGACCCCCGATTGTTACGCGCGGAACTCGACCAAGTCGCCGCCCTCCTGGCGCGCCGTGGCTTCGCGCTCGACACCCAGGCCATCCGGGCGCTCGAAGACCGGCGCAAACAGCTGCAGGTGCGGGTGCAGGAGCTGCAAAACCTGCGCAACACCCGCTCCAAGGCCATCGGCAAGGCGCGCGCGGCGGGTGAGGATATCGAACCGCTCAAGGTCGAGGTCAGCGCCTTTGGCGAGGAACTCAAGCAACTCGATGCCGAGCTTGGTGATATTCAGAACCAACAGCGCGCCATCGCGCTCGGACTGCCCAATCTCCCCGCTGCCAGCGTCCCCGATGGCAAGGACGAAAGCGCCAACCGCGAGGAGCGCCGCTGGGGCGAGCCGCCGGTGTTTGATTTTGAACCGCGCGACCACGTAGACCTGGGCGCCGCCGGGGGGTGGATCGACTTCGAGCGCGCCGCCGACATCGCCGCCGCCCGCTTCGTGGTGCTCCATGGTCCCATGGCCCGGCTGCAACGCGCGCTGGTGCAGTTCATGCTCGATGTTCACACCCAGGAGCATGGCTATCAGGAGGTCTATGTGCCCTACCTGGTCAACGCCACCAGCCTGGAAGGCACCGGACAGTTGCCCAAGTTCGAGCAGGATTTGTTCAAAATCCCCGGCGAGCGGGACTTTTATCTCATCCCCACCGCCGAGGTGCCGGTGACCAACCTGCTGCGCGACAGCATTCAGGAGGTCGACAGCCTGCCGCGCCGCTTCGTCGCCCACACCCCTTGTTTTCGCAGCGAGGCCGGTTCCCATGGCAAGGACACCCGCGGCATGATCCGCCAGCACCAGTTCGAGAAGGTCGAGCTGGTTCAGGCGGTGCGCCCCGAGGATTCCATGGCCGCGCTCGAACAACTCACCGGCCATGCCGAGGCCATTTTGCAGAAGCTGGAACTGCCCTATCGGGTGGTGACACTCTGCGCCGGCGATCTCGGTTTCTCCGCCACCAAGACCTACGATCTCGAAGTCTGGCTGCCCGGCCAGCAGTGCTATCGCGAGATTTCCTCCTGCAGCAACTTCGCCGACTTCCAGGCCCGCCGTCTACTTGCCCGCTACCGCAACCCCGAGACCGGCAAGCCCGAACTGCTGCACACCTTGAATGGCTCCGGCCTCGCCGTTGGGCGCACCTTGGTCGCGCTGATCGAAAACGGCCAGCAGGCTGATGGCGGGATTCGTATTCCCCAAGCCCTCCAACCCTATCTGGCTGGGCAAGAACGCCTGCATTGAGGCCCTGGTTCCGAGAATTGCTCTCTCTGTCTTTGTGCGAATCGGACACGAGAGCAGTTTTCGCGCATCTGTGCCTGCTTGGTCACTGAGAGTTTTACTCTAACCTCTATAGTGAAAATCCCTTGCGAAATAGCGATGTATCGCTTATTCTTGGCGTAATGCCTAAGCCGTGCCGTGGGCTCAAGACAAAATGCGCCGGAGCGCATCGCCGTCGCCACGCAAAGCGCTGAATCCGTCGATGCAAGGAGGTGCTCTTGGGAATGCTTCTTCACGGAGCCCGTCTGCTCGGGCATCCACATCCGCTCGGGCGTCCAATGGCAGGGTACCAAGGGGCCTGGGTGGCGCGAGTGGTCTTGTTGGTGCTTCTTGTCGCCCTGCTTGCGGGCTGCGCCATTAAACGGCCGCGCTACGACACGCCGGATATCCCGCTCTCCGATGGCTACACCAACCCGCTGTTCAGCGCGGGCACCGCCTGGGATCCAAAGCCCAAGACAGCCGCGCTGGCGTTCTGGTGGCGGCTGTTCGACAACGAGGATCTCAACCGTCTCATCGACCGCGCCATCGCCAACGATCCTGACCTGCGCATCGCATCCCAGCGCGTGATGCAGGCTCTGGCGCGATCCTCCCAGGCCAAGGGCGGGCGCCTGCCCGAGGTCTCCCTGCCCGCGCGTTATGAATATGAATCCCCCGATGGCGGGGCGGGCTCGCGCGCTCGCGGAGAGGATCTGGTCACCCGCGAGACCTATCAAATCGGACTGCGCGGCGACTGGCGCGTGGATCTTTGGGGTGAGCTGGAATCTCTGGCCGACTCCGCTGACTACGCCCTATGGCGCGCGGTCTTCGATTACGACGAACGCCTGCGCCAGCTGAGCAGCGACGTGGTCAGGGCCTTTGTCGACTATCTGGTGCTCAATGACCGCATGCGGGTCGCCGCCGAGACCGAGAAGGTGCTCGACAACATGCTGGCTGGCATGCTCAAGCGCCTGGAATCGGGCGATGCGACAGTCATTGATGTCGACCAGCAGCGCACGGCGGTGAAAGGTGTGCAAACCGACATGCCAGCCATCGCCCTGGAGCAGGTCCGGGTCAAGAACCGGCTGGTGGCCCTGGTGGGCGCGCTGCCGGCGAGCGTCAGTCTGCCGAGCTACGGGCTATCACTGCTCGACAAGCCGCGCGTGAAGCCGGGCATTCCGGCCGCCCTGTTGTTGCAGAGGCCCGATGTTCGCGCGGTCGAGGCGGGCCTGCTGGCGGCGGACGCGGATATCGACGTGGCGCGCGCGCGCGTGCTCCCGCCCCTGGACCTGACGGCCGAGGCCGGTTTCGGCAGCGAATTCATCGAAGAAGTCTTTATGCCGCATACGGTGTTTTATCGCTTCATCGGCAACCTTTCAGCGACCGTGTTTGACGCGGGGCGGCGCAAGCGCGAGGTCGATTACTCCCGCGCCGTCTACGAGGAACTCCTCGAGACCTATGTGAAAGTCATCTATGGCGCCGGTATCGAGGTGGAGAACGCCCTGGCCACCATCGAGCAGACGCGGCAGCGCTTCAAACTCCAGCAGGAGGCCACCAACGCGGCACGCCGGGCTTGGACCAACAGCCAGGAAGCCTATCTTGGCGGGGCCATCGATTACCTGACCTGGTTGGACACGGCGCGCACCTATCACCGCAACCTCGACAATCTGCACATCTTCAGCGGCGATAATTATCGCGGCTATGCCGATCTGTTCTCCTCCCTGGGTGGTGGTGCTCCGCTGCGCGCGCCCCTGCCGGGCGACGGGCGCCGCCCGACGCTCGAGCTGGCCAGTATCCTAAGCGGCGACACGCCACCCTTGACCACGACGATTCTCTGGCCACCCAGCGACGGCTGGTATGAAAACAAACCCTCGCGCGCGCAAGCCGGCACCGGACGCACGGCTGGACGCACAGAGGTGCGGGAATGGCTGGTGCACCTGTCGGGCATTCACACCCGCGAGGGACTCGAGGCCACCTGGCGCGACCTGCTCACCCGCTTCCCCGAACTGGTCGATGGCAAGGCGCTGCTGGCGCTGAACCCCATCCCAACGCTCAAGCCCGAGGGACGCGCCGCGACCTGGTATCGGCTCGCGGTCGAGGTCTTCCCTGCCCAACAACAGGCGGAATCCTGGTGTCTTAGGTTGCGCGGGGAGCAGACGCGTTGCGATGTACGGGCCTATGACCAGAGCGATGTCGTGGTCGGACGCTTCCCCTGGCCCGATCCTCTTCTGCTCCCAAGCGCGGACGATCAAAACACGAAATAGCCGATCAGGGGTTGATCAACGGATGACTGGATGAACGGATGAACGGATCACCGGCTCCAAAAGGGGCGAAGGGGGCGCCACGCCAGCTTGAGCTAACGCCGCGGCAGCGGCAAATCCTGAGTCTGATCTGCAAGGGCAAGGCGAACAAGGAAATTGCCCGCGACCTGGATATCAGTCTAGGCACCGTCAAACAGCACATTGCCGCGCTTTTTAAGCGCATGAATGTGCAAAACCGCAGCATGGCCGTCGCTCAAGGCAAGGGGTTGTTCGACCAGCCGTCATCCGGCCCCGGCGCCGTCACCCCGCCAAGGATTGTCGGGGGGGATGCAACAGACGAGGTGCTGCTGATCCGCCGCCCCTGCATTGTGCTGGCTCTGACAGTTGCGTCCTCTTTCGACGCGGCCAGTTGTCAAGCCTTCCAGGCCCGGCTTGCGACCTTGGGGCCCGCGATGGGCGCGGTGCATTTGTCCCGAGGAGCGGCCGGGGCGGTCCTGCTGTTTGGTGTGCGCAAAGCCTCGGTCTGGGATTCGATCAAGGCACTGCTGCTGCTGCGGCAACTGCGCGATTGGGTTGCCGAGCGCGGCGCGAGCAAGGATCAGCCCCTGAGCGCCGCGCTCGATGCCGGTATCGCGGTGATCAGCATTAATCCCCAAGGCAGCTGGTCTGGAGACACGGTGGCGACCCCGGTGATTTCCGTCACCCGTCGGCTGCTGGCGACCTTGTCCGCCGGCACCCTGGGTATTGGTAAGCAGGCCCTGCATCTGCTCGCGGCCTTTCACGCCGGTGAGGCCTTATCCTCGCGCAACCTCTCCGGTGACCATGGGCTGGCGCTGCGCGATCTCGAACGGTTGTTCAAGCTCGACTTTGAACGCAACACCAGCGATCAGTCCGCCCGGTCGCACTGGCAAGGGCTCGGCGCTATCCTGGACGCCCGGCGCGGGCAACGCCTGCAGCTGCTCGGGCCTCAGGGAAGCGGCAAAACGCATCTGTGCCGCGCGCTTCTCGCGCGGGCGCGCGCCCTGGGCCGGGAGGCGCGCTATCTGCGGGTGCTGCCAGAGACGCCCGCGGCGCCCATGCTCGCCGATGCCGATAGCGGCACCAGGGTGACGGACGAAGCCCTGGCCGCCCTGGTCGCCACAGTCGCCGCGGCCGAGGGCGGGCTCTTGATCATCGACGATTTCGATCTGCTGGCGCCGAGCGCGCGCTCGGCCTTGGCGCTGCAACTGCAGCCGGTGCCAGCCGCCACAGGACTGCTGGTGCTCACCGCTCGGGAGCAGGCCATCGCCGGAGGCGACACCCTGATGCTCGCGGGGCTGGATGCGCCCGAACTGGAGCGGCTCCTGGCGGGCAAGGGGGGGGCAGGGGCCGATGACCGGAATCTGGATCCCTCGGCCTTGCTTGCCTGGATCCAGGGTCGACCGCTCTTTGCCCTGGAGCTGGCGGCCCAGGAATGGATCGCCGATGCGCCGCGGGGCCTGCCCCTGCCGGTGCTGCTTGCCATGGCCAGTGAGTTTGACCAGCATCGGCTCGATTGGCGACTCTTGCGCGCCCTGAATGAAGGGATGCTTGAACCCACCGCGGAGCGCATCCATGCATTGACCGCCATGCCCATCGCGGAGATCGAGGCAGGCATCACCGCGGCGGTCGCGGCTGGTTTGCTGATGAGGGCGGGGCCGAATGGGCATCCGCGGTTCACGAGCGCGCTGATGCAGCGGGCGGTGGAGGCAATCCTGGTATGAACGCCGAGGTCCAGACATGCAAGCTGTCGGCAGAGCAAAACAACACGAAAAGGACTTATTGAAAACGGATATGGCAACCAGGAAGCATCGACTCGCGGCGATTGGGCGTCTGTTCGGCAACGCTGAACTGCGTACTGTCTTGCCTGGCCTCATGGTCAGCGCCTTTCTCTCCAATCTGCTCGCGCTTGCCCTCCCTCTGGCGATTTTGCAGATTCTTGATCGTGTCGTGGTCAATCAGGCCCTGTCGACTCTCGCTTTCCTGGCACTGGGGTTGATGGTCGCCATCCTGCTCGAGCAGACGCTGCGCCTGACCAATAGCATCATCACCGGCTGGCTAACGGCGCGCCAGGAGCATCGCCTGACGGTGGCCATTGCCGAGCATCTGTTTCAGGTGCCGCTGCGGCGCTATCAGCGCGAGGAACCCAGCGCCTATTCGGAGAAGTTGCGCAACGCCAATCGCATCGCTCGCTTCCATTCGGGCGAGGCTGTCCTGGGGCTGCTCGACATGCCCTTTGTGATTTTGTTTTTGCTGCTCATTGGCTTCATCGGCGGCTATCTGGTGATTTATCCGCTGCTGCTGATCCTCATCTTTCTGCTCATCATGGCCGGCTATGCGCGCCATGGCGGTCAGGTGCATGCTGGGCAAATCGGGCAGCAGGAGCGTCGCTTTGGCTTTTTGTTCGAGGTGTTCGCCGGCATCCACTCGGTCAAGGCCATGATGATGGAGAGCCTGATGCTGCGCCGCTACGAGCGCTTGCAGCGCGCCAGTTCCGAAGCCGGCGAGCAAGCCGCCGATCTCAACAATCGGCTTGATCGCATTGGGCATTATTTTTCCCAACTCATGGTGGTGGGGGTGATTTTCCTTGGCTCCTGGTTCGTCATCCAAGGGGAGATGACCCCGGGTGGACTGGCCGCCAGCCTGATTCTGTCGGTGCGGCTGATGCGCCCGCTGCGCCGCGTGCTGAGCGTGCGCAACCAGATCGATGACTTCGAGCGCGCCGATGCGCGCTTGCAATCCTTGCTCGATCTGCCCGTGATCGAGGACGCCGGCAAACCACCGCTGCCGCCCATCGGCCAGGGAATCGAGCTGCGCGATCTCAGCCTGCGCTATCGCGAGGAGCCGCTGTTCAGCGGCCTTTCGCTCAGTTTGCCCAAGGGCGCCTGCATTGCCATTCAAAGCGAGAGCGGCACTGGCAAAACGGCCCTGCTCAATGTGCTCAGCGGGGCCGAGCAGCCCGATGGCGGCGAGGTGCTGGTGGACGGCCATCCGCTCTCGGATTTCGCGGTCAGCTCGCTGCCGGGCCGAATCGGACTGCTGCCACAGTCCGGCACCCTGATCGCGGGGACCATCCTCGAAAATCTGACCATGTTCGATGACAGCCTCAATGACCGTGCGCTGGCCGTCGCGCGCGACCTGGGGCTGGATCATTTTGTCGCCGGGATGAAATTCGGCTACGAGACCCGCTTGGGTGAGAACGCCATTGAGATGCTCGCCGGTGGCACCCGCCAGCTCATCGGCATCGTGCGCGCGCTGGCGCGCGAGCCGGACGTGATTTTGTTCGACGAGGCCAATCTCTCGCTCGACATGGACAGCGACCAAACCGTGCGCCGCTATCTGGAGCGGCAACGCGGCCAGCGCACCATCGTTCTGGTCACCCATCGCCCGTCCTACCAGGCGCTGGCCGATCAGCTTTACCACCTCGCCGACGGCACCCTGGTCGCGGGGCCGGCACCGGAGAACCCGCTGCCCGAAGGCCCGGCGGAGCAGGCACCGCGCCCGGCGCCGGCCGAGGATCCCGCCGTCATCGTGAACCAGCGCTTTAGCGAACAAAACGATCTGTCGCGCTCCCTGCTGCCTCTGCTCGGCGCCCTCGGTTGGCATGGGCGCCAGCGCGAATTGGCCGAGGCGCTGCCACATTTCGACAATCACATCGATTTGTCCGGCTTTTTCTCCGTCCTGGTGGAGTTGGGCTACCGACCGGCGGCGCTGGGGCCATCGCGGCAGGCGCCGGATGATCGGCTGCTGCCCTGTTTGTTTCTGCCTGAAAAAGGGCCCGCTTGCGTGCTGCTGGGGCGCGAGGCCGACGGACGCCCGCGGATTTTCCACGGCGAGAGCGGCACCGAGACCAGTACCAAAACTGGGACCAAAACTGGCGAGGACGTGTTGCAAGGCGACGGCGAGTATTACGCCTTCCTGGCGGAAGCAGGGGAGGCGGGCGAGAGCGGCGCGCGGCCATGGATTACCAAGATTGCCGATCGCTTCAAGCGTCATCGGCGGATTATTCTGGTGGTGACCCTGCTCACCACGGTGCTCAGCCTGTCGCCGCCGCTCTTTGTGCGCGCCACCTGGGACGCCGTGATTCCGACGCGGGATTTTTCTGTCGCCATCAGCCTACTCATCGGCGTGCTCATCGCCATCGCGCTTGGCTGGATGCTCAGCCTGACGCGCGGGCGGCTGCTGGCCTACATCGGTGGCCGGGCCGACTATATCCTGGGTGTGAACCTCGCCCAGCAGCTCATGCGGCTGCCCTCCGCCGCGCTCGACAAGGTGCCGGTGACGCGCCAGGTGCGGCGCATTCGCGGTCTGAGTCGGCTGCGGGACTATTTTGTCGGCCCCTTGGCGCGGCTGATGTTCGACCTGCCCGCCACCGGGATTTTGGTGCTCGCGCTGGTGCTCATCAACCCTTGGATGAGTATCGTCTTGCTGGTCTCGGTGCTGAGCTTCGCGCTGGCGGCCTGGGTGGTCGTTGGCCAGAGTCGCTCCCTGCTGGGCAACACCTCTAAACGGGTGGCGGCGCGCGCGGAGTTTCTCGATGAAATGCTCACGGCCATGCGGGTGATTCGCCAAACCGGCGCGCAAGACATTTGGCTCCGACGCTTGCGCAAGCTGAGCGCCGGCGCCGCCTTTGCCGGCAGTCAGGAAAGCCGCTTCAACCAATACGTGCGGATCACCGGGCAGGTGATCGCGAATTTAACCGGTCTGGCCGCCCTGATTGTCTCGGCGTTGCTCGCCATCCGTGGCGAGATTACTAACGGCACCCTGATTGCCACCCAGATTTTGACCTGGCGCATTACCGGTCCGCTGCAAAATATCTTCGTCTCCGCCACCGCCGCGACCCGCATCCGGGAAAATGTCAAACAGCTCGACAGCCTGATGCGCCTGCCCACCGAGGCCGATCGCGGCGTGCACCAGACCCTGCGTCCGGAAAGCCCCGGTGCCTTGGATGTCTCGCGGGTGTCCTTTCGCTATTCCAATGACGCCGACCCGTCCCTGCTCGGGGTGAATTTCCAGATCAAGCCCAAGCAATTTGTCGCCATCAGCGGCGCCAGCGGGTCGGGCAAATCAACCCTGCTGAAACTGTTTCTCGGCATGTACTCACCGCAGGCCGGAAGTATTTTTCTCGATGGCGTGGATATTCGCCAGTTGACCGTCGCCGACCTGCGCGGGCGCATCAGCTACATGCCGCAGTTTTGCGACATCTTCTACGGCACAGTGGCGCAGAATCTGATGCTGTCGCATCCCACGGCCACCCGTGAGGAGGTCACCTGGGCCGCGGACATGGGCGGTATTCTGGCCGATTTGGAGGCCTTCCCCGAGGGCCTGGATACGCGCATTTCCGGCAGCCGCCTGAACGAGCTGCCCGGCGGTTTCCGCCAACGGCTGTCGCTCGCGCGCGCCATGCTCAAACCCGCGCCCATCGTGCTGATGGACGAGCCGGGCAATGGCATGGACACCGAGGGCGAGCAGGCGCTACTTCGCTGTCTGCAATGGCTGCGCGGGCGCGTGACCCTGGTGGTGGTCACGCCCAGGCCCGGTCATTTGCGCCTGGCCGATGTGGTGGTGTCCATGCGCAACGCGCGCGTCGAGGCCATCGGACCCTATGAAACCCTGCAAAAAGGCGACAAGCGAGGAGCGCGCTGATGACAAAGGGGCTGAAGAACGGATCAATCGCCGAACCCAAACACGGCCTGAAACAGCTCAACGCCGAGCCGGCCCGGGCGAAAAACCGCCTCAGCAGCCGCCAGCGTCGGCTGCTCTCGGAGACCGTTCGGCTGGAGGAAGAGCTGGTCCCGGCCTTTTTCCGCCCGGTGCTCTATCTCATCTCGGCGGTGGTCATCGCCTTTTTGGTCTGGGCTGGCACCACGGAACTGAGCGAAGTGGCCATCGCTCCGGGACGCGTCATCCCGGCTGGCAAAATCAAGGTTGTCCAGCATCTCGATGGCGGTGTCGTTGAAAGCATCCATGTCGAGGAGCGCGAACTGGTGGCCGCGGGCGATGTGCTTTTGCAAATCGACGGCTCCCAGGCCGAGGCCGATCAACTGCAAATGCGCGCGCGGCTGGCGGCGCTGCGGCTCAAGGGCGACCGCCTGCAAGCCTTCATGAACGGACGCGAGCCGGATTTTTCCGCCTACGAGGACAGTTATCCCAGCCTGGTTGCCGATCAACGGGCCATTTTCCTCAATCAAACCGCCACGCGCGACTCCACCCTCGAGATCCTCAGCCGCCAGATCGAACAGCGTGAGCGCCGCATCGATCAGCTCAAGGACGCACTCGCCACCGCCAAGGAGCACCAGGAACTCACCGGCGAACTCATCGCCATGCGCGAGCAACTCGGCCAACGCAAACTGGTGGATCGCTCCACCGTGCTCGAAACCCGCCGCGCCCAGGTCACCGCCATCGGCGAGGTTGCGCGCCTGAGCGAGGAAATCGACCTGGTCATGCAGGAGCTGGCGGAAAGCGAAACCCGCCTGCTCGACACCGCCAATCAGCTCAAACGCGACGCCGCCAGTGAGCTGGGCAATGTTCGCGCCGAAATTGCCGAGGTGCAGGAAACTCTCCAGCGGCTGGACGCGCGGGTCCGGCGCCTGGACGTGATCGCGCCCATCAGCGGCTATGTGCTCGATCTTAAGGTGCAGACCATCGGCCAGGTGGTTCAGCCCGGCGAAGTCCTTATGCAAATCGTCCCCGACAACACTCCGCTCGAAGCCGAAGTGCGCATCCAGCCACGCGACATCGGCTACGTCGAGCCCGGGCAGCCGGTCAACCTGCGGGTCAGCGCCTACGACTATTCCCGCTACGGTTTCGCCAAGGGCGCCCTGAGACGCATCTCCGCCTCCAGTGTCGTCGCCGACGACGGCGGCGCCTACTTCCTCGGCTGGGTCGCCTTGGATACGCCCTACGTAGGCGACGACGCCGATGTCAATCCGCTGCGGGTCGGCATGGCCGTGGACGCGGAAATCATCACCGGCAAGAAAACCCTGCTCGGCTACCTCGCTCAACCCGTGGTGGACGGCATGTCGCGCGCCTTCAGGGAGCGATAGGCCAGGAGAAGCAACCCGTCAGCCGTCCCGACTATTTTCCAGTCACAAGCAAAATAGTCTTGACTATCTTCCAGAGCATGGAAAGATAGTCAGATGAAACGACTGCTTCAGCCCATGGTGCAGCGCGATCTGGCGCGGAAAATGGTCTTTCTCACCGGTCCGCGCCAGGCTGGCAAGACCACCCTGGCACAGATGATTGCCCGCCAGATTCCCAATGCACAAGTCTTTAACTGGGATGTGCTGGCTGACCGTCGCGTCATGCTGGCGCAAAGCTGGGTGCCCACCGCGCCCTTGCTGGTGTTTGATGAACTGCACAAGATGAAAGACTGGCGCGCCTGGCTCAAAGGTGTGTACGATGGTCGCGTCGCTGGCCAATCCATTCTGGTCACAGGTAGCGCGCGACTGGACGCCTTCCGCCAAGCCGGCGAGTCGCTGGCCGGACGTTATTTTTCCTGGCATCTGCTGCCCGTGACGGTGCGCGAGTTTGTGACAGCGACTGACATCACGCCTGAGAACGCGCTCGACAGGCTGCTGGTGCGCGGCGGATTTCCCGAACCCCTACTGGCCGAAACCGATGCCGATGCGCGGCGCTGGCGCCAGCTGTATCTGGAAGGCCTGATCCGTGATGACATCCTTGAATTCTCTCGCATCGGCGAGGTACGAGCCATGCGGCTGTTTGTGGAAATGCTGCGCGAACGTGTCGGTTCACCTGTCTCCTTGGCCTCCATGGCGCGCGATCTTCAAATCTCTCCCACCACCCTGGGCCGCTATCTGGACATCCTAGAAACCTTGCATATTGTGTTCATCATTCGACCCTTTCACCGCAATATCGCGCGCGCCCTGCTCAAGGAACCCAAGGTGTATTTTTACGACACGGGCCTGGTCAAGGGCGATGACGGCGCCCGGTTCGAGAATGCCTGTGCCAACATGTTGCAGGCCGAGGTGCAGTGGCAGCGTGACGCCGAGGGGCGCGAGACGCGTCTTGGCTACATTCGTGACAAGGAGGGTCGAGAAATCGACTTTGTCCTCTGCGACTCCGGCCAGCCAACCCACCTGATCGAATGCAAATGGTCGAATCCCGCCGTGCCCGGCTATCTAACAGCCACCGCCGCGTGCTTTCCCCAGGCTCAAGCAACCCTGCTGGTGCGACACCCGCGCCAGCGCGAGCAGCGTGGATCGGTATCAGTCGCACCCGCCGCCGAGTGGCTGGCCAGTCTCGGCAGCTCGAAACCCTTCTGACGCTCAGTCTCAGCCGTGAGAGCATCCGCAACCGCCAGAGCGAGCAACGCGAGAGCCGCATCGGCCAACTTCAGGACAGACTCGCCCGCGCCTTCAGGAACCACGAGGCAAAGCCTTCGACTTCGCCGAGAGACCCTATAACCTATGGCCAGCTAGTCGCGAGCGCCCGGCGGACTTACCCTTAACCCTAAGAAAGACTCTTTCACTC
The DNA here is from genome assembly GCF_036208045.1 of Thiorhodovibrio winogradskyi. NCBI lineage: Bacteria > Pseudomonadati > Pseudomonadota > Gammaproteobacteria > Chromatiales > Chromatiaceae > Thiorhodovibrio > Thiorhodovibrio winogradskyi. Next base: position 4,508,386 of record NZ_CP121472.1, on the reverse strand, counting down.
GAGTCTCCGTCTCTGAAAGGTTTCCCTGAAGGTTAAGCACAGCCATGGCCGAGAACACCACATCCTCCTCCGATCCGGCACCGGAAAACACTCCGGACAACGCACCGGCGAACGAACAGCAAGTCGTCTTCGACGAGATGACCGCGCTGCGGGATGTTGGTGACTACGACCCTGACAACCCCGAGGAACTGGCGGCCCTCCCCGACCGCGCCATGGGCGAGGGGAACGAAAACGTCCTCGTCGGCACCCGAGAAGGCGAAGACCCCAGCGACGAAGAACTTGGCGGCCTAGGAACAGCCACCGAGGTTCCAAGCTCCCCAGCTCCAAGCGCCGAGCCACCGGCAGATGCGCCCACCACCTCCACCGGCACCCAAGACCCCGTTCCCCCAGTCGACGAGCCCCTCCCAGCTGGCGGCGTCAGCTTCGCATCAACCGAGCCCACCCCGGAACCCGAACCCGAACCACGCGACTTCCCCGTCGTCGAACCGCTAGGCGGCACCGCAGAGGATCCCGCCGAGCCGACGGATGTTGGCGATTCCGATACCGACACCGATACCGACACGGATACGGATACGGACACCGATACCGACACGGATACGGATACCGACACGGACACCGATACGGACACCGACACCGACACGGATACCGATACCGACACCGACACCGATACCGACACCGATACCGATACCGACACCGATACCGACACCGACACCGACACCGACACCGATACCGATACCGATACCGATACCGATACCGATACCGATACGGACACTGATACCGACACCGATACCGACACGGATACGGATACGGATACGGATACGGATACCGACACCGACACCGACACGGATACCGATACCGATACTGACACGGATACCGATACGGACACCGATACCGACACCGATACCGATACCGATACCGACACCGATACGGATACCGACACCGATACGGATACGGACACCGATACCGATACCGACACCGATACGGATACCGACACCGATACGGATACCGACACCGATACGGATACCGACACCGATACGGATACCGACACCGATACGGATAACGACACGGATACCGACACGGATACCGACACGGATACCGACACCGATACGGATACCGATACGGATACCGATACGGATACCGACACCGATACCGACACCGACACCGACACCGATACCGATACCGATACCGATACCGATACCGATACGGATACGGATACGGATACGGATACGGATACGGACACCGATACCGACACCGACACCGATACGGATACCGACACTGATACCGACACGGACACCGATACCGACACGGATACCGATACCGACACCGATACCGATACCGATACCGATACCGATACCGATACCGATACGGACACTGATACCGATACGGACACCGACACCGACACCGATACCGATACCGACACGGACACCGATACCGACACCGACACGGATACCGATACGGATACGGACACCGACACGGATACCGATACGGATACCGATACCGATACCGATACCGATACCGACACAGACACAGACACGGATACCGACACGGATACCGACACGGATACGGATACGGACACCGACACCGACACCGACACCGACACCGATACCGACACCGACACCGATACCGATACCGATACCGATACTGATACCGATACCGATACCGACACCGATACGGATACCGACACGGATACGGATACGGATACCGATACCGACACGGATACAGATACGGACACCGATACCGATACCGACACGGATACAGATACGGACACCGATACCGATACCGATACCGATACCGATACCGATACCGATACCGATACCGATACCGATACCGACACGGATACCGATACCGATACCGACACGGATACCGATACCGACACGGATACCGATACCGATACCGATACCGACACGGATACGGATACGGATACCGACGCCGATACCGATACGGATACCGATACCGACACCGATACGGATACCGACACGGATACGGATACGGATACCGATACCGACACGGATACAGATACGGACACCGATACGGATACGGATACGGATACGGATACCGATACCGATACCGATACCGACACGGATACGGATACGGATACCGACACCGATACGGATACGGATACGGATACGGATACGGATACCGACACGGATACGGATACCGACACGGATACGGATACGGATACGGATACGGATACGGATACGGATACGGATACGGATACGGATACCGACACGGATACCGATACCGATACCGATACCGATACCGATACGGATACCGATACCGATACGGATACCGATACCGATACGGATACCGATACGGATACCGATACGGATACCGATACGGATACCGATACCGACACGGATACGGATACGGATACGGATACCGATACCGATACCGATACCGATACCGATACGGATACGGATACCGATACGGATACCGATACGGATACCGATACCGATACCGATACCGACACGGATACCGATACGGATACCGATACCGATACCGATACCGACACGGATACCGATACCGACACCGACACGGATACGGATACTGACACGGATACCGATACCGACACGGATACCGACACGGATACCGACACGGATACCGACACGGATACCGACACGGATACGGATACGGATACGGATACCGATACGGATACCGATACGGATACCGATACGGATACCGATACGGATACCGATACGGACACCGATACCGACACCGATACCGACACCGATACCGATACCGACACCGATACCGACACCGATACCGATACCGATACGGACACCGATACCGACACCGATACCGACACCGATACCGATACCGATACCGATACGGATACCGACACGGATACCGATACCGACACGGATACCGACACGGATACGGATACGGACACCGATACCGATACGGACACCGACACCGACACGGATACCGATACCGACACCGACACGGATACCGATACCGACACCGACACCGATACCGACACCGATACCGACACCGATACCGACACCGATACCGACACCGATACCGACACCGATACCGACACCGATACGGATACCGACACGGATACCGACACGGATACCGACACGGATACCGACACCGACACCGACACCGACACCGACACCGACACCGATACCGATACCGATACGGACACTGATACCGATACGGACACCGACACGGATACGGATACTGACACGGATACGGATACGGATACCGATACCGACACGGATACCGATACCGACACGGATACCGACACGGATACCGACACGGATACCGATACCGACACGGATACGGATACGGATACCGACACCGATACGGACACTGATACCGACACCGACACCGATACCGACACCGATACCGATACCGATACCGATACCGATACGGACACTGATACCGATACGGACACCGATACCGACACGGACACCGACACCGACACGGATACCGATACGGATACGGACACCGACACGGATACCGATACCGATACCGATACGGATACCGATACGGATACCGATACGGATACCGATACGGATACGGATACCGATACGGATACGGATACCGATACGGATACCGATACGGATACCGATACCGATACCGACACGGATACCGATACCGACACGGATACCGATACGGACACCGATACCGATACCGATACCGATACCGATACCGATACTGATACCGATACCGACACGGATACGGATACCGATACCGATACCGATACCGACACGGATACAGATACCGACACCGACACCGACACCGACACCGACACCGACACCGACACCGACACCGATACGGATACGGATACGGATACCGATACGGATACGGATACCGATACGGACACTGACACCGATACGGATACCGATACCGATACCGATACGGACACCGATACCGACACGGATACGGATACGGACACCGATACCGACACCGATACGGACACCGACACCGACACGGATACCGACACCGACACGGATACCGACACCGACACGGACACGGACACCGACACCGATACCGACACGGATACCGACACCGACACCGACACGGATACCGATACGGACACCGATACGGATACCGACACCGATACCGACACCGATACCGACACGGATACGGACACCGACACCGATACCGACACGGATACGGACACCGATACCGATACGGACACTGATACGGATACCGATACGGACACCGATACCGACACGGATACGGATACCGACACGGATACCGATACGGATACCGATACCGATACGGACACCGATACGGACACCGATACGGATACCGATACGGATACCGATACGGATACCGACACGGATACCGATACCGATACCGATACCGATACCGACACGGATACCGACACGGATACCGACACGGATACCGATACGGATACCGATACGGATACCGACACGGATACCGATACGGATACCGATACGGATACCGATACCGACACGGATACCGATACGGACACCGACACGGATACGGATACGGATACCGACACCGACACGGATACCGATACCGACACGGATACCGATACCGATACCGACATGGACACCGATACCGATACCGACACCGACACGGATACCGACACCGACACGGATACCGATACCGACACGGATACCGATACGGATACCGATACCGACACGGACACCGATACCGATACCGATACCGACACCGATACCGATACGGACACTGATACCGATACCGATACCGACACGGATACGGATACCGATACCGATACCGATACGGATACCGACACGGATACCGACACGGATACCGATGGCGACGACGATGCAGACGGTGATATTGATTCCGACACGGACGTCGACACCGACACCGACTCGGATTCCGATGATGACTCAAGCTACCCGGCGATCTCTTATATCGCTATTGCGCTGAATAACAGGATGGTCGTCAAACTAGAGTTTGCGAGCGGTGAAGAACATACAATCGACGACCAAGCCTACGTTGAAGCACTGGCTACCGCTTTCGCAGCCTCATCCGGGGGCTGGACAGCGATTTACGTCAAGGGTGGGAGCGCCAATTCTTCGCACGATGGTTCTGTAATGGAATACGGAGCGCAGGTAGTATGGCCGACCAATCCGGGCGGGCAGATCATTAACGGCGAATGGACTTTAATAGACTCCGGCACGGAGACTGATACAGAGAACGCTGGAGATACCGAAACCGAGACCGAAACCGAGACCGAAGCCGAGACCGACAAAGAGACAGAGACAGAGACAGAGACAAAGTCAGAGACAGAGTCAGAGTCAGAGTCAGAGTCAGAGTCAGGGTCAGGGTCAGAGTCAGAGTCAGAGTCAGAGTCAGAGTCAGAGTCAGAGTCAGAGACAGAGTCAGAGTCAGGGTCAGGGTCAGGGTCAGAGTCAGAGTCAGAGTCAGAGACAGAGTCAGAGACAGAGACAGAGACAGAGACAGAGACAGAGACAGAGACAGAGACAGAGACAGAGACAGAGACAGAGACAGAGTCAGAGACAGAGACCGAGACCGAGACCGAAGCCGAAGCCGAAGCCGAGACCGACAAAGAGACAGAGTCAGAGACCGAAGAGGAGGGAGAGGGAGATGGACCAGGCCAGGGGCAAGGACAAGGCCAGGGCCAAGCAGCTCGTTCAGTCGTGAAGCAATCCGATCCTGATAAGCAAGAATCCTTGCAGGACGACGGCTATGATGATGCAGCACAGTTAGCGGATATTACCAACTCCTATGATCCTGACTCGGAAACGACGGACCCTTTCAATCAGGACCCAGAATTTTCTGACATGGAGGCACTTGACCTGTCCGATTACTCGGATGATGGTCCGGATGAAGTCTAAGGTGGCAGCAGGGTTGCCAGATATCGGATTCTGGTTTGGGCGCCGTCTAATTCCAGCAACATGGCTGGAATTAGGTTGCGGGGCGTCGGCCAGATGTTGGTTCGCTGACAGCCCGGCCTGACAGACAGGCTGACAAAAAACGCCATAACGGGCGTCTGGCAGCCATGGTGCGGAAATGATCCCTTGCAGGGACAGCGCTTGGCTTTCGATTATGCGTATTGGCCTTTTTTTTGCATGAAACGGCAAGTACGGCAGATCGCTGCCGCCTCATATCCGCGCCACCCCGAGCGATTACACGAAGGAGAGATAGACGAGGCCTTATCAATGATGAGTCATTCCAATATTAGAAACAAAAACGCCCTCGGAGGACGGAATCTCTGCCTGGCTTTGATTTTTCTCTCGCTCACCACGGCGGGCTCTGCGGCGCTAGCTGGTCCGGTTTCCAACTGGAATTATGTGATGAACGCGGCCTTCACAAGCGCGGTTTTCACCGGCAGCGCGTCCGACCCCGGACTCGAGATATTCGATCCGGACGGAGATGGCAAGGGGTATGAGATCTCTTGGGGAGCAGAATACGACGACGTCTCGTCTTTTTCGATTCAGAATACGGTCTATCTTTCCTGTAGCAGCCCTAACTGCGACCAGAGACAGGAAGGTGAGTTTCTGACGGTGTCAAATGACTGGCTCGATAATCGCAGCGCGCTAACAATCGGTAGCGGGACAGATCAAAGAGACGAGAACCGCATCGGCGGTGGAGAATCGAGTGGCGATTTAGCGCTCGACGGAGCCTATGGCCAGGGAAGCAACATCACTCATTGGAACAATCCGATATGGCGACAATATCGCGACTTGATGCGCGGCTCCATCCTGATCGACCTGTCACTGACCCCTGATGGGAGCAATCAGAGCTTTGACTTTGATTTGAGCTTCAGTTTCGACTTTGTCGAGTCAGCCAACGCTGGCATCAAAGGCGTTTGCTACGATGGAAGTCCCGGTGGCGCATGTCCGGATTTATTCCAGATTGCTGAAAGCGATGCTCTGAGCCTGCTTAATAACTCATTTGTGTATGACAATAATCGCTATTACGTTAGCATTCTGGTGACCGATGGCAATGGCGGTGCCTCGCCAATCGGTCACCTGGCGGATGGGGAATGCGGTTTGCGCGCCAGTGGACCACAAGATGGCTGCCGGGGCTGGAGAACGGCGGAAGAAGAAGCCACCACCGTTCAATTCGCGGTTAGCATCACCACAACTCCAGTACCGTCCCCCGCGCCAATCGCACTGCTTGCACTCGGTTTTGTGGCCATGGGTTTCGCGCGACAAGCGAGCGTTCGTATCTAGCGCGGTCTCTTTATGTCGAAGCTACGCAATCAAGATGGCAGCACGGTCGCTTTCCGATGTTTGGCCCGCGATGCGTAGATAGTTGCGCCATGACGATACCTGATTCGTGTCTAGCAGGATAAGCAAAGATGGAGGCGAAAATGACGGGGTTGCTGATATAGCTTTCGCATTGGAATCTGTGTTGGCGGCTTGGAACTCTTCCGGGGCGCAAGAAAGTACATTGTTACGCGACGCGCTGTTTTTTCTTCGGCGGACAGTTTCAACAACATCCGGTGCACGCTTACTGGTCGGTAAATTTTACTCCCAAGCGAAACGGGAAACGGCTTTTCACCGGGCGCTTCTCCGCGCCCTAGCTGACGTCGAATGGGGGCATGGAGATCCAGTCGGGTCACCTGCCAGCAGTCATTCCGAACCGGCAATCGCCGATCCCGCCACTCGGTGGGAAAATTTGGGCTTCGCTCTGGTGGCCGAGGATCGCCTCGATGACGCGCTTTGGGCCCTGCGGCAAAGCTTCGACCATGGTGCGGACGGCCCGCGCCTTTGGCGGGTGTTCGGAAATGTTCTCAGGCTCAAGGGCGAGATTGATGCCGCGATTTCGGCTTACCGCGAGGCGCTGAGGCGGCAGCCCGACCGGCTAACCCATAGTCGGCTTTTGTTGGCAGTGAATTCTTCTTGCACTCTGACCCCGGCGGAGGTCGCCCAAGAGCATCGCCATTGGGCGAGTCTGTACGCGGCGCCGGCTTGCGTTCCCGTTAGCGCCCCGCGCGCCGTGCATGGTCATAAGACGCCCTTGGTCGTTGGCTATGTGTCGCCGGATTTCAGGTCGCACCCTGTTGCCTATTTTTTTCTTCCCTTGGTTGAAGGACATCATCGGGAGAATGTACAGGTCGTCTGCTACGCGAGCACGTCCGCCAACGACGGGGTGCGGCGAAGAATTGCCGCGGCCGCTGACCTGTGGCGCGAGGTGGCCGGTTGGTCGACGCAACGGGTTGTCGAGCAAATCCGCGCCGATGGCGTTGATCTCTTGGTTGACCTGGCCGGTCATACCACGGGAAATCGCCTGGATGTTTTTGCCTGCCGCGCTGCTCCCGTGCAGCTGACCTACCTGGGTTATCCGAATACCACCGGCTTGGACAGCATCGACTATCGCTTGGTTGATGCCGTGACTGATCCTCCCGGACCTGCCGATGAGTTGGCAAGCGAGACGCTGATCCGCTTGGAACCGGGTTTTTTGGTGTTTGATCCGCCCGCCGACGCCCCGCCGGTTGCGCAGAGTCCTATGCTGTCGAACGGATATGTGACCTTCGGTTCGTTCAACAAGGTCGCAAAGCTTTCGCCCGAGACCCTGGAAACCTGGTCCGCCTTGCTGAACAAGCTACCCACAGCGCGCTTGTTGTTGAAAAGTGGCGGCCTGACCACCGATGAGAGCCGTAATCAGCTATGCGAGGCTTTCGCGAAAGCGGGTTTGTCGGACGTGAGCCGGCTCGAACTCAGGGATCTCGAACCAAGTCGCCGCGCCCATTTGGCCATGTATGGCGAGATTGACATCGCCCTGGACCCCTTTCCGTACAATGGCACAACAACCACTTGCCAGGCGTTGTGGATGGGAGTGCCCATGATCACGCTTGCGGGGCGCAGTCATGCGGGACGGGTGGGTGCGAGCTTGTTCAGCCAGATGCAGCTGCAGGCGTTGGTGGCACCGGATCGCGAATCCTACCTGCGCATCGCTGTCGGGCTTGCCGCGAGTCCTGAAAAACTGGCCGATCTGCGCCGGGGTCTGAGAGACCGCATGGCCGCGTCGCCATTGCTCGATCACGTCGGCTTTGTCGCGCGGCTTGAAGCCCTGTATCGGCGCCTTTGGCAGCGTGCTTGTCAGGCGGGTGCTTGATGAGCGCGAGTTTCGATTACCGTCAGGTGCTATCGCCAAGTTTCGTGGAAACGGGAAGTTACCGAGGCGACGGCATCGCCCAAGCGCTAGGCGCGGGATTCGAGACGGTTCACAGCATTGAGATTGCCGATCATTGGATCAACCATTGCCGCCAGCGCTTCGCCAGGGAAATCGCCGACGGCCGCTTGGTGCTGTGGCAGGGAGATACGCTGGATGTCTTGCCTCGGGTGATCGCGCATTTGTCTCGTCCAGCCACTTTTTGGCTCGACGCGCACAGTCATCCCCATAACACCGGCACCGAGAAGAGCGCCGTGAACTGCCCGCTGTATCATGAGCTTGGAGCAATTGCCGCAAGCCCAATCCGCAGTCACAGGGTTTTGATTGATGACTTGCGTCTGATCACCGATCCGAGAAGCTGGGGCGGCCATGATGTCACTTTCAGTGGCATGCTGGAGCGGCTGCGTGCTATCAATTCCAATTACGCTTTTGCTTTTTTGGATGGGCTGATCGAAAAGGATGTCTTAGTCGCGCGCGTTGAGACAGGGATGCGGACGGATCAGGCAACACTGGACGCCTTCCTGTCCGATCCATTAAGCCAGAGTATTCGGTCAGCGAGAAGCGCCTTGGCCTGTGAGGTGGACCCCATGTCAAGGACAGTTTTCCCCCGAATTTAAGTTAGCGCGCCCAGTTCAGTCGCAGCGGATTGGCGCTGCCCCAGTTCTTCGCCAGCGGAGTCGTCGGCGGAGCGTAGCGGAGCCGACGACTCCGCTGGCGGGCGATCGCCAAAGTGATCAGCAACCACGACACCACCTCCTTTGCCGCTCACATGCACATCGTCCGGCGTTCGGTAGCCAAGCCCCTGGTGAGGGCGTTCACCGTTGTAGAAGGGGAAATACGCCGAGAGGCCCATGAACAGCTCTGTGAGCGTCTCATAGCCCTTGGGGTAAATGTCCTCCCATTTGACGCTGCGCCACAGACGCTCGACGAAGACGTTGTCCAGGGCTCTGCCGCGCCCATCCATGCTGATGGCCACCTCGGCGTCACGCAACACCTGGGTGAAGGCGAGGCTGGTAAACTGCGCGCCCTGGTCGGTGTTGAAGATCTCCGGGCGCCCATAGTGGCGCAGCGCATCCTCCAAGCAATCGATGCAAAAGCCCGTGTCCATTGTGTTCGACAATCTCCAAGAAAGGACTCGTCGTGAGTACCAGTCGATGATGGCCACCAGGTAGGCAAATCCATGCGCGAGTCGCACATAGGTGATGTCACTGCTCCAGACGTGGTTGGGCCGTACAATGGCCAGCCCACGCAACAAGTAGGGGTAGATTTTGTGCTCAGGATGCGGCTTGCTTGTATGAGGCCCAGGCAACATGCCGGCTAAACCTAAAACGCCCATGAGACGCTGAACGCGTTTGCGACTGACCGCATAGCCTTGTGCGCGCAGCATCACAACCATGCGTCGACTCCCATAAAATGGTCTCTTGGTGTATTCCGCATCAATCAGCCGCAACAACTTTTGATCCAGTTCGCTCGGCTCGGCAATACGATCATGGCGGTGTGCATACACTCCAGAGCGATGTACGCCAAGCAGCGCACATTGGCGACTGACCGCTAACCCGCCATCATCAAGGCCGCCCATGTCGATCCACCCGCGACGCACGCTCACAGGCTCACCCCGGACTTTTTTTTCAGCCAGTCCAGCTCCATTTTCAACCGCCCGATCTCGCTGTAGAGTCGCTCTTCGTCGCCACTGTCGTCCACTTTCTTGCGCCCGCGCCGGCCTTCGAACAGCTTGCCGGCGTCCGCCACGATGGCTTTCTTCCACTGGCCTACTTGGACCGGATGAACCCCGTGATCCTGCGCAATCTCGTTAGTCGTCTTCACTCCGCGTACCGCTTCCAAGCCTACTTTGGCCTTGAAAGCGGCACTGAAGGTCTTGCGTTGTCTCTCACTCATCTGCTCTCTCCAAGTCTTTACAAGTCTCTTCAGATGAGGCAAAACTAACTTAATTTAGTGTCCTAAAATTGGGGTCCACTATACTGGGAGCCAGCGCGGTTCATGCGCTACCGTTTTTTGGTGACGCGGCTGCTGTACCGTGCGAATCCAGCCAGCACGGATTTCGCGGAGGCGTTCGCGGTGGCGCGTGAGGCAACCGAGCACTTTCCTCAGCATGCCCCGGCTTGGGATTTGGTTGCCCGAGCCGGGCTAGCCTTGGCCCGACAAGCGCTTACAGAGGGGCGTCACGCGGCCGAAGCCGCGCGCCGGCTGGAACCAAATGACCGGAAAATCAGTCAGCGGTTAATGCAGTTCCGGGAGTCGTTTGATCCTAAGCGCTCCTGAGCATGCTATCTCTGTGGCCCGTTGAGTCTCCGACCAAAATTCCCAAGTAATAGTAGACCGCCTAGTAGCAACGGAAGGGTTGCGGGCGCCGGTACATCGACCGGATCCGCAATCAGGTCTTGTCCGTCTGAGCTATGAAATAACAGAACTTTATCGTTGGCCAGCGCGACATTGTTGCTGTCATCCATTCGATTAAACACACTGTCAAGCAGAGTTTGGTTATCATTCAAACCATCTACATTAGCTAAATGCGTGACTTTGAAATTGCCACCCGCGATGTCCATACCAGAGCTAGAATCGTATAGACTCTCCCAGATTCCCACTTGGATTGCGGCACTCATGTTTCCACTTGACGGATTGAGCCAGTTTTGATCCTCAAATTTAAATCCGTATTGGTCTCGACTCAGAACCCAGTTGAGGGCTCCAAGAAAGCTGAGCAGGTTGCCGAAATCACGGCTGACCGCTTTGCCGTTCACATTAGTATCGAGCGGAGCGCCATCTTCTATCGGGAGGACAGTATAGGTGCTTTTATGCGTCTTCAAATTTGCGAAGAGATCAACGCAATAAAAGATAACGTCATCATCACTTCGATAAAGGTCTTTCGGATCGAAAGGATCGGTGTCGCCCGGAGTGACCGCACCACCGAAGGCACCAGCTTTTACCCAAGCTTCCTTGTCGGTATCCCCGTCATTAAAAATAATCTTAAGCGTGTCAGATCCATTCGAAAAAATCCCGTCGACAATGTCGATATCGACAGTGCCAAGTGATTCGTCTTCAACATAATTGACGGTATCAGACGTATCAGGATCATAGATGGGGCTAGCGAGTGTCACCGTCGCGTTTAATAAAAGCGCAAGTGTAGCAGCGCTAGCTGTTGATATCGGCGAATACCAAGGTGTTGAGCCGTTTTTGTCAGCTTTTTTGATGGCGATGTCTTTGAAAGCAGTCATCTGAGTGTTTCCCTGAAAGTTGAAAATACCGAGAAATAGAAGCTTTTTTCTTTGACCCTGGGCGCGGCTCTTCCGGATCCTATAGGGAGTCTTGCATCCTCGCCTAGACCGGAAGCCAACTTCGGAGTGTTTGAAATTTCCCATCTAGTAAGCAAAAGGCATGCCGAATTCGAGTTGGTGGTGTCAGAGCGGAGATTGGCTTGTGACTGCCATCATAAAATGACTTCATCCGGCACCGGATAGCGGCTCAAATGGCAGGATCTGTCACTTGATCCTGACGCATACTGCCAAACTAAAGTTGCGTGTCGTCGATTCTATGGCGCTGTTCAGAATTCTAGGGCTGACAGGGCTAGGTGTGTAAAACCACCAGCGATATGATGCGATGTTTAAGGCTCCCTTGCCCGGCCAGCAGCGCCGCCGTTCTGTCGCGAGTTTATAGGGGTAGGGTAAAATTGTTTCCAGGCATCCTTAGTTCTACTTTGTTAACTTTATCTTCTTGATTTATTTAGGGTTACACTATGTGACTTAGTCTTTTGCCGGCCATCAATGCCGTCATGGCTTTTCCAACCCTCAACCGACTGGACACGATTCTAATACGGGTTTCTAAATCAATAGCATCCGAGAACTCGAATTTAACAAAGTAGAATTAGGCAATGCAGAGATCGACTCCGTTTTGATCAAGGGATATGACCACCACCCCCACGCCGCATGATTGCTTTTTCCGCGAGAACTTCGTGCGACCGGTCATCGCGCGTGACTTCCTTGGGCAGACGCTGCCGCCGGCCTTGCTCGTCGATCTCGACCTGGAGCGGTTGGTCATCTCACCTGACACCTTTGTGACCGAGGCACTGCGCAAGATCTACTCGGACCTGATCTACCAGATTCCCTATCGCGGTAGTACCACCTTGTCGGTGTATCTGCTGTTTGAGCACAAAAGTCAGCCAGAGCATTGGGTACTGCTGCAACTGCTGCGCTACATGGTCGCCAGCGGCGAGCTGTATCGCGACCAGAACCCCAAGGCCAAACGCCTGCCGCCCATTTATCCCTTGGTGCTGTATCACGGCCAAAAACAATGGCGTGCCCCGGCGCATTTCCACGACCTAATCGACCCGTTACCCGAGTCCATCAAACCCTATGTGCCGCAATTTGGCTATGCGCTGCACGACATCTCAGCCAGAAGCGCCACCGATATCAAGGGCGGGGTGTTGTCCCGGCTGGTTCAACTCGCGCTGCGCCATATTTACAATGACCAGCCCGAAGAACGCTTGCGGGAACTGCTCGGGCTGATCGCCAAAGTCAGGCGCGACGCCACCGCGCTGGACATCCTCGAATCCTTGCTGCGTTACTATGTCCAAGGCACCGGCCGCCTTGATGAGCGCCAGGCGCGCACCCTGATTGAACAGACTTTCCCCGGAGAGCCGTTGATGGAAACCTTTATTGATCGATACATTGCCCAAGGTGAACAGCGCGGTGAGAAGCGCGGTGAGAAGCGTGGTGAGAAGCGTGGTGAGAAGCGCGGCGAACAGCGCGGGCAAGCGCGGTCGCTGCTGCGTCTGATCGAGCGCAAATTCGGCCCGCCCAGCGAGCCCATCCTGACCCGAATCACCGAAGCCGATTCAAACACCCTGCTCATCTGGTTTGATCGAGCCATTGATGCGCGCAGTCTCGACGAGGTGTTGCATTGATGTACCAGAGCTATGTCGAGGATCGGCTCAAGTGGCTGGTCCCCGGGGATCGGCTCGGCTCAAATGGCTTGATCTCAAGGAGGTGCTCGGGAGTAATAATCTCGCGACTATTGAAGCCTGGCGCTGGCTAAACAGTTGCGCAGGCCTGGGTGGACTGCGCTTCGCTTGTCCACCCATGCTACCGCCACGATGCCCCGCTCTTTCTTTCAGGATGGCCCGGGTTATGATCAAGCCCAAATTGTTTCCAGGCATCCTTAGGCAATGCAGAGATCGACTCCGTTTTGATCAAGGGATATGACCACCACCCCCACGCCGCATGATTGCTTTTTCCGCGAGAACTTCGTGCGACCGGTCATCGCGCGTGACTTCCTTGGGCAGACGCTGCCGCCGGCCTTGCTCGCCGATCTCGACCTGGAGCGGTTGGTCATCTCCCCTGACACCTTTGTGACCGAGGCACTGCGCAAGATCTACTCGGACCTGATCTACCAGATTCCCTATCGCGGTAGTACCACCTTGTCGGTGTATCTGCTGTTTGAGCACAAAAGTCAGCCAGAGCATTGGGTACTGCTGCAACTGCTGCGCTACATGGTCGCCAGCGGCGAGCTGTATCGCGACCAGAACCCCAAGGCCAAGCGCCTGCCGCCCATTTATCCCTTGGTGCTGTATCACGGCCAAAAACAATGGCGTGCCCCGGCGCATTTCCACGACCTAATCGACCCGTTACCCGAGTCCATCAAACCCTATGTGCCGCAATTTGGCTACGCGCTGCACGACATCTCAGCCAGAAGCGCCACCGATATCAAGGGCGGGGTGTTGTCCCGGCTGGTTCAACTCGCGCTGCGCCATATTTACAATGACCAGCCCGAAGAGCGCTTGCGGGAACTGCTCGGGCTGATCGCCAAAGTCAGGCGCGACGCCACCGCGCTAGACATCCTCGAATCCTTGCTGCGTTACTATGTCCAAGGAACCGGTCGCCTTGATGAGCGCCAAGCGCGCACCCTGATTGAACAGACTTTTCCTGGAGAGCCGCTGATGGAAACCTTTATTGATCGATACATTGCCCAAGGTGAACAGCGCGGAGAGAAGCGCGGTGAGAAGCGTGGTGAGAAGCGCGGCGAGAAGCGCGGTGAGAAGCGCGGCGAACAGCGCGGGCAAGCGCGGTCGCTGCTGCGTCTGATCGAGCGCAAATTCGGCCCGCCCAGCGAGCCCATCCTGACCCGAATCACCGAAGCCGATTCAAACACCCTGCTCATTTGGTTTGATCGAGCCATTGATGCGCGCAGTCTCGACGAGGTGTTGCATTGATGTACCAGAGCTATGTCGAGGATCGGCTCAAGTGGCTGGTCCCCGGGGATCGGCTCGGCTCAAATGGCTTGATCTCAAGGAGCTGCTCGGGAGTAATAACCTCGCGACTATCGAAGCCTGGCGCTGGCTAAACAGTTGCGCAGGCCTGGGTGGACTGCGCTTCGCTTGTCCACCCTACCGCCACGATGCCCCGCTCTTTCTTTCAGGATGGCCCGGGTTATGATCAAGCCCAAATTGTTTCCAGGCATCCTTAGGCAATGCAGAGATCGACTCCGTTTTGATCAAGGGATATGACCACCACCCCCACGCCGCATGATTGCTTTTTCCGCGAGAACTTCGTGCGACCGGTCATCGCGCGTGACTTCCTTGGGCAGACGCTGCCGCCGGCCTTGCTCGCCGATCTCGACCTGGAGCGATTGGTCATCTCCCCTGACACCTTTGTGACCGAGGCACTGCGCAAGATCTACTCGGACCTGATCTACCAGATTCCCTATCGCGGTAGTACCACCTTGTCGGTGTATCTGCTGTTTGAGCACAAAAGTCAGCCAGAGCATTGGGTACTGCTGCAACTGCTGCGCTACATGGTCGCCAGCGGCGAGCTGTATCGCGACCAGAACCCCAAGGCCAAGCGCCTGCCGCCCATTTATCCCTTGGTGCTGTATCACGGCCAGCAACAATGGCGTGCCCCGGCGCATTTCCACGACCTAATCGACCCGTTACCCGAGTCCATCAAGCCCTATGTGCCGCAATTTGGCTATGCGCTGCACGACATCTCAGCCAGAAGCGCCACCGATATCAAGGGCGGGGTGTTGTCCCGGCTGGTTCAACTCGCGCTGCGCCATATCTACTCTGACCAGCCCGAGGAGCGCTTGCGGGAACTGCTTGGGCTGATCGCCAAAGTTGGGCGCGACGCCACCGCGCTAGACATCCTCGAATCCTTGCTGCGTTACTATGTCCAAGGAACCGGTCGCCTTGATGAGCGCCAAGCGCGCACCCTGATTGAACAGACTTTTCCTGGAGAGCCGCTGATGGAAACCTTTATTGATCGCTACATTGCCCAAGGTGAACAGCGCGGAGAGGAGCGCGGGCAAGCGCGGTCGCTGCTGCGTCTGATCGAGCGCAAATTCGGCCCGCCCAGCGAGCCCATCCTGACCCGAATCACCGAAGCCGATTCAAACACCCTGCTCATTTGGTTTGATCGAGCCATTGATGCGCGCAGTCTCGACGAGGTTTTGCATTGATGTAACAAAGCTATTTCGCGAGCTTGATGATGATGCGGCACTGGTTATTGTTATTGGGTCGATAGGTTGTCAATATTTCGGATCGAGCCCGGCTTGCTTGCACAGCTCGTTTGCCGTGATTCGATCGAGTTGCCGATGTCTCTTCACCGGGATTACTCTGACGCCATCTGAATAGATGGAATGATTGGCACCTTCACGCAAAAGATAGAAACCCTTGGACTCTAAATACCGAACAAGGTCACGCCGCTTCACCGACATCAACGATCTCCACGGGAACTTGTTCCAGTAAGCTGTTGCTGCTGGGCGTCTCCTTGCCGAGTGCTTGATAAGCCAAAACCATCTCGTTTAGCGCATCTCGAAGCAATTGACGGCACTCCTCCAAGCTGGCGCCTTCGGTCAGAACCTCGGGCCACTCGATGAGTTGGCCAAGGTATCCAGAAGCGATTTTGGTGTATCTCGCCGTGTAGCTTTGAGTCATATCGAGCCTCTGCGTTCTGTCAGGCAAGGGTTTGAGTTTTTTGAAAGGCTAGCATGATTTTGTGATAAGCGGTGGGGACATGCTGGGGGATTTTGCATATTTTGGCCGATCTCGACCTGGAGCGGATGGTCATCTCCCCCGACACCTTTGTGACCGAAGCACTGCGCAAGATCTACTCGGACCTTATCTATGGCGGTCAGGAGGCCATGGAAGGTCTGGGGGTGCGTATTCGCGGTTGGAATCGATTGCCTGCGCTTTTCTAGGTGATTTTTGGCCAAGTCAGCATCTAATCGAGTTTGGCTCGGCCGGCCAATGTCGCAGCATCTTGGCGTAAAAGCAGGCTACGTGCTGGATGGTGTCGATGCGGAACCATTGTCTGGTGTATTTAAAGCGGATACCGCCAAGGGCTAGCTTTGGGTTGGGGGCGGCGTAGATGGCGTCCTTGGTGTTGACCAGGTGCATGACCGACCAGGCGGCGAGTTGGATGGCGCTCCAGAGGTCGCTGGCGAGTGTGTCCTCGCCCATTTTGACGGCGAGTTCGTAAGCGCCAAGCAGCCCTTCGCAGCGGGCGCCATCGGCATAGGGATAATCGCCGAATCTGTAGTAAAAGGCGCCGGCGTAGTCGGGGTAGGGCGCATCTTTGACAGTGTAGAGCTGACCTATCATTTTGCGTGCGTCGGCAAAGACAAAGTCGGCATAGGCGGCATTGCGCAGTTGCGGGAAATCCCACAGCTCCATAATGCCCATCATCAGCCAGGAATCAGATGGGACGAGGGTGTATTCCTTGGCGCGCTCGTGCGGGCGGACCATCAGCAGGTAGTGCAAGGCCTTGCGTAGCCCGTTAAAAAACGATTCGCGCTGATCCGGCGCGGCTAGGTGCAGATACTTGGCCAGACCACAGACGGCCTCGCCCGGATAATAGAAGGAAAAGTACTTGTGGTTTTCCTCGGGCGTGATGGGGCGGTCGAGATAGATGTTGTAGTAAATGAACTCGCCAGTCTCAGTGATTTGGTGCAGCAGGTGCCAGGCGAGTTGATGGCACCAGTGTTCATAACGAGTATCGCCGGTGAGCAGTTGGTATTCGCTGGCAAGATAGAGCGCGACGCCGGTACCGCCGAGCTTGGCCTTTTTTTCGCTATAGATAAAAGCGCCGGTTTGGCCTTTGTACTCGGCAAACTTTGTGCTGGCGACCAGGAAGTCGAGCGCGCGCGCAATGTTGGGCAGGGTGTCGCCGGTTTTGTTGTACTTCTCGTGATAAATGCAGGTGAGTCCGCCGCCGGCGTGTCTGAGGATATTGTAGAAAGGGTTTTTATCCGGGTCGCGTTTGGGGTGTTCATGATCGCGGCGGGAATCACGTGCCGCGTCGTAATAATAAAGAAAACGTCCGTCGGGCTGTTGCGTGTGTTTGATGTGATCAATGGCCAGGCTCAGCGCGTGCGCGACCTTGTCTTTGGTGAGGGGGCCGACCAGAGGGTATCCGCGATAGAGTCGCAGCCAGCGCTCGCCCGAGGCCAGATAGCTTTGGGTTTGAAAGCACGCGAACTGGGTGCCGCGCAGATGTTCCTCGCTGTGCGTCAGGCGCAGATAATCGCGTAGTTGGCCCATGCCCATGATGGAGCGAACGTAAGCGTCTCCGGGCAGGAAGATCTGCGCCTTACCCTGACTGTCTTTGAACAGCAAGCCGTCCAGGCCAATCTCGAAATGACGCTCGCCTTGTTGGGCCATGCCGACGCGGTAGATGTCGACAGGGCGCGACGCCGAGGTTGTGAAGTCGATTTGCAGCCGAAAATCCAGGGCCGCCAGCGCCGGGACTCGGGGATGTCGCAGGAGTCGCCCAAAGGCTTCGGCAAAGGACGGTGCCCCGTTTTTGCTGGGACCACGGCTGACAATAATGCGGCTGTGACCGGGCGCGTAGAGCACCAGGGTGAGCCGGCCATGGCCTTTGGGAAAGCTTGAGTTGGCAAAGAGCGCATCCAGCTCATCTGGGGGGGCGACTGCTTTAGGTGCTGGGTCCGGCGAGCCTGTCGTCTGGCGGATGGAACTCATGAGCGCTCGCAGCAGTGCCGCGTCGTCCGCGGTGGGGTCGAATCGCGGCATCCGTTGCTCGGGAGCCAGAAACCGCGAGGCGTTGAGTGTCATCTGTCTCCCGTCAGGCCGATGGCGGGCGCGGCTCAGTGCTCGTGCGGCGCGGCGGGTGGCAGGGTCTTACCAGCGGCTAGCGCATTGAGTGCTTTATCGATCTCGGGCTCGCTGGTCTGTATGACCTCAATCCCCCGGGCGGCCATGCGCTCGATGAAGCGTTCGCCGGCGCCGCCGGTGAGTAGGTGGGTGAGGCCGCGCTCGAACAGCGGGTGATCTGGCCCCTGGGTGTCGTGCAGGCTTTGGCCTTTGGGCAGATCTAGGCGCTCACGCTCGGTGATGCCGCTGTCGGGGCCGATGTCGAACAGCATAAAGCGGCGGCTTTTGCCGGCGTGGCTGGTGATGGTGCGGAAGTTCTGGCTGCTGACGGCGATGCGCATCAGGCGGCCTGCTGGCTGTTGGCGCTGCTGTTGTCGGACTGGGTATGGCGCAGTCCTTCTGCCCAGTCTTCCATGGCGGTGTTGGCGATGGGCATGGGGGTTTCCATGAAGCTGATCATAAAGCCGCGCGAGGTTTCGGCCACGCCGATGGAGCGCGGGCGCACGGCCAGGGCCTCGGGGCAGGGGAGGGCGATGCCAAAGCAAAAGATCACGTTCTTGGCGGCCCTGATGTCGTCATCGACATGGCCTTCCGGCAGGGCGCAAGTGTGGGCGTAGTGATCGAACACAGCGATGAATTGGGCGCAGCGGTGTGCGTCGATGCGCTCGCGCAGGTGGTCGCAGATGGCGTCGACCGAGTCGAAGTCAGTCTCATCGCGGCCGATTTCCATGACGAACAGCGGATATTTCTCGAATAATAGCTGATGTTTCATCGCATGTATGCGTCCTGCTGC
Source organism: Thiorhodovibrio winogradskyi (assembly GCF_036208045.1). Classification (NCBI taxonomy): domain Bacteria; kingdom Pseudomonadati; phylum Pseudomonadota; class Gammaproteobacteria; order Chromatiales; family Chromatiaceae; genus Thiorhodovibrio; species Thiorhodovibrio winogradskyi. The sequence goes on along the minus strand of NZ_CP121472.1, from coordinate 4,488,380 downwards.
CGGCAGAAGGTCGCGGCAGCCCGTGGCTATTTGAGTGGTTGTAAGTTGAAAGCCGTTACAGGGGTGTTCAGACGTGCGGCATGCAGATCTGCTTGGCGCCAATGGCCTGCGCGGTGCGAAATAGCAAAAAAAGCACCACCAGTGTGACAGCCGCGAGCAAAATCCAGCCAATGATGGCAAAGGCCCGCAGTCCGGTGAGTTCGTACATCATTAAGGTGGCAATGGTGATGGCCGCGAGTGGGAAGGAGTAGGCCCACCAGGACAGGTAGAACTGAATGCGCAGGAAGCGCCCGATTTGGGTCGCCAGCAGCAGAGTGAGGAAGAGCCCGCTGTAGTAGAGGATGCGCGCGAAGGCATCCGGGCCGGCCATGTCCGTGACCATTGTTGGGCCCATTGCCATGAGGCCGCTCAGGCGCGCGTAGGCGATGAAGCCGACCGCCGGTGGCGCGATCAGGATGAAGAAGGTCGGCATCAGGCGTTCTGGCAGCGGGTGATGAAAGAGCATGCGGTAGATGATGATGGTCAGCATCACCAGCCAGAACAGCAGGCCGATGCTGAAAAAGAACCAGGACAGCTCGCCATACCCCAGAGGGACGCCAGCGATGGGGACCAGCACATTGCCGACAATGGGAATAAACCAGGCCGGGTTGATGTGATGAATCTCGAAATGGTCGTGGTGCATCCACACGCTCATCACATAAATGGTGAGCAGCAGATGCAGGGCCGTGCCGAGCATCCACAGCACTTCGGCCACCGCGGGAGCCGTGGTCAGCAAGGCGATGCCGAGCAGCAGCAGGCTGATGGAGATGGTCGGGAAAAAATTGAGCTGCACCGGATTGCCGATTTCCTTGATCACGGCCTGGGGGAAGCGCGCCAGCTTGGTCAGATACAGCGCCACTGCCAGGGCGAAGACGCCGATGGCGACCCACAGCAGGCCGCCGGCCATGTCGATGGTGATGCCAAAGGTGCTCTGCGCCTTGTGCCAGGCAATGGAGACGCCGGTCAGGCCCATGACGATGGCGAAGAAGGCGACCGGGAAGTGTTTGAGGCGGGGTTCGGGCGCGGCGGTTGTAGCGGCAGGCGTGGTCATGGAATCATCGACGCTGGATGCGGAGGGAGCTGGGATGCGCGAGCATCAAGGTTGGCGGCAGGGTAATCTCCGAATCCGGTGGTCGCATTGAAAAGGCGCAATACTTCAGGTGGTGATTCAATCCTCGGCAATGCGGCGCAGATTGGCGATGTCGAGCAGGAAGTTGTTGGGACGCGACTCGACGATCAGGCTTTCGCGCTTGAAGCCGGCAATGGTGCGGCTGGCGGTCTCGGTGGTGATGCCGAGCATGGCGCCCATGTCCTCCCGGCTAAAGAGCTGGCACTCGCTCGATTCGCGATCACGCACCAGACGTAGCAGCAGGCGGGCGACGCGCTGCCGCGCGGAGCCGGTGGAGAGTTCTGTCAGCCAGGCGTCGGCTTCATTCAGGGCATGCTGCCAGCGCGCCATGAGTTCACGATGCAGGCTGGGGTTGTCCTGTGCGAGTTGCTGCACCGTGCGGGTCGGGAAGCGGCAGAGTTCGGTCGGCTGCAAGGCGATGGCGTCGTGCTGGTAGCCCTCGCCGAGCAGTGCCTCCAGCCCAAGGACATCGGTGGCGCGCACGATGCGCACAATGCGCTGGCTGCCGTCGGGCAGATACTGGACCAGCTTGAGCGCACCCGAGCGCACGGTGAACATGAATTCGCCCTGGTCATTGGTCTGGTAGAGGGTGGTGCCGGGTTTGAGGCTGGACTGCTCAATCGGCTCGTGAATGGTCTCGAAATCTTTTTCCTGCAGGCCGGCGAAGAGGACCGACTGGCGCAGGGCGCAGTTGCGGCAGTCGGCCTCGCCGGTCCAGGCTTCGTGAAAGGTGATGGGCTTGCTCATGCGGATCACGGCCCCTGTGGTGATAGTGAATGCGGGTGTTTGGATGCTGATGCTGGATCAGGTGCCAGGGCGAGACTGGCAATGCGTCCTGTCATTGCAATTTGGCGATGGCTGTCTGGCCTGCCGGGCGCTTGTGCGGAAGTGTACCGGATTTTCGCCCCCGCTGTAGTCGGGCATGGGCGTCATCCTGCGCTATCATGACGGATTGTCCCGAATGCGCGGAAGCCGCCGCCCAAGACTGCTCTGACCGACGCTTATGCCCATTTTATCCCTGCGTGCCCTGTCCCTGGCCTATGGCGCCGAGCCGTTGCTCGCTGGTGTCGATCTCGATATCGACAAGGCTGAGCGCGTTTGCTTGCTCGGACGCAATGGCGCGGGCAAATCCACCCTCATGCGTATTATCGCCGGCGACATCCAGCCCGATGGCGGCGAGATGCGCCTGGCACCCGGGCAGCGGGTCGCGCGCCTGGCGCAGGAGGCACCGCCCGGCGGGGCTGAAACCGTGCTGGAGTTAGTCGCCGCCGGCTTGGGCGATTTGGGTACTCTGGCCGGGGAATACCATCGCCTCAGCCAGCGGGTTGGCCATGGCGCGAGCAGTGGCGAGATGGAACGCCTGGCGGCCATTCAACAGCGGCTGGAGGCCGAAGGTGGCTGGGAGCTGGAGCAGCGCGCCGAGCGGGTCATCACCCGTCTGGGGCTGGATGCCGAGGCGCGCTACGGCGACCTCTCCGGAGGTTGGCGGCGGCGGGTGCTGCTGGCCCAGGCGCTGGTGCGCGAGCCGGACCTGCTGTTGCTCGACGAGCCCACCAATCATCTGGATATCGAGGCCATCGAATGGCTGGAAGACTTCCTGCTGAGCTATCGCGGCGCGCTTTTGTTCATCACCCATGACCGGCGTTTTCTCAGGCGACTGGCCACGCGCATTCTGGAACTCGACCGTGGTCGACTGACCGATTGGCCGGGCGATTACGCCAACTATCTGCGCCGACGCGAGGAGCGCTGGCACGCCGAGGATCTGGAACGCGCGCGTTTTGATAAAAAGCTTGCCGCCGAGGAAGTCTGGATTCGCCAGGGCGTGCAAGCGCGACGCACCCGTAACGAAGGCCGGGTTCGGGCGCTGGAAGCCCTGCGTCAGGAGCGCCAGCAAAGACGCGAGCGCGGCGGCCAGGCGCGCCTGCGCATCGACAGCGGCGAGCGCAGTGGGCGTCTGGTGGTCGAGACCCAGGATCTATGCTTCGCCTTTGGGGACCGGCCCATCGTCACCGGGCTGGATACCACCATTTTGCGCGGCGACCGCGTTGGTCTGATCGGCCCCAATGGCGTCGGCAAGACCACCTTGCTGAAATTGCTGCTTGGCGAGCTGGAACCCGACAGCGGGACCATTCGTCGCGGCACGCGGCTGCAGGTAGCTTATTTCGACCAACTGCGCGCCCAGCTCGATCCGAATTTAAGCGTCTGCGACAACCTTGCCGGCGGGCGCGAGCGCATCGAGATTGCCGGCGGCAGCCAGCATGTGCTCGGTTACCTCAAGGATTTTTTGTTCGAGCCCGAGCGCGCCCGTCAGCCGGTGTCAGCCTTGTCCGGCGGCGAGCGCAACCGCCTACTGCTGGCCAAGCTCTTTACCTTGCCGGCCAATCTGCTGGTGCTCGACGAGCCAACCAACGATCTGGACGCCGAAACCCTGGAGCTGCTTGAGGAACGTCTGTATGCCTTCGACGGCACCCTGCTGATCGTCAGTCACGACCGCGAGCTGCTCGACAATCTGGTCACCTCCAGCCTGGTGTTCGAGGCCCCAGGGCGGGTGGTCGAGTACGTCGGCGGCTATCAGGACTGGCTGCGCCAACGTCCGGCGCCGCCCGCGGCGGCCACGGGGCAATCGGCGGACAAGCCCGCGGCCGCGTCCAAGGCCCCGGGCAAGGAACCGGCCAAGCGCGCGCCAACCAAACTGGGCTATAAGGATCAGCGTGAACTTGACGCCCTGCCAGCCCAAATCGAGGCACTGGAGCAGGAGCAGCAGGCGCTGGAACAAGCGCTCGCCGATCCGGCGCTCTATCAGCGCGGTGATGCCCAGACCCTCGCCGCCGAAGCCAGCGCGCGCCTGGATGCCGTCGCCCAGGAGCTAACCCGATGCTACGAACGCTGGGCGCTGCTGGAAGAAAAACAGACCGCCCGCAACCCGGACTGACCCCTGACCCCTGACCCCTGACCCCTGACCCCTGACCCCTGACCCCTGACCACTCTCTTCCACCGAGACTCTCGACGTGAAATTTACCCCGGAATCCTTCCGCCAATGGCCCAACCGGCGGGTGACCCTGCTCGGCATGTCCGGCGTTGGCAAGACCTATCTCTCCGCCCTGCTGCGCCGCAATGACTGGTTTCACTACTCGGGCGACTACCGCATCGGCACGCGCTATCTCGACGAGCCCATTCTGGATCTGATCAAAAGCCAGGCCATGCAGGTGCCCTTTTTGCGCGATCTGCTGCGGCGCGACTGGATCGCGATCAAGAACAACATCAAGATCACCGATCTGGGGCCGGTGCTAAGCTTCGTTGGCCAGCTAGGCGATCCAGAAAAAGGCGGCATGGGGCTGAAGGAATTCACCCGTCGTCAGGCGCTTTATCGCGCGGCCGAAATCCAAGCCATGCAGGATGTGCCTAGCTTTATCGACAAGGCGCGGGAAATCTACGGCTATCAGCACTTCGTCAACGATGTCGGCGGCAGCCTGTGTGAACTCGACGAGCCCGAGATCATTGAGTTGCTGGCGCGTCATACGCTGATTCTCTACATTCAGGTGCCACGGGAAGACGAGATCAAGCTGATCGAACGCGCCCAGGCCGATCCCAAGCCGCTGTATTTTCGCCCGGATTTCCTACTCTCGGCGGTCAAGGACTATCTCGCCGAGCATGGCCTCGAGTATGTCGCCGATATCGACCCCAATGACTTCACCCGCTGGGTCTTCCCGCGGCTGTTCCACTCGCGGGTGCCGCGCTACGAGGCCATCGCCCGGCCGCATGGCTATAGCGTGAGTTCCAAGGAGGTCGCTCAGGTGCGCGATGAGCCCGACTTTATCGAGCTGCTCGCCACCGCCATTGCCCGCAAGCCGGTCCAGCCGCCGGTCCAGCCGGATACCGACCCCGAACCACTCGACAACTGAGGTGCCCGCCCATGCCCCTGGTTGCCCACAACGATCTGCCGGCCTTCGAGCGCCTGCGCGAAGAAGGCCAGAACATCCTGCCAGCCGAACATGCTGTCGTGCAGGATATTCGCGAGCTGCACATCGGCCTGCTCAACATGATGCCGGACGCCGCCCTGCGCGCGACCGAACGCCAGTTTCTGCGCCTGATTGGCCAGAGCAATCAGATCGCGCAGTTCTATGTCCACCCCTTCACGCTCGACGGACTCAAGCGCTCCAGCGAGGCGGCGGCCTACATTGAACGCTACTACGAGCCCTTCAGTCAGCTGAAAACAGAGGGCCTTGATGCCCTGATTGTCACCGGCGCCAATGTCACCGGGCCCAACCTGGCCGACGAGCCCTTCTGGGGGCCCCTGATCGAGGTGATGGACTGGGCGGGCGCGCATGTGACCTCCAGCCTCTGCTCCTGCCTGGCGACCCATGCGGTGATGCAATTCCGCCACGGTCAGCGCCGTCAGCGTCTGCCGGAGAAATGCTGGGGTGTCTATGCGCACCGGGTGGTCGAGCGCGCCCACCCGCTGGTCAGCTCGGTCAATACGCTGTTTGACGTGCCGCATTCCCGCTTTAATGAGATCAGCCGCGCGCAGTTCGAGGCCGCCGGCTGCCGGGTGTTGGTCGAAAGTCCGGAGGCCGGCGTGCATCTGGCTGTGAGCGAGGATGGCTTCCGGCTGGTGATGTTCCAGGGCCACCCGGAATACGATCTTATCTCCCTGCTCAAGGAATACAAACGCGAGGTGGGGCGTTACATCAGTGGCGCGCGCAAGGACTATCCGCCTTTCCCCGAGCATTTTTTCAACCTCAAGGCCAAGGCTATCCTGCGCGAGCAGCGCGATCTGGTTGATCGTTATCTGGATCGTGGCCGCTCGCCACCTGAGTTTCCAGAGGCGCGCATCGCGGCCGGACTTGACAACACTTGGCACGACAGCGCCGAGGGCGTGGTCGGCAACTGGATGGGACTGATCTACCGGGTGACACACAACGACAGACGTATCCCGTTCATGGAAGGCGTGGACCCCGGTGATCCGCTCAAGCTGGTCCGCTGATCATCGCCGCGTATGCGGCGGGTCGGAGGCATTGACTGGAGTGGTGGCGCCCGTGCCAGCTGACTGTCGCTTTTTAGCAAAAAGCTGTCACTTTTTTCCCGCGGCTGTCAGTTTTTGTCTGAGCTGGTCATCGGCTAGCGTCCTGACTGAGATTTTCTTCGCAGTTCGATCTTTTTCCCGGTTGTCAAGCTTGCTGATCCGGTCTAAACTGAAGGCATGAGATCGAGATGTTACCTCGATGCAACATTGTCGGTTTCGCCACTTGGGGCTTGCCCGAATCGGGTTTTCCCTAGATCGCCAAATGACTTTGATGGAAACAATCTGACGCTAATGCTGCTTGTGTTCGATTGGGTCTGTGTATTAGGCGCGTCAAACTGCATCATTTAGAGCGCGGGTTTTCGCGACTGACCTCAGGCAGTCCATTCGGGAGCCGTTCGGGAAAAAAGTACAAGGCAATCCTCAAGTGCCCACCAAGCATCACGCCACTGACCGAATTCAAGAGATCAACATGTACGACGAACAAAACGAAGTGATCCGCTACAAGTGGAACCAACCCGCGGGCTCCGGATTCCGCCTGCGTTACGACGCCGTCGATCCCGAGCACTGCTATCACGTCGAGGATTGCGACAATCATGTCGTCATGGACGACTGGGGCTGCTCCGACCTTGACGAGGCGTTGGATGTTCTCAACCAGCATTTCGACATTGATGTGAGCGAAGAGCGCGCTCGCGTTTCAGCCTGGCTGCCGGCTGACATGCGCTAACGCATTCTCACCACACTCCCGCACAAAAAAGGGCCGCAAGGCCCTTTTTTGTGCGCCCCATTTTTTGTGCGCCCATGACACGGTTGTATCGACCATAAGGAGATCGATCAATCGCGGATTCATTGATCTAGTCGCGGCGTCTTTCAGATGCAGACGGCTTGGCTGAATGACCTCGGGCCGAAGCCCCAATCAAAAAACCCTAGGAGATTGCGGTTTGTAACCAGTCGCCTGGGCCGAGTAGAATGTCAGGCTTTGCTAATTTACCCGGCAGCCGCCTTCAGGGGTTCCCTCCATGCACGATCCCGCCTCTCGTTCCGATCAGTCCATCGGCCACCACGAAGTCAAGGAAACCACCTGCTACATGTGTGCCTGCCGTTGTGGTATTCGCGTTCATCTGCGCGATGGCGAGGTGCGCTACATTGAGGGCAATCCGGATCATCCGCTGAACCAAGGCATTCTCTGTGCCAAGGGCTCCTCGGGCATCATGAAGCAGGTCTCCCCGGCGCGTCTGACCAAGCCGCTGCGGCGCAAGGCCAATGCCAAGCGTGGCGAGTCCCAGTTCGAGGAAATCTCCTGGGACCAGGCCATGAGCATGCTGACCGAGCGCCTCGGGCGACTGCGCGCGGAAGACCCCAAGCAGTTCGCGCTTTTCACCGGGCGCGATCAGATGCAGGCGCTCACCGGCATGTTCGCCAAGCAGTTTGGCACGCCGAATTATGCCGCCCACGGCGGCTTCTGCTCGGTCAACATGGCCACCGGCATGATCTACTCCATCGGCGGCTCCTTCTGGGAGTTCGGCGGGCCGGATCTTGATCACGCCAAGCTGTTTGTCATGATCGGCACGGCCGAGGATCATCACTCCAACCCGCTCAAAAAGGAGCTGTCCAAGTTCAAACGCCAGGGCGGGCGCTTTATCGCCATCAACCCGGTGCGCTCCGGCTACGCGGCCATCGCCGACGAGTGGGTGCCAATCAAACCCGGCACCGACGGCGCGCTCTTTCTGGCGCTGATCAACGAGATTCTCAAGACCGGCCTGTTCGACCGGGATTTCCTCATCCAATACACCAACGCCGCCGAGCTGGTGATTGATGATCCCGAGCGTGACGATCACGCCATGTTCTACCGCGATACCTCCATTGATGTCACCCGCGGCTGTACCGATCCGCAGGACAAGTTCTGGTGGGATCGCAACAGCGGCGAGGTGCTCTCTCACACCAAGGGCGCCGACCCGCGCCTGCTCGGTGCCTTCACCATGAAGGACGGCACTCCAGTCAAGACCTCCTTTCAGTTGCTCAAGGAGCGGGTTGAGCCGCACACGGTGGAATGGGCCTCTGGCATTACCGGCATCCCGGCCGAGACCATTCGTCGCCTGTCCCATGAAATGGGCATCATGGCGCGCGACCACAAAATCGAGCTGCCGATCAGCTGGACCGATGCCTGGGACAACGAGCATGCCTCGGTCACCGGCAACCCTGTGGCCTTCCACGCCATGCGCGGCCTGGCGGCGCACTCGAATGGCTTCCAGACCATCCGCGCGCTGAGCATTCTCATGACGGTGCTGGGCACCATCGACCGCCCGGGCGGCTTTCGCCACAAGGCGCCTTTTCCCAAACCGATTCCGCCCTGCCCCAAGCCACCGAACAGCCCGGACGCCGTGCAGCCGAATACCCCGCTCGACGGCCTGCCGCTCGGCTGGCCAGCCAAGCCGGAGGATTTGTTCGTCGATGCCGAGGGCGAGCCGGTGCGACTCGACAAAGCCTTCTCCTGGGAATACCCGCTGGCGGCGCATGGCTTGATGCACAATGTCATCACCAACGCCTGGCGCGGCGACCCCTATCCCATCGACACCCTCTTCCTCTTCATGGCCAACATGGCGTGGAACTCGTCGATGAACACGGTCGAAGCGCGCAAGATGCTGGTCGACCGGCATGAGAACGGCGAGTACAAAATCCCCTTCCTGGTGGTGTGCGACACCTATTCATCCGAGACGGTCGCCTTTGCCGATCTGGTGCTGCCCGATACTACCTATCTGGAGCGCCACGATGTGCTCTCTATGCTCGACCGGCCGATCTCCGAGTTTGACGGCCCGGTCGATGCCGTGCGCCTGCCCGTGCTGCCGCCCAAGGGCGAGTGCCGGCCCTTCCAGGATGTGCTCATTGAACTGGGCGCGCGCCTTGGCTTGCCGGCCTTCACCAACGACGACGGGACGCCCAAGTTCCGCAACTACCCGGATTTCGTGGTCAATTATGAGACCTCGCCGGGTTCCGGCATTGGGTTTCTGGCTGGTTTCCGTGGCAAGTTTGGCGACAAGGCGATGAAAGGCGAGCCCAATCCCAACCAGTGGGAGCAGTATGCCGCCAATCACTGCTTTTTCCACTACGAGTTACCGCGCAGTTACCAGTACATGCGCAACTGGAACAAGGGCTATCTGCACTGGGCGCGTGCTCATGGCATGACCAAGTGGGCCGAGCCGATTCTGATTCATATCCATTCCGAGGTTCTGCAACGTTTCCGCGCCGCGGCTCAGGGGAAATGGCCCGGACGCCGCCCGCCAGAGCGCTATCGCGAGCGCATCGAGACCTTTTTTGACCCCTTGCCCTTCTACTATGAGCCCTTGGAGGCGCAGCGAGTGGATAAAAACCGCTATCCGCTCACGGCCCTGACCCAGCGACCGATGGCCATGTATCACAGTTGGGACAGCCAGAACGCCTGGTTGCGGCAAATTCACAGCCACAATTATCTGTTCGTGAATCCCAAGGTGGCCATTGCCCAGGGCATCAAGGACGGCGACTGGATCTGGGTCGAGTCCCATCTCAACCGCGTCAAGTGCATGTGCCGCTATTCCGAGGCCGTCGAGCCGGGCACCGTCTGGACCTGGAACGCCATCGGCAAGGGTGCCGGGGCCTGGGGGCTGAGCGCCAATGCCGATGAGTCCAAGAAGGGGTTCCTGCTCAATCATGTCATTGGCGAGGAGCTGCCGGTGGTGTCCCAGGATGGCGGTCAGGTGCTGTCAAACTCCGATCCGCTCACCGGGCAAGCGGCCTGGTTCGACACCCGGGTGCGTATCTACCCGGCGGAACCGACCAGCAAAAAGATCACCGAGCCGCAGTTCACGCCGATGAAAGCCCTGCCCGGGCAGTTGACCCGCCCGCGCGGGCGCTGGCAGGCCTATGTGGCTGGCGTCTTCGGCAAGAAATAGCCACACGCGCTCGCGATGCCGATCCATCATGATTTGGCGCCAAGGGGGTGTTGGCCCCCGGGGTGCTTCCGTGTCAGGTACGCCGCTTTAGGCGTGCTGCATCTTAGGGTACAGCGATGACTCAACTCGCCCTGGTAATCGATCTGAATGTCTGTGTGGGCTGTCATGCCTGCGTGACCTCGTGCAAGCAGTGGAACACCTCGGGCTGGGCCGGGCCCATGGTGGATGAGAATCCCTATGACGCCGATCCCACCGGCACCTTTTTCAACCGGGTGCAGACCTTCGAGGTGGGCAGCTATCCCAATACCGAGACTGTCCATTTTCCCAAGAGCTGCCTGCATTGCGAGGATCCGCCCTGCGTGCCGGTGTGCCCAACAGGTGCGTCCTACAAGCGCGAGGACAACGGCGTGGTGCTGGTCGATTACGACAAATGCATCGGCTGTAAATACTGCTCCTGGGCCTGTCCTTATGGCGTGCGAGAACTCGATGCCCAGCAGAAGGTGATGAAAAAATGCACTCTGTGCATTGATCGCATCACCGACCAATCCCTGCCAGAAGCCGAGCGCAAGCCCGCTTGCGTGCTGGCTTGTCCGACCAGCGCGCGCCTCTATGGCGATGTGCATGATCCGGATTCCGAGGTGTCAATCGCCATTCGCGAGCGCGGCGGCTATGCGCTGATGCCGGAGTGGGGGACGCAGCCGGCGAACCACTATCTGCCGCGACAGAAGAACCGCATGCACATCACCGAGGATGACCTCCAGCGCGTCGATAATCCGCTGAAGAAGGAAGACCTAACCGTTTACCACGGCGAGGAAACCCTCGAGGATGTGACCTGGTAGCGCGTATGCGCCAGGCCACCGATCACCGCTCACCGACCACCGATTACAAGAGTTCGTGAAAGACCATGCATCCTGCCTTTTCCGTGATTTTTCTCACTACCCTGCTCGGTGCCGGTCAGGGGTTGTTTTTGGCGCTCGTCACCGGACAGGTGTATTCGCGCATTCATCTGATCGAGGCACAGAGTTCCGACTATTATCTCTTTGGTAGCCTGATTGCTTTCGCCCTGTTGCTGACTGGGCTTGTTTCCTCCTTCTTCCACCTCGGGCGACCGGAGCGGGCCTGGCGCACGGCGACTAAATGGCGCACCTCCTGGTTGTCGCGCGAGGTCATAGTGCTGCCCTTGCTCATGGTGCTGGTGGCGACCTTTGGTCTGATCCACTGGATGGGCTGGACCCAACCCTTTGTGGTGGCCGGCGAGGATGCGCTGCCGGTCGATGCCAGCCTGCTGGTTGGTGTCTTCGGTGCCTTGGTGGCCTTCGCGCTTTTTGTCGCTACCGCCATGATTTACGCCAGCGTGAAATTCCTGCAGGAATGGGCCTCGCCGCTGACGGTGTTTAACTTTACCTTCTTTGGCCTGGCCTCTGGCTTCATGCTGGCGGCGGCTTACTCGGCCTTCCTTGGCAATGACCTGGTCACCTTCTTTGGCACCTGGGCGGTGATTTTCACCGCCATTGCCTTCCTGTCGCGCGGCGCCTCCCTGCTGCGCAATCGTCGGATTAAATACCGCAGCAACCTCAAAACCGCCATCGGCGTGCGTCATCAAGGTATTGCCCAGACATCCCAGGGCTTCTCAGCTGGCTCTTTCAACACGCGGGAGTTCTTTCATCACAGGGGGCCGCGAACCCTGACAATGGTCCGGTCGCTGTTCATGGTGCTGGTCTTTCCCGTGCCTGTGTTGCTGATTGGTCTGGCCTATGTCACCAAATCGCCCAACCTGCCTATTCTGGCGTTCCTGATTCAATATCTCGGCCTGGTTGCCGAGCGCTGGTACTTCTTCGCCGAGGCTCAGCACCCGCAAAATCTCTACTATCAGAGGGTTTCCTGATAACGCCTGGGCGCGCCTAATGTATCAGGCGTTTTAACCAGCTTGGGTATTGCCAGGTGCTGGATTAGAAAAAGTCCACGCCTCCACCGTTGGCGCGCGTTTTGGTGTCAATGAGTCCTGAGTTGATCAGGTCCGAGTAAAAGCGCACCTGGTCGCGGCCGTGTTCCTTGGCGTAGTAGAGCGCTTTGTCGGCTTCGTCGATGACCATGGAAACACCGTCCTGATCGCGGATTTCGGTGGCCCCGATGCTGACAGTGACCGAGCCGACGGTAGGAAAGATGTGCTCCGCGATGGTCTTGCGCGCGCGTTCGCAGATGCTCTGGGCAATGTCCGGCCCAGGCGCCTGGAAGAGGACGACGAACTCCTCGCCGCCATAGCGGAAGAGCAGATCCTCTTGGCGGAAGATTTTCTCGAGCAGGCGCGCGAGCAGGATCAAGACCTCGTCGCCGTAGAGATGGCCCCAGCCGTCGTTGATGCGCTTGAAGTAATCGATGTCCACCAGGGTCAGCCAGGCGCGGGTCTTGTCCGCGTTGCGGCGCTTGGCGTGCTCGGGCCCCCTGCTGCCGGCATGGGCAATAATGCGTTTGGTGATTTCGGTGTCGAGCGTCTCGCGATTGAGCAGATTGGTCAGGCGGTCGCGGTGGCTGTCGTCGAGCAGGGCAAGATAGTTTGAGTAGATGCGCAACAGCCCGTAAGTCAGGCGTTGGTTGTTGAAGCCGGGCTCGGGGGTGAGCTGGAGCAAGACACCGTAGACATCGTCGCGTTTGTCGTACAGCGGGTAAACAATCTGGGTGATGCCGGCACGCTGGTCGGGTAGCTCAACCACTGTGCGGCTGTCGATGGCCTCGGCAACGGCTTCCAGCAGGGGCTCGGAGAGCTGGCACTGATCCTGATTCAACTCGGAGACGATGACGCCATCTCGGGCATAGGCGACCAGGGCGGCCTTGATTCTGTCCTCGACCATGACGATCTGGAACAGCCGAAAGGTCTCCGACGGGAACAGCTCCGAGAGGGTGATGGCCAGGCTGCGTTCGAGCAGTTCCCTGTCCTGGTAGCGGGTGATCTCGGCGAGTGAATCGACAATGGTGATGGTTGAAAGGGCGCGGGTGCCTTTCGGATTCGTCGGTCGTTTGGGTAGATCCACGATTGATCCTGGTGATGTTGCCGCGGCAAGACTGACTGGTATTGAATGACGAAACTGGTTTTTTCTAACTAATAGGAATCCCGGATGCGCTCAGTCGGGATTCGGCGAAGCTTTGTCAGAAGCGCAATGACCTGATGGGTGTTTGTCCGCTGTTAGCCGGGTTGATTTGGGCTTCGAGCTGATAATGGCTTAAACTCACAGCCGGCTGATGCGCTCACGTTGGTCGCTGAGTTGTTCCAACGCGGCTTGCTGCTCGTCATGGCGCTTGCGCTCCTTTTCCACCACGGCGGCCGGGGCCTTGTCGCGAAAGCTGGGATTGTCCAATTTGGCGCCGACGCGCTTGAGATCGGCCTCCAAACGTGCAATGTCCTTCTCCAATCTTGCCAGCTCGGCGTCCTTGTCGATGAGTCCGGCCATGGGGATGAGGATTTTCATCTCACCGACCAGCGCCATGGCAGCCTCGGGCGCCTGGCGTTCATCATCGAGTAGGGTAATGGACTCAGTCCTGGCAAGAAAGTCCAGATAGGCCCGGGTGGAGTCAATGCGCGCGCGATCCTGGGCGCTGGCATTGGCAATGAGAACCGGCAGTGGCTTGCCCGGTGGAATATTCATCTCGCCCTTGATGCGGCGCATGCCGAGGATGAAGGCCTGTAACCAGTCGACCTCGGAATCGGCGTCCGCGTCGGCCAGGCTGGAGTCCGCGACGGGGCAGGGCGCAAGCATGATGGTGTCGCCTGGCTGGCCAGCGGACTCATGGACCTTCTGCCAGATTTCCTCGGTGATGAAGGGCATGATGGGGTGCATCAGCCGCAGTAGCGCCTCCAGGGTGCGCACCAGCGTCTGACGGGTGCCGCGCAGGCTCTCCGGGCTTGCCTCGGGGTTGTTCAACACCGGCTTGCAGAGTTCCAGATACCAGTCGCAGAAATGATTCCAGGTAAACTCATAAAGCGCCTGGGCGGCTAGATCGAGCCGATAATGGTCCAGCGCCTCGCGCACCTGTCCGATGGTGGTATTGAGCCGCGCGCGAATCCAGCGGTCGGCGGCGCTCAGTTCGACGGCTTCGTTGGCGGTGCCGCAGTCCTGCCCGTCAGTGTTCATCAGAATGAAGCGCGCGGCATTCCATAGCTTGTTGCAGAAGTTGCGATAGCCCTCGATGCGCCCGAGGTCGAACTTAATATCCCGCCCGGTCGAGGCCAGCACGGCGAAGGTGAAGCGCAGCGCATCGGTGCCGAAGCTGGGAATGCCCTGGGGATAGTCCTTGCGGGTTTGCTTGGCGATCTTCTCGGCGATGTGGGTCTGCATCAGCCCACGGGTGCGTTTCGCGACTAGGGGCTCAAGCTCAATGCCGTCAATCAGGTCAATGGGGTCCAGTACATTGCCTTTGGACTTGGACATCTTGTGGCCATGGGCGTCGCGCACCAGGCCATGGATATAAACATCGCGGAAGGGCACGGCGTCCATGAATTTCAGCCCCATCATGATCATCCGCGCCACCCAGAAGAAAATGATGTCGAAGCCGGTGATCAGCACCGCCGTGGGGTAGAAGGTGCGCAGTCGCTCGGTTTGCTCCGGCCAACCCAGGGTCGAGAAGGGCCAGAGCGCGGAGCTGAACCAGGTATCGAGCACGTCCGGATCCTGGGTCAGTTGCAAATCGGCGGGGAGTTGGTGGCGCGCGCGCACCTCGGCCTCATCGCGGCCGACGTAAATATTGCCCTCGGCGTCGTACCAGGCCGGGATGCGGTGACCCCACCAGATCTGGCGGCTGATACACCAGTCCTGGATGTTGCGCATCCAGTCAAAATAGGTGTTCTTCCAGTTGTCTGGATAAAAACGGATGTCTCCAACCTCGACCGCGCGAATGGCTGGCTCGGCCAGCGGAGCAACGCGCACATACCATTGGTCAGTCAGGAAGGGTTCGATCACCGCGCTTGAGCGATCACCGCGTGGAACCATGAGCTTGTGCTCATGGGTGGCGGCGAGCAGACCGGCCGCCTCGAGATCGGCGAGAATCCGCTTGCGCGCCGCGTAGCGATCAAGGCCGACGTAGGCGTCTGGAATCAGCGCGCCTTCCTCGGGCGTGTTGGCGCGAATGGCGGCGCTGGCGGTCAGCACATTGATCAGGCCGCCGTGAGGTTGGTCAGCGATGGCGCTCTCGTCGCGATGGCGCAGCCAGACCTCGTGGTCGTTGAAGTCGTGTGCCGGGGTAATCTTGACACATCCTGTACCCATTTCCGGATCGGCGTGCGGATCGGCGATGACTGGAATGCGCCGCCCGGTCAGCGGCAGCTCGACGAACTCGCCGATCAGATGCCGGTAGCGCTCGTCCTCGGGATTAACCGCCACCGCGCAGTCACCCAGCAGCGTCTCCGGACGGGTGGTGGACACCGTCAGACTGCCGGTGCCATTGGTCATTGGGTAGCGGATATCCCATAGATGCCCGGATTCCTCCTCCGACAGCACCTCCAAGTCGGACACCGCCGTGTGCAGGATGGGATCCCAGTTGACCAGCCGCTTGCCGCGATAAATCAGGCCTTCCTCGAACAGACGCACGAACACCTCGCGCACGGCTGTCGACAGGCCCTCGTCCATGGTGAAGCGCTCATGCGCCCAATCAAGCGAGGAACCGAGCCGGCGCAGTTGCCGTGTAATCTGCCCGCCGGACTCAGCCTTCCAGTCCCACACCCGCTGAATGAAGGCCTCGCGCCCCAGGTGATGCCGCGTCTTGCCCTCGGCCTCGAGCTGGCGCTCGACCACCATCTGGGTCGCGATACCCGCGTGATCCGTGCCTGGCTGCCACAGGGTTTGTTCACCTGTCATGCGCCGATAGCGAATCAAGGTGTCCATCACGGTGTTATTGAACCCATGTCCCATGTGCAAACTGCCGGTGACATTGGGCGGCGGGATCATGATGCAGTAGGGCGCATTAGTTGCGGTCTCGCGTGCCGCGCCCGCTGCGGAATGAGGTTTGCGGCGAGGGGCGAAATAGCCGGCGGTCTCCCAGCGCTGATACCAAGATTGTTCGATCTGCAGGGGATTGTAGTTTTTCTCGAGCATGCTGAATGGGAAAGGGATCCGGAGATGAAGGGTGACTGATGGGGCAGAGTATAACCGACCCGTCCCAGGCTTGAGATGGGTGGGGGAGCCCTTGCTGGTCCTGGCTGATAGGACAGCATGGATAAAGATCGCTAGGGGAGCTGGATTGGCTTCATGCCGGAAGCCGCTGGAGTATTGTTTTGCGAGCCACCCTAGGTTGGCTTAGACTGCAGCAATGTTTTTTACTGTTACGCCAGAAACATGACTATCAATATTAAGGTTGCTTGCCAGCAACAGGACTTGGATCACATCCTCTGGCTACGGGAAAAGGTCTATGTCGAGGAGGAAGGGCGCTATCGGGGGCATTTGTTACCGGGTGAACGCATTATGGACCGCTACGACTGGATTCCCAAGGTCGCGCATATTCTTGTCCAGGATGATGCCGAGCCCGTGGGCTGTATCCGCGTGAATGCCGACACTGGTTTTGGTCTGCCGCTTGATCAGCATTTTGTCTATCAGCCGTATCTGGAAGGCTTGCTCTTGCCGTCTTCCGTCGCACTTGGACAAGCGCCGATTGTAGGGGCGGCGGGCATGTTGGCGGTGCGGAGAGAATGGCGTCATAAGCGGCAGGTGACGCGCGAGTTGTACCGAGCCACGGCTGCGGTGTTGCGATCATGGGGGGTCAGTCACATCACGGCCCTGGTGAGTTTGCAGACCCTATCCCTTTATGGCCGAATGGGATTTCTCCCCATTGCCGGTCGCATCTGGCTGCCGGAGGTGCGGGATTATGTGATCCCGGTCATGGCCTATGCAAGGGACTGTTATCGCTGGGCCTTTGGCAAAAATGCCAGGTTGGCGTCCATGCCGGTTTCCGCGCCGCGCCGACATTGCGTTGCGAGCCCGCGGCCAGCGGGCTCGAAAGCGCCAAAGGTGGGGGTGGGTTGAGGAATACGATTGATTTAAACGGCCGGGCAGTCAGCACGGCCGTGTCATCCTGATCCTGTTTTTGGCCTGTCCAGACTAGGGCTCAGGCTCTGGCTTGCTCGCGTTCAGGTAGGATCTGGCTCTGGTGTTTTCAGCGTCACCAATTCTTCAGCGCTGACCGGGTGGATGGCCACTGTGTTGTCGAAGTCGGCCTTGGTCGCGCCCATTTTGAGTGCCACGGCGAAGCCCTGGAGCATTTCATCGACGCCGTCGCCAACCATGTGGATGCCGAGGATGCGTTCATCCTTGCCGGCGCAGACCAGTTTCATCGCCGTGCGGGGGCCTGCTTTGTTCAGGGCGTAGCGCATGGGGGTGAATTCAGTCTTGTAAATGGTGATTTTCTCGTCCGTGCTCTCGCGGGCGGCGGCCTCGGTCAGGCCGACGCTGCCGACCGGGGGATGGGCGAAGACGACCGTGGGGATATTGCTGTAGTCGAGATGCCGATCCGGCATGCCGCCAAACAGTCGATCAGCCAGACGACGGCCGGCGGCGATGGCGACCGGCGTGAGTGGCGCGCGACCGGTGATGTCGCCGAGCGCGTAAATGCCATCGATTTTGGTGTTCTGGTAGATGTCGGTGGCGATGATGCCGCCTTTTTCCAGTTCGATGCCCACGGCTTCGAGGTTCAAGTCGCGGGTGTTGGGGGTGCGCCCGATGGCCCAGATGATGGTGTCGAAGCCCGCGAGCACTTGATCATCGCGATTGCGGATGGCCAGGCTGTCGCCTTGTTGCTCGAGCGACGCGACGGCGAAGGGCAAATGCGTCTTGATGCCAGAGAGTGCCATGTTATGCGCCAGCGTCTCGCTGATCATGGGGTCGAAGACTTCCAGCACGCGGCTTTCGAGTGCGACCACTGTCACGTCCGAACCCATGGCGCTCAGCATGCCGGCGAATTCGATGCCAATGTAGCCGGCGCCGATGATGCAGACCTTTTTCGGCTGTTCTTTCAGCTTGAAGAAGCCATCGGAGGTGATGCCCAACTCCTTGCCTGGCACCGGTGGCACCATCGGCTGGCTGCCGGTGGCGATGGCGATATGATCGGCGCTGTAGGTGGTGTCACCCACGCGGATGTGACGGCTGTCGACAAAGGTCGCAAAGCCGTCGATGACAGTGATGCCCTGCTCTTTGGCATAACCGTCCCAGTAATTGTTGATGCCGGAAATCACCCGGTCGCGACCGCCGGTCAGGGTGGTCCAGTCAATCTTGCCGCTGCTGCCTTCGACACCCATTTCCGTTGCGTGCCTCACCTCCTCGGCCAGATTGGCGGCGTACCACATGAGCTTTTTCGGTACACAACCCTGGTTGACGCAGGTGCCGCCGAGCTTGGCTGGTTCGACCAGGGCGACTTTTTTGCCATGCTGCGCGGCACGCTCGGCCACGGCCAGGCCGCCGCTGCCGCCACCAATGGCGATGAGATCGAAATGCTGTTCCATGGCTGACTCCTTCAGATCGAAAGCAGGGGAGAATGGAAAGGGAGAATCGACTCGTGACCTATTTCAGGCCGATGGTCGGCTGTGTGAGGGGGGAGGTCACAATCGCGAACGGCCAGGTCATGAGCATCTTGCCCGATTCCTGGCCGGTTGTGCATTGACGGATGCGGCGACCCGGAAGGAGGCAGCCCCCGGATCGCGCGTCACCTGGTCAGTGGCGTTTAGCGCTTGGCCAGCCAGGCTTCAAGATCGTCGGAGCCGCCGATTTTCTGCCCGTCGATAAACACCTGGGGCACCATGGTGCCGTTGGTCACTGCGCGCAAGGTTTGCTCGGTGTAGTCGCGGTTTAGCACCAGCTCTTCATAGGGCAGGCCTTCCTCGGTCAGGGCCTCTTTGGCCTTGGCGCAGAAGGGGCAGCCGGGGCGGGTGAAGACGGTGATATTCAGCGGCTTGGGCTCGCTTGGGGCCATGTAGGCCAGCATGGTGTCGGCATCGGAGACCTCGAAGGGGTCGCCAGGCTTTTCTGGCTCAATGAACATCTTCTCGACCACGCCGTTCTTCACTAGCATGGAATAACGCCAGGAACGCTTGCCGAAGCCCAGGTCGTCCTTGTCGACCAACAGACCCATTTTCTCGGTAAACTCGCCGTTACCATCGGGAACGAAGGTCAGATTGTGTGCCTGCTCGTCTTCCTTCCAGGCATTCATGACGAATCCGTCGTTGACCGACATGCAGATGATGTCATCCACACCTAGCTTCTTGAAGGTTGGCGCGAGCTGGTTAAAGCGCGGCACATGGGTGGAGGAGCAGGTCGGGGTGAAGGCGCCGGGCAGGGAGAAGACAATGACCGTCTTGTTGGCAAAGAGATCATCGGTAGTGACATCGGCCCAGTCGTGATCGGTACGGGTGCGGAAGGTGACTTTCGGGACTGGTTTGCCAGTGTGATCTGCAAACATGATGTTCTCCTGAGTTGGGGTGAAAGACAGAGATGTAAAACGGGTTCGGGAAACGCTTGGCGTGAGTAATACCCCACGCCTGGCGGCTATATTGGGCCAAATGCGCGAATCGCAAAAATCGGTTGTTCGGATGATGGCGATTGCCTGCGCCGATGATAGGAGTCTGGCAGGTCGGGGGGCTGACCATGAATCAGCAGTTTATTGGTCTGAGGTGGTGCCGCGGGATGAGCTTTAGCTTTCAACAGGCATCAGACCGCGCCAGCTTCCGCGCGAGGTCTTCCGGGAAGTCAACCTCGCGACAGTGCAAATCGCCGACATCGACCAGGCGGATGCGCAATCTTCCAATTTCTCATGTTTTAGCAAAGGGATCCCGCCGGGGCGCTGCCATCGACTGACTCCTATCAGCTGGTCACGATTACGCGATCACCCAGCTGCATGCGGTCGAAAACAAACTTGGCATCCTCATAGCGCAGCCGCACACAACCGTGCGATGCCGGCTTGTCTGGCAGGTAGCCCTCGTGAATGAAATAGGGCCCATGAAATTGGAGCGAGTAGGGCATGGGTGTGGGGCGGTTGAAAGAATTGGTATAGCTGCCCGAGCGTTTGTCGATGTCCTTGCTCTGTACCCGAAAGCGACCCTTGGGCGTGGGGTGTTGGCGGGTACCGGATGAAATCGGTCCTGACCAGACCAGTTGGTCGTCCTCGAAATAAAGAAAGCGCTGGTCCTTGAGTTGAATTTCGATGCGGCGCTGCTTGGCCGGCGGCAGGCTGGCCGGATCGGGCGGGTCTGGCAATTTGGCTTTGGGTCTGACGTGCTCGCCATCCTCGGCAGCCAAGGGTGGCTCCGAGGTGGGGACAGCATGGGTTTCAGCAGGGCTTGTGCTGCCTGACAATGCCTGACGCGAATGCTCCCACGAGCCCACGGATATCTGATCTTCCCTCCGCGGCAAATCTTGCGCCAAGGGATCCGGTGCATTGAGATCCGGGTACCTTTGGGAGGCGCAGCCGCTAGCGAGCAGAGCAGCGACCAACCCCAAGCTCAAAGCCGAGGGTATTTGAGTGAGCTTCTGTCGGCGGGAACCGCTCGGCGCTGGTCCAAAGAATGGCGTCTGGCGAGAAGCTTCGCTGGCGCGCATAATCGGTCTATGAAGACGCAGAGCCACAGGCAACAAATCGGCGAGCAGCCTGGACAGTCCGGTCGGGCTGATCAATCGGGCGGAAATCAGCCCGATGGCGGCCGCGCCCACCTGGCCAAGTTGTCTCAGCGCGGCAAGGGGCGTCATCGACCAAAAAACCAGGGCCCGCGCATCGGTCGTGAGAAGCGCGCCATTGCGGCGATGACCGCGCTTTACTGTCGCGATCATCACCAGGGCAGGATGCCTGGCAATGGTCTCTGTGCCGAGTGTTCGGATTTTCTCGGCGATGTCCAGAGTCGCCTCGATCACTGCCCCTTTGGCGAGTCGAAATACGCCTGTATCGACTGCCGCATTGGCTGCTACAGCGAGACACTGGCAAGGGCGACGCGCGAAGTGACCCGCTATGCCGAGCCGCGCCTGTGGTGGCGGCATCCGATGCTGGCTCTGCTTCATTTTCTCGATGGACATCTCTTGCACCGCGCTCCTGGTCGTTCGGCGGCGGCAACGCGCCCACGTCGTGGCAAAAACGCCGGTCAAGGGCGAAAGGCCTGAGTCTGCAGCTGGCCGGCAAGCCCTTTGTCACAATGGTGGCGGCGCTTTATCAGAAGGGCGGATCACCAAAACCGTCATCAGCAAAGGGCGGTGGCTCTTCGATGCCGAGTGGTGGTGGGCCATCCTCTGTCTGTTGTAAGGGCGAAACCCGCCAAGCTTTCACATCCGTGTACCAGCGGCCATTGTACTCGCGGCTTTCGAGGTCCACCTCGACGCGCAACTGCTGGCCCTGGCGGATGGCGAACTCGTCGATCTTATCGCCCCACAGCATGAAGCAGATTTTCTTCGGGAACTCGGCCTGGGTCTCGAGCACATATTCCTGCTTGCGCCAGGGGCCGCGCGCCGAGGTGCCGGACTTTTCCGGAATGACTTGAATAATTGTTCCGCTAATCTCCATCGCATGATCCTGTCGCATGATTTCTTGATCCGTGGTGCCAAGCCTATAGTGCCCTGTCGCGCTTTTTGAGTCCAGAGAGCGGTGTGCTTGATAACCGGCAATGTGAGTCGGCGCCCCTTTCGGCTTTAATGTCGGCAGCCTTTGCGAACCTGGGCCAGCAGGCCAGCCTTGGCGCTGCGTTCTATTTCACAATACCTGAGGATAAGCTGAATGAAGACCATTGCCGTGACGGCGAACGACGACCGCGGGCTAGCTGGAGAAATGTCGATGCACTTTGGCCATTGCAGCCATTTTGTGTTGGCCACCCTGGACGAAAAAAGCCAGGTCAAGTCAACGGACATCTGCGTCAACCCCTATGCCGAGCAGCATCAGCCGGGGCAGATTCCAGATTTTATCAAGTCTCTTGGGGCCAACGTGGTGCTGTCCGGCGGCATGGGTGGACGGGCCATCGAGTTCTTCGAACAACTCGGTATCGAGGTCGCCACCGGGCATCATCCAAGCGTGGGCGAGGCCATTGACGCCTATGTTGCTGGCGAGCTGAGCGGCGCGGCCGAATGCGCGCATGATCATCACTGAGCCGTCTCATCACTGAGCAAGAGGGCCGAGCGATGCAATTGCCGGGTGTCGAAACCCAAGTTTTGGCCGATGCCGATGCGGTGGCCGCCGCGGCGGCTGACTGGATTCTGGAGCAGGGCAGGGCGGCGGTGGCCGAGCGCGGTCGGTTTCATTTGGTGCTAGCCGGCGGCACCACGCCGGAGGCGGCCTATCGGCGATTGGCCGAGAGGCCGGAGGACTGGACCGGCTGGCGTTTTTTCATCGGCGACGAGCGTTGTCTGCCAGTGGAGGCTGTCGAGCGCAATAGCCGCATGGCGCTTAGCTTGTGGTTGCAGCCAGCCGGCATCGCGCCAGACCAGCTTGCCGCCATGCCGGCCGAACTCGGGCCGGACGCGGCAGCGCTGGCTTATACCCCGGTGGTGGCCGAGGCGGTGCCTTTCGATCTGGTGCTGCTTGGCATGGGCGAGGACGGGCATACCGCCAGCCTTTTCCCAGGAAAGAGCCTACCCGACAATGTACTGGTCATGCCGGTGCATGGGGCGCCCAAGCCACCGCCCGAGCGCGTCTCACTGACGCCGCTGGCATTGGCGTCCTGCCGGCGGATGCTACTGTTGGTAACAGGCGCCGGCAAGCACCAGGCGCTGCGCCAATGGCAGCAGGGAGAGGATCTGCCCGTGGCCCAGGTCGCCGCGGCCGGGCGGGCACTGGTCTTGCTGGATCGGGCCGCGGCTGGTGCTGACTGAGTGAAGTTCTTTGGCGTGCCGAACCTGGCCCATTGCTTCAGGCCCGGCTTCAGCGCGAGCGCCGCGCGACATACTGCTG
Source organism: Thiorhodovibrio winogradskyi (assembly GCF_036208045.1). NCBI lineage: Bacteria > Pseudomonadati > Pseudomonadota > Gammaproteobacteria > Chromatiales > Chromatiaceae > Thiorhodovibrio > Thiorhodovibrio winogradskyi. Next base: position 4,465,372 of record NZ_CP121472.1, on the reverse strand, counting down.
ATGATAGTCTTCGGCATAATAGAATGGCGGTGCGGCGCGGACCTCCGTGGTGATGGTGCCACCGCCCCGGGCAGCGAGCCTTTGTTGTTCGGCGGCTAGGCTCTCCTGGGCCAGAGCGAGATGATCATCCCCATCGGTGAAGATGACCGAGCGGTACTGAGTGCCAATATCCACCCCCTGGCGCATGCCAGAGGTGGGATCATGGCTGCTCCAGAAGGCATCCAGGCAGGCGGTGAAGGGCAAACGAACGGGGTCGAACACCAGCAGCACGACCTCGGCGTGGCCAGTCTGGCCGCTGCAGACGTCCTCGTAACTCGGGTTGGGCGTGAGTCCGCCGGCATAGCCGACCGCCGTGGTATGGACGCCATCGAGTTGCCATAGGCGCTGTTCGGCACCCCAGAAGCAGCCCATTCCAAACATGGCCTGGCGCATGCCATCCGGGAAGGGCGGGCGCATCGCCGTTCCCAGCACCAGATGCTGGCCGCCGATCACCATGGGCTGGCTGCGCCCCGGCAGGGCATCGCCCGGGCCTGGGAGTGTGAGTTTCTTGCCGAATGGAAACATGATGGCCGCCTCCGTGAAGGGTTGTCGCGAGCTTGACGATGGCCCCCTCAGCGGGCGCCTGATGGCTAAAGATCAGGCCGGCCGTGGCGATTGGCAAGTCGGGTCAAATGGCTGTGTTCAGGAATCCGCTCTCGGGTTTGTGAGGTTCTCTTTAATAGGTCGAGGGATCGGGAGGAAGGAGTTTGACATCAACCTATCGCCTGCTGACACTGGATCTCGACGATACCCTCTGGCCCTGTCAGCCGACCATCGACCGTGCCGAGGCGCGGTTTCACGCCTGGCTCGATGAGCGAGTCCCCAGGTTGGCCGCCGCGCACGATCTCGCCAGTCTGCGCCGGCATCGGCGCGAACTCTATGTCGCCCGCCCGGAGATTGCCCACGATATGACTGCGCTGCGGCAAGTCTCCCTGGAGTTGTTGCTGACGGAATTCGACTACGCCCCGAGCCTGGCCGCCGAGGCCGTGGCCCTGTTTTGCGCGCATCGCAATCTGGTCGCGCCTTATGCCGAGGTGCCCGGGGTGCTGGCCGTGCTTGGGCGGGACTACCGGCTGGTCTCGGTGACCAATGGCAATGCCGATGTTGCCCTGACGCCGCTCAAGGATTGCTTTCATCACTCCCTGACCGCCGCTGGCGTGGGTGCCGCCAAGCCGGACCCAGCCATCTTCGAGGCCGCGATGCGCTGGGCCGGGGTGAGTCCGGCGGAGACTCTGCATGTCGGCGATGATCCCCTGCGTGATATCCAGGCCGCGCGCCACTGCGGGCTCGATGCCATCTGGGTCAACCGTCATGATTTGTCCTGGCCCGAAGACCTGGAGCCGCCCATGGCGGAAGTGGCTGATTTGCATGGACTCAGTGCCTGGCTCGAGGAGGCCGGTCAGAGGAGTGGACGCGATGAAGTTTGAGGTCCTGCATCGCGATGGCCTTGCGCGACGTGGCCAGCTCAGGCTGCCGCGCGCGAGCATCGATACCCCGGCCTTCATGCCCGTGGGTACCTATGGCACCGTCAAGGGCCTGACGCCAGAAGAAGTCCAGGCGTTGGGTGCCCAGATCATTCTCGGCAACAGTTTTCATCTCATGGTGCGCCCCGGCACTGAGATTATCGCGGCCCATGGTGACTTGCATGATTTCATGCACTGGGACGGTCCCATTCTGACCGACTCCGGCGGTTTTCAAGTATTCAGCCTGGGCGATCTGCGCAAGATCACCGAGCAGGGGGTGCATTTTCGCTCCCCGGTCGACGGCGCCAAGCTTTTCATGGGGCCGGAGGAATCCATGGCGGTGCAGCGCGCGCTCGGTGCCGACATTGTGATGATTTTCGATGACTGCACCCCCTATCCGGCGACCCGCGAGCAGGCGCGCACCTCCATGGAGCTTTCGCTGCGCTGGGCCGCGCGCAGCCAGGCCGCGCATGCGGACAATCCGGCGGCCCTGTTCGGCATCGTGCAGGGGGGCATGTTCACCGATCTGCGCGGCGCCTCGCTTGAGGGCTTGCGGGAGATCGGCTTCGACGGTTACGCCGTCGGCGGCCTGTCCGTCGGTGAACCAGCGGATGAGCGCGAACAGGTGCTCGATCATCTCGCCTCGCGCCTGCCGGACGACAAACCCCATTATCTAATGGGAGTTGGCACGCCTTTGGACATGATCGCCGCCGTGCAGCGCGGCATTGACCTATTTGACTGCGTGATGCCCACGCGCAATGCCCGCAACGGCCATCTGTTCACCAGTCAGGGTGTGGTGCGCATTCGCAATGCCGTGCATAAAACCGACACCGGCCCATTGGACCCGGACTGCGACTGCGCCACCTGTCGCCACTACAGCCGCGCCTATCTGCATCATCTGGATAAATGCAACGAAATGCTCGGCGCCCGGCTCAACACCCTGCATAATCTGACCTACTATCAGCGTCTGATGCGCGAGTTGCGCGCGGCGATCGAGCAGGGGCGGCTGGCGGCGCTGGCGCAATCCATCGCCGATGCTTATTCGGACGCGCGAGGTTGAAGCTTTTCGCGCCGACTGACTTTTACATAACGATCTCCTGATCCACGCCGGTCTTCGCGATGCGGCTTGAGTAACGCCCATGGCCATTGAAATCGAACGCAAATTCCTGATCAAGGATGACAGTTGGCGCGCGCGGGTGGAGTCCGAGTCGCACATTCGCCAGGGCTATCTGAGCGGCGATGCGCGTCTGACGCTGCGCGTGCGGGTGCGCGATGATCAGGCCTTCTTGACGCTGAAGGGCGCTACCAAAGGGATTGCGCGCTCGGAATTTGAGTACGGAATACCACCTGCCGATGCCGAGGCCATGCTCGCGGAGTTCGCCCAGGGGCCGCTGATCGACAAGCGCCGTTATCTGGTGCGCGAGGGCGGCTGGCTGTGGGAGGTCGATGAGTTCGCGGGCGAAAACCAGGGTTTGGTGCTGGCCGAGATCGAACTGCCCAGCGCCGAACAGAGCTTTCCGCGCCCCGACTGGCTGGGCGCCGAGGTGTCGGATGATCCGCGCTACTTCAATGCCAGCCTGGCGCGCCATCCGTTCCGCCGCTGGTAATTGGGCGCGCCCCGGGCGACGGCTTCGCACTCGGACTCCAATCGGTGTCTAACAGCCAGCGACCACTTAAGACCCGCCTGCTTGGCCTTGGCGCCTGTCTGCTGCTTGCCGCCTGCGGCGCGCCAAATGAGTCCGAGGGCGTGATCAGATTTTGCATCGCTAATTCCGCGCGCAATCTCGATCCGCGCCATGCAACGGATGCCACCTCGGAGCGCGTCAATCATTTGCTCTATCGTGGACTGGTCGATTTTGATGACAGCGGCCGGGTGGTACCTGGCCTGGCGAACTGGGAGCAAGTCTCCCCCCAGCGCTACCGCTTTGTGCTGGGGCAGCACGGGCGCCGTTTCTCCGATGGCAGTTGGTTGACAGCAGCGGATGTCGCGGCGACCTACCAATCCCTGCTTGATCCGGTCACGGGTTCCCCTCATGGCTCCCAGCTGGATCTGATCGACCAGATTCGGGTGCTGGATGATGATCGCCTGGAGTTTGTTCTGAGCCGCGCGGACCCGCTGTTTCCGTCCTACCTTGGTCTGGGAATCTTGCCAGCGGCCGCAATCATGGCCGGTCGGGATTTCGCGCGCGCGCCTCTGGGGAGCGGTCCTTTCGTGGTTCGTGACTGGCCTGAATCCGGCCGCCTGCTGCTGGAGCGCCGTCGCGATGGTCAGCGCATTGAGCTGGTCACGGTCAAGGATCCGAACGTGCGTGTGATGAAACTTCTGCGCGGCGAGGTCCAGTTGCTGCAGAACGATCTTGCCCCTGAGCTGGTGGATTATCTGCGCGCGCAGCCCGCGGTGGTGGTGGAAACCCGCCCGGGGGTGAATTTCTCCTATCTGGGCTTTAATCTTGAAGACCCGCTGCTTGGCCAACGCGAGCTGCGCCTGGCCATTGCTCACGCTATTGATCGCGAGGCCATTCTCAAGTACCTCTTTCATGGCCTGGGGCGCCCGGCGCAGGCGTTGCTGCCGCCAGAGCACTGGGCCGGCGCGCCCGAACTCGAGCCTCATGCCCATGACCGGCAGCGCGCGCGGGAACTCCTTGCCGGGCTCGGCTACGGACCCGAGCGCCCGCTGCGGCTGAGTTACAAGACCTCAAGCGATCCCTTTCGGCTGCGCGTGGCCAGTGTGATCCAAGCCCAGCTCCAAGAGGTGGGCATTGAGCTTCGCATCCGCAGCTATGATTGGGGCACCTTTTTTGGTGACATCAAGGCCGGGCGCTTCCAAGTCTACAGCCTGACTTGGGTCGGGGTGCAGGGACCGGATATTTTTCGCTATGTGTTTCATAGCGCGTCGGCGCCACCTCATGGTGCCAATCGCGGGCGCTTTCGCGATGCCCGGGTCGATGACTTGATTGAACGCGCGGGAGTCACCGAGGCTGTGGCGGAACAGGCCGCGCTGTATCGCGAGCTGCAGACGCGACTGCTGAGCGAACTGCCTTATGTGCCCCTGTGGTATGAGAACCAGATTCTTGCCAGAAGCAGGCACCTGAGCGGTTATCGGCTTGCTCCCGACGGTGATTACGATGGTCTTGAACGGGTGGTCTTCAACAGCCAGCCGGAGGACCGCGATGGCGCCAGTCCCCGCCTTTTCAGAGGTGCCGCAGCCAGTCGGCAATGACCGCTCGGACCAGGTCCGGACATTCTTCGTGCGGCACATGCCCGCACTCGGGCAAGACCGCGAACTCGGCGTTGGGCAGGGCATTGGCGGCGCGGGCGCTGTCGGCCATCTCGACGATCCGGTCGCGCGCGCCCGCGATGACCAGGGTCGGTTGGGTAATGTCCGCCAATGACTCGCTAACGGTCACGGCATCGATGAGGGAGCGATTCATCAACGCGCCCCAGGCCAGATCCCAACCGGGCGTCCAGCTGTGGCTGGCGGCGAGTTCCCGCCGGGTATCGCTGATGCGCTCAGGGTCGGCATAGGAGAGATCGAGCAGTGGCATGCCCTCGCCCAGATAGCGCCCGAGCAGCAGGCTGATGCGTTTCATTTGTGGTGTGCTGACCAGCCAGGCGGGGAAGGTCGGGCGGGTGGCGTAAACCCAGGGGCTGATGAGCACCAGGGCGCTGACGCGATCAGGCGCGCTTCGGGCCACTTCAAGCGCCAGGGTGCCGCCGGCGGAGTTACCCACCAATACTGCCTCCGGTATCTCGAGCGCATCCATCAGAGCGAGGAGTTGTTCGACGGCGGATGCCTTGGCGTAGGGGTTGTCGCCCTTGAGTCCCGCCGGCAAGGGTTTTTCGCTCAGGCCATAGGGAAGTTGGTCATAGGCGATGGTGCGTCCTTCCCGGGCGAAGAAGGGGAACATTGGATCCCAGGTGGACAGGTTGAAGGTAAAGCCATGCAGCAGCAGAAAAATCCGCTGCCCGAGCGGGTCGAAATCATCGCGCCGCGGATCGGTGGAGTCGCGATAATGCGCGCGCAGGCCCGGAGTGCCGCTGACGGGGATTGTGACGAAAGCGTAAGTGGCCGCGGAGGGTTCGATCCGCGCCGGCGACTGCTCCTTGGCCGGATTGGGGTCAATGAGCAAGGGGCCGACAAGGGCTAGGAGAATCAGCGCGAACACCAGGACCAGGAGCGCGCGTAGCAAAAAACGCCACATAACCAAGATTGCCTTCGTTGAGATGCGCGCATTCTAGCGCGTTTGCGCAGAGGATTTCTGCTCGGGTAGCATTTTTTGGTGGCGGTGTCGATCCCGGGCGAGAATGCGGGAGCGATGAGAAGTGTGACTGCTCAGGCGGTCAGCCGTCGCTCGGCCTCGGCATACTTGGCGGCGGTCTGGGTGATGATCTCCGCCGGTAGTTCAGGCGCGGGCGGACGTTTGTCCCAGTGAATGGATTCTAGGTAATCGCGCACGAATTGCTTGTCAAAGCTCGGCGGGCTGCCCCCGGGTTGGTAGGCATCGGCAGGCCAGAAGCGCGATGAATCCGGCGTGAGCACCTCGTCGATGAGATGCAGGCGGTCCTGATCATCAAGGCCGAATTCAAACTTGGTATCGGCGATGATGATTCCGCGCGTCGCGGCATAGGCGGCAGCCTCCTGATAAAGCCGCAGGCTGATGTCGCGCACTTTGGCGGCCAGCTCGCGCCCGAGCAGCTCTTGGGTCTGCTCGAAGCTGATATTCTCATCATGTGCGCCGGCCTCGGCCTTGGTGGCCGGGGTATAAATCGGCTCCGGTAGTCGCGCCGCCTGCACCAGGCCTGGCGGCAGCGCGATGCCGCAGACCGCGCCCTGTTGTTGATAATCCTTCCAACCGGAGCCAATCAGGTAGCCGCGCACCACGGCCTCAACCGGCAGCGGGCGCAGGCGCCGCACCAGCATGGCCCGCTCGCCAATGCGCGCCCGCTGCTCGGGCTCGGGAAGCAGCGCTTCCAGTGTCGGGGCCTGGTCGTCCGGTCGCGGCAACTGGTTGGGAATCAAATGCGCGGTGCGTGCGAGCCAAAAGCGCGTGACCCGGGTCAGCACCTCGCCCTTGCCGGGAATGGGCTGGGGCAGCACCAGGTCGAAGGCCGACAGTCGGTCGCTGGTCAGGATCAGCAGCCACTGATCATCGACAGCGTAAATGTCGCGTACCTTGCCTTGACCGAGGAGGGGGAGATGGTCAATCTTTGCAGCATACAGGCCCATCATGACGGCATGATCCTCAAGCATCTGTGCGGAACAACGACCTGTCCTGAACAGCAATCAGTGCCGAGCAGCAAGGTCTTTAGGACAGGCGTGGCAGACTATCACAGCAGCGCGGAACGCGAATGACCACCGAAACGCCAAGCGATGATCCCTATCTGGCCGCATTTCGCGGCAGCTTTACCTCGGCCTTGCGCTGGCCGCGGCTTGACGCACTCTGGCAGGTGCTGCGCGAGCGCGCCGACCAGGGCTGGTATCTCTACGCCCTTGGCGAGCCGCCCCCAGTGGCACCCCGTGGAGCGGAGCAGATCAGACACTTTATCGATGAAATCGATCTGCTGCTCAAACGCGAGCACGACGAGGATTTTTGTGGCATCGTTTATGCCGATTCCCTCAGCGAGCCGCGCTTCGTGAAGATTTACGATCCGAACAATCTCGGTGTTGTCTGTGGTTTCAGCGACAATCCGCCGCTGCCGGGCTGGACCCTGTCCTTGCTGGCCCCGGTGGATTTGCCCAAGGCGACTGCGCCGACACGGGGGCGGCGGCGCTGGTGGCAGCGGTTGTTCACGCCACACTGAAGGTGACGCGGGCGGGACGCGCGAATTTGGTGTCCACCAAAGATGTCTTAAGCACAAGGGACATCTCAAGCATAAGCGGAATTTCAAGCATGACCAGAACCCCGATTCACACCGACCAGGCACCGCGGGCCATTGGTACCTACTCCCAGGCAGTGCGGGCCGGCAATACTGTCTATCTCTCGGGCCAGATTCCGCTCGATCCCGCGACCATGGAACTGGTTGGTGGCGACATGGAAGCGCAGATTCGTCGCGTGTTTGATAACCTGCTCGCGGTCGCCCAAGCGGCCGGTGGCGGGTTTCAGGATTTGGTCAAGTTGCATGTCTTTTTGACCGACCTCAGCCATTTTCCGCTGGTGAATCAAGTCATGGCGGACTATTTCCAGGAGCCCTACCCGGCGCGCGCGGCCATTGGCGTTGCCGCCTTACCTAAAGGCGCGGGGGTGGAGATGGATGCCATCCTGGTCCTGGACGAATGATTGGCCCAGGCAAAATCGGCGCAATCAATCCCAACAGCCGATGGCGAAGGATGAAGTGTCAATCGTCCGGTGCCCGGCGCGACGACATCGAGGACATCTAGGGTATGATCAAGCTGCAAGTGCGATTCCTACTGCCACTGGCCTGCGCGGCCGTGGCGCTCGGTGGTTGCTCAACCCAGCAGACCAGGGCCTCCGATACAGCGGATGGCGCCCCGCTCTGGTTCGCCGAAGCGCCACGAGGCAGCGCGGCCGGTACTTCGCTCGCGCGGCCCGCGGCTGGCAGCGTGGGCGGAGACTATGCCGGTTATCCGGGGCTTGAGCGGTTCATGGCTCGCATGGAGGCAGAGGGCTTCGATACCGCCGAACTCGCGCGGCTATTCTCCCAGGTCAAGCGTCAGCAGTGGATCATTGAGCAAATGGACCGAGCCGGACCGCGCGCCAGCAAGCCGACCCAGCCAACCGGGGCCTGGTTGCGCTATCGCGCCAAGTTCCTGCAAGAATCCAACATCGCTGCCGGAACCGACTTTTGGCGCCGTCACGCAGCGACCCTGGCGCGGGCCGAGCAGCAGTATGGAGTGCCGGCTGAGTATCTGGTCGCCATCATCGGCGTGGAAACCCGCTGGGGCGGTTATCTGGGATCGCACCGCATCATCGATGCCCTGGCGACTCTGGCGTTCGATTATCCGCGGCGCTCGGAGTTCTTCACCGGCGAGTTGGCGCATTACCTGATCATGGCGCGTGATGAGAAGTTCGACCCCTTGCTCCCGGTTGGCTCCTTCGCCGGTGCCATGGGGCTGGGGCAGTTCATGCCCTCAAGCTTCCGTCGCTATGCTGTCGACTTCGACGGCGACGGTCGGCGCGACCTGTGGAATTCCGAGGATGCCATCGGCAGTGTCGCCAATTATTTCATCGGGCATGGTTGGCGTACCGGTCAGCCGGTGGCCGAGCGGGTGCGTGTTGCCAAGGCCGTGCCAGCGAGTCTCGAGACCGGGTTTCCGAGCAACTACCGCACGCAGGAGCTGGCCGCGCTCGGGATCGAGGTGGCGCGGCTGCCTGCTGGTCAGCAGCGGCTGAGCCTGCTGCGGCTTGATATCGGCAGTGGTTACGAGTATTGGGTGGGCTTTGATAATTTTTACGTCATTACCCGCTATAACCACAGCTCTTACTACGCCATGGCCGTGCATCAGCTTGCCCAGGCGCTAAAAGCCCGCCGGGGCGGAGCCTCGCGAACCCTGATGACCGAAGAGAAGCCCACTTCCGCCGCCCGCGGTTGACATGGGCCGCAATGGGCGAGCGAGGCGTCATTGTCCGGCCTGCCCGTGATCACCAACCCCGGGAGCATGAACCCCGGACACATCAAACCCGTTATCCTGACACTTGTTCGGCGGCGCCTTGCCTGCTTGTGGGGCCAGGGCAAGCATGAAAACACCAGCATTGCCAAGCGCGTCTTTGGCCGGTCTGGCAGCCTTGCCGGTGGAACAGCTGCGTGGCGCGGGCCCGCGAATGACCGAACGCCTCGCGCACCTGGGTATTCGCAGTGTCGCCGATCTGCTGCTGCATTTGCCGCTGCGCTATCAGGATCGTACCCGCGCCTGCCTGATTACCCAGTTGCGGCCCAGGCAGGAAGCCCTGGTGCGGGGGCGAATTCTAACGGCTGACATTCATCAGGGTCGGCGGCGCGCACTCTTGGTCCAGCTCGCCGATAGTGCCCAGAAGACCGGTGGGCGCCTGTGGCTGAGGTTTTTCCACTTTGGTCAGCCGCTAATGCGCCGGTTTCAGCCGGGCGCGGTGGTGTGCGTGTTCGGTGAGGTGCGCGAAGGGCCAAAAGGCCTCGAGATGATTCACCCGGAGCTGGAATTTCTCGCCGAGGAGCCGGCTGATGGCGAATCCAGCACGGGCTCCAACCCAGACTCCAGCTGGGACTCCAGCTGGGACTCTGGCGCTGGACCGCCACCAACAACGCCATCAACAACAGCGCAGGCCGGGAATGGGCAGGATGCCTCGGTGCCCGCGCTGACCCCGGTCTACCCCACGACCGAGGGGCTGAGTCAGACCCTTTGGCGTTCCCTGACCGAGCAGAGCCTGGCGCTGCTGCGGGAGCGATCCGAACAGCTGCCGGCGCTGCTGCCAGAATCCCTGCTGCACCCGCTCAAGTTGCCCAGGTTCAACGATGCGCTGCGCATCCTCCATCGACCGCCGCCGGACACCGCCATCGAGGCACTGCTGGAGCGCCGCCATCCGGCTTTTCAGCGCCTGGCACTGGAGGAGCTGGTCGCGCAGCAGCTGGCGCTGCGGGTGTTTCGCGAGCAGCTGCGAGCCTCGGGCGCGCCGGCTTTGCCGGGAACGGGTCAGTTGGTTGCGGCTCTGCGCGGACTAATTGGCTTTGAACTCACGGGCGCGCAAACCCGAGTGCTGGCCGAGCTGACCGCCGATCTCGCTGATGCGCGCCCCATGCTGCGCCTGTTGCAAGGCGATGTGGGTTCGGGCAAAACCATTGTCGCCGCTCTGGCGGCCGCCCAGGCGTTGGAGTCCGACGCTCAGGTCGCGCTCATGGCGCCGACTGAGCTGCTGGCCGAGCAGCATCTGCGCAGCTTCAGACGCTGGTTCGCGCCGCTCGGCATTGAGCCGCTGTGGTTGGCTGGTCGTCACAAGGGCGCCGAGCGCGCAAGCATTGTGCATGCGCTCGCAACTGGTGCGGCGCCGCTGGTCATCGGCACCCATGCGCTCTTCCAAGAGGATGTGCGCTTCGACCGGCTGGGCCTGGTCATCATCGACGAGCAGCATCGCTTCGGCGTGCATCAGCGCCTTCGATTGCGCGACAAGGGCCAAAGAGACGGGCGCCTGCCGCACCAACTCATCATGACAGCGACCCCCATTCCGCGTTCGCTCGCCATGACCGCCTATGCCGATCTGGATCTTTCCGTGATCGACGAACTGCCGCCAGGACGCCAGCCGATACAGACTATCGCCGTGCCCGATACCCGTCGTGGCGAGGTCATGGCGCGCTTGCGCGCGGCCTGCGAGAGCGGTCGCCAGGCCTACTGGGTCTGCACCCTGGTCGAGGAATCCGAGGCACTGCAATGCCAGGCCGCCGAGGATGCCGCGGCCGAACTGGCCCAGGAGTTGCCCGGCCAGGGCATCGGGCTGGTGCATGGGCGCATGAAACCCACTGAGCGCGAGCCGGTCATGCGCGCCTTTGCCGCCGGGGAACTCCAGGTGCTGGTGGCCACCACGGTGATTGAGGTTGGCGTTGACGTGCCCAACGCCAGTTTGATGATTATCGAAAATCCCGAGCGCCTGGGGCTCGCGCAACTGCACCAGCTGCGCGGCCGGGTCGGGCGCGGATCAGTCGCGAGCGTGTGTCTGTTGCTCTACCATCCACCGCTCACCGGTCAGGCCTTCGAGCGACTGAAAATGCTGCGCGAGGAATCCAGCGGCTTCAACATCGCCGATGCTGACTTGCGCCTGCGCGGCGCGGGTGAAGTGCTCGGCACCCGTCAGTCCGGCCACGCCCGCCTGCGCCTGGCCGACCCACTGCGCGACCAGGAGTTGGTCCAGCGCGCACGGGAACTCGCTGCCGTGCTTTATCGCCAATATCCAGAGCTGATTGAACCGCTGATCAATCGCTGGGTGTTTTCACCGTCGGTGATCTGAGCATCCGATGTCTGGCTTTCTAGTCCATCAAAGCGACCGCCTTGACTTGCGCGAATACTGGCTGGCCCTGATGCAATCGCAGGCGGTCACGCGAGTGGCGGGTGATGCGCGCCAGCAGCGGGGTTTGCTCGCCGGCGCCGGTGCAAAGCTTGACCAGCACCTGTGCTTGTTCAATCTCACGCAGTTCCAGAATATGGGCTGGCAGGATATTCACGATGCTGGAGGTGCCGGGTTCATCCAGCGCCAGGCTGACATCGCGGGCATGGACGCGCACCCGAACCTGGTCGTGAATCTTGCGCTCTAACCGCGCGACGGTCAGATGACCACCAGGAATCTCCAGGCGGGTCAGGGCATAGCGATCATCGTGACTGAGCACTCGGCCCTGAATAATGGCGCTGGCGTCTTGATCCTGGGCAATGGGCAGATCCAGGCGACTGAAGACCTCGCTGACGCGGCCGCTGGCGCGCACCCGACCCTGCTCCAGCAGTACCACCGTATCAGCCAGGCGCGCGACCTCATCGGGTGAATGGGTCACATAGAGCACTGGAATCTCCAGCGTATCGTGCAGCCGCTCCAGATAGGGCAGAATCTCCTGCTTGCGCTTGAGATCCAGCGCCGCCAGTGGTTCATCCATCAGTAGCAATCGCGGCTGTACCGCCAGGGCGCGGGCGATAGCGATGCGCTGGCGCTCGCCGCCGGAGAGCTGCGGCGGACGGCGCTCCAGCAAATGGCCGATGCCGAGCAACGCGACGGCCTGATCGAGCGCCTCCTGCCCCATGGCCGCCGCGCCGGCGCGCTTCATCCCATAGGCGAGATTGGCGCGCGCGCTCAGATGCGGAAACAGGCTGGCCTCCTGGAAGACATAGCCGAGCGGACGGCGATGGGTGGGCAGGAACTGCCGCCCATCCTGCCAGACCGCGCCATTAACCTGGAGATACCCTTCGCGCACCCGGTTCAGCCCGGCGATCAGTCGCAACAGGGTGGTTTTGCCGGAGCCGGAATGGCCAAACAGCGCGGTGACGCCGCGCCCCGGCAGGTCGAGATCCACATCAAGCGAAAAATCGGGATAGTCGAGATGGAAACGCGCTTGAATCTTGGTTTGTGACATAGTGGCGTGTTAGAAGCGACGGGCTTGGGGATTGAGGGTATAGAGCGCGAGCAGGATCAGGAAGGAAAAGATCACCATGCTGCCGGCCAGCCAAAAGGCTTGGTCGTAGTCCATCACCTCGACATAGTCGTAAATCTGCACTGAGACCACCCGGGTGGCGCCGGGAATGTTGCCGCCGATCATCAGCACCACGCCGAATTCGCCCACGGTATGGGCAAAGCTCAGAATGGCAGCCGTCAGAAAGCCAGGCTTGGCCAGCGGCACCACCACGGTGAAAAAGCGATCCCAGGGCCCGGCGCCCAGGGTGGCAGCCACTTCCAGTGGCCGTTCGCCGAGCGCCTCAATGGCGTTCTGGATCGGCTGCACCACAAAGGGCATGGAGGAGAGCACCGAAGCCACCAGCAGTCCCCAAAAGGTGAAGGGCAGCAAGCCGATGCCGAGCGCTTGGGTGAACTGGCCAACGGGGCCGTGCGGCCCCATTGCCAGCAGCAGATAAAAGCCTAGCACCGTGGGTGGCAACACTAAAGGCAGGGCGACCACGGCGCCGACCGGGCCTTGCAAGCGTGAACGGGTGCGCGCCAGCCACCAGGCGATCGGGGTGCCGATGATCAGCAGCAGCACGGTGGATGAGCTGGCCAGACGCACGGTCAGCCAGATGGCTTGCAGGTCGGCATCGCTGAAACCCATGCTCGTCGTGCCTCAGTGCGCCAGGTCGTAGCCATAGGCGCGGATGATCACCCGCGCCCGCTCGCCCTGGAGATAGTCGATCAGCGCCTGGGCGGCGGGGTTGTCCGCACCGCGTTTCAGGATCACGGCATCCTGGCGGATGGGTTCATGCAGGTCGCCCGGCACCAACCAGCCCGAGCCTGAACCGATCTCGCCATCCTGGACCACCTGCGACAGGGCGACAAAGCCAAGCTCGGCATTGCCGGTGCTGATGAATTGATAGGTCTGGGCGATGTTCTCGCCCTGAACGAACTTGGGCGTAATGGCGTCCTCAACACCGAGCGCCCGCATGGTCGCCATGGCCGCCGCGCCATAGGGCGCGGTCTTGGGGTTGGCAATGGCCAGCTTGCGGAACTTCCCGTTTTGCAGCACGGCGGCGCCCTCGCCAGCGGGGATGAAATCGGCATCGGCACTCCAGAGTACTAGGGTGCCCAAGGCGTAGGTAAAGTCGCTACCGGGCACGGTCAGGCCGTCCTGGGCGAGTCGTGCCGGAGTGGCCGCGTCGGCGGACAGAAACACATCGAAAGGCGCGCCGTTGCTGATCTGGGCGTAGAACTTGCCAGACGAACCAAAGGCGGTCTTGGCCTGGTGGCCGGTGTCCTCGGCAAAGGCGGCGGTGATCTCTTTCATCGGCCCGGTGAAGTTAGCCGCGACCGCGACACTAACCTCCTCGGCCTGGGCGATGTTGGTCAGGCCGAGCGTGATGGCGAGCAGGGTAGTGGTAGGGAATGAACGCATGGAATGGCTCCCTTTGGGTGTGAAGGTAGAAAGAATCACGATTCGGTTTCGTTATATCGAAAATCAATAACGATAAACATTAAGCAAACGGTGTGCCAGCGCTTTGGTCAAGTCCATTCAGTCAGTTAGCCCAGTGGTTGGTTCCTTGGCTGAGGTAAAGCCGACGAAGGCGAGCGCGTTGTCGCAATCCTGATCCTGTCTGGAGGGACGCAAATCCGTAATCCCGTTGCAATGAGGCTGCCCGCGTTTCAGTCCCGCACGGCGAGAATCACATGCGGTGCCTTGATCAAGGCGCAGGCGCGGGCGCCATCGGCCAGCTCCAGCTCGCGCGCGCTTTCGTTGGTGATCATGGCGGTGAGACGGCTGCCGCCGTCCATGGCCAGCACCACCTCGGTGTTGACCGCGCCGGTGGTGAGGCGCTCAATGGCGCCGCACAGCCGGTTGCGCGCCGAGGTGCGCAGACCGCCATCCTCGGTGGCAAGCATGACGAAGGAGGCCTTGATCAGCGCAAAGGCCTCACGGCCCACCGCCAAACCCAGGGTGGTCACACTTTCGTTGGTGATGATGGCAACCAGCGGGGTGCCCTTGATATCCAGGGTGACTTCACTGTTGACCGCGCCCGATTTGATCTCCGAGACGATACCGCGCAGATTATTGCGTGCACTGACTTTCATGTTCATGGCTCCTAGCAGGTTGTGGAAGTGATCAAAATCCTGAACGCTCTGGCTCAGGCGTTCGAGAAAGCGGCGGTGTTCGCGCTCAGCGGCCTCAAAGACCTGGATCAAGCGTCGGCCCGCGTCCGTCAGTTCGGTGCCGCCGCCGTGCCGCCCGCCGGCCTGGCGTCGCACCAAGGGATGTTCGGCCAGATTATTCATGGCATCGACCGCGTCCCAGGCTTGTTTGTAGGACATACCCATGGCTTTCGCGGCACGCGAGATGGATCCCGTCTCACCGATGCGGCGCAGCAGATCAATGCGGCCATGGCCGGCAAAGCGGCGCTGACCGATCTCCAACCGCAGGGGGCCGCTGGTGTTCAGGCTGGTTTCGATTTGGCCGGATGGGCTGGTGTTCGCATCCTTTGGGGCGGCTTGTTTACTGTCACTCAAGGTATTTGTGCTGCGACTTGCTATGGATGGCGTTATGTTCTTGATGATATTGCGCTTTTTGGATGAGAGCAACGAGGATTCGCCGCGGCGCGCGCTTGCGGGCGGTGGTCGCTGGGTCTTAGTATCGCGGTGGTCAGGGTTGTTCGGGTCAAGGGGCTTGGCCAACAGCTTGCTCGCTTGTCATCGAATTGGTTCTGGTCAAATTGGTTCTGTTCGTATTGGTTTCGAGAGGTTGTCTCATGGTCGCTGTGCTGGCGCTGCCGCAGTCCTTGGTCACAAAAGTCTGGCTGGTCGCTGGGCTGTTAATTGGGCTCGCACTGGCCGCTTGTACCGAGCCGCCGCGGCCGACGATCAATCTCTATCGCGCGGTGCACTCAGGCGATCTCGATCAGATCAAGCGGCACTTGTATTGGGGGACCGATGTCAATCAGCCTGGGCCCGATGGGCGCTACCCCTTGCAGGTCGCAGTGGCAGACGGGCAGGTGGTGATTGCGCGTGAATTGCTCGATCATGGGGCGAGCATGGAAGTACGCGACCCACTGGGGCACACACCGCTCTATGTCGCCCTGGCCAGCGGTCGGGTGCCCGCGGCGGAATTGCTCATTGAGAAGGGCGCCGGGGATGATCCGCAAGTGCTGCTGAGACAGCTGGTGAGCGGGGACCAACTCGACCGCGATAGCCTGGAGCTGCTGCTGCGTCGTGGGGTAGATCTCAACGCTCTCGGGCCCGAGGGAAGGGCGCCACTGCATCAGGCAGTGGTCAATGATAATCTGAAGATCACCAAATGGCTGCTACAGGCAGAGGCCGATGTGAATCTGGTGACGAATTCCGGGGCCACCGCGCTCGATTTGGCCCACGCCGCCGGTGCCGACCCCAATCTGATCCAAATCCTCGAACAATACGGTGCCCAGCCCTGACCTTCACCTGTGAAATTGAGCGGCATAATCCACCAGTGAACTCCACCAGTGAACTCCACCAGTGAAATCACAAAAATCCACGATAAGGACAAGAAGAAATGGCTGAAACGGTCGACGAACTCACTGTGACCTATGTCGAGGACGGCATTGAAACCACCAAGGAACTCGATAAGGTCATTCTGTCCAAGGGCAGCTGGGCGACCCTGCTGTTCCGCTACCAAGACTGGGATAAGGCGAAAGGCGAGTACGGGCCGGAGAAATATACGATTCGGCGCTACCAGAAGCGCGGCGGCGAGTATCGTCAGCAGTCCAAGTTTAATATTTCCAGTGCTGCCCAGGCCAAGGCCCTGATCGACGCCCTGCAAGGCTGGCTCAAGGCCGGTGGCTGACGTGCTCCCGCGCAGAGGCGAATGCATTCGCCTAGTCCCATCGCGTCGCGCGCGACTGGCGGCCAGTCTGCTGTTACTGACGACTGGGGCGCTGGCCGCCTCTCCGCCAAGTAGCCCGGAGCACCCCAGCACCAAGGTCCAGGAGGCCAGCGGCTGGCGGCTCGAGACTGTTGCCGAGGGGCTTGAGCATCCCTGGTCTATCGCCTGGCTGCCAAATGGGCAGGCAGTAATCAGTGAGCGGCCGGGGCGGCTGCGACTCCTTGCCGAGGGGCGCCTGCAAGAGCGGCCAATCAGCGGCCTGCCCAGGATCCTGGCCCTGGGGCAGGGCGGTTTGCTGGATCTTGCCCCGCATCCAAACTTTGCCGAGAACCGCTGGCTGTATCTCAGCTATTCCGTGGGCAGCGAGGATGCCAATCGCGTCCGCATCGGGCGCGGGCGTTTTGAAGACGGCCAACTGCACGATTTCGAAGTCATCTATCAGAACCCAGAGACCAAGTCGGGCGGTCAGCATTTCGGCTCGCGCCTGTTGTGGCTCCCCGATGGCAGCCTGCTGGTCAGCCTTGGCGACGGCGGCAATCCGCCCATCAGCTTCAACGGTGAGCCTATCCGCAATCAGGCCCAGGCGTTGGGCACCGTCTTCGGCAAGGTGCTGCGGCTGAACGCCGATGGTAGTCCCCATCCGGAAAATCCTTTTGTCGATGAGCCTGACGCGCGGGCCGAGATTTTCACCTTTGGCCACCGCAACATTCAGGGGCTGGCACTCAATCCGGCCGATGCCAGCCTTTGGGCCAGCGAGCACGGTGCTCGCGGCGGCGATGAAATCAACCGTTTGAGCGCCGGTGGTGATTATGGTTGGCCACGGGTTACCTACAGTCGCGAATACTGGGGGCCGCGTATCTCCGAGAGCGAAAGCAGCCCGGGTGTGATCGCCCCGCTGGTGGTCTGGACGCCATCTATCGCGCCGAGCGGACTGACCTTCTATACCGGTCAGGAATTCCCTGACTGGCAGGGCGATCTGTTCGCCGGTGCGCTCAAATTCCGCGAGTTGCGGCGGATCGACCTTGAAGACGGCCGCCCGGTGGCCGAGGAAAAATTCACTATCGGCAGGCGGGTGCGCGATGTGCGCCAGGGTCCGGATGCTGGGCTCTATCTGCTGACGGACGAAAACCCGGGGCAACTGCTGCGTTTGCGCCCGACTGGCGACTGACGGCATAGCCTAGTGCGGCTTGGTATAGTTAACGCCTTCCTTGCCGCGCGATCCACAAGTTCCAGCAATTCCAAATTTGGGTCTTCCATCTGGTGTAGAAGCGGCTTCCAGCCGCTTCATGACGCGCCAAGATGGCGTGTCTACTGATCACCGGGCCAACAACCGGGCGCTGGAAAACGACATTTGGAATTGCTGCCGAGGTTCATCCTCAATTGACGCGGGAGCCGGAGTATGCTCTTCATCTTCTGCGCCTTACCACAAGGCTGAGTAACGACATGAAAGAATGGGTGTCGCTTCGGTTGGCGTCAGAAACCCTGAATCGTCTGCAGCTGCTCGCCCAAGCGGCTTTAGTTTGTTGCATGAATCGGAACATGGTGATGAATCTATCGCTTTTTAATCAATCCCGATATCCATCCATGTCTATCGGCTGTTGTTGCGCCGCCCCAGCCCTGGCTGCGGCGGCCTTGCTTACAATGCTGCTCGGCGCCTGCGCCAGCCCGGTGCATCTGTCCCAGCAGGTTAGCCCGGCGGCGGTGGGGCAGGCAGAGCGGGAAATTCGTGCCATGCCGCCGCCGCGCCCCAAGCGCGTCGGCGACCGCGCGGCCGAGGCCAGGGTGCGCGCCATTTTTCATCGGCTGGAACCCGGCGCGCGTCGCATCTGCCATCAGCTTGGCGAGCACAGCTGCCAGTGGGATCTGCGTTATTCAAACAACCCTGAGTTGAATGCTTTTGCCGCCGGCACCGGCACCATCGTCATCCAGAAAGGGGTGCTCAGTTATGCCGAGAACGATGAGGAAATCGCCATGGTGATCGCCCATGAGATGGCCCACCATGCGGCCAACCATATCGCCGAGACCAAAGCCAATGCCATGAGCGGTGCTTTGGTCGGTGGTCTGGTGATGGGCGCCCTGGGCGCGGCGGCCACCTCCGGTGGCGGCTATGACAGCGGACAGCGCTCCGCGCGCATCACCGATTCCGCCCTGCTCGGCGCTGGCGTGGGCGCCCTGGTCGGGCAACTCAGATACTCCAAGGATCAGGAAAACGAGGCGGACTACCTCGCTGCCTACATCCTCGAAAGTGGCGGCTATGATCCGCGCAAGGCGCGCACCATGTGGGCCAAGCTTGGCCGTGCCGGGCGCACCGAGCACGGCGAGCGCCATTCCTTCGACACTCATCCGGACCCGGCCGAGCGCCTGGCGCGCTGGGATGTGACAGTGCGTGAGATGCAAGTCCATGGGGGCAACCTCATGATTGGCGAGCCACAAGGGGACTGAGGGGACCGAGGGAGTTCTGGACAAGATTGCAAATTCAATACTGGAAGACCCCTCTGTTGCGGCAGAGCTTGAAACTGCATAAAGTGCTCTTGGCGGCGAGGTTGAAGTGGCAGGTTAACTCCCTGATCGTGTGTTTCGATGAACTCGAACCCTTGCCAGTGCTCGACGGCTTGGCGCGCTCGGGGGAAACTGGCTGAATGAATCCGCGTCTGCTCCTGTTGATTGGCCTGCTTGCGGTCGTCCTGCCCGGTCTGCCGGACTTCACCCGCGCACAAACGTCGGAGATTCCAAACACGGCAGAGCCGTCGCCCGGTGCCGTCGATCATCCCACGCCCGTGCAAAAAAGCCTCAGGCTCGGGGTTTTTGCCTTTCGCAAACCGGAGATCATGCGCGCGCGCTTTGAGCCGCTGGCGGACTACTTAAGCCGGTCCCTGGGTGATACCGAGGTCAAGCTGAAAATTCTGGGTTTGGATGCGCTACAAGATGCGCTCAGCCAGGGTGAGGTCGATTTTGTCCTGACCAATCCCATCCATTATCAGTTGCTGCGCAGCCGCGGTGCCCTAAGCGGTGCCATCGCGACTTTGATCAGCCGTCAGGACGGACAATCGACAGCGGCGCTCGGTGGCGTGATCTTCACCCGGGCTGACCGCGATGACATCAATTCGTTGGGTGATCTGGCCAAGCGTCGTGTGGCCACGCCTGGCCAGCGGTTTCTCGGCGGCTATCAGACTCAGGCCTACGAACTGCGTCAAGCCGGCGTTCGCTTCCCCGAGGTGGCGGCCGAGGTGATAGAAACCGGCAGTCATGCCGATACCCTCTGGGCCGTGCTCAAAGGTGAGGCGGATGTTGGTTTTGTGCGCACCGGCATCCTCGAGAGCCTGGCCCAAGACCCGAACCCGAACCAAGATCCAAACCATGACCAGCGGCTGGATCTCGGCGAGATCAAGCTTCTCAACCCTCGGCAGCCGCCCGGTTTTCCCTATCTGGTCTCGACCCGACTTTATCCGGAATGGCCTTTCCTGGCGCTGCCCCGGGTCGACGGCCGGCAGGTGCGACGGGTGGCCAGTGCTCTTTTCGCGCTCGAGCCGGATGATCCCGCGGCCCAGGCCGCGCGCATCGAGGGCTTTGCTCCACCGGCGGATTATCTGCCGGTCGAGCAACTCGCGCGCGAACTGCGCTTGCCGCCCTATGACGCCAGTCCCAATTTCACCTGGCAGGACGTCTGGTCGCGCTACTGGATTCTGCTCAGTGGGGCGCTGCTGGCAGGTGCTCTCCTGGCGCTGCTTGCCTCGCGCCTGGCCGTCTCGCGCGCCGCGCTGCGTGAGAGCGAATCGCGTTTTCGCAATTTGTTCGATTACGGCCCCGTGGCCTATCAGTCACTTGATCAGGACGGACGCTACATCGATCTGAACGACCGTCTGTGCGCCCTGCTTGGCTATCAGGCCGACGAACTGCTTGGCCACGGTTTTGGCGATTATTGGACTCCAGCCACTCGTGAGAAATTTCCGCGAAAGTTTTGCGATTTTAAAGAAGCCGGCACGGTGCAGGCCGAGCTGGAATTGCGCTGCAAGGACGGACAGAGGGTCACTGTGCTGCTGGTCGGTCAGATCCAATTTGACCACAAAGGCGGGTTTCTTCGTACACATTGTATTTTGCATGATGTGAGCGCGCGCAAGGCGGCCGAGGATGCTCTGCGCGAGAGCAACCGCCAGTTGGCCGAAGCCAACGCCCAAGCGCGGCGTCTGGCCGAGGAGGCGCAGGCCGCCAGTCGCGCCAAGAGCGAGTTTCTGGCCAACATGAGCCACGAAATCCGCACCCCCATGAACGGCGTCATTGGCATGACCTGCCTGTTGCTCGAGACCGACTTAAACGAACAGCAGCGCCACTTCGCCGAGACCGCGCGCGTTAGCGGCGAAGCGCTGCTAGGGCTGATCAATGACATTCTCGACTTCTCCAAGATCGAAGCCGGCAAGCTGCGGCTCGAACAGCTGTCTTTCGACCTCAATGAGCTGCTTGATGATTTGTCGCTCAGTCTGGCCCACCAGGCGCAGCAAAAAGGCCTGGAGCTGGTGTGCGCCGCCGATCCCCAGTTGCCCACGCGCCTGATTGGCGACCCCGGGCGGCTGCGCCAGATTCTGATCAATCTTGCCGGAAACGCAATCAAATTCACCGCCGCCGGCTGGGTCGAGATCCTGGTGAGCATGGAGTCAGACCAAGGCGAAGCGCGCGGTCAATGTGGCAGCGAGTTCGCTGTGTATCTGCGCTTTGATGTGGTGGATACCGGCATTGGCATTCCGGCGGACAAGCTCAAGCTGCTGTTTCACAAGTTCAGTCAGGTGGATGGTTCCACCACGCGCGAGTTCGGCGGGACCGGCCTGGGACTTGCCATCGCCCGCCAGCTCAGTGAACTCATGGGTGGGCGCATCGGTGTGGAGAGTCATTTTGGCCAAGGCTCACGGTTTTTCTTTACCGCCTGTTTGGAGTGCCAGCCGCCAGCCGATCTGCCGGTGGCGGCGGACCGGTCCGCCTTGCCAGCGGCCGCGCTGGGGAGTCGGGTACTGGTGATCGATGACAACCGCGCGGCACGCGAGACACTGTGCGCGCGCTTGCTCCACTGGGGTCTGGACGTTCGGGCGGCAAGCGATGGACCAGGCGGTCTTGCGGTGCTGCATGCGGCTAGCGCGGCAGGGAGACCCGTGACGCTGGCGCTGATCGACCAACAAATGCCGAGCCTCGACGGCCAGCAGCTCGGGCGCATGATTCGCGCCGATGACAAACTCGGCGACACCCGGCTGGTTCTACTGACCAGTGCCAGTTCGCCCGCAATTGGCGCCCAAGGGTTGGATTCGGCCTTTGACGCCGAGCTGCCCAAGCCGGTGCGGCTCAAGCTGCTTCATAAGCTGCTTGCGCGGCTGTTGAACGCGGAGGTCGCGACCCAGGTACCAGGCCAGATCCCAAGTCAGATCCCAAGTCAGATCCCAAGTCAGATCGAAGTCCAGGCCGGAGCTGGGCAGCCGAGCGCGCCCCCGCGGTTCGCGCCCGGCATCGCGCCCCTGTTGCTGGTGGAAGACAACCGCACCAACCAGCAAGTGGCCTGCGCGCTGCTCGAGCGCCTTGGACTCGGGATCGAGCTTGCCAATGATGGCCAGCAGGCCATTGAGCGGCTCAAGCACAGCCACTACGCATTGGTGGTGATGGATGTGCAAATGCCGGTGATGGATGGGCTCGAGGCCACCCGGCGCATCCGCGATCCCGCCACCGGAGTGCTGGATCCGCAAGTGCCAATTGTTGCCATGACCGCCCATGCCATGCAGGGCGACCGCGACAAATGCTTGGCCGCCGGCATGAACGACTATGTCTCCAAGCCGCTGATCCCGGGTGCCGTCGCCGAGACCCTGGCGCGCTGGCTGCCGGTGTGCATCGGAACATCAGCCCCCGACAGTACAGCTGCGCTCGCAACCGAGGCACAGCCGCCGACGGCGTCGTCTGTGAGCGCCGAACGAGATGAAGAAAGCATCGACTGGGCAGCTTTGCTCGAACGACTGGGTGGCGACAAGGCCTTTGCTCAAGACATTCTCAAGGAGTTTATTCTTGGTCTGCCCGCTGAAGTCGAAAAGCTGACGGCCGCGGTCAGCGCCGCGGACCCCGACGCCATCCGCGCCGAAGCCCATGGTCTGCGCGGCGCGGCAATCAACATGGGCGCGAATCGACTTGCCGCCGTCGCGGACCAGATCGAGACGCAAGCACTCTCTGGACCGACTGGCGGACCAGGTTTGGCTGTGTTGCTCGAGACGCTGGTTGCGGAGACCCTGGTGCTGCGAGACAAGTGTGAGGATTTCTGCCCGCTGGGGTGATACTGAACGACAAGCCTTTGGACAGCGCCCCTTGTCGCGGCGGAATACTGGATCCCAGTGCGGTATCCTCCAATGCTGTATCCTAAATGTCGAATGAGCGATTGACGTTATTCACCCAAATCTCTGCGCGACCCCTGATGACTCAGACCAATTACGGCTCGACTGTTGAAAGCAACCGCGCGGCTGGCACCCGCCTGGAGCTGTTGCTATTTCGGCTTGACCATCCGCAGCTCTATGGTATTAATGTGTTCAAGGTGCAGGAGGTAGTGCCCTGGCAACCGCTGACTAAAATGGCCGGTTCCCACCCCTTGGTGCTGGGTGTGGCAACTCTGCGCGGGCGCACCATGCCGGTGCTTGACCTGTCGCTGGCGATGAAGCTTCCTCCGCTGCAAGAGCCGCGAAAAGGCCACATCATTATCACGGAATACAATCGCTCGGTGCATGGGTTTCTGATTCGCCGGGTTGAGCGCATCATTCATACCAAGTGGGATCAGGTCCAGCAAATGCCGAGCAAACTCGGGCGCGAAACCTATGCCACGGCTGTGACGCTGGTTGAGAAAGAGCTCATTCAGATTCTCGATGTGGAAAAGGTCCTCGACCAGGTTGTGCATGCAAGCACCGATGTTTCGGCGCGGCTGACGGCGGATAAAGCTGCCCAAGGTCGGCGGGTGCTGGTGATTGACGACTCATCCGTGGCGCGCCATCAGATCCAGCGCGCGCTTGAGCAGCTTGGTATCGAGTGTACGCTGGTGAACGACGGTCGTCAGGCGTTGGAGCTGATCGAGCAACTGGTGGCTGATGGAGTTGATATTGCAAGCCATTTCTTGATGGTGATTTCCGATATTGAAATGCCGGAGATGGACGGCTACGAACTCACCACCAGAATTCGCGCCAATCCCGGCACCAACAATATTTATATTCTGCTGCACTCATCCATCAGCGGGGTGTTCAATATCGACATGGTCAAACGTACCGGGGCGAATAAATTCATCCAGAAATACCATCCCGACGACCTAGCCCGCGCGGTGCTCGATCATCTGGAGGCAAGGGAAGGAGGCCATTCGCGTTAAACATCCCCTTTGTTCTTGGGGGCGTGATGGACCATTGGAGCCTCAGCTCGCCGCCGCCGAGACAGTCGGCTGTGCTTTGGGGGGCGTGGGCGGCGCCGAGGGTGAACTGGGAGAATCCCGGCGCAGTGTTTCGAGTAAGTCGGTATAGGCCGTGACCGCGCGTGAACGCGGATCATAAAAGGCTGGTGGCACCCCGGCGCGGCTGGCGTCGCGCAGACGGGTATCGACCGGCACATAGCCGTGCCAGAGGTGCTCGGCGTAATCCCGGCGCAGTTGTGCCAGACTCTCGATCGACGCACGGGTGCGTGGGTCGAAGTAGGTCGGCACAATGGTGTAGGCCAGTGGTCGCTGGCGAACCCGCAATACCATGTTCATGGTGCGTAGCATGCGCTCAAGCCCCTTCATCGCGAGAAATTCCGTTTGCACGGGAATAACGAGCTTGTCGCACACCGCGAGTGCGTTGATCAGCAGAATGCCCAAGACTGGCGGGCAATCAATCAGAATGTAATCATATTTGGCTGCTAGCGGCGGCAGTGCTCGCTTGAGCACCAGGCCAAGCCCATCAAGGCGCCCGGATTGCCGGTCCAGTCCCGCCAGCGCCGTGGTGGCCGGAATGAGATCCAAACGCTGGTTATCGGTTGAGAAAATGAGTTGGCGGATGTCAATGGTTCGACGCTCGGCAGTCGCCAAGAATAGATCATAGCTGCTGAACTCGAGTTCATCCGGATCATAGCCAAAGTACGCCGATAGCGACGCATGTGCATCGATATCGATCAGCAAAGTGCGAAATCCCCAGGCCGCCAGCAGTCCGCCGAGGGATACCGCTGTTGTGGTTTTGCCAACGCCCCCTTTGAGGTTGGCAATAGTCCAGATCTCCATGAAACCTCCAGAGATGTTGGCGTCTTGAGCAAAACGGGCAGCCAAGATGCGAGAACGCGGCGCGCGCGCCTCGCGCACGCTTGCCCAGGTCTCCAAACCCGCCCATCAAGTCTAGTCGAAAGCCCAGCGAGTGCTGGCAAGGAAGCGCTTTGTCATGGTTGGCGCGGAATTGGTCGGCGCGGAATCCACACTGTCAAAATATCGGCGCTTTTTGGCAGCCTCGGGGTAACTTATTCAAATTATGTGCCATGAGGCAGGACTGTAGATGTGCGCGTGACAGTGACGGCAGCAGCGACAGGGGCAGCCTAGATGCTATCCCTGTTGGGGCGGCGTGGCGCGACTGCAACAGGAGTCCAAGCGAGGCGCGATTCATGACTCGTATTCCGGGCCCACATTCCGGGCTCACCTTCCGTGGCAAGATGCCGGAGATGGATTAGTCACTGGCCGGGAAGATATCCCGATAGGCTGCGTACATGGAGGCGATCAGCATGGGGGATAAGATTAGCAGGCCCAGCCCAAAGGGGATGAGCGCAAGGAGCATCAGCACAGTGCAGACGAGGCCATAGACCAGAAAGGGCAGAAGATTTTTCAGACAGCCGAGGAAGCTCATTTTCATCGCGGCAAGGGCACCCAGGCCGTTGAGCATGACCAGGGCGGGAGCGAACCAGTACGCCATCACCAGCGGGATCACCAGGGCCAGGATGAGCAGAAACAGCAGGAGGAAATTTGTTCCGAGTGCTTCCACCAGCAGTTCTGGATTGTTTTCCAACGCTTGGGGGTCCATACCCCCGGCCAGGATGGGTCCAATCAGGATGACCACCACCAGAATGCCGAGGATGAAGGACCCCAGCATGTAGAGCCCGCCCACGCCAATGAGCGAGGCGGTGTGTTTGCTAAAGCCCGAGAACAGATGGTTGACGCGAAACTGACCACCGCTCGCCTGTTCATGGGCGCCGGCCATGAAGCCCGCCATCAGGACGGGGCCGATGAGGACCGAGACGATGCTGCCAATGATCGGCACCAAGGCGAGTGCGATATTGATGAGCAAAAGCAGTAGCAAGGCGCCGATCCAGGCAAGGGGAGCTTGCTTGAACAATCCCCAGCCAGTGCCGATCCAGCCGAGGCCCTGGCCCATGGGGACAGACTGGGGAGCGGGTGGCTGGCCCGGGAGTACCCCGGCCCTGTAAGCCGGCGGTAGCGTGGCCGCGCCCGGCCCGCCGTTTGGATAGGTTGGCGGTGCGGATGGACCCGAGCTTGGGGAGGCCGTCGAGTGGGTCGCCTGTGCCTTGCGCTCGGCAATCTGGTTGGCCAGGTAGGCTTCGACCAGAACACCGCAGCTCTTGCAGACCCCGTTTTCAATGCGGCTGGCGCCGCATTTTGGGCAGTTGTTTGGCAGCGATGGGGCAGGGCTGCCGTCGGCGGAGTCGATGCGGGTGACTAACCCGATGTCGTCAAGAATCTCTCGATAGTGGGCAGCGGCCGCGGGGTCAACGTCTTTCTTGAGCGCTTTTTCCTGGCCGTCGCGGATCAGCCTGAGCGCCTTGTCCTCCGGTACCTTGAACACGGACGCGAATTTTCTGGCTGCCTGTTCCGGGTCGCTGCCCGGCTGCAATTGGCCGGTGAAAACAACGGTGCAGAGTTTGCTCATGGTGGTCACCTGTGGCGGGGGTGGCTCAAGTCACATGGATCATGCGGTTTGTTTATTCATCCAGGCGAGCAGCCCAGGTTCCGAGACCCAGACATCGCGCATGGCCTCGCGGTACAGCCAGGCCTGGTCATCGCTGCCGGGGATGCCATGGCTGTGGTTGAGCGGTGGGCGCTTGATGCGTTTGCGCATCAGGTAGCGCGGCACGCGCGGCAGGCGCCCAAAGGCGTCGTGCAATATGGCCGCGGCGCGTTCGGTGTGGCCCAGGCGGTAGAGTGCAAGCACTTCGCCATAGGCCAGTTCGGCCATCACATCGGTCGGGAAGCGGCGTGCCAGGGCCACGGCCTTCTCGTCCTCGTGCTGGCGCAGATAGTGGTTCATGAGGTCGGCGCGAATGCCGTGCTCATCCTCGGGATTGAGGTTGATGAGTTGCTCGAGCAGGGCGCCGGCCGCATCGGGTGGGCCTTCCTCGGCGCTCTGCCGGGAAAATCTTAATAGCAGGCGCAGCAGTGGGCGGTTGTCAGGAAACGACCAGGGTAGTTGATGCCGACCATTAATCTCCATGCTGTGCTCTAAAATCGCTTGGGCGCGTAGAAATACAGGACGCAGCAGGCGGACGCGCAGCCAGGGCAGGCGGCTTTCGGGGTGTTCCTCGATGGCGGTGGTCAGGTCATCAAGGATGTCCAAGCTGTCGATGGCCTGCGGATGGTGGTTGAGAAAGTTCAGCCAGCCGTCGCTGTCCCAGATGTCGCCGTCGTCAAGGGAGCTGAGCTGGGTGGCCAGGGGTTTGGATGCGGTGAAGCTGCGATGCCAGGCACGCTCAATGCGTTTCAGGGCGGCAGGCGGTGTCAGGCTCGCGCTTGGGGCGTTGGGGGCGGTGCCAGGTGGTAGGGGCAAGTCCTGTTCGGCAAACAACGGCAGTTGCTCGTCGAAAAACAGATGGGCGTCGCCACGCGCGCGCTCGAAATCGTAGGTGGGTAGCGGGCGCCTGTGATGGGCCTCGATCCAGTCGCGCAGCTTGAGCAACATGGGATCCATGGCGTCGGCATGGGTGGCCGCCAGGGCATCCTGGGGATCGGTGATGGCGTGGGTGAGAAAATCGAGCGTGCGCTCACTGGCCTGACCATTGCGCCGGAGTTTGCCGCGCCAGAAGCGGGCACGCTCGCGCGCGAGCTGGTCGCGATGCTGCGCCACTAGCAGAGTGATTTCGAGCAGGGCGTTGGCGGGGCTATCCGGTGCGCTGCGCAGGGCCTGCTCGAAGGCGGCTTCTGCTTGGGTAAACTGGCCCTCGTCGATGTGGCTGGTGCTGATGCGCTGCCAGGCGGCGGCTTGCAATTCGCGCCCGGCGGTTTCAGTCACCCGGCGCAGAAAGCTCTGGCGTTTGTTGCGAAAATCCAGTGTCTCGTAGGCGTCGCACAGCGCATCGAGCGCGCCCTCATAGCGGCCGTCGAGTTCGCTGAGATCCCGGTCAAACAGGGGTTCGAGCAGATGCGCGGCGCGGCCGGGACGGTCATCATCGAGCCAGCGATCAGCAACCTGTGACAGCAGATGCTCGGGGATGGCCTGGTGGTTGACGGCGTCCTGGATGGCGCTGTCGTCGAGTTTATCGAGCAGCAGTTCCCAGACCAGGTCGGTTGGCATTTCCGGCAGGTCGCCGGCCCGGGCACAGCACTCGGCAAAGGCGCGGGAGGAGCCACACAGGCAAGGCTGCTCGGCGGATGGGGTGGGAACTGGCCGCACTTGGTAGCCCTGCGCGGGCAGGGGTGTTGCGTTCCAAATGGCGATCCCAAGCAGGGCGCCGAGACGATTGAGTTCTTCGGGCGTCAGCTCGGCTTCATCGACTTCAAGGAACCTGGGAATGGCATCGCGCGCCCAGTCAAGAAATCGCTGCAGGTCTTGATCGCGGAAGATTTCCTCAACCGCGGCTAGAATGAGTTCTTCCATGCGCTCGGCGTCCTGACTTTCGCGCTGAATCATGACAACCCCCGGTTGACTCCCTCAATTGGCTTATCCAGTTGGCCCCTAGTTGGTTCCCCAGTCCACTGCCGCCATCGCGTTGCTGTGGCATTCTAGCGCGAGATGCCAGCCGGGTGTCGACTTTGTCAGCTCGGATGAGGCGCTATTTCAGACCGCCGTGAGCAATTTTTACGAGCGCGCAGGTGCAACCCGATGAAAGACGATCAGGTACGCATTTTCGTATCCTCACCCGCCGATGTGGACCATGAGCGCGCCATTGTAAAAGACGTGGTCGAGCGCTTGGCACAGGAGTATTTGCCCTATTTTCCGCTGCGTGCGATTTTGTGGGAAGAAGAAGCCCTGACCGCGGATCGCACCTTTCAGGCTGGACTCACACGCCCTTCGGACTGCGAAATCGTTCTCGTGATCTTCTGGACGCGTCTGGGCTCGCCATTGCCTGACGACCCCTATCGCGGTATGACCGGGACCGAGTGGGAGTTCATCGATGCGGTGACCAACTCCAGCGACCGAGGTCTGCCGGAAGTGCTCGTCTACAAAAAAGCGACGCCCAAGTTGGTCGACATCACCGACGCCGAGACAGCGCAGGAGGCAATCACTGATCGGCGTCGGCTGGAGGACTTTTTTCGCAGCCATTTTTTCAACGCCGACAACACCTTCAAGCGCGCTTTCCGCACCTTCGACGGCGATGCCCGGTTTCGCGAACTGATCGAGGGACAGTTGCGTAAGCTGCTCAACCGGCGCGTGAGCGCGGAGCGGCGCGCGGCGGCCGGCGAGCGCCAGTGGCGTGGCAGCCCTTTTCGCGCCTGTCAGGCATTCGAGCCGGGCGATGAACGCGTGTTCACAGGCCGCGAAACCGAACTGCGGGAGCTGACCGAGCGGCTGCAGACGCGCGCCGAGGCTGGCGTCGGACTGGTCCTGCTCAGTGGGCCAAGTGGCAGCGGCAAGACCTCGCTACTGCGCGCTGGGATGGTGTCGCGGCTGACGCGTCCCTTCCGTCTGGAGAGCATCGCCACGGTGCGCTGCTGCCTGGTCAGTCTGCCAGCTTTGCCGCAAGAGCCCCTGAACGCCCTGGCGGAATCTTTGTGCGCCGAGACCTGCCTGGGCGATTCGCTGCGCGGCTTCGGACTGGACGCGCCAGCCATGGCCACCTTATTGGCCCAGGATCCGCGGGTTGCCGCGCGTCAGCTCGGTGCCGCGCTGCGGCAGTCGGCCCGGGGCCAGACGCTCGAGGGGCATGCGCGTCTGGCGGTCATTGTCGATCCACTGGATGCGCTCTTTGAGGCAGCAGAGGAAGCGCTCGGCACCGCTGTCTCGGAGCAAGACGGGGGCGAACAGGCGCTGCGGCGTTTTGCCCGGGCGCTCGCTGAGCTGGCGCGCAGCGGGGAGATTTGGGTGCTGGTCGGGATGCGCAGCGATGCCCTGCGCCACCTGCCGCGGCTCCCCGCGCTTGCCGCCATGCTTGATGCGACGGCCTGGCAGCGCCTTGAGCCACTGCCGAGTGCCCGTATCCGCCAGATTGTCGAAATTCCGGCGCGCATTGCCGGCATTGAGTTCGAGGCTCAGACTAGCGGACCCGGTCGCGGCTTGATCGAGCTGATCGAAGCCGAAGCCGGGCGTTTGCGCCATTGGGCGCCGCCGCTGCAGGCACTGCTGCACGCGGCCTATCTGAGCGCCCGTGATGCTGCTTGTGGAGACGAGGACGCCCTGCGTCTGAGTCTGGAGCACTGGCGCGAGCAGGGTGGACTGGCCGGACAGGTACTCACTCAGGCCGAGGCGCTTTGGCGCGACGCGCTTGATGATGGCGCGCACGCGGCCTTGCCGAGGCTGTGCCGAGCGCTCATCCTGCTCGACAACAATGGCCAACCGCAGCCGCGCATGGGCGATCTGACTGTGCTTGAGCAGGACACCCAAACCCGGCGCCTGCTCACGACCATGGTCGCCGCGCGCCTGCTGACCACCGAGGCTGAGTGCGATCCGAGTCTGACGGCGATCTGCGAGCACCCCAATTACTCCTTGATCAGCTCGCTGCGCGCGCTCTGGCGCCAGGGGCGCGACGCCAAGGCGCGGGACAGGGAAAAGAGCGCCCCAGAGCCTCCCGTGCCCGGCGCCGAGACGCTCGACTTCAGCCACTACACCGGCGTTGTCAGCGTCGCCCATCCGGTGCTGCTCAGCCGCTGGCAGCCCATGCGCGACTGGCTTAGCCATCCCGACAATCGCGCGCTGCTGCGCCTGCGCGAGCAACTGAGCCGACAGGCGCGGCTGTGGAAGCGCACCAGCTGCAATCGTGAATATCTCTTTGGTGAGGACGGATTCGCCGCCACGCGGCGTTTTGCCGAGGTCTTTCCCGATGAGCTGGAGCCCCTGGAGCGTGAATTTCTGCACCAGAACGCGGCCTATCTGTCCTTTGTGCGCCGGCGCAATCGTCTGGCGCGCGCCTTTGGGCTGTTGCTGGTCGTGCTGGTGGTCACGGCCAGCACCGCGGCCTGGATTGCTCAGCGCAAATCCGACAATGCCCGCCTGGCGATGCACCAGGTGCAGCTCAAGGAGGCCGATTTGCAGAGTCGTGGCGGCAACACGCCGCAAGCCGTGGCCAAGGCGCTAGCGGCTGGGGTCGATCTGCCGGCGGCGTCCGTGCGCACTCTCAGCGATGCCTTCAGCCGCAACCGGCTCATCGCCATGACCGCGGCGCCCTCGTCCTCGCTGAGTCAGCCCGCGCAACCAGCCGCCAATGAAGCGGGCGATCTGCTGGCGACCTTGGTGCCAGGACAGGGCGCGCGACGTTGGCGCTTAAGTGAAGGAAGCTTTGTCCCCGCCGAGCCGGCGGTGCTGAGCGACGGCAGCCTGGGGATTCACTCACTGGTGATGGCGCTGGAGACTGACGAGGTGTTTGGCATTGCCGCGGATGGCGTCTATCGACTGCCAGCCTTTGCCGGGGATGCGCCAGAGTATCCCTGCGGCGCCCTCGCGGGCGGTAGCCTGGCCTTGGACTCGGCGCGCGCTCGCCTGGCGCTGGCCATTCCGGGTGAGGGCGCGCATCAGAACCTCTGTGTGCTGGATCTGACCGAGCCCGGCAAAGTGCTGCTGACCCATGACTTGGACGAACAGGAATTGCGCGGGCTGAGCTTTTCGCCCGATGGCTCGGTTCTGCTCACGGCGTCCTCGATCGGGCGCGCGCATCTGCTCGACCTCGACCGGCCTGCTGGCGAGAACCCGTTGCGCCTGTCCCTGCCCCTTGCTGGTCCGCTTGGGCGCCCCTTCAATCGGGCGCTCTTTGATCCGGCGGGCGAGCGCATCGGCATTGCCGCCGCCGATGAACAAGTTCGATTGTTCGATCAGAAGGGGGAGCTGATCGCCGCGCTCAAAAGCGTGGAGATTGATGGCCGGCAGGTGCCTATTCATAACAGTGGTGTGCGCGACCTCGCCTTCGCTCCCGACGGGCGGTCGTTGGTCGCGGTCGATGACGAGGGACAGGTGGTGCGTTGGTCACTCAGCGATCCGCCGCGGGCGGTGGTGCTTGGACATCATGAGCTCAGCATTGTCAGCGTGGCCGTGGCGGAACCCTCATTGGCGCCGGGGGATGGTGCCGACCGCCAGGCTGTCGAAGCGAAGCCCACTCTGGTGCTCACCGCTTCGCTCGATGGCACCGCGCGGCTCTGGAGTCTGGCAACCGGCAAGCCGCTGGCGGTTTTTGGTCATGACGCGGCACTGAGCTGGGCGCGTTTCGCGGACTCCGCCGGGCGCGTGCTCAGTCATTCAGTGCGCGATGCGTCTTTGCGGTTATGGAATGTCGTGCCCGTGTCACGCCTTTCCTTCAATCTCCGGCATCCCGATCCGGCCAATCATGTGTGGCACTTGGACATGGCGCTGGTCCCGTCGCAACTGCTGGCGGAGGATGATGCGCCTGGCAGCGCCCTTGCTGCCCCAGTGTGGCTCGCGACTGCCGGCTATGATGGGCGGGTGCAAGTCTGGCGCTATGCGCGCGATGCCAGGCCGCCCGAGTTAAGTTACAGCTTCGCGCAGCATGACGCGGCCGCCGGGGCCTTGCCAACAGAGGCTATTCAGCCGGTGCGTCGGGTGCGTTTTTCGCCGAGCGCAAAGCGCCTGGCGGCAGCTCGTTTCGACGGCAGCGCGAGCCTCTATGATCTGCTGACCGGAGGTTCCTGTCGGCTCAAGGTTGCCGAGGGGGTGGAGGCCGGCGCTGAGGGGCGCGGTACTGGCAAGGTCTTTCAGGTCCTCTTCGCGCCGGATGAGCGCTGGCTCTTGACCACCTCCGATGATCCGCTGCGACCCCTGCGGCTGTTTGATGTCCACTCCTGCGAGCCCATCGCTGGGATCGAGGTATTGGAGCGGCCCGGCGCCGCGACTGAAGCCGCCGCCGTGCAACGCCTGGGTGTCGACACTCTGGTCGCCATTGGCGACGATGCCGGTCGGGTGCGCGTGTTGCGCGTCGATCAGGCCGGCAGTTGGCGGCAAGTCTGCGCGCGCGATGCCGACCTTGGCTCAATCAGCGATCTGGCCATCGCGCCCGATGGCCGCGCGCTGGCGATCGCTGGCGAATCCAATAACCTGGCGATTCTTGCCTTGGATGCGGGCGGCTGTGGTCAACTCGAGCAGGCCAGTGGTCATAGCGCGCGCCTCTATAGCGTCGCCTTCTCGCCGGATAGCGAGCGTATCCTTACGTCCTCGCTCGATAAAACGGCGCGCCTGTGGACGCGCGTCGGTCGGCCTCTGGCGGTGCTGGCGGGCCATCAGGATCGCGTCTACCATGCCGCCTTCAGCCCGGAGGATGGGCGTTGGTTACTGACTGCCGCGCGTGATGCTTCCCTGCGCGTGTGGCAGGCGCCAAGCGCCGACCAGGGCCTGGGGCAGGTCCTGCAACTCAATGATTTTCTGCCCCTGCAGGCAAATCAGGGTGGGGCCGCCTTTGCTGCTTTCAGCCCCGATGGCCGTTATGTGGCAGGGGCCTACTGGGATAATGCCGCGATCCTGTGGCGACTGTGGCGCGAGAGTGTTCCAGGAGAGGCTGAGTTAGCCGCCAAGCTGTTAACCCAGTGGGGGCCGGATCGCGCCCGTCTGGCCTTGCTGAAGGAGGCTTATCGCTTTAAGCATGACAACCAGGTGGATGGTGTGGAAGCCAAGGCCGCCAACCTGTCTGGCGCGGACGATTGAGATGGGCCTGAGACTGGGCCGGTGGCTGGATTTGGTTTGGGAATGCGCGAAACGAGACTGGTCAGCCCGTTACAAAAAGGTCAGCAACAGCAGTCCGATCAGCATGACCAGGGTGCCGGCAATTTTCGCCAGCAGGCGCTCTTCGCGATAAATCCAGCGCCCAAGTACCACGGCAAAGAGCCCCGCCGAGCGCTTCACCGCCATGGCATAGGAGGCGAGCGTCAGGCTGAGCGCGATCTGATCGGCGACCCGCATCAGGGCGAAAAGCAGGCCAAGCCCCAGCAGCGCCCGAGCATGTCGCGCTACCTGGGGCGAGAACACCTCGCGATAGAAGTCGCGCTGCCGCAGGCTAAAGATGGCAAACAGAATCAGCGGATTGATCAGCGCCACCATGACCGCGAACGACAGCGGATCGGATAACTGAATGGCCACGCGTCCAAAGGTCGAGGCGGCGGCGAAACAAAGTGCCGCCGCCAGGGTAAACAGGCTGCCCGGGTTGGTCACCAGTGCCACCATTGGCGCCGACCAGCCCCTTACTCCGGGCTCCAGGCTGAGCACATAGCTGCCGAGCATTAACAGACCGAGCCCGAAGGCGCCCGGAAAGCTCGGCAATTGCCCGGTCAGCAGCCACTCGATCACGACCACAAAGCCCGGTGTTAGCGTGAGAATGGGGCCGACCAGCGAGATTTCGCCGCGCTGGATGGCGATATTCAGCGCCCAGCCGCCAAAGCCAGACAGCAGGCCGCCAAGCAGCACAGCGCCAACATAGGTCGGCTGCTTGAGCGGAAAGTCGTGATACCAGACAATGAGTGGCAGCGTCACGACCAGGCTGGCCAGGTTGACGTAGAGCGTGAGCGCCCGCGCCGAGAAGCTAAAGCTCAGATGCTTGGTGACCGCGAGTCGGGATGCGTGAAAAAACGCCGACAGCAGCGAAAACAGAATCCAGAAGTGTGCGTAGCCGGCGAATTCCACGGTCTTTGTCTTGGTTGGGTCTTTGCAGCAAGTCCAGCGACCTTAGCACCACCCGCGGGTGAAGTCGCGCAGTCGTCTCGGCGGGGCAATGTGCAGCCCTGTTTGATCCACGAGCGCCTGGCGTAAATGGCCGGCAAAGGCCTGTTGCCAGGCGGCGCGCGTCTGCCAGTCCTCGGTGTTGAACGCGCCCGCGCCGCGCATTACTCGCACACTTGGCACCGCGCCAATGGGCAGGAGGCCGGCGCAGCCTATACCAGAAAAGAGCTTCGCCGACAGCAGCAGATACACCGGGCGGCTGGCCATGACGGGATTGTTTGCCGTGTTGGGCTGGGGAGCGTAAAGGTTGATCCCATAACAGGGCTGGTTCAAGCTCATGCAATGCTTACGTGTTGCCGGGCTGGCGTGCTGGAGCCGGGCCGCGGTGGCTGGCGATAGATCGCGCAGGGCGTTGGTCAGGGTGTCGAGCGCTGCCGTCACCGGCTCCGGCAGGCCCAGCGCCCGCAGAGCGACATGGCGCTGGTGCGCTGGGCTCAGTCGATGGCGGTGCCACGGGGGCGGCGGCCCGTCCTGGCCAACAACCGCTTGGTAAATCCGCGCGGAGAGCCGCGCGAGGCGCTGGTGAATGCTCCGCATCAGGGGCTCGAAGCTCGGCGCGCCGAGTCGGTTCCAGTTTGGTAGCTCAATCAGGCAACCCGGCGGGCGTTCGCCGCGCACCATGGCTTGCGTGTCCGTTGCCAGCAGACGCCCACCAACCGCGGAGAAATCAACATCCTTGAGCGCGGCGGCGATCAGTGCCCCGCCAAGAAAGCTCAAGGGGTCGAGCAGTTGGCGCCGCTCGCGAGGATTGGTGGTGGCGCCAAGTGGCTGTGGTGTGGCGATGGCGTCGAGCTCGCGGGTGCGCCAGTAGAGCAAGTGCAAATGGAATTGCTTGGCCGCCTGCACGCTTTCACGATCACTGGTGCAGGGGTCGCAATTCAAGGCCAGAGCCAGGCGCCCGCCATCGAGTTGGAATGCGTCGCGCACGTCGGGTTGCGACATGAAGCGCACAAACTCAAGCGCGCTGAGCCACAGCAGGCGCCCGGTGATCGGTCGCACCGCTGTCGCCGTGGGTTTGGCTGTTGCCGAGACTTCGCTCAGCATCAGGTCGAACTGGGCGTGGGGCAATGCTTTGTCGATCAGTGCCAGTTGATCCTGAGCCTGAGCCTGATCCTGATGGTTCTCCTGTCTGGCTTGGGACGGATCCCGGCAGTCCCAGGCAAGAATGGTGCGCCGGCGAAAGCGTTGCTTGGGCGGGCCCTGGGTTTCATCCGCGCGCAGCTGAAAGGCTGCTGGCGCGCCAGGCACACGCAGATGATGCCAAGCGGTTGGCATTTGCTCCACCTTGGGAGGAAAGAGCGCGGCGAATGGGTCAGGGCGATGGCAGGCCATCATCCGAGACGCGAATGCCGGTTGCTCGAGCGAAGGTCAGCCACTTGCGCGGGCTTGATGCGAGCATGGTGCGGGTGGATGTTCATGCTCAGAGCTTAGCCCGCTGGGTATGGTTTACTCAAGAAGTCTGTGCGAATTGTGTCGCAAGGATGCGGAGGCATTGGTTTTTAGTTGTTCACTGAGAAGGCGAGGGGACGGGGGCGTGCTAGACTTTCGCCAGAAGGCCGTGGCGACGGCGCTGCTTGGGCTTGGGTAAAGACAATCATGCTGGCAGCCTGGACTGGCAACCGATGGAAGCTTGGAAGACGCGGGCGGGACGTCTCCACAGCTGTCCAATCCAACCCCATGCCGGGGGGCAAGAAGCAACTGGAGCTCCAAGCCTGGGCCGGGGCGGCGGTGAATCGCGTCATTCCCAACCTGCTTGAGGTGCGCGAGGGGCAGCTGGATCTGGCGGTGATTGGGACACTCGAGGCCTGTGTCGCGCTGCTGCACCGCATCGGGCGGATGATCGGGCGCCCCTTCGATGCGCCCCTGCCCTTGGTGCTGTCGGTCTTGGATTCACCGCCGGCGGCCGAGCGCGCGGCTTGCCTTGAGGTGTTTGGGTCGCTATTCGCCGAGCGCGATGGGCTGGCGCCGGCGCGACGCATGCTCTTGTTCCTGGCGTTATCCCCTGGGGAGCTCGGCGCGGGGCGTATTGAATTACTGTTGTCGGGATTTGCGGGCGCGTCCGGGCTGCTCCTGATGCCCGCGCCGGCAACGCCCGAACAACAAGAGCAGATCGCCGGGCGACTCGTGGCGCTCGGCTGGCTGCCTTTGTTCGTGGCGGTGCCTGACGGGCTCTCGGGGCGACGGGCCGCGCGCGCGGTGGACACCGCTCAGCTCGACAGTGAACGACTCGGGCGCATTATTCATGAAATGTTCCTTGAGAATGCCTGGACGCGCGGAGAGCGACGCGGCGCGAGCCCGGCCTTGCATCCCTGGCGGCGGCTGGATGAGACCTATCGCATCGCGAATCGCTCCCAGGCCGAGCATATCGCGTTCAAGCTCGCCAGCGGCGGGCTGATCGCCACCTCCGAGCCGGTCATGGCCGATGGCAGTCAGGCGCCGCTGTGGTCGCGGCCGGAGTTTCTCGAGCCCTTGTCGCGCATGGAGCATGACCGCTGGGCCAGTGATCGTTTGCTCGATGGCTGGGTCCATGGTCCGACGCGCGACAATGCCGCGCGGCTGCATCCGGACCTCATCCCCTACGAAGATCTGTCCGAGGATCTGCGCGAGAAAGATCGGGTTGCGGTGGCAACCATTCCCTTTATTCTGCAGCTCGGAGGCTTCGGCTGGCGCCCGCTTGCCCAGGTGCGACTGGTGGGGGATTGGCCTGAACTTGGCGACCATGGCGCCCTGAAGCGGCGCTGGCGGCGCGATCTGGCGCGCGCGGCCGAGGAACGCGCGCCAGCGGTGCTGGAGTTCCTGCTTGATCCGGCCGAGCCCCGCCAGTGCCAGGTCGGCAGCATGCTGGCCAACTTTGGCTTTCCGGTCTCGCTGTGGTTGTCCAGGCAGCAAGAGGTTGCGTCCCTGGGGGCGGATCCGGTGCGTCGCGCGGCACTCTTGCCATGTCTGACGCGATGCCGTCAGGTCACCTGGGATGAGGATGTCCCGCTCGCGCCCACGACGCCCTCGGCGCTCGAAGCCATGGTGGCCGAGCGCGGTGGCCTGCGCATTGAGCGCCATCTGGCCGGTCACGCATGATTGTGCGCTCCTCCCTGGCCGTCAGTGCCCTGGGCCGGCGCAAGTCATCCGGCGTGCGCGGGCGCCTGCTGCGGCTGATCGACAGACTCGGTCGCATGGCGCTCTCCCCCATCGAACTCATTGGCATGGCGGTGATGCTGCTCGCGCGCATGGCCGAGTTCATTGCCCTGGCACCCTTCGCGCGTCATCCTTTCGCCTTTCATTGGCTGATGCTGGGACGCGATCTTGCCGATCTGCTCATGGGGCCCGCGCTGCGGGTGGTGGCGCTGTCCGTCGTGCTGGGGGTGACAGTGTCGCTGGTGCTTGAGAGTTTTGCCTCTGGCCTGCTGTCGCAGACGGGCACGGCCAATCTGGTCATTGTCGCCACGGTGCAGCAAATTCCCCCCTTTGTCGCCAGTGGCGTGTTGGCCGCGCGCGGTGCGCTGCCGCTGTCGATACGCCTGGCGGAAATGGTCGATCGCGGCCAGATCGACTCCATGGCCATCATGGGCGTCGATCTGGTCATGCTGCACGCGGTGCCGCGCTGTCTTGCCGTCATTCTGGCCTCGATGGTGCATGCGCTGCTGGCCATGACCGTCTTTGGCCTGACCACGGGGCTGACCCTGTCCTGGCTTGGTATTGTGCCGACCGAGACCTTTTTTGGCGCGCTCAGGTTGTTGCCGGTGTTCGAGAAGCTCGGGCTAATCGGGCTGCAACTGCTTAGCGCCTCGGTACTGGTGGTGGCCGTGGCCGTGGTCCAGGGCATTCAGGACAGTGGTGATGAACGCGTCGACCTGGCCCAGGTCAGCGTGGTCTGCATTCTCAAGGCGGCCACCGTGGTGCTGGTGGTCAACGCGTCCTTCGCGCTCACGCGCCTGCCGGAACTGCCGGTGCTGGTGTGGCGATGAACCTGGCGCCAGCATCCACCGCGCCTGAGTCGGTGGTCAGTGGCCTGGGTGTGGAGGTCAAGGGTCTGGTGGTGCGCCGGGGAGCGCGCCGGGTACTGGATAACCTGTCGTTTCAACTTGCCGCTGCTGAACTGCTGCTGATCACCGGCCCGGCGGGCTGCGGCAAGAGTACCCTGTTGCAAACACTGGCCGGTGTGCTGAGTGTCGATGCCGGCCAGATTCTGGTCGGTGGTCGATCCGCCGCCGAGGCGCTGGCGGCGGGGCAGGTCGGCGCGGTTTTTCAGCGCGACTCGCTGCTGCCCGAACTCACGGTGCTGGAGAATCTACTGCTGCCACTGATGGTTGGGCGGCGCTTGTCGCGGCGCGTGGCCATGATTCGCGCCCAGGTGCTGCTCGCGCAGTTTGGCCTGGTCGACATCATGCACGCCTGGCCGGGGCGCCTGTCGGACGCCTTGCGCCGACGCGCGCTGCTGGCGCGGGTGATGGCGGTGCAGCCGGAGCTGTTGCTGCTCGACGATATTCTGGCCGGCCTGGATGCCGCCGGGCGGGCGTTGATCGTGCGTATTTTGTCGCCGCCAACTGGGCGTGTTGCGACCATCATCGCCACCACCAGTCGACCGGAGGATTTCGCGCGCGATGCCGGGGCAATGCTGCTGCTGCCCCAGGGGACGGCAATTCGGTATGATCAGCGCGGAACCGACAACGGGGCGCCTTAGGAGGAGCATCGATTGCGGCACAATACGCTGACTTTGCAAAATCGCGTGGTGGGAAGCGCCGTGGTTGTGCTCGTTATTTGGGCGGTCGTGATGGTGATCGGCCAGTTGCGCGAGCGCCATGCTGGTGCCTCTTACTTCACCCTGACCACGGACATGATGGGGGTGCAAGTGGGCAGCCTTGCCACCCTGAATGGCTTCGAGATCGGTCAGGTCACATCGGTGTCGCTTGAGTCCGACGACGGCCAAGTCAAAACCGCGGCCGAGCTGTTGTTTCGGGTTGATTTTCAAATCGTCGCCCCGGTGGTCTTCCCGGCGCAAGAGACGTTTCTCAGTATTGAGGAGGTCAATCCGGTCGCGCCGGCGCGACTGGTGATCAAGCAACTCCCCAGCCCTTTAGTGGACGACAAGGCAGAAGTATCCGGTGACCGGCGCTCGGCCAAGGTCATCTACCCTTGTCCCGCTTTGCAGCCTTCCGCTGGTGAGTTAATTGCTGCTGGTGGTTGCATCCCCACGCTGGCCGTTGAAGAGGACGTACGTCCCGGTCTCAGCGGACTCATTGCCGCTGGAACCGACACTCTAACCACCGCCACCAAGACCCTGGGCATACTGGAGCTGACCATCGCGGAATTTGCGATTTTGGGCCAGGAGCTTAGGGAGAATAACGAGCGTTTGGCGGAAATGCTCAGCGATAAGCCCGGCAGTCTGTATCGTTTGCCCGCGGCGCTCGAGGATTCCGCCACCCGCATGGCCGATGTCACCGAACAGTTGCGCGGCGATATGGTCGAGCGGGTTGATCGCATGATCACGCCGGAGACCATTGCCTCCCTGGCGCGCTCAATCACGCAGCTTGAGGAGTTGATCGCCACCACCGGGCATGGCAGCCAGGAAACACTCGAAAATCTCGCTGCCATTACCCGTGGCCTCAATCGCATTACCTGGGAGCTGGAGCGGGATCCCGTGGGTTTCCTGCGCGGCTCTGGCGGAGGAACAAGATGATAACAGCGCGTCATTTCGGGCGCCTTGCCTTGGTGCTGGTCGCGGCCAGCCTGATCGGCGGCTGCGCTTTTCAGGCGACCGAGCCGGCACTCATGTATCGGCTTGTAGTGACACCAGAGGCTGGCATGGACAGGATGCGCGCCGCATCTCCTCTCGAACTGATGCCGCTGCGTTCCAATCGCCCCCAGGGCGGTTCCCTTGGGATCATGGTCGCCGAGGTTGGCGCGGTGGTCCGGGTGGATGAATTTAGCGCCGGGCGTTGGGAAGAATCGCCCGAGACAGTCATCGAGCGCGCTTTGATTGCCGCACTCAATTCGCGCGCTGCCAGCACCGCGGGCGAACCAGATCCTTCCGAAGAACTCCTGGCTCGCCCGCGTTTGCGTGTTTCACTGGAGCAATTCGAGATGGTTGAGCCGCAATCAGGCGGCGAGCCCCATGCCGCTGTCGCGCTTGGCTTCCAACTCCTGTCCTCAAGAAACCGCCTGGTCTTGAAAACCGGCGAGATCCAGGAACGTCAAACACTGCCCCCCAATCCGTCCCTGGAACAGGTGGTACTGGCATTCAACCGCGCAAGTTCGCGCGCGGTATCGCGCTTTGTCGCCGAGGTGTTAGCCTTGCGCTAGGGCTCGCGGTAACCCCGCCAAGCGCTTGAGCAGGCGCGTGGTGGAATGATCGGCCAACGACGCATACAGCTCATCGATCAGATCCTGGGCATTGTAAAACCGCCCGCGGTAACCATTGACCAAGGCCTCGCGCAGCAGCCCGATGGCCAGCCCGGTTTTGCCCGTCCCAGGCGGCCCGATGAAGACCAGATTCTCCGCGCGTTGGAGAAAGCCCAAACCCGCCAGCGCCCGCACATGGGCGGCATCGACACTGGGCTGGCGCTCAAAGGGGAAGCTCGCCAGCGACCACTCCCAGGGCATGCGTGCCTGATGCAAGCGATACGCCAGGCTACGCTCCTGGCGGTAGCGGTGTTCTTCGCGCAACAACGCCAGCAGCACCGCCGTTGGGGGATCGCCCGCGCGCTCCGCGGCATCAAGCACCTCCTCCAGGCAGGCGCGCATCCCGCTCAGGCGCAACTCGGCCAATACTGTCAGCAAGGTCTCGCGCATCAGTCCTCTCCCAGTAAGAAAAACTCACCGCGCACCTGCTTGAGGATCAGCGCCTCCAAGCGGTTGATGTCATACAGGCCATAGGCATGGGCATGGGCCACGGCGGCCAGAAAGGGCTCAGGCGGATAGGTGCGCTGCAACGCCAACAACCGCTTCAGCCGCGCCACGCCGCGACGTGGGGCATGGGTGCTGAGCGCCTCGACATAGGCGGTCAAACGCGCATCGGCGTGCTCCAGCAGCGCCTGCTGCGCTGGCGGTGGTTGCGTGCGACGTCGGCGCAGCGGTGCATGATGGCCCGGCGCGACCAGGCGTTGATGGCGTTGCCCAATCGCCCGGTCATGGCGCGCGACCTCGCGGCCCCGGGAGAAGACCCGCAGGGTCTCGAAGCCCTGGTGAATCTCCACCGCTTGACCGATCAAGCGCTCGGGGACTGAGTAGCGGTTAGTCTCCAGATGCACAAAGGCGGCCGTATCGACCACCCGATGCTGGATCAGACACACCTCGGGCTGATGCAGCGGCAAGGGCCGCAGAGCCGGTTGCTCTTGTTCAAAGGCCGCGCGTGGGGCGGTGCCCAGCGAGCGCTTGAGCTTTTGGTTGGCCACCGTCTCGCACCAAGCCCGCGCCTGGGCATTCAGATCGCGCCAATCGCCAAAGGTCCGACCCGGTAGAAAATTGTGTTCGACGTAGTGAAATAGTCGTTCCACATAGGCTTTGCGATCGGCATGGCGAATGGCATGGGGAACGAACTGCACGCCAAAACGTTCGCCGAATGCCACCACCGGCGCGGCGATGCTCGCCCCGGGCCCGCTTCCGGCGCCCACCAGCACACTGGTGTTATCGATGGTGCAGCGCCGGCAGGTTCCACCAAGAAAGCGAAACGCGGTATCGAGAAAGACCTCGGCTTCAAAGCGCGTAAAACACGGATAATATTGAACAAAAAAATAGCGACTGAAGCCGAGGATCAGCGCCGCGCACTGGGCCACCAGCCTCTGCCCGCCCAGGGTGAGCCGGTGCGGGGAGGTGTCATGCTGCATTTCTTGGCCAGGTGCAAATTCATAGTGACCGACCCGCACCGGCGCCGGCTCGCGCAAGCCCAACGCCCGCACCCACGAGGTCAGGGTGCTGTAGGGAATGTCCTGGCCCAGCTCCTCACGCAGCAGCTCCTGCAGACGCACCACATTCCCCCGTGCCTTGGAGTAAAGCGCGGGCAGTTGCGAGGTGAGCCGTGGCGATCGCGTCGCTGTCGGGGCCGCGCGGCGCGCCGGACGCTGGACACCCTGGGCTAGCACCTGGCGTACGGTCGCGCGACTGTGTCCGAGCAGGCGGCTGATCTGGCGCACGCTCGCTCCCTTTTCGTGGAGTGTGAGAATGCTCTGGCGTTGCGGCTCGGAAAGCATCGGCCATCTCGCTAAAGGCTTTGGTGGTCTTGGACACGGCCTCGCGCAACGCGGCGAGCGTGGCGGCATCGGGGCTGGGATCAAGTCATACGGGGAGGCTGCGCATCAGCGCCTGCAGTTCCCGGCGGATCTGCGCGAGGCGAGCGTGGAACTGCGCCTCGGGGTCGGTGCTTTTTGGGAGGTTGGCACTCTCTTTGGCCTGAATAAACAACCGCGGTTGGGCCAGAAGGCGCGCGCGCACCGTGCGATTGGCCTGGAGATAGTGCTGATACCAGGCGTTGAGCTCGCGCGTCGACAGCGGCTCGCGTTGCAGGGAGGCCAGGAGAGTCTCGGCGTCGGTGGGGGCAAGCGCGCGCCAATGGCGCCAGGATGCGACTGGCGGCCCAACTCGACAGTACCCCGCTGCGCACAGCCTCCTGCAGCGGTTCACCCAGTTGCGTGAGCAGCGCCAGGCGGCGGTTGACCCAGCTGGGATCCTTGCCCACGGCATGAGCCAGTTCATGCTGGCTGGCGCCTTCGGCAACGGCCGCCGAGAGCATCCAGGCTTGTTCAATCGGCTCGAAGGAACGCCCTTGATGGCGCGCGAGCACCTGGATCAAGGCGCCCGCGAGCGGTTCGTGCCAGACTTCAACCACGGCGGTGTCGCGCCCCAGGCGTTGTAGGGCTTCCCAGCGGCTATAGCCGTCGACCAGGATGAACTGCTCCGAGCCGGTGACCACCGCCAGCGGCACACGCTGACCGTCGGCGTCGATGGATTGCATCAGACGGCGAATCTGCGCCGGGCGCTGCACGCGCGTGTGACGAAAGGGTGCCTGCAGCTGGTGCAGGTCGAGGGCGCGGGGTTGGCATA
The DNA here is from genome assembly GCF_036208045.1 of Thiorhodovibrio winogradskyi. Taxonomy (NCBI): domain Bacteria; kingdom Pseudomonadati; phylum Pseudomonadota; class Gammaproteobacteria; order Chromatiales; family Chromatiaceae; genus Thiorhodovibrio; species Thiorhodovibrio winogradskyi. The sequence continues at coordinate 4,421,778 of NZ_CP121472.1, read as the reverse complement.
CGCGGCTGTCCATGCGTCATACCCTAGACGCTCCGCAGGCGCGATGGCACTGAGCCAAAACAGGTTTTCCGCGCTGACAGGTCCTCTTTTGCAATCCTCCCCGGTCCAGGGCTCGATGCGGTAAACCCCTGTCGCTAGGACTGTTTCACGCGTCTTCACGTCCTCTTTTGCAATCACCGCGACGCGTCGCCGGGCGTTGCGCGCGACATACTCGGGATGCGATTCGCGCCAGGCACGCCAGTACTCCGGATGCGCCTGTGCCCAGGCGCGTTGCGCGGCCTGGTCATTCGCGCGGTAGTCCGGATCACTGCCGCGCTTGGCTCGCTGCCAGGCGCGCTTGCGCGCGCGCTGGCAGGCGTGATCCGAACAGTAGGTCTGGCTGGGATTCTGCGGACGCGGCTCGAACAGCTCGCCGCAACAACAACATCTCCGGGTCTCGCTCATCATTTGGTACCGATCCGCTCAAGGCTTCTCGGTCTAAATGAGACCCAAGGCCCGCTCACGGCGGGTGATCAGGTGGGTGGGGCAGTTTCGGCTAGCGCTTGTCGCTCGCGCAGCACGGGTGGGTCAGTTTTTGTTAGCAAGGGTGGGTCAATTTCAAATAGCGGCAAGGTGGTAAGATGTCCATGCTTGTCGCGTGCTAACCTAAGGCACTTTTTCAATTTGCTGATAAAGTAGCGAGCAGGTTGTCAGAAATAAATTCGACCCAGGCCCCATTTTTTGATGACTCAGCACGACAGAGCCCAGGAAGTAGTGGCCGTAGTTCTCGACCTGCGCGCGGACGTGACCGGATTCGTAATAGTCCAGAAACTTTCCTGTCAGATCATCAATCAACTCACGGACCTGTCGTTCTTGCCAACCGTACTCGCGTTGATAAAAATCGATGGCATACTTGGCCTTATCGAGCAGTTCTCGCACCGTGCGGGCACGGGCTTCAATGGATTTTAGCTGGTCAAAATCAGTCATCGTGTGTTCCGGAGACAATATGGACCTCAGTCCTATCAGGTCTCGACTGGCTGCCAACTCAGACACCGAGTGCAGGGAGTGCCTTGGGGTTTATCGGCTGGGAACGATTTATTTTTGGTTTCGCAAAAACAAGCCGAGCCAGGCCCTTTTAATTATCCCTGCCCCCTTTAATTAATATCAAGCCAGCGGCTCATGGTCAATTTCGTAGGCTTCAATAAGATCACCAATCACGGCGACCAACGAATACAGTGGATGCGTTGCGTCGTCACGCACAATGTCGAGCAGACTGTTGAGCAGGGCGATAGTTTGCTCATAGTCGAGCATCGAATCAATATGGTGAACCGGAGCCAGAGATTGGAGCGATTGCCAAGCCGGGACTAATTGCTGCACATCAATCGCTGGATTCATGATGTTCTCCAAGCATTTCTGTCGTATTCAGCGTGGGTCATAACATGGCGCACATAAAGCCTTTGCTTGTCGTAATGAATGACGGCCACTAAACGATAGCGATTACCGCCTACATCAAAAATTGTCATCCCATCGACATAATCCGCCGATGCAAAGGTCTGCCGCAACTGCGGAAAAGAAACGGCAGTGCAGTTCGATGCTTTTTTGAACCATGCCTCTAAGAGTGTTCTTGACTCAGGGTGTCGCAGCCAGAATTCTCGCAGAGGTTTTTTGGAAATCACGCGCATCAGCTTTCTTTATTCAGTAGTAATAGAAATTAAATCGCACCTGACCCCTTTGATTCCTTTGATTCTTGATTTGTTCGAAAATTAAATCGACCCTGACCCCTTTGATTCCCTCCAAGTCTTTACAAGTCTCTTCAGATGAGGCAAAACTAACTTAATTTAGTGTCCTAAAATTGGGGTCCACTATATTTATTGGAGTTGATCTGGCAAATCTGGCAAATTAAAATCGAACCTGACCCCTTTAATTCCCCCTTTAATTCCCCAGAATTGCAGAATTGGGAATTGGACCTTTGATGTTGCCAGCGTGGCCCGTAAGCCTCAGTGGAAGATGGTCTCTGGGCTGTCGGCGCTGAGGATGCGCTCTGACCATGCCTCAAGCTGCTCCGGCTCGGCGGATTCAATGCGCGGGCGGTAGGTCTCGGCTGAATCAGTGCCGAATTTCCGCGCGAACTGGCGCATCAAGATCGCGGCCTCACCCTTCTGAATCCCCGCTCGCTCAACAGTCGTCACGTATGGCATTTGGTATTGCTCCTCGTAGGCGTAGAGTTCTTGGCGAAACTCCGCTTCCAGCTCTTCAGGCAGACGGATCATCCAATCGATCAGGCGGAAGAGTTCTTCAATCAGCGTGCGCTCATAGCCGCGCTCGTACATCAGGCGCATCAAGCGGAATTTCCAGCGTTTCAGGGTCTCGGCATCGTCGGTCACCTTGGCCCGGATTTGGGCCATCACCACCAAGGCAAAAACATTGTCGCTCGCTTCCAGCTCGGCCCAGCGCTCGGGGGTGGCGTAGTCGAGCAGTTTGACCATCGGAAAGTCGAATTGCACCCGACAGTCCCACAGCGCCGTGCTGTAGCTGTTGGGGCGGAAACTGCGCTTGGTATCAGCCAGCACCGCCAGGCTCGCGACCGGCACTTGGTAGGCATCGCGGATTTTGTAATTGTAGGTGAACATCCGCTCGGCAAAGTCGCTTTGCGGATCACCTTGCACTTCAACATGGGCCAGCACCCACACCGGCGTGTCATCGCGGCGGGTGACGCCGACGAGCTTATCCGCATAGCGCCGGGTGGTCTTGGCCTCGCACACGATCTTCTGGAATTCCTTGTCGAGAAACTGCACGCCCTTTGACCAGTCGATCTCGGCATGGATGGCCGGAAACAGCAGCGCGAGAAACTCCGGAAAGAACCGCTCCAGCGCCTCTTTCCAGGGGCTGTCGTAGTCGGGTTTGTCGCTGGTGTCTGTGGCTTGGGTGTCGGCTGTCATGGGGTGATTTTAGCCGATTTGGGGCGGGGTGGGAGCGTTGGGGGCAGCCCGAAAGGAATTAAGTATACTGTCCCCAGAATTCCGGTTTCATCGGCCTGCTTTTCAACACTCAGGTGATCGGGGGCGGGCGATGATTGTAACAATCATCGGCCAACTGGCGCTGCCATTCTAACAACACCGCGCGGCATTGCAGGCAGTCGAGTGCGTCGAGCCGTTGCGTCACGCCGGGCGCGGTGGCGGGGCGCGGTGGCCGATGTGCTGTCGCCGAAGCAGCATCAGTTAGCCTTGGACGGCGGGATATGCCGCACCAGGTCCATGCTGTCATGAAGGATACGCAGCACTTCAATGAGACGCGCGCGCTCGTTAACTCGAAAAACGACCTCATGCCGCCCTTTGCGTCCATTGCGCGCGACATGCAAGATTGCCACATTTTTACCCAATTCCACCGGCCATCGCACACCCAGGCTTTCAGGCCCTTCGGCTAAGTCTTCAAGCGCATCGTTAATGACATCGGTGTAAATATCGACTTGCAACGGCCCAAACTGTTCGAGCGTCCACTCGAGAATCGCCTCAACATCTTGAGCGGCCTGATCGGTCAGACGCACCGTCCAACTGTTCATCCCTGCTTCGCCAGAACACGCCGACCGATGCTCTTGATGTGCGCGCGCAGCGAGGTGACATCTTGAAAGTCGGTGTAGCGCCCCGCCTCGATATCGGCGATACCCACCGCCACTGCCTCGCGCAAGGCCGCGAGTTTCGCTGTTTGTTCCGCCTCGCGGGCCTGCACCAGGCGCAAGCCCTCACGCAGGACTTCGCTGGCGTTTTGGTACTGCCCGCTGACGACCATTTGTTCGACGAACTTGGCTTGAACATCGGTCAGCACGACATTGCGGGTAGGCATGACATGACTCCTTGGCGACATAAATGGCATATTCTGCCAATCTGTCTTGAATCGTGCAAGCTGCCTCGCGTATCCACCGCCGCTTTTTGCTGATCGGAGGAATCACGATGCCTTGATGGATGCAGCCGATCTTGCCGGATCTGACCGACAACACGGCGGCGAAGGATTCTGCCACCGCTTGCCGTCAGTTTTCCGGCCAACGACAAAGCGCCCCGTCCGGCTCCGCTCCATGGGCCAACTGGCGCTGCCATTCTAACAACACCGCGCGGCATTGTAGGCAGTCGAGTGCGTCGAGCAGTTGCGCCACACCCGGCGCGGTGGCGGGGGCGGTTTGGCCGATGTGTTGTTGCGGGATGGTGCAGTCGGGGTCGATGTCGGCGACCAGACCCCACAGGCCCTGGTTGGAGAAGGCGCTGTTGATCATCCAGGGTTGCTGGTTCAGGGCGGTGATCTGGCTGATGGCCGTCGCGGGTACGCCAAGCTCGCGCTCGAGCAGAAAGGGCACGATGTCGAGTGGCTGCTTGCCGGCCGGGAGACGTCCTCCGGGAAAATCCAAGGTTTCGCGCTGGATGCCGGGGCGGAAGGTGGGACTCACACAGACCAAGCGCCCGCTGTGCACCGGCAAGACGATGACGGAATCGACTTTCTCCACCCGCCAGTATTCCAGCTCCTGGCCTTTGTCGCATCGCCAACGCTCACCAATCAGGCTCACCCACTGGGAGTCGAGTCGAACGATTTCACTCAGGCGTGTCCAGGCGCTCATCACTGACATCGCTCCTCACCGGGCGGCACCGGGGTCTGCCTGCTGCAGGCCGCAGTAGTCGCCGATTAAACACTCACCGCGCTGATCGCGGCCTTTGGTCGGGTCCCAATGATCATGGTTCATCGGTAGCCCATGCTGCGAGAGATAGCCTAGGGCATCGATTTTCGGCCAGTCCAGAATGGGGTGTACCTGGTAGACCCCGTTTTTGAACTGAATCGGCTCCGCCGCCCGGCGCTCCGGGGTCTCATAACGCATGATGCCGCGCAGCCAGTGGCTGGGGCGCAGCTCGGCGAAGGCGCGATTGAGCGGCTCGTGCTTGATCTTGCGCACCACCAGGGAGAAATGCGGCGAGCTGGGATCGCGCCAGCCACCGTAGTGGCGTTCGATGTCGCCTGGGGTCAGGGGGCTGCGATAGACGCGCAGGTCATCGCCCTGGACGGGAAAGTCGGTGACCATGGCGGCGGGGGTCTGGTGCCATGACCTTTAGGGGCAGATAGGTGGCGACTGATTGGTTATATCGCCATCATTGCTAAAAAATAATTCAACCCAGGCCCCTTTGATTGTTAATTATTAATCCTAATGATGTATTGGCTTCTCGGCAAAATTGCGTCATGACATGCCAAAACGATTGCAACGCTTATTGCTGTTGCAGGTAATTAAGTATCCTGTCCCCGGAATTCCTTCTGGAATTCCTTGTCGAGAAACTGCACGCCCTTTGACCAGTCGATCTCGGCATGGATGGCCGGAAACAGCAGCGCGAGAAACTCCGGAAAGAACTGCTCCAGCGCCTCTTTCCAGGGGCTGTCGTAGTCGGGTTTGTCGCTGGTGTCTGTGGCTTGGGTGTCGGCTGTCATGGGGTGATTTTAGCCGATTTGGGGCGGGGTGGGAGCGTTGGGGGCAGCCCGAAAGGAATTAAGTATACTGTCCCCAGAATTCCCCTGTCGGGTTGATCGCTGGAAGCAGCAGCCTCTGGCTCCAATGCGGCTTTTCTCGCAGCCTCTTCGGAAATCGATGGATCTGCCGGCACGACCTGGCGCTCTGGGAACAAATAGCGTGTACCAACGCCCTGGAAGGCCAACCCACCCGCTGTTGCCAGCACGACGAGGAGCGTCAGCAAGATGGCCAGGACGTTCAACTTGGAAGCGGCAGTGCGCAGCTTCTCATCGATTTGCCGCCGAAGCGCACGGTTTTCCTTCGCCAACTCCGCCCGCTCCTGGACGATCTCCAGGGTCACCCCGGCAGCCGCCATGGCCTGGTTGACCTTCGCAATCACCGCCAGGCCAGCACTCAAGTCGCCCTGAATCTCGGCATAGTAGTCGATTCGCGTCTGCGCATTGAGTCGTGCGCCATTGATCCGATCGAGAAAGGTCGCCAGCTCGCGTGACAGGGCCGTTGCTGTAGCCAGGTCAGGCAAAAACGCCAGCTTGTCCCTGTGCGCTTCGGCCATGTGATAGACATACAGATCGAGCGCGTCGTAATACGCGCGCTTGCAGTGCTTAAACGCCTCAACCACATTGGCCCGATAGGAGGCGTGCTGTTCTGATGCAGTCACCGCTTTCAGCACATGGTGCCCGGCATAACGCAACTGGTTAATCGGCTGCGCCATCGTCGAGGGCAAGATATTGGCCAGCACGCGCACGAGTTTTTCCGTCTCTCGGTACCAGACCCAAACCTGCTTCAATTGAATCTGGTCTTCCTGCTCCGGTGGTATGTCGATTGCTCGAACATCCGCACTGGCCTCCTCTTCAAGCAGTGCAATCAACCGCCGCGCCTCAAGTCTGAGCTCATCTTCCACGATGTGGCAGCCTCAGCGCGCCAAAGCCCGAATATCCTGTAGCGCTTGCTGTGCCCGTGCATGCAACTCCTCGCTGCTCAAGCCGTCGGTCGCGACCGCACGCCCAGCGGCGACCACCACCTGCCCCCTGCTGAGGTGATCAGTCGGCCTCAGCCCATAGCGGGCATCAACGGCTGCGGGGATGTCGCTTGATTCAACCGCGTGGCCGATGGTGTTCAGACCGGATAACTCCGCGATAACGCGCCGGAAGAAAGACATTGTTGTTCCCGTTGGTGATGTGGCGGACAGTGGCACCCCGAGTGGTGCCTGTTCAACGGTGATGTTACCGTCAAATCAGTCAGACGATCCAGCCCTCTTTATCGTGCGGCGCGGACCTCGTCCAGCTTCAGGCACGGGCTAACGGCGAGGATGCGGGGCTTGAAGCGCCCGGCGCTGTCGCGCAGAAAGCGCTCGACGTTGGCCTGCGCGTCCAGGTTGAACTGGGCTTGTCGCGGAGTGAGCAGTTCGGTTCAGCCACAGCATCTCAGCCGTTGCCATTCCAACAACACCGCGCGGCATTGCAGGCAGTCGAGCGCCTCCAGCAGCTGCTCGACCCCCTGCGCGGTGGCGGGGGCGGTTTGGCCGATGTGTTGTTGCGGGATGGTGCAGTCGGCGTCGATGTCGGCGACCAGACCCCACAGGCCCTGGTTGGAGAAGGCGCTGTTGATCATCCAGGGTTGCTGGTTCAGGGCGGTGATCTGGCTGATGGCCGTCGCGGGTACGCCAAGCTCGCGCTCGAGCAGAAAGGGCACGATGTCGAGTGGCTGCTTGCCGGCCGGGAGACGTCCTCCGGGAAAATCCAAGGTTTCGCGCTGGATGCCGGGGCGGAAGGTGGGACTCACACAGATCAAGCGCCCGTTGTGCACCGGCAAGACGATAACGGAATCGACTTTCTCCACCCGCCAGTAGTCCAGCTCCTTGCCTTTGTCGCATCGCCAACGCTCACCAATCAGGCTTACCCACTGGGAGTCGAGCCGAACGATTTCACTCAGGCGTTTCCAGGCGCTCATCACTTAAACCGCTCCTCACCGGGCGGCACCGGGGTCTGCCCGATGCAGGCCGCAGTAGTCGCCGATTAAACACTCACCGCGCTGATCGCGGCCTTTGGTCGGGTCCCAATGATCATGGTTCATCGGTAGCCCATGCTGCGAGAGATAGCCTAGGGCATCGATTTTCGGCCAGTCCAGAATGGGGTGTACCTGGTAGACCCCGTTTTTGAACTGAATCGGCTCCGCCGCCCGGCGTTCCGGGGTCTCATAACGCATGATGCCGCGCAGCCAGTGGCTGGGGCGCAGTTCGGCGAAGGCGCGATTGAGCGGCTCGTGCTTGATCTTGCGCACCACCAGGGAGAAATGCGGCGAGCTGGGATCGCGCCAGCCACCGTAGTGGCGTTCGATGTCGCCTGGGGTCAGGGGGCTGCGATAGACGCGCAGGTCATCGCCCTGGACGGGAAAGTCGGTGACCATGGCGGCGGGGGTCTGGTGCCATGACCTTTAGGGGCAGATAGGTGGCGACTGATTGGTTATATCGCCATCATTGCTAAAAAATAATTCAACCCAGGCCCCTTTGATTGTTAATTATTAATCCTAATGATGTATTGGCTTCTCGGCAAAATTGCGTCATGACATGCCAAAACGATTGCAACGCTTATTGCTGTTGCAGGTAATTAAGTATCCTGTCCCCGGAATTCCTTCTGGAATTCCTTGTCGAGAAACTGCACGCCCTTTGACCAGTCGATCTCGGCATGGATGGCCGGAAACAGCAGCGCGAGAAACTCCGGAAAGAACCGCTCCAGCGCCTCTTTCCAGGGGCTGTCGTAGTCGGGTTTGTCGCTGGTGTCTGTGGCTTGGGTGTCGGCTGTCATGGGGTGATTTTAGCCGATTTGGGGCGGGGTGGGAGCGTTGGGGGCAGCCCGAAAGGAATTAAGTATACTGTCCCCAGAATTCCGCGCTGCCGGGTGAAAAACGTAGTTCATCCCGTCAGCAGCTTTGCTTTTTCCCTAACCTCTTCAGCCGGAACCGGCTTAACGAGCCCGGCATCAAGCTCTCGAGCTCTGCGGTTCGCCTCGGTCAGCCACGCTTCATCCTTGTCTTCCTCAGATGAAGAAGCACGAAGACTGAGTAGCAGGCGCTGCGCGAGCGCCGCTCGCTGGCTTTCGGATAATTCCAGTGCCGCATGCTCAAGCTGTTGAAAACTCGTCATAGCAGATTGTCCTTACAATTGATCGAAGTCCTGACTCTCTAAAACCCCAACTCCATCTGCCCCGGCAACACCGTCGGCCCATCTGGCTCCAGGCGCGGTCGCCCACGTGGGCGCGCCTCGCGCCGCTGACCGGTCATTTGCTCGATCTGCTGCAAAAACCGCTCACTGCCGATGGGCTGGGATTGTTGAATCGCCAGGCGCAACTCCGAGAGCGCGGCGCCATCGAGTCCGGTGCGAAACAGCTCCCGATAGGCTGCTTGTCTGGCCTCGGGCGCGTCGCCCAGCGCCAGATACAGCGCATGTGGCGAGAGCAGCGAATCGCTGGCGCCCAGGCCGTTGGCCCGGTAGCTGCTCCAAGGATACTCCCCTGGGTCGCGCACCATGTCGGCGCGTACCGGATTCAGCTCAATGTAGCGCTGGCAGCGCAGCAGATAGGTGTCGGTTTGGATCAGCGAGGACTTGTAGCGACTGTCCCACAGGGTGCCGGTGCGGCGGTAGGTCTTGTTGATGGTCTGAACGTAGCGCCGACCGATGGCCATGACCAGCCGGGGAATATCCTCAGCCGCCTTGGGCGTGACCAGCAGATGGACATGATTGGTCATCAGCACATAGGCATGCAAAGCCGCGCCGGTGTTCGCCAGCGCCTCGCCCAGCCAGTGCCGATAGGTCTGATAGTCTTCCTCGGCAAAAAAGCAGGCCGCACGGTTATGACCGCGCTGGACGATGTGATGCGGGTAGTCGGCGATGTGCAGGCGGGGGCGTCGTGGCATGCCATGAGTATAGCAGAAAAATCGAACCTGACCCCTTTAATTCTTCTTTAATTCTTTAATTCCGCTAATTTGTTGAGCACTTGAAATGTGTTAGTCGTTCTGTTTGTTTTGCAAACGCTAACATGGAACGCAGTGCGCTGTTAACCGCCTCAGCATTCTGGAAGGCTGCCGCGATATCAGGATCAAGGACAACGATGTTGCTGCTTTGAGTGTATTCCTTATAGAATTTTCCGCGGACAGCTTTGGAAAAATCAAACTCGTATTCGGGAAGCAAGTCATCTTCAAGATCGTCAGGATTCATAGCGTTTGCGCTCGTGCGGTGTGGCAGATCGGGCACTAATGATGCGAATGATTCCGCGATTTTCGGTGTGAGAAACGACCAGCAATCGACCGGTGAAGCCAGTCCAACCGTGATATATCGCTGTTCCCCAATAGAATGGCGCTCATCGCGAAAAGTTCCAGCGAAAGGATCACCAAAAACTGTCGTGGCTTCCTCGAAGCTCACCGCGTGCTTGCGCGCATTCACTTCGGCTTTTTCTTGATTCCATTCAAATTTCACGATGGCAACGCCGACAGATGTTCTGTGATTTTACCGCTGTCTCGTTATTTGACATTCATTCTGAATCCAGTCTCTGCACCAGCAAATCAGCGAGATGCGGCACGGTGCTGATGGCTTCTTGCGCGCACCACGCCTGCCAATCCTTGACTTCACTCCACCCGCTGACAAACACAAACTCCAGCCCGGCTTGGGTGGCGGCTTGGTGGTCGTAGCGGCTATCCCCCAGATACAGGGCGGGTTGTTGGATGTTGCCGTTAGCCCGTTCGCGGCTCAGGATGCTGTCTTTGGTGTCGGGGCTGCCGAAGATACCGCCATCGAAGAGCGGGGCTAAGCCGCGTTGGGTGAAACTTCCCGCAACTCGGTTTGATCGCCGCCGGAGACGATGAGCCAGCGGGCGTGGGCGGTCTGTTCGCGCAGGGCGGTTAAGCCCTCGGCGACTTCGCACTCCAGCAGGCCTTGGCGTGTTGAGGCAGCGAAGCGGGCGAGCAGTTCATCGCGTGATGGACCGGTGACGCCGGGTGGCACGATCTGTTCAAGGAAATCATCGAATTTTTGATAGCGGGAGAAGCCGCCGTGGGCGACATGATAGGCGACCAGGGCTTGGGCGGCGGCTGTCATGCTGGAAGTTTAGCCGATGCGGTGGCGAATTGTGGGAGCGGGAGTTAGGGCGCAGCACGGAGGGAATTAAGTATATGTCCCCAGAATTCCCCCCTGTTGGCCGCCGGCGATGATCTGCTCCTCGACGCCGTCGACGTCGAGCTTCACCAGATAGGAGAGGTCCGCCGGCGGCTGTTGCGCGAAGACGGTATCGAGGCGGCGGGTGGGTATCTCCTTGATGCCGACCAGGAAGGGCATGGCCTCGTCGCGTTCGGGGCGAATCTGGGTATGGGTGACGCGGCCCGAGCCATCGACCGAGGTCCCGTGCAGATGGAGGATGCCGTCGGCATCGGAGAGGGCGACCTTATGCAGGTTGTAGTCGATGCCCGCCGCGCGATCATTCTCCTCGCGCTGGGCCACTTTTATTAACAGTGTTACTCGACGGCTATGGTTGTCCTAACGCGGTGTTTCCCATGGATTGACCAGCTCGACGCCCAATCCTTTGAAGTCCGACACATTCCGGGTCACGAGCCTGAGCCGGTGCTCAATCGCCGTTGCCGCGATCATTGAATCACGAAAGCTGCGCGCGTCGGGCACATGCATCGGTGCACATAGCAGCGCCGTTTGTGGTGTAAAGGGCAGCACCTGATCCTGGAATTGTTGGATGACCGTTGTGGCCCATGCGCGCAAAATCGCTCCCTGCGGTGCGTCCTTACGCTCCATGCGCAGCACCCCCATCTCCAGCTCTAGCACCGACACGGCAGATAAGTAGAGCTGATGTGCAGATACGGTGTCGGCCCAGGCGCGAACGCTGGCCGATGGCCGTCGTTTGCCCCTGCGTAACTCGGAAATGACATTGGTATCGAGTAGGAACATACGGGCTCATCAGAAGTCCGCGGGTTTTAGGTCGTTTCCGGTGAGCGTTGGCGGATCAAAGTCGATATTCCCACCTGGTATTGCATCCATGATTGTCAGTAGGCTCTTCGGCGCCTTTCTGGCAAGTCTGTAGTAGTCGTCGATCTTCAGCAGCGCGTAAGCTGGTCGCCCCTCGTCGGTGACGATCACCGGGCCAGCACTGGCCGCTTTCTTTGCCTCATTTAGATCACGCGCAAAATCAGTGGAACTGACTGTGGTCATCTGCATGTCGAAGTCCTCCCGGATCGTCTCGACGTTGTAATGACGCAACGCCGAAGATGTTGGCAAGATGTCGCACCGCTAACCCTAGACAGCAGCCCGATCAGCGCGTGTGTCAAGGCTTTGCCAAGCAGCTCATGCCAGGGGTGCAGTCGGCGCGGCTCGTGCTTGCTGTCTAGCAGAATCATGCAGGCCGGTGGAGCAGCTGAACTGTCAAGTGTTCACGGAATCTTTGATGCCACAGCCTTTACAATGACAACTAGCCATTCATTTGGCTCAAAACTGACTATCCTGTCCCCACAACGCGCCTGGGGTGTCGGCTGTCATGGCGGGAGTGTAGCCGATTCGGACGCGGAGGTGGGCGGGGCTTGGCCGGCACCTTCTTGCTTCAGAGCGCATTTAAGGCTTGACTTCGGGAAATAAACCCGGCCCCTTTCTTCCTTTCTTCGAGCAGTTCATGCCAGGGGATGCGGGGATCGCGGCTCATGCCGAGAGTCTAGCCGATGCGCGTGCGCACCGTCTTCGCCGCCCCCACCAGTGCTGCAGCAATGGACGGCAATTTGCCGTACCCTTAGGGAATCGGGTACATCCATCGTGACGGGAGTCCATCATGCCATCCGCTTCGTCAACCGCTCGCCTTGAAGCACGGATCAGCACCGATCTCCATGCCTTACTCAAACGCGCCGCCGAAATCCAAGGTCGAACGATGACCGACTTTGTCGTCACCGCCGTCACCGAGGCCGCCCAACAGGCCATTGAGCAGGCCGAGGTCATCCGCCTGTCTCAGGCCGATTCCCAACGCTTTGCCGAAGCCCTGTTGTCGCCCCCACAGCAAACGCCGGCGATGGAGCGCGCCTTCGCGCGTCACCGAGCGCTGGTGGCGCCTGAGTGAGCGAGGCGACCTTCCGCATCGTTGCGCTCGCTGCCGACCATGACCGCCGCCCGTTCGACAGTGGCTGCGTAGCACTCGACCGCTATTTTCAACGCCAAGTCACGCAGGATATCCGCCGTCGAGTGACGGCTTGCTTTGTCGCGCTCACCCAGGAACAGCGGATTGCCGGATACTATACGCTCGCATCGGCAAGCCTCTGCTTATCCGAGCTTCCCGCGGAAACGGCCAAGAAACTGCCCCGCTACCCCTCAATACCAGCCGTACGTCTGGGGCGCTTGGCGGTGCATCGCGCGTTCCACGGGCAAGGCCTTGGCGGCGCCCTGCTCGCTGACGCGCTGAAACGAGCGGCCCGCGCCGAGATTGCCGCTTTTGCGCTGGTCGTCGAGGCAAAGGACGAACAGGCTGCGGCCTTCTACCACCACCATGGCTTCATCGCATTGTCCGACTCACCGCGCACCCTGTTTCTTCCCTTGTCCAAGGCCTGATCAACCGTGGCAACCTCAGCACCCGGAAGCCTCTACCCCCAACGCCGCCGTGGATAACCTGTTGAGCACTTCCAGCGCCCCGGCGCCATAGGGCGCGTCGGTGAGGGCTTTGCCGAGCAGTTCATGCCAAGGGATGCGGGTGTCGCGGCTCATCTCCACACTCTAGCCGATGCGCTGCTGGGGTGGGCTTGAGCTGCGTGCCTCAGGCTGTTCGGTATACTGTCACCGGATTTGCCAGCCCAAGTGAATTAAGTAACTGTCCCCAGAATTCCTCTTGGGTGTCGGCTGTCATGGGGTGATTTTAGCCGATTTGGGGCGGGGTGGGAGCGTTGGGGGCAGCCCGAAAGGAATTAAGTATACTGTCCCCAGAATTCCGCCACACCGGCGTCTCATCGCGGCGGGTGACGCCGACGAGCTTATCCGCATAGCGCCGGGTGGTCTTGGCCTCGCACACGATCTTCTGGAATTCCTTGTCGAGAAACTGCACGCCCTTTGACCAGTCGATCTCGGCATGGATGGCCGGAAACAACAACGCGAGAAACTCCGGAAAGAACCGCTCCAGCGCTTCTTTCCAGGGGCTGTCGTAGTCGGGTTTGTCGCTGGTGTCTGTGGCTTGGGTGTCGGCTGTCATGGGGTGATTTTAGCCGATTTGGGGCGGGGTGGGAGCGTTGGGGGCAGCCCGAAAGGAATTAAGTATACTGTCCCCAGAATTCGCCCCAGAATTCAGCACCCAAATTCTCGCCACGGAGCAATGTTGCCTGATACTCCACGAACAGAGGCACGGATACCGCTGGTTGAATTCGCCGGTCGGGAAGTAATAACATCAGAGCGTTAGAAGCCCCATGACGCGACCGTGCAGCCGCCACCAAAACGCAGGTGTCCAGCACGACACTCACGCTGACCGTACCTCAATGTTGAATACCGGCTGTACTCGCTCGATCTGCCAGGGCACCCCAGCAAAGACACCCGTCAGTGCAATGCCGAAGGCTCGGCGCCATTGGCGCAGCGCGGCTTTGTCTGATTTGTCGGGGGTCTCGGCTGTCATGGCGGGAGTTTAGCCGATTCGGTGGTGGGGGTGGGAGGTGAGGGCAGAAGAGGGAATTAAGTAAACTGTCCCCGGAATTCCCGCAAGCGCGCTTCGAGAGCCGATTTCGGGTGACGAACCGCTGTTCGGCCTGTCGCGATGGCCTAAAATACGCTTGACAACAAGGCTAAACTCCACAGTCCGATGGTCGTTGGGTTTTGTGACCATTACAGTTTCTTGACCATTACAGTTCGTCGCCGGGCACTGGCGGAGCGTCGGCAGCGGACTCCAGAAAGCGTAGATAGGCAGCGCGGTCGCCATGGCCACCACGCTCGCGCAGGTGCTCTACCGTCATGAGTGTACTTAACTTTTCGGCAGCGGCCGAGGAAAGTAGTTGATCTACGGTGATGCCTTGATCCACAGAAAACTGCTGAAGCTGACCAACGAGGCTGTCAGGAATGTTGATTGTCAGAGTGCTCACATCAATTCCTCCAAATGTTTTAACAGATTGCCTGGGGCGATAGGTTCGACACCCCACTGTTCGGCCCCTCGGAAATCTCGGAGGTTGTGGGTCACGATGTAACGGCAACTTGCCGCTACCGCAAGCTCCAGGACGAAGTCGTCATCAGGGTCCGCAAGTGCCGGGCGCCAGCGATAGTGAATATCCTGCAAATGACTGAATGACAGAAGATAGTCAAGAAAGTCGTCGACATCTCTCGCTGAACGACCACCCAAATTCTCGCCACGGAGCAATGTTGCCTGATACTCCACGAACAGAGGCACGGATACCGCTGGTTGAATTCGCCGGTCGGGAAGTAATAACATCAGAGCGTTAGAAGCCCCATGACGCGACCGTGCAGCCGCCACCAAAACGCAGGTGTCCAGCACGACACTCACGCTGACCGTACCTCAATGTTGAATACCGGCTGTACTCGCTCGATCTGCCAGGGCACCCCAGCAAAGACACCCGTCAGTGCAATGCCGAAGGCTC
The DNA here is from genome assembly GCF_036208045.1 of Thiorhodovibrio winogradskyi. Classification (NCBI taxonomy): domain Bacteria; kingdom Pseudomonadati; phylum Pseudomonadota; class Gammaproteobacteria; order Chromatiales; family Chromatiaceae; genus Thiorhodovibrio; species Thiorhodovibrio winogradskyi. Next base: position 4,406,708 of record NZ_CP121472.1, on the reverse strand, counting down.
GGCGCCATTGGCGCAGCGCGGCTTTGTCTGATTTGTCGGGGGTCTCGGCTGTCATGGCGGGAGTTTAGCCGATTCGGTGGTGGGGGTGGGAGGTGAGGGCAGAAGAGGGAATTAAGTAAACTGTCCCCGCAATTCCAACAAGGCTAAAATCCACAGTTCGATGGTCGTTGGAGTTTTTGACCATTACAGTGGCGGATGTGGGCCCGGGAAACCTGGGTTCAGACGGGGTTAGTTCTTTCGCCCGCTCGCCAGGCCAAACACCCGACATAGCGCCAGCTCAACAGTGTCCATCTCTGGGCAATAGCCAATCACGCGATCAATCTCACGCTCCAAGACGGTCGCGAGATTATCGAGCACGATGACTGAATCACCTCGCAAGCCCATCTCTTGCCCGGCTTGGCTAGCCTGGTTCACGGCCACTCGAGTCGGTCCGGTGCGCGTGAGATTGGAGGTAATCAGGGCGACGATTTTCTGGTTCAGCCCCGTCGGCAGGTCGGCCTGAACGATCAACGCGGGGCGACGCTTGTAAGTACGCAAATCAGTATTCGGGAAGCGCAGCAGCACCACAGCTCCGCGCTTAATCCCGGTCATAGGCATCCATCCCCGGCGTTTCCCAATCCTCGGCGAAGCTGGATAGCCGCGCGCGAGTCATGCGTGCTTCCTCAAGCGTCCAGCCGAGGGTGTCGATTGTCGGATCAATCCTCTGCTCACACGAGTTGCGGACACGTCTGTTCAAACCAATCTCAGCGGCGGGCGAATGATCGGGCCGCACAACATGCGCCACAGGTGTCGTCATCGTGATTTCCTCGGGCAATTGATCACGCCGATCCCTTCTCTGATTGTTTGGCGAACCCGGCTATTGAAACGCCGGTCGCAATTACTCCGTGCCGGCTCGAATACAGCATCTGGCGTATCGGCGCTCATGAACAGAGTTTAGCCGATTGTGCTCAAGCAGGGATAGCCGCCACCTCCACCGGCTTCGGATAGGGGCGGCGGCTAACTCCCCTACCCCGGCACATGCCCCAGCACCTCTTTCCAGGGGCTGTCGTAGTCGGGTTTGTCGGCGGTGTCGGTGGCTTGGGTGTCGGCTGTCATGGGGTGAGTTTAGCCGATTTGGTGGCGGGGTGGGAGCGGCTTTAGCCGCGAACAGCGCGCCCTGCCAGCCCAGAGGAATTAAGTATGTCCCCAGAATTCGCAGGTTGCCGGGCTTGGCGGGTGTCGCGCCCGGAGCAGAAAACGTGGTCTGTCCCCGTTTTCCCCCCGTTTTCCCCTGGCGTCGATCGATACCACCAACATTCTTCGGCATGGCGGTTGTCTTGTTCTCGGACAGGGCCATGTACGACTGGCGAAGTTGATCGAGCGCGGAGGCTTCAAGAAGATTCAAGCATCTTCCCGGATCGATCACCGCACCGATCACCGCCGGATCGGAGATGACGCCTCGGCTGGAGCGGCCGTCGCGCGACGCCTGCACCGCAAAATCGAATGCCCGACGAGGACTGTATTCCCAAAAATACACGCCGTTTCCCAACCAGTCATAGGAATTGTTGCTCGGTTCAAGGTGGCATTCGCCACACAGCACGCGCTCGACAACGGTGCGGTCTGTCCCATGAAAGCCGAGCAGCAAGCCCGGGAGAATTTCATAGTGGCCAAGACGAGGCATCAGGATCGATAGTCCTCTGCCAACTGGCCAGACTGCGTGAGGATGCCAGCCTTTTGCATGGCCAGTTGTAATGCTTGCGGATCTGACTGCAAGCGATGGACAGTCCGCGAAATCGCCTCCAACTCGCGACTCTCCTCATTTTCACGGGGTAGAGGCTTGATGGAGCGGGCATGATCAACGTGGCCAGTTTTCACACTTGATTTCATTGAACCTCCAAAGGACTCAGCATTAGACTTGTACCGGATGAAGCCTAAGTGCTTGATTTGTCGATCTGTAACCCATTGTTTTTGTTGGTCAGCATATTTCATCCTGTACAAGTCTATTATTTTCCTTTGTCAAAGGACATCACAGCGACCGATGCGCCCGCCGAGGCGGCAGCGGTGGCGTTCCAGGATGGCGCGGCGGGTAATGTAGAAGGCGCCGTTTTCCATCAGGGTGCCGGGAAAGTCCTGGCGGCGCGGGCGCTGGAGGGGATCGTAATTGATCGGGGTGGCGTCGTCGTGCCAGAAGAAGCGTTTGGTGCGCACGGCGCTGAGGAGCGAGTCGAGCCGCTCCTGGTCGAAGCGCGCGAGGGCGGTGTCGAGATCCGCGGCGCGCAGTTGCGGGGAGGTGGCCTGGATGGTGACCAGGCGCTCGAAGGGCGCCTGCGCTATGAAGTGGAGCATGACGGCTTCGGTGGAGGCCTCGTCGGTGGCGTATTCAGCCGGACGCTCGATGAGCTGCACGCCCAGGTTCAGGCCCTGGACGACGGCGGCGATCTCGGGGCAGTCGGTGGAGACATAGACCGCATCGATGCGCTCAGCGGCGGTGGCGGCCTCCAGCACCCAGGCGCACAGGGGTTTGCCGGCCAGGGGCTTGATGTTTTTCTTCGGGATGCTTTTGGAGCCGCCGCGCAGGGGGATGAGGGCTAGTGTCTTCATGTGACAATTTGTACGGTCATAGATTGAGCCTCATTCCTTTCTCCTCGAAGCTCGATAACGCTCGGCAATTTCCTGCTTACTCTTCCTCAATAAGGCGACTTCGGATGGTGTCAGCATCCGGGGAGCGTTCGAGGTAACGAGCTTCTGATTGAGTAAGGCAATCGAACCCATAACCGAATCGCTCGTGCCACCAGGTTTCAAGTGTTTGTCCATGTTTCTCTCTCAGCGCAGTAAGCTGCTCTCGTGTTGGCGACAAAACGGCAGAAAAGGGTTTGCCGGTGAGTACCGTTGCACCAATGACGACGCCGCCATTCGACTCGATATGCCCCTTCAGGTTTGCAAGCGTTCCACCTTGTCCGACAAAGTCATCCACCAGCAAGTAACAGGCTCCGGAAATGACTTCGCCATCAAATGCGGCCGGTCTGGCCAGGCGGGCAAATCCATTCGCGCCCGTATGACCGACAATGTTGATCTGCACCAAGCCTTCATCAACCGGCAGACTGAGACGCGCACTGAGTTCATCCGCCAAGGCTTCCGGAATTGCGTTCACCCCGTCACGCTCAACGGCATGTGCCGAGGCGAGGATGACTTGACGCCCAGCAACAAGTTCGCGAATCTTCAGCACCGCTGGCTCGGCGATGGTCGCTTTGACCAGCGAAAACGCCGCTTGCACATCCCCGGACTTCGCCGCGCGATAGTCGGGATGCCGCTTGACCGCGATTTCAGGGCTGTGAATCACCACTGGCGGAAAATCGCGCAACGGGGTACGGGCTGGCTTAAGCGCCATGGTCGAACATATCCCGCGTGTCAGTATCCCGTTGGCGTGGCTTTGGTCCAGGCTTTTGGCGCTTAAGCGCACGACCTAGGCGCTGCTCCAGTGCTTCGACAAAGTCATCCCCGCCGAGCGGCCGCCCGGTGCGGGCATGAGCGTGCAGGGCTTCGACAGTGTCCCCGTCCTCCGGCTCGCTAAGAAAGCGGTGCCAGTCTGAGATCAGCTCCAACAGCGGCTCGACTTGGACAAACGCATCATCCACTCCCGCCAAATGCACCCGCGCACTCGACCACTCCCAATCCTCTGGCCGTTGGCACAGGCGAGCGCGCACGGGATTTAACTCCACATACCGAGCCGCGGCGATCAAATGCCGCTCATCCATGACGAACGAGTGGAACCGTTCCTGCCACAGGTGCCCCCGCCAGCCTTGGCGAAAATTGATCATTCGGGTGTAACGCCGATGGGCTTCACCCAACGCATCCCGCAAACCAAACTCCGTCGCGGGAACCAGAATCAGATGCACATGATTGGGCATGAAGCAGTAAGCCAACACCCGCGTTTCGCAGGCACGACAGGAGAGCGAGAGCAAGCGACGATACTCCGCATAGTCGTCATCGCTAAAAAACGTCTGCTGCCGTCGATTGCCGCGCTGCGTTACATGATGCGGCAGCCCCGGAACCACCACGCGCGGAAGTCGTGCCATTGTTCCGTCAATTTCTCAACCGTCACAAACGCCTTGGTAAAACTGTAACCCCATTTGGCGTTCTTCGACTAAGAATTAAGTATACTGTCCCCGGAATTCTGCGGTTAATGTATTGCACGAACCGCCGGCCCAGCGCGATGATCAAGCGTGGAATGTCGTCCGCCGCCTTTGGCGTGAGCAGCAGATGGACATGATTGGTCATCAGCACATAGGCGTGCAATCGTACCCCGGTTTTCTGCAAGCCCTCTCCAAGCCAATGGAGATAAGCCTGGTAGTCTTCATCGGCAAAGAAGCAAGCCGCGCGATTATGGCCGCGCTGGACAATGTGGTGAGGGTAGTCGGCAATGTGCAAACGGGGGCGTCTTGGCATGCCTTGAGTTTAGCACAGAAATTAAATCGAGCCTGGCCCCTTTAATTACTCTTTAATTACTCCAGCGCCTCTTTCCAGGGGCTGTCGTAGTCGGGTTTGTCGCTGGTGTCTGTGGCTTGGGTGTCGGCTGTCATGGGGTGATTTTAGCCGATTTGGGGCGGGGTGGGAGCGTTGGGGGCAGCCCGAAAGGAATTAAGTATACTGTCCCCAGAATTCTGGAGCTTGACGCGGTAGTGGATGATCATGCATCGCCGAGTTCGATGATCACTTCACCGACTTCAAGCGCTGCCTGTGCATCCTCGAAGACGCGCAGCAGAACCTCGCGAAGGCGCCGATTCGTCAGGTTGCCACAGGTCACCCAGAGCAATCGCGGCGGCGGACCTTGTTGCGACACGAGGTCGACGAAGTCGCTGTCTTTGCTGATCAGCACCACATCGCCGTCAGCGCGGGCAATATTGAAAATCTCTAAATCCTCGGCATCCTGCAAGCCAAGGAAACGCAACGACTTCGCCTCAACGCCAAAGCGCTCAGTCAGCCAGGGTGCCAGCCCTGGTGGCAATTGCGCGTCGATCCAAAAGATCATGCAGCCAGTCTTGGGATGTCGGACCGCTTGGCTGCGTAATGCAGGCAGGCATTGATGTCTTCAGGTTCCAGGTCGGGGAAGTCGGCGAGGATCTCTTTGACCTCGACTCCTTGCGCCAACATCTCCAGGATGTCGGCGACGCGAATACGCATGCCGCGAATGCAGGGCCGTCCACCACATTGGCGAGGGTTGAAAGTAATGCGTTGATCGTGGTCGGCGTTCATCAATTCTTGCGCGAGCTGAGGCTTGGAATCGCTGGTGGTTATTTCACAAGCTACCCTGAACGGGCGCTTGGGTCTAGTCGGGCAGCCCAGTTGGCGGCATGTTCGGTGACCGCTGAGGCCCCCCCAACTGCCCTCGGCCTCGCGCGCGATGGAGCTGTTGTCCACATTGCACAGCGCCAGGGTGGCGAGCCCCTGCGCCTTGGCCAGCTTGCTTGCCGACGGCCTTGAAGCAGCGCAGCCCCTCGCTGCCCAGCACCGCCACGCCGGCGGAGTCGTAGCCGCGATATTCCAGTTCGCGCAGGCCATGCAGGAGGCGCGCGATGGCGGGTTGGGTGCCGATGTAGCCGACGATGCCGCACATGATCTCAATTCCCTGGTTTCGTTGCTGGGAGGGGCGCCATCGTCTCAGGTTTCGGCCAGCAGCGCGCACTGAGCGCGGAGAGCTTGCGGTCCGGTTCCGTCACGGCGCGTACAAAGCCGCGCACCTGCACCGCCTTGCCTGCCATGTCCGGTGCGAGGGTAAAGGCATGCACCGGCGAGGGCTCATACCAGCGCACTTGAACTTTCTGACCGTCCACCAGTAGATAGAAGGCGTATTCCAGTGTGCCCTCCAAGACGCCCGGCAATCGCTCGCAGCGGCCGCTGACCTGCCCGTTTTCCGCTTGCGCAAAGACCCGCAGCGGAATCGCTAGGATCTGGCGGATGTCGGCCTCGGTCAAGACGTAGGGCATCGGCGCGCCGCTCGCGCACATCGGCTCCGCGACAGCGGTGGCGGTCAGCATCACCGCATCGCCCGAGCTGATTGCCGGGATCGGCAGGAAGGCGCGTCGCCCCAGCGTCTTGGTCTGCGCCACGGCTTTGCCATTGACGCTCAGCGTCAGGTTCCAGCCCGGGTGCTGGCCGGTGCCGAGCGATGCCTCGCTGCGCTGGATGAGGACTTCCAACTGCGCTGGATGCACCCACAGCGCAAGCGTCGCGGCGGTTGGCTCCGGCAGCGTGGCCGCGAGCGTGAGCGTCTGGCTGCCGATCTCGGCTTGCGTCCCGTGCGGCGCGAACCGCGGTGGGCGCTCCGCCAAGGAGAAGCTCCACCAGTGATGCACCGCCGCAGCCGACTCCACCCGCAGCGTGCAAGGACCGCGTGACCCGCGCAGACGCTGCTGCTGAGCCAGACTCAGCGCTTGGCCGCCGGTTTGAATCTTCCATGCCACCGAGTACATCGGCACACTCGCCCAAGCGCAGTATCCGCAACGCCGCGACACCCAGCGACGCGAGGACTGGCAGCACGCCCACTGCCACCGCCTCAAGCACGACCCCAACGCCCTCGATCAACTGATCGCTGAGGCCGCCCGCCTCACGGATCGCCGCGGGCTCTCGCAGACCCTGCGCCATGAGGTCCACGCGGCGCGGACCTATTTCGACAACCACCGCCATCAGATGGACTACCCGCGCTTCGTTGCCGAGGGACTACCGATCGGCTCAGGGGTCATCGAGGCGGCCTGCAAGACCCTCGTCAAGCAGCGCCTCTGCGCCTCAGGCATGCGCTGGAAGACCAAGGGCGCCGGCATCGTGCTCAGCCTGCGCGCCCTGACCCAGACCGTCGGACGCTGGGCGCAGTTCTGGCAGAAGATCGATCAGTTTGGGGCGGAGTGCTGCTGTTAAGCACAGCATGCTGAGGCCGCACCCGGTCAATTTTGGCATTCCGGGTGCGGTGGAGGTGTTTCCCTCGCAAAGCTACGTCCCGGGCAAGCCCTCCGGCTTTGCCCGCCCGCTCTACTGCGTCGGGCATCCGCAGCGCGCGCCAAGTGGCCTCAGCGAGGTCGACGGCGTGCGGGTGATGGGACAGGCGGCCTTGCGCGATCAGAAGCTCACCAATGCGTTGCGCACCATCGACACCTGGTACCCGGGCTATGACCCCTTGGTGAATCACCCGATCGCGATTGAGCCGAATGGCGCCTCGCTGCGCGAGCAGCGGTTCTTCCGCGTCAAGCACAGCTCCGCCTTTGAGCTGTCACGCCAGCTCAATGTCCTCGACCCAAACACGCCAGAAGGGATGTCTATGCTGGGCGTCCTGGTCCGGGGTGGTGTCCTCTCCAGCGCCAAGGAATGAGCATGCAGCCGCGCTTCTGCATCGATCTCGCGCTGCGCTCCAGTTCACGCCTGCCGTTGCCAGCGGCCGCCTCCAAGGCACTCAAGGTGCTGCATGATGGCTTCCAACAACGGCCCGGGCACTATGCATTGGCCTTGCCGAATGCGCCAGAGCGCGCACTCAGCCGATTGCGTGTGTTTGCCGGCTCCGCCTTGGAACTGGAATCACTGGCCTTTCGCGCGCGCTTGCCCTACTTCGAGCTGCAGAGCGCAAGCACCCGACAAGCGTTCCGCTTGATCGTTGAGCCCATCGCGGCCGAGGGGCCGATCACCGCTGCCCCGGAGCCGGATGGCTTCGGGCTGTCTGTGACAACGCGCCCCTTTGCCTTGCCATCGGCGTTGCGATTGTCGGGATAGGTATAAAGATCTGTCTTGGGCATCAGCGCTTGCCATGATCTGAGCGCAATGCGCTGGCCTTCGCGCTCGAACCGCGCAAACGCTCAGACCATCTTGAGCTCGTCGAGCAAATCGGGATGACGGTCAAGCAGCTTGAATAACTTCACCAGCGCAAGCGGTGGTTTGGTCTTGCCGGTTTCGTAGCGGGAGAAGGCATTGACGCCCCCGCCGAAGAGCTCCGCCGCCTCGCGTTGCCCGAGATGCAATTTCTTGCGCACCTGGGCAAGAAAGTCAGGGTCGACAATCGCCGCATTCACCTGCTTGTTGAACGCTTGCATCTCACACATGACGCGCTCGGTTTCGGCCCGATCGGTGATGGATTCGTCGCAGGCCGGGCAAAAGTCAGCCGTGACCGACGGGATAAGCGTGGTTTCGCCCTTGTAGGTGTAAGGGATGTCGCGCGTGTCGCGAATCAGTTCCGCCGCGCCACAAACAGGGCACTTCATGGTCACAACTCCTTGAAGGACACAATCAGAAGATCGTCGATCACCGTCAATTTTAGGTAGAGATCGCCAGCCCGCGTGTTTGGCCGATAGACATCCTGCCAGACCCGATGATCGGCATAGGATCGCGTGGCTCGTACCTGGCCAGCCCTGACCAGGGATTGCACGACATCCAGCTTGCAGTGCGGGGTCCGTTTCTCCATCAACAAAAAATAACCTATTTGGTTATCGCTGGCAAGCGGGACAGCAACCGCAGCGCTTGCGCCTGCTTGAGATCGCGCAGGTCTTCCGGTAGCGCCTGGAAGCGCTCGGCCTCGGCATCGCCACGGCGCAGGTTGGTCGCGCCGAGGAGCCGGCCGCGCCCTCAGGCTTCACCGAGCGCAGGGTGCCGTTCACATCGCGCGAGCCGATATCGAGGATGTTGTGGAAGTCGTCCCGCCAATCGATCTCGAAGAACAGCCGACCGGTTTCCAGGGCGCTCGGGTGCATGGGTTAGAGCCTCACTCGCGGTCAGGCCGCGGAGCGATGGGCGCCGTCGCGGCAGGTTGCGGGGCCTCGGTCTCGGCCTCCGCTTCCGGCTCGATCATCATCCGCACCTCCAACCAACTGGGGCGCGCTCCCGGCGCGGTGGACCGCTGTTGAGATGTCGACGCACCTCGGCGGCGTAGCTCGCCTTCAGCACCCGATCCCGCGGGTCGAGCCCGGCCCCCAATGAATCCCCAACTCTGAGCCTTAGTGGAAGATCGTCTCAGGGGTCTCGGCGCTGAGGATGCGATCGAGCCAGGCTTCCAGCTGCTCCAACTCGGCGGCTTCGATGCGCTCGCGGTGGGCTTGTGCGGCTTCGGGACCGAATTTCTGAGTGAGTTGGCGCAGCAGTGTCCTGGCTTCACCCTTCTGAATCCCAGCTCGTTCAACGCTGGTCACATACGGCATACGCTGTTGCTACTCGTAGGTATAGAGTTGGTGACGAAAGTCCGCTTCCAGCGCCTCGGGTAGGCGGATCATCCAGTCGATGAGCCGGAAGAGCTCCAAGATCAAGGCGCGCTCATGCAGAGAGTCTAGCCGATGCGCGGCTGGGGGGTGGGAGGGGTTTTGGCTGCTGCGATCCTTGGTCTATTCAGTAAACTATCACTGGAATTCCCTTTAATTTGCAACTATTTCACCAAGTCGTTCGGCCAGACGTTCGATCAACCCCCGGCTGTAATAAATGCCTTGGTCATGCATCGCAACAGCCGCCTCCCGAAAAGAGGGGATTAAGCCGCTCGCTTTTGCCCGAGCGAGAATACCCAAGGTTCCAGTCACGCGCAGCCCAAGGTATTCGGCCAGCCCGCGCGCGCGGCGTTCATCGATCACGACCAGATCGCCGCCGTGATGACGAGCGAGCAAAATCGTCTGTTTTTCGCCTCGATCCAGATCCAAGATCATCGCGTCATCCGATGGCAAGTCGGGATACACCGTCATCCAAGCCAAGCTCCGCAGGGCGGGTACCGAGATCGGCCCACCCTGGGCGCATTCCTCCGCCACGGCTTGAGCCACCGCGATATCGCCAAGCACTTGGTGCAACAGATCAAGTCGATCAATGCTCGCCAGGGCGATCAAGGGCGTCGTATCGCAGAACACCATTACAATAATGCCGTCTCGCGCCGGAAATCTTCCTCAGTGTCCTCCAGCAATTCGGCACCGGCGGCCATGGCCATCAGCAGAAAATGCACGCGCGGCATACCAAGCCACTGGGCCGCTAACCCAGAGGACAAACGCCCTTCTCGAAACAACGCCATGGCGGCATCTCGTTGTACGCGATCGGCGAGTTCTCGCGAGTTCATGTGCAGACTGAGCATAACCTCAGGCGGGCAAGCGAATTCAACGGTGTTTGACATCATCAACCGACAGTCTCCCTGGTGACTCCAGACCTCAAGCAACAGGTCAGTCTTTGATCATAACCAACCCCGCCAGGTTCGGGTAGATCCGCCACCCCCACCAACGACAACGGGCGGAGCTCGGTATCGGTGGAGCCAATCCGCAGAACGTCGGCAGCTTGGCGTTCCAGGCAACCCAGCCCCTCGTGTTTGCCGCCCCACGCCTCGACCCCGCGAGGCCTTGGCCATCTACCACAACGGCCCCTCGCTCACGCCAGATCCCTCGCAGATGCGCCGCTACCGAGCCTGGCGGGTATAACAGAAGCGGCGTCGCGCCGTATCCCAGATCCAGCTCACCGACACCGCCAAGCTGTCGGCCGATGCCCTGGGCATGGTGGTGCGCTTCTCGGTGCGCTTCCTCGACCTGCGTGACGCGCTGCATGCGGTGAGTGCCGCCAAGGGCGATCAGGACACCAGCCTGCCCGAACGCTATCGCGCCTCGTTCGCGGCCTTTGTCGAACGCGCCATCGGCAGTGCCGGTGTCGACGAGGTCGCCACCCGGTTTGCCCGCAACATCGCCAACGGACGCTGGCTCTGGCGCAATCGCACCTTAGCGCGCGCCCTCTCCATCACCACCACCCTAGAGTTCAATGGCAACGGCCACACGCTGAGCTTTGATGCGCTCTCGATCCCGACCCGGCATTTTGACGGCTACGCTGAGCGTGAGCGCAGCCTCGCCGGCGCCATCGCCGACGGACTCAATGGCCGCGCCAAGACCTCGATCCTGGTCGAGGCATTGGTCGACTTCGGTATCCCCGGTGCGGTGGAGGTGTTTCCCTCGCAAAGCTACGTCCCGGGCAAGCCGTCCGGCTTTGCCCGCCCGCTCTACTGCGTCGGGCATCCTCAGCGCGCGCCCAGTGGCGTTAGCGAGGTCGACGGTGTACGCGTGATGGGACAGGCGGCCTTGCGCGATCAGAAGCTCACCAACGCGTTGCGCACCATCGACACCTGGTACCCGGGCTATGATCCCTTGGTGAATCGCCCGATCGCGATTGAGCCGAATGGCGCCTCGCTGCGCGAGCAGCGGTTCTTCCGCGTCAAGCACAGCTCCGCCTTTGAGCTGTCACGCCAGCTCAATGTCCTCGACCCAAACACGCCAGATGGGATGTATATGCTCGGCGTCCTGGTCCGGGGTGGTGTCCTCTCCAGCGCCAAGGAATGAGCATGCAGCCGCGTTTCTGTATCGATCTCGCGCTGCGCTCCAGTCCGCGCCTGCCCTTGCCGGCGGCCGCCTCCGAGGCACTCAAGATGCTGCATGACGGCTTCCAACAACGGCCTGGGCACTATGCGCTGGCCTTGCCGAACGCGCCAGAGCGCGCACTCAGCCGATTGCGTGTGTTTGCCGGTTCAGTCTTGGAACTGGAATCACTGGCCTTTCGCGCGCGCCATCTCCCGGCGCGGATCAGCGATGTGATCGAGGTCCCTGAGCACTACGACGGCCCCTGGATGCGCTATCACCGCTTCCGCATCCCAAGCCGTAAGTCCGATGTCAGCGGCCCCTGGCTGACGCTGGGGCAGCCGACCGACGCGCGCGCCCTCAACAAACTCGAGGGTATGCCCCGAGAACGACGGATGCGCCAGGCGCTCGCGGCGCGCTTGCCCTACTTCGAGCTGCAGAGCGCAAGCACCCGACAAGCGTTCCGCTTGATCGTTGAGCCCATCGCGGCCGAGGGGCCGATCACCGCTGACCCTGAGCCGGATGGCTTCGGGCTGTCTGTGACAACACGCCCCTTTGCCTTGCCATCGGCGTCGCGATTGTCGGGATGGGCATGACATCCCCCCCTACCCCATCAGTGATCCCGGCGGTGTTTCTTCAGCCAGGCCTCGATCGTGGCAGGATCAAATCGCGAAAACACGTCCTCTGCATCAAGCCCCTTGAGCCGCTCCTCTGGATCAAGCCCCTTGAGCCGATCCTCAGGCTCAAGCCCTTTGAGCCGCTCCTCTGGGGCGTAGCACTGCAGCACCTCATCAGGATCGAGCTTGCGGATGGAGTCCTTCAACCACTCGTGGGCTTCGCGTTGCATGTCTTCAAAGGTGTGGGCCATGGTGCCGTCTCCGAGCAGGTGGTGGGCGAGGAGGCTGTAGAGGTGCAGGCCGATCTCGCTGTGGGGATGATACTGCTGCAGCGCAGCGCGTTGCTGCGCTTTGTTGCTGCAGAACAGCCGCCAAGGGGCGTTGTGCGGCAGGTCGCGCAGATCGTTGATGACGATGAGGCGGACCTCGCGAGTGCCGGCGCGGAGTGTGTAGAGACCGGGCTGTTGGCCTCTTTGACAACTGCCCGGTGGGAGTTGTTTGATCAGCTTGCGTGGAAAATGGGTGGCCACGGCGTAGCTGCGGAAGTCGGCGGCGGGGAGCAGCCGATAGGCCGTATCGGGTTCGCTGACGGGTTGCTGATCGCGGGCGTCTCCCGCTGGCGATTGTGGTGAGCGCTGATCGGTGTCGCTGACGGGGTGCTCATCGCGGATCGGCCGTTGTGGCAGGCGCGCGGGCTGATGTGGCAGGGCGCGGATCGAGGCGAGCTTGCGGTAGGTGACGTAGTGGCTATTGAGCTCTTCCAGCGCCCAGGCGTCATAGGGCGCGCCGGCGGCTTTGAAGCTGAGCAGATTGTGCGCGGCGAGGTCTTCGAGGCCATCGGGGCGTTCAAGGTCGTTGGGATGGAACTCGGGTGCGGGCAGCACGTTCCGCGCCTGGTGTGGCGCGTTGGTGCGCTCGAGGTGCCCGCCGGCGACCCTGCGGCGAGGGTCGCTGCCGTCGCTGCCTGCCGCCGGGGCTTGCTCGATGATCAGCACATCCAGGCGTTGGCTGCGCAGGGCGAGCTCTTCTTCGGTGCTGACGCTGTACGGCAGCCCGATCAGCGCGTCGGTGAGGGCTTTGCCGAGCAGTTCATGCCAGGGGATGCGGGGGTCGCGGCTCATGCCGAGAGTCTAGCCGATGCGCGGCTGAGGGTGGGAGGGGCTTTGGCTGCTGCGATCCTTGGGCTATTCGGTAAACTGTCACTGGAATTCCCAGCGGGTGTGACCAATGGCGGCGACCGGGCCGCTGGATTCATAGTCGCCGAGCTTGGCGGCAAGATTCTTGAGCTTGCCGACGGCCTTGAAGCAGCGCAGACCCTCGCTGCCCAGCCCCGCCACGCCGGCGGAGTCGTCGCCGCGATATTCCAGCTCGCGCAGGCCGCGCAGGCCGTGCAAGAGGCGCGCGATGGCGGGTTGGGTGCCGATGTAGCCGACGATGCCGCACATGATCTTAATTCCCTGGTTTCGTTGCTGGGAGGGGCGCCATCGTCTCAGGTTTCGGCCAGCAGCGCGCACTGAGCGCGGAGAGCTTGCGGTCCGGTTCCGTCACGGCGCGCACAAAGCCGCGCACCTGCACCGCCTTGCCTGCCATGTCCGGTGCGAGGCTAAACGCATGCACCGGCGAGGGCTCATACCAGCGCACTTGAACTTTCTGACCGTCCACAAGTAGATAGAAGGCGTATTCCAGTGTGCCCTCCAAGACGCCCGGCAATCGCTCGCAGCGGCCGCTGACCTGCCCGTTTTCCGCTTGCGCAAAGACCCGCAGCGGAATCGCCAGGATCTGGCGGATGTCGGCGTCGGTCAAGACGTAAGGCATCGGCGCGCCGCTCGCGCACGTCGGCTCCGCGACAGCGGTGGCGGTCAGCATCACCGCATCGCCGGAGCTGATTGCCGGGATCGGCAGGAAGGCGCGCCGCCCCGGCGTCTTGGTCTGCGCCACGGCTTTGCCATTGACGCTCAGCGTCAGGTTCCAGCCCGGGTGCTGGCCGGTGCCGAGCGATGCCTCGCCGAGCTGGATGAGAACCTCCAACTGCGCTGGATGCACCCACAGCGCAAGCGTCGCGGTGGTTGGCTCCGGCAGCGTGGCCGCGAGCGTGAGCGTCTGGCTGCCGATCTCGGCTTGCGTCCCGTCCGGCGCGAACCGCGGTGGGCGCTCCGCCAGGGAAAAGCTCCACCAGTGATGCACCGCCGCAGCCGACTCCACCCGCAGCGTGCAAGGACCGCGTGACCCGCGCAGACGCTGCTGCTGAGCCAGACTCAGCGCTTGGCCGCCGGTTTGAATCCACAGGGTGCGATGGCGCTGCGCATCATAGAGCGACACCGCACCCGCCAACGCACCCCAATAAAGCGCGGCCTCTGCGTGCCAGTGATACAGCGGCTTGGCGCCCGTTGCCGTCAGCACGGTATCGCAGACCACCAGATGCGTCTGGCCCAGTCGCCAGAGGGTGCGCGTCACGGTCTCGGCACCCGCCTCGGGCGGATAGCAGGCGGTCAGATCCAGCACCGCGAACGCGCCCTCTGGCGCAGGATTGGCCAGGGTGCCGGCATGGATCAGGCAAGCCGCCTTGTGCGTCTGCGCATGGCCATTGATCACCGGCGTGTTGTGCGCCACCGCGCCCAGCGTAAAGTCGCGCTCCGAGGTCTTGAGGTATTGCTGATAGCCAGGGTCAGTGATCCACCACTGCCCGGCGTGCCCCATCAGCAGGGTACCGCTGTCGGCCTGGATGTGATGCATGGGCGAGCGACAACAGGCGATCACGCCGCTCAGATCATCATCACCCAGTCCACTCGCCAGGGTGATGGCGGCATTGCTGCGCAGCGGTGCCGAGCGACAGGCCAGCGCCTGCCGGTCGACCGGGTTTGTGCGCGCCTGGGCGCGCAGGCACAGGGCATCCGCGCGCAACCGCTCGGGCGGGATCGCCTCCAGCAAGGCCTCGCGGAGCGGGCTGACGCTGAACGCCTGCAAGCGCGCCAAGGCCGACCAGACAAAGGGCATCTCCTGCGCCTCCACGTCGCCGATCTCCGCCGAGCGCCAAAGGGCACCGGGACAGGCCTGCCCGAGCGCCTGGCGTTCCAGATCCGCCAGACCGGGATGGTGAATCAGCGCCTCGCGCACGGACGTCGGCTGCATCGTCAGCCAAGTCAGGGCGAAATGGGCCAGATAGCCATCGTAGGAGAGTCCCTCGGTCAATCCGTCGGCACACAGCGTCAGTCGGGCCTCGAACAGCGCCTGAAACCGCGCCGACAGCTCCTGCTTGGCGGGATGACCCACCACGTCTGCCGCAAACGCTAATGCGGCCTGAGCGATCAACGGAATATTGTGCAGCGACTGATGGGGATTGGGGGCATCGAGCAATGCCTGGGCCGAATCCACGGCGGACACGGCTTTTGGCACCCGCGTCAGGCCCTCCTCAATCGCTCGGTGCAGTGCGGATTGGAGCCGGCGCCGGGTCGCATCCGCCAGCCACGTCCAGTCCCGCACGGCCAGTGCCATGAGCTGCACGGCTTGGGCGAATGGTCGGTCCAGGGGCTGAACCGCGGTGTAACGCGACCACTGGGCCAGTGCTTCCAGATCCTGGTTGCACTGGTGGCTTGCCGACGGCCTTGAAGCAGCGCAGCCCCTCGGGCGCAAGCACGGCGAGGCCGGCGGAGTCGTAGCCGCGATATTCCAGCTCGCGCAGGCCGTGCAGAAGGCACGCGACCGCAGGTTCAGTGCCGATGTAGCCGACGATGCCGCACATGGAGGAGATTGCTCAGGCTTTGACGATGTGCGGTGCAGGTTCGCGATAGCGCCCGCGCGTATCGATGATCAAGGGCGCGTGGGTCTTGATCAGTTCATAGTCGAAGCGATCATGATCGGTCGCCAGCAGCACGCAATCGGTGGCGGCCAGACTCTCTGGTGTCAAGGGCACGGATTCCAGGTCGAAGTCATGCTTGCGGGTCGGCACAAAGCTAGGCACATGCGGATCGGAGTAGCTGATCACGGCTCCGCGCTTCTGCAGCAGTTCCATCAACTCCATGGAGGGCGACTCGCGGCGGTCATCGACGTTTTTCTTGTAGGCAATCCCTAAGATCAGGATGCGGGCGCCCTTGACCGCCTTGCCGCGGTCGTTAAGGGCATCGACGACCTTGCTGACCACCCACTTGGGCATGTTGGTGTTGACCTCGCCAGCCAGCTCGATGAACCGGGTACTGAGGCCATATTCGCGTGCCTTCCAGGTCAGATAGAAGGGGTCGATGGGGATACAGTGGCCACCGAGGCCGGGGCCGGGATAGTAGGGAGTGAAGCCGAAGGGTTTGGTGGCGGCGGCGCGGATGACCTCGTGGATGTCGATATCCATGCGGTCGCAGACGATTTTAAGCTCATTGACCAGGCCGATGTTGACGGCGCGATGGATGTTTTCCAGCAGTTTGGTCATCTCGGCGGCGCGGGTAGAGCTGAGGGTGACGACCTGATCGATCACCTGCCCGTAGAGCGCCTCGCCCACGGCGGTACAGGCGGAGGTGACGCCACCGAGCACCTTCGGGATAGTGCGGGTGGTGAATTGGGGATTGCCGGGATCTTCGCGCTCCGGGGAGAACACCAGGAAAAGGTCTTCGCCGACCGTTAAGCCGGTGGATTCCAAGCGCGGACGCAGTTCTTCGTCGGTGGTGCCGGGCCAGGTAGTGCTTTCGAGGGAGACGACCTGCCCGGGGCGCAGATTGGGCACGATGGCCTCGGTGGTGGCGATCACGAAGCTCAGATCCGGCTCGCGGTATTTGTTCAGCGGGGTCGGCACGCAGAGAATGAGCGCATCGCAGTCGCGAGCGCGGCTGAAGTCCGTGGTTGCCTGAAACCCCTGCGTGAGAGCTCCGGCGATAGACTCAGCGCGGATGTGCTCGATGTAGGACTCGCCGGCGTTGAGCTTGTCGGTCTTGGCGGGATCGATATCGAAGCCGAGTACGCGGTAGCCGACTTCGCTGAAGCGCAGCATGAGCGGGAGGCCGACATAGCCGAGACCGAGGATGCCGATGAGGGCTTCGTGTTGAGTTAATCGCTGAGATAAATTCGTAAAAAGCATTGTATTGGACATATATTCTCTCGGGAAATCCGCGCTTGCGACTTTCTGTTGGGTTTGGATGCGGGTGGCCGCCTTCGGCGACCCGGTACTGAAGGAGCACTTCCCACGGCCGACCCAACCTTTAATAGTAAATATCGCTGAGGATCTTTATCGCGTGGATCATTTATGCCCCGCACGCAGAAACTGCTCTTTTAAAGAAATATTGCCATAACTTTCGGTCAAGTCTATAAACTCAAATGTACATGACGTTGATTTTTGCATCAAGAACTGTGAATAGGGAAGAGCATAGACTCTTGCGCCAACCGCCTCCGCGAAATAAACGGCGAATGGAAATACGAGAGTAGGCTCATATTCTATTCCATGTTGCCATATCGTTCTAGAAAAGTCGTCCCCTCCGATCCATCCGCCTTCCTTTACCTTAGGGTAGATCGACACAAGATCAATCGTGATTCCTCTGAGCGTGTGATCGCCATCGATATATGCCAAATCAATCTTGCCATCAGGCAATTGCTCTACTACCTCTGTTGTCTTACCGCGCAACACAATCCTTTTGCCTTCTGCAAACTCGGTTCTTCGTAGCGTTTCAAGGTAGAATTTCTCGAATACTTCATTTTCTTTATTAGCTGGCTTGTTCCAATCATCCAAGTGACGCCAAGGGTCAACCATCCAATAGCTTTTGATTTTATTTTCAGCCAACAACATTTGCTCAGCAAACTGACCTCTAAATACGCCTACCTCAAGTATCGATTCAATTTCAAACTGTTTTACGAAAGTCTTCCAGAACTCCAGTCGATTGGATGATTGCAAAGTGGATTCAAGAAGTATTTGTGAAGTAGAGGACATCGCATCGGCCTTTATGTTGGATGTAGACTGGAATTTGGGTATAAATTAGGATCGAAGTTTTCCGCTTAGGCTCGGTTAAAACTGCTCGATATGTCTTCCAACAATTCACGACAGGGCCTTGATCCGCCTACCTCAAATTGTTGTGGTCTGCCTCAAAGGCTTGCTTCACTCTAATATTTCTGGAAACCCTTTTTTTAGCAATGGAAAGCCGCTATTGTGAGTGAGAAGCAAAGGTCATCGCATACAAGATGTAGAAGCAGACGGACCTAGCCGCCCACCCCCTTTAAACAATAAAGATAGTCACTTTTTTCAAAATTTTCGTCGAACTTAATCGTTTTTTTCGGAAAAAGGATTAAGCCCACAATCTTTTATTTATAGTTCAGAGAAAAACACTAATCACAGCCTGCTCATACAGCCGAAGTTTAACTTGATTCATTCGACACGGACCCATCTTTGACAGATTTGTTTACATCATGTACGGTGACTGTCAAGGTAGTTGTCGCATGCCCCATCTTTTCACCCGGTTATTTTGACCGGCGTGCTCTCGGGCTCCCGCTCCGGGTTGAGCGAGACGACCTCGATGGGTTCCCAGTTGCGGGTCTTGCCACTCCAGCGCTCCGGATGGGCCTCGCGAGCCGCCTGGTTAAGGGCATGGCGCTGAGCCAGGATGGCCCGATCCTCACCGCGATGACGCTCCTCAGGGGTCACGAAGCGGATGGCGCTATGCCGATGCTCGGTGTTGTACCAAACCACGAAGTCCTGCACCCAGCGCTGAGCCGCCTCCAGGCTGTCGAAGCCGTTGACGGGATAGCTCGGAACGTACTTACAGGTGCGAAACAAGGCCTCGGAGTAGGCATTATCGTTACTCACCCGAGGACGGCTGTAGGACGGCGTGATGTTCAGCGCATGCAGCGTCTCCAGCAGTGTGGCGCCCTTGAACGGACTGCCGTTATCGGCATGCAGCACCAGTGGCTGATCGATCAGTTCCTCGGCCAACACCGCCCACCGGATGACCAGGCTGGCGTGATGCGCCGACTCGGCATGGAACACCTCCCAGCCGACGATCTTGCGGCTGTAGAGATCGAGGATCATCACCAGGTAGAAGAACAGGCCTTTGACCGGTCCCGGCAGCCAGGTACAGTCCCAGGACCAGACCTGATTGGGTGCGCAGGCGTGGAAGGTCGTTGGCCTGGGATGGGACTTGGCGGGCTTGGCACGACCACGATGGGCCAGCTCCCCATGGCGGCGCAGCACCCGGTAGAAGCTCGATACCGAGGCGATATAGCGGTGTTCCTCATCGAGCAGTCGCGCGACGATCTGCTCGGGCGGCAGGCTGGCGAAGTCAGGGCGATGGCAGACCGCCAAGATCGCCTGCTCTTCCTCCGGCGTCAGGGCATTCGCTGGCGTTGGACGCTCGGCGAGCGGACGTCGGTCCTCGCCGACCTCGCCCTCGCGCGTCCAACGCTGGACGGTGCGAGCACTCAGGCCCAAGAGCGCGCAGGCGGGTTCCAGACGCGCCCCGTTGGCGCAGGCCTCGTTGATCAGCTCAACGGCGTTGCGGCGATCTGTGGCGCTGATCATCACGCCTCGTCCCCCCAGATCACCGCGGCTTTTTTTGACAAGGCCAACAGCGCCGCCGTCTCCGCCAGGGCCGCGTTCTTGCGGCTGAGTTCGCGTTCAAGCTCACGGATGCGGGCGCGCTGCGTCTTCGCCACCTGTGCCTCGCCATGGCGGGCCTGCTGGGAGCGGTTGCCGGCCTGCTCACAGTCACCGCGCCAGGCGGCCAGCTGCTCGGGATACAGCCCCCGACGGCGACAGTACTCG
The DNA here is from genome assembly GCF_036208045.1 of Thiorhodovibrio winogradskyi. Taxonomy (NCBI): domain Bacteria; kingdom Pseudomonadati; phylum Pseudomonadota; class Gammaproteobacteria; order Chromatiales; family Chromatiaceae; genus Thiorhodovibrio; species Thiorhodovibrio winogradskyi. The sequence goes on along the minus strand of NZ_CP121472.1, from coordinate 4,387,056 downwards.
GCGCTCTGCTCGGCGTTCATCGCCGCCGTCTCGAGCACCGCGGCAAAGCGATCCTTCGAGGACCACTGCTCAGCGCCCTGGGCGTTGGCAGCGGGTAGGCACTGCCCCTTGGCACGCGCCTCGGCTCGCCACTTGTACACGGTGGCTAAGGACAACCCTTCCTGTTCCGCCACCTCCTGGGGGCTCAGGCTCTGCGGTGGCAGCAGTTTGGCCACGACAGCGGCGCGGCGTTCTTGGGAATATCGAGGCATGATGTGCTCCTCTCGCCCTCAAAGATTCTTAAGAATCGTAACAGGGGTAGGCGACACGTATCCTGACACTGAGGGTGTATTACCCACTTTACCAAACCTTCTTTAAGGGTAACTACTACCTGCGCAAATTGCCACATGAATCTATGGTTTCGCTGATAAATGTGCACCCTCGAGGTATGCTGACACAAACTCAAAAACATAGAAGTATTATTATCAGAATATGGCTTCATGCTGACTTCGTTGCCAGTTTTTAACAATAACTTAGTTGGCTGAGCTTGAATCAGAACTGTAATATCACTGCCATACTGATCTTTAGTTTTTTGATAAGTATGCTGAATTGTGTCAATATAATTGTCGTGCATCCAGTCGTCGATATCATGCCTCGTCATAATGTCAATCTGTTCAGACTTTACCAAGCGGACAAGGCCATCATAGCCATCTAAAGCGATAAAAGGATAATCAATTTTCTTCCGTAACGCGTCTGTGTGCTTATTGTTAACAATCAATGCTACCTCAAAATTATTATTTGTTTGACTTTTCAGCGCAGGAATAAAGTAGTCATGAGAGACTCTTAGATATTGCTCTAATAGTTCCGCATCCGAAAACTCACATCTCGATACAATTAAATGTTTCATTGTATGCACCCAATTTCAGAATTAATCGCCAAGGTAGTTCCAGCATAAACCTCAGATAAATTCACGGGCCTTGATCGTCCGTCCAAAACCCGGCGCCGCCGGTGGTTTTCGGCAGTAATAGCAATAATATTTAGCTGCTTAGTATGGTTCCCGGACGGTCGCTGCGGCAGGTGGACGGACGATCAAGGCCAAAAAACCTAACGGTCGAACGTTGGGGGGATTCGATGATGTGGATGAGATATTTCAAGCAGCCCTTTTAAGTTGACGAAATTCGTATGACTGCAAGCCCCTAATTTTTCGTCAAGGTGCTTGCGGCATATCGCATGGTTTGGTGACTGCGAGAATAACCTGGCATCGTAAAGATCTAATGTTAAAAGTTGTTTTTATGCAACTTAAAAGGGCTGGATATTTCAAGTTGTACTACGCAGGATCGCCTTAATTAGAGCTTCTAATTCTTTTACTGAAAGTTCTGACTTTAAAAATTCTGCATCTAAGCTCGGCGCTTTTCTAAGTAAAAATTCTTTCTTAAAACCAAAATTATCACAAAGGTATGTTAGTCTTGCTCTGATTCGCGGCAGACATGATCTAGCGCATTCCGTGTTAGCGAGAAATTAGGCACCACCCCACTGGAATGGAAATGCTGCATGATCTTTCTCGTTTTAAAAATACTTACCCCAGATTTCCTTAGATAAACCCAACAACGTGTCGCCTCAAGATTTAGAGATTCCCCGAGAAATTTTTCATATTTTTCGATCTTAGGTACGTCTAGCAATCCACAGACAGAACAAAAATCCAGCCAGAGGCTACCTTCTGGGAAATTTGCCTTGTCAAACTGTCGGACATTGACAGAACCGAAAATATCGAAGTACTTTTGGATAAATGTTCTATATCTTGGTACTGGTGGGCAATCAAGGATCTGGCTAATTGTAATGGCTTCCCAGCCTTTCAAAAGTTGGTTTGAATAACTATTTGCCCACTCTTCAGCCGGTCTAACGTACGCGACAACCTTCGAATCATTGTAACCTTCAGAATCGAGGACACTTTTCAGTGTTGCGACTTCTTTAGGGTGCAGCAGAGAAAAACACTCTCCGATCAAGATGAGGTCTTTCTTTTTTTTTGAGGCGCGCCTGATCTCGCTTATAAAATACTTCCTTGCCTCATTTCTTTGTTCTGCGGTCCTATGTGACGGAATCCGGCCCCAATTCGTACCGCTACGGTAATAGTCTGGGTATTCGCCGGAAAAAGCCTGGCCAACCATAACCGAATGGTTTTCATCAGGTTTTGTAGAATAGTATGAAGTGCAAAGCGCTCTAGACTTTTCCATTTCGGCTAACGCACGTTGAAGAGATGTTGTACCGGTCTTATGCGGGCCTATGTTTATTATTACTTTCATGCTTTAGCATTTCTCAGGGTAAAGACCTAGCACGTGAATGTTCTGCGTGTTAGGTGAGAACATGGTCCCATCGCCTTCGACATTGGGAGGAAAACACCTACCTTTAGAGAATCTGCTCAATGCTAGTATTTTTCTTTTCCGCGACCAGCATGCCAGATTCTATCCTTTGAAGAGATTCCTTTGCTATTCTATCGCGTTCTATCGAACCTATTTTAGTATCCTCGGCACATGTCAAAGAATTTTTATGTACTGACCTGATAAACCATGGTTCCCGAGTGCTCGCAGTCTTTCTACCAAGATTCATTTTCATGATGCGTTCCTGGAAGTCAGTATCCTGGCCAACGCGTTCAGAATTGAAGAACCCCGCAGCCTCTAGAGTCCTATACGAGCAGAAAAACACTCCATGCGGCGCGCGTGGAATAATTTTCATGGAATTACTGCTACGGGCCCGATCTCCCATCGTTAGTACTTTCATAACGGATAATGCAATAGCGGAGATGGCGGGAGAAAATCGACCTTTCAGCCCAAGACTAAGGCACCCTACTAGCACAGCTTCTGCATGCTTTCGTTTCATACCAGCGCGAATTTTATCTAATAGATCTGTATAGGGAAGCGTACTGTAATTAACTGCAGACGCAATCAGCTCTTCGTCAATATCTAATGCCCGCACCCTTAGGATACCAGAAAATGAGTGCTTGGCGAATTCCCGATTATAGAGTTCGTAATAATAGTTTAAAAAACCGGGTGTTATGATATCATCTGCATCAAAAAATAACACTAAGCTATCGCGACGAACAATCTTGTGAAGCAGTGAGTTTTTTAGAATGTACGTGCCAACGTTTTTGCGGCTGAAATAAAATTTTGCGTGCCCTTGATATCGCCTGGTAAGTTCTTGTGCTTTTTTCAGTGTTTTCCTGCACCCATCAACCCCAACAAGAACGGTCATATTTTCGATTCTTTTATTTTCTGAAAAGAAAATGGAATCTAGGCAGCGCTCCAGAAACTCTGCCGCATTAAACGCAGTAATCACGACGACAAAAGGAGGGTTTTCTTTTAATGAGATTTCTAACTTATCATCTCTTTTGCCATAGCCGTCTTGTTTTTCTCTTTGTAGTCCTGTTAATTTTTCATTAAGCCAAACAACGTCTTTTGTAATCTCACTAAGATATCTTGCTGCTCGGTAGTCCGCGCGCTTCCAGGGCTCCCATTTGGGTTTATACTTAGCAGAATGGCAGTATCCAATAGTTGACATGTCACGACATACTGGGATGCGCTTACTCCAGTTCTCGTCGCTAGGGACTATCCGTTTTGGAAAGACTACGCGCCAGAAAATTAACTCTGCTTTTAGTTCAGAAATCACATTGGATAGCATCTGTAGCGAATCAGCGCGGAGGAAGCGATCATCATCATCAAGATAGATAACAAAACCGAGATTCACCCAGCTAAGCAAATCGCCAAAATAGGAATTAAAAGGGAAGTAAATTCCATAGTCATCTCCGTCTGGTTTAGTTCTTGGTTGACATATTACTTTATCTACTTCAACAATTGCACAAGGGTGACCTTTCACGTATTTTGTGCTCGCGACATCGTCCACTGAAACTAATATCCTATAATTCTTGTAAGACTGATCCTGGATTGATTTCACGCAATCGTGAAAATAGTTTGGCCGACCGCTTGTCCTTATTAAGATATTGAAAAATGGTTGGTTATCAACCCATTTTTGTCTTACTAAATCGACTAACTCCTCCTCTGTATGCGTTACGGCTATATTGGTTTTCGCAAACTTGTAATACCAGGAATAGAAAGAATTTATGTCTGGATCTAATTCATGAGCCATCCTCGAGTAAATTATATTCTCGCCCCCAAAATATGAGCAAAATATCCCTAAGCCCCCGTTAGATGATATAAACTTACTAGCTCCAGCGTAAAGCCTTAACTGGACTTCATTAACAGTCAACGTTGGATATAAACTACGAAGGTCTTTAAAATTTAGAATACCTCTTTTCTCGAAGTCTATTGAAAGATAGCTCTTAACGAAAGGTGCGTGATCCTCGTAATTATTGCCAAAATCTTCTGGATCGATATAAACGATTTGATATTTTTCCTGCAACATATCGAAAAGAGAAATTATGCAATTATTACCGAGAAAGTTGACGGGGGGGCCTGCCCACTCCATGTTTTTACGATTCGTTATTACGATAGTTTCCTTATCGAATTTGATAGCCTTTTCTTTGTAATATTCTTTTAAAGGCGGCGGACAAAAATGTTCCCAATCAAGTGACTCCTGATGAATATTAATGTTAGGGAAGCAGGCGGCCTTCAGTTTTTTTACGTTATCAAAACATCTCGCTTCTTCAATCTCGTAGTGATTTTCGGAAAAGAAATAAAGGGCCGACGTATCCTTGGCTGAGGTGGTAGACCTCAGAAGGCCCTTCTTGTGTAAGCTGTAAGCAAACGGCAAGGTAGCAATTAACTCATAGCCAAATTCAGGCAGTCCACTGTATATCGACAGGGTTCCATCTTCATGCTGTGTCAAATATTCATTGGTTAAATATTTTGTAGTACGCATCGCTGTTAATTTAATCAGAAAATTTTATAAAAAAGAGACCATGAGAACACTGGACCTTTTAATGTGGCGACTGCCGCAAGCGCTGTATGGCACTAACTACATTGAATTGTTAGAATGCATGCCTGCTTCTCGAACTCCAGGTATTCGGTGCGGGTAAATTGCAGGCAGCGCTGTTGGAGAAGAGTTTCCCATTGATGGACAATAGCGCGCTCGTCGTTGCGGAAGTAATCATCCATGACGATGTCGAACTTGCTGGCCGTGACCAAGTTGTCGAGCAACACCGGGAGCGCTGGATATCGCGCTTGTGTTCGAGTTGAGCCAGGTGGGCCATCGACCAGAACGAGGATACGAGCGTCGCTTTTGAGTTGTCGGCTGAGGGCGCACAGATGCGGTTGTACGTCGTAGTAGGGATAGACTTCGCCGTTGGCGGCATGGTAGGGGCTGAGCGGCGCGAGGACGAAGTTGACCTGCCCTTGCAGGCCAGCAGCGGCGAGGTGGGCCTGGGTCTCGGCGTAGTAGTGATCCAGGTGCTCAAAGGTTAGTAAAGGGCTTAGCGCGCGTTTGTGGGTAGCGGCGGTACGCTGAAGCGCACGGGCGATGATGAGCGTGGAGACGCCGGAGCCAAACTCGACGACGGCTTGGTAGTGTTGGGCCGCGATCTGCTTGATCAGCAGGAGGCCGACATCCGGGCTGATGGGCCAGCCGTGCATGGGGGGCAGGATGATGTCTTGCCCCATATAGGTTTGCAGGCGGACGAAGTCTTCGAGCTGAGCCAGTGTCTGTTTTTGTTGCTTGGCTTGCGCTTTCTTGAGTGCGCTCTCGGTGCGCTCGAGCTGGCTGTCGAGATAACGCTGCTCGGCCTCGGCGCCGCTGCTGAGCCGGAACTGGATTTGGTCCGGGTGTAGCCGCCCTTTCCCGGCGATGCGGATGGCGAAGGCCGCGCGATGATGATCGGCACTGGTGCGAAAGACGACCTCGGCCGCCCCGGCTTCGCTGGGGTATGAGTGCTTGTGGACTTTACCCGAACGGCTGTAGTCGAAGACCCAGAGGATGGGCGCTTGGCATTGGTCGCAGGGGATCTGCGCGCGCAGGCGGTAGATGCGATTGGGCGCGAGGCTGAAGGGCGCGGTGCCTGGGGCTTTGTCGAATGCGCCGCTGGGGTTGGTGACCAGATAGGCGGGCTTGCCGGATGGCGTCTGGTAGCTGAGGCCTTCGGCTTGTTGGTCTTGGAACCCCTCGGGGTGCTCGGTGTAGAACGGGAGCGGTTGCGACTGGCCGTTGTGCTCGAGCTGGGCGTGAAAGAGCGGGAGCGCGTTCTGTTCGGCGGGTTGGGTTTGCGGATGCGTGGCTGCGCTCGTGTTGGCCGGAGCGCGACCTCCAACGCTGCTTGTGGCTTGCGGGCCGGCTTTAGGGGTGTTCGCGCGAGCTGAACTTGGGCTGATCTTGGGCTGCGCCGCCGTTTTGGGCCGGTCTTGAGCGCTTTTTGACCTGTCTTGATCCCTGGTTTGCGAGCCAGACTGCGTGTGAGCCGTTTCTCGGCGCTGCGTTGCCGGTAGAGGCGTGGCCAGCGAGCGGCGGATAAGTTGCAGGTGATCGCTCGGGAGCAGGCAGTCGGCCGCAGGCGGGTCTTGTTGTTGCCGGGCCTGACCGTGAAACAAGCGCTTCATCGTCCGGGGTGGCGACGCGCTAGTGACGTTAGAAGCACTGTGCGTGCGAGCCATGGCGGTGGCGCGGCCGAGGCCGGGCAGCGCGTTGTCCATGAGTAAGCGTGCTAGCTGCTGTCGATCTGTGCCCCAGTTCAGCGCTTGCTGAAGTGTGGTGAGCGCTTGCATGCTGTGGCCGAGCCTTGCCTCGTTGACGGCAAGCGTCAGGGCTTGTTCGGCGCGATCTGGGCGTTCGGCCAAGACGGCGAGATCTGTCTTCATGCGCTAGCCGTTGCGGGCGAGCAGGAGGTGGGGTTGACCTTGAGCAGACGCTGGGGCATGAACAGGCACGCTAGGACCGTTTGTTGGTGCTTCTCGTGGTCCGCTCGGCTTGCCCGTTTGGGCGTTGGCTGCGGTGCCGATGCGTTTGGTTGTGGTCGAAGTCCATGGTCCTTGGAAGCGGCTTCAGTTTCTGAGCGTGTTTCGGCTGCTGACAGTGGGTTGGCTGCTGTTGGCTGGGCTTGCGTTCGCTTGCCGGTCAAAGATTGGGATGTTAGCACGGTTGGGGTGGGGGTGGGGGTTTATACGCAGTGGCCCCGAGGCCTTGCGGGTGCTCACCGGTGGCCCGCAGCTGGGAGGCGCCCCGCTGATCATCGACAGCGATGCGGAGCTGACTCTGCGCGCGCCGGTGCTCTGGCAGACCATCAGGCCGTCAGCGGATGAAGCGGGTAGCGCTTGAGGATGTGGCTGAAGGGTCCGTACAGCCAACTGGACCCCTTGGGTCGCCACAGGCGTGCATCGAGCATCCAAATCCGTCGCTGGGGTAAGCCAGGACGGCGAATCAAGCGGCCCAAGCCCTGGCGGAGCTGAAAGGCGGCGCGATCGCGCTCGGCAGTGACCAGGTAGGTCATGCGGGCTTGGTGCACGGAACTGCGCTCGGTGCCAAAGGGTACGCGCGGGATCACGAGGTCGGTGAGGAGAAAATCCTTGTCCGCCGGCAGGGTGGAATCGATACAGGTGGCCGCGCTGAGGTCGGTGCCGGTCCAGGCCGGTCCGCTGGCGAGCCAGAGGGGTCGCCCGCCATCGGTAAAACGGCGGATGTAGTGGGCATGCGCGGTACGAAACCCACTGCGGGCTTGTGTCATCAGGTCGGCGCCCAGGTATGGGTGCAATCGCTCAGCTAGGGCTGTGATGCTGTCGTAGCTGGTGAGCAGGACGAGGATGCCGCCTGCCGCGGTGCTGTGAATCGTGCGCAGCTGTTCTGCCAGGACATCGTGCCAGCGCTCCACGGCGGTCTGAAAGTCCGCTGTCGCCTGGTCATAGTCGCGCGCTTGCGGCGGGCGGAAGGCCTCGAGGTCGGTGGCTTGTGCGGGATGATAGAGCGGGACCTGATAGAGCCAGTTTGGCGCGACGGGCGGCAGTGGGACGATGCGTTCGGCGGGCAGGTGCAGGCTGCCCTGCAGGTAGCCGTGCGAAGGTTGACCGTGCATGGTGGGCAGATACAGGGTGGCTGAGACCAGTACGGCGGCTTCGAGGCGCTCCCAGAATTGGTTAAAGAACAGTCGCAGGGAGCGTGGCCCGGAGGTGAGCGTGGGGTAGCCGTAGGCCGGCGAGTAGCTGAGGGTGGCGCGGGTCTGGTCGGCGAGGATGGCGCGGGCCATGGCGGCGGCTTCTAGAATGGCCTCCGCGCCTTCGTCCGGGCATTTTTTCAGCAGCGGCTCGAGGGCGTCCAGGAGTGCCTTGGCGTAGTTTTTGAGCAGACTCCGGGCCTGCGCCTCATCGCGGACAGCCCCGTGTGTTTCCAACAACGGTCGTGAGGCGGTGAGGCGATCCATGAGCGTCTCGAGATCAGCATGCGCCTTGCGTGCGGCGGTAACGCCCTTGGTCTGCTGCCAGAGCGCTTCGTCGCGCAGGTGCCACAGCAATTCGCGCATCGCAACGGAGCGGGTGAAGGTGGCCTCGGCGACGCCAGCGAGCAGGTGCGCTTCATCGAGGATGAGATAGGGACGCTCGGGCAAAAGCGCGCCTTGACTGCGCGCATTCCAGACCAGCGCGGCATGGGAGGCGAAGACGACGCGTTCGCTGTCGCTGACACGCGCGCGCAGGGCCTGATAGGCACGGGCGCCGTCATCGGGTGTTTCTGGGCTGTCGATGGCTAATAGGGTGCGGGTGAGGCGGACGTTGGTGGCGGCGCAGCGCGGGGCAATCGCAACAAGATCCTCGTACAGATAGCTGATTGAGGGGTCGCTGTTGTGGAAGGCGCGGGTGGCGGGACGGGTGCATCCGGCGCCTTGTGCGATCCAGTCGGCGACGGCTTGGGCTTCGGCCTGAAGGTCTGCGCTGGCCATGGTGGCCTCGTCGATCCATTCGCGCAGCCGGTGGGTGCTGATAAAGGCGTCGAGGCCGAGATAGCAGTCGGCATGGGCGCCACTGAGCTGATGCCACTCGATGAGGAGTTGACCAAGAATCTGGATGGTTGGCGCGGCGACGATGACGCCTTCATCGCGATACTGTGCAGCCAAGGCGGCAATCACTCGCCCTTTTCCGAGTCCGGTACCGCCTTCGGCCAGGACGATGGGCTGCGTCTGCGTGAGCGCTTCGGTGATGGCGGCGTAAAAGCCAGCTTGCTCGGGGCGACCCTGAAATGGCTCGGCGGCATTGATGGGACCGTTGTGCGCGGATAAGGCGGTTAATGCTGGCCCTGTCGGCGCCGCTATTTGCCTGCTTTGCCATTGTGCCCAGGCCAAGCGACCGAGGTTGGGGATGGCCGCTTCCAAAGTGCCAAAGTGTGCGGCGAGTCGCGCGGATAAGCTGTGCGGCAGGCGAATTTGTACCTGCTCGGTGGGCATTTCAGTGTCTGGGATCGGCATGCGACCGCTTCGGAGTGCGGCCGCCAGCAGTGCGCGCAGATGCGCGCTGGTCTCCGCTGCCGCGACCTGCGCTAAGATGACTTTCGGGACGGCAATGGTGTAGGACTGACTCACATGAACAAGGTGGCATGATTTTGGTGTTGAGGGAGCCGCGTGGCGCGAATCGCGCGCGCGGGTGGGGCTGTTTTGGTTGCTGGCGGCTGAGCGGTCATCCAGCGATGTTTCAGGAGCCCAGATTGTGCGCGTGTTGGAGCTGATAATCCATCAGCCGGGATACGCAGGCGATCACGCGCGCGCGCTGCTTGCCGCGGTGACGAACAAGCATGCACAGCGGTTGGCGCCGGCATTCTGGCATCGCAGCTCGCTTGATGGACCACCGTTGAACGGGCCGGCGCTGGTAAGGCTTGTGGGTACCCCGCGGCTGATTCGGCTGCTTGGGCTTGGTCAGGCTGGCGAGGCACTGCTGCTGGATGCGGCGCCGTTGATCATGCGCGCGCTGGCGTCTGAGTTTGGCCATTACCCGAGCGGTGAATACCGCGAGCATCACTTGCGCTGTCGGGCGCGTCGCTCGCTGGTTTGCTACCAGTGCTCCAGCTTCGTGTTTAATCTCAAGCCGACGCAGTGGCGTGGTGGCGCGATTCTGGATGATCGGGAAGCGCTGATGGACAAGATCCGCGAGCGCCTGGACTCGGCGCTACGCCAACAGACGGCCTGGGCTGGGTACGCGCTTGATGCCGCCTTATCGGTGAGCGATGTGCGGCTGCAAAGGGTTAGTCAGGTGCCGATCAGCGCCCAGCGCTATCAGCCGCGTGTGGCGGTGTGCTTTGCCGTGGCTGCGGATTTGTCGGGACCATGGCAAATCGGTGCGTTGCAGAGCCGGGGGCATGGGTTTGTTCGGTTGTTGGGCGCGGCCGATGAGCGATGGCAGCCAGCGCTCTGATGGAGAGCGCGAGCCATCTTGCTCGGCTGGGTCTCAAGCTGCCGCCCGGGGAGGCGCCATCGGCCGCTGAGGCGTATGTCTGTAGTGCCTGCCAAACGACACAGGCGGCAGGTCGCCCGCGCAAGGACTGGAAACCGAAACCCTACAGCTTTACGGACTGGCTGGCACTGCGTCCGGGTGTGCAGGGCAGACTGTCCTTATGCGCCGATTGCCTGCCGTTCTTCAGCATGCCGGTGCTCTTAGCGACGCAGTCGCTGGTGGTCAACCGCGAGGGGGCTTGGTCGCTGTCGAAGGATGCGCATCGCGCTTGGTTTCTCACGACGCCGCCAGCGCCACCCTTTGTGGCGATGATTGGCGATGCCACGATGCAGCACTTGGTCTGGCGGGCGCGTGTCTCTTATAGTCGTGAGTTGATTGCCGTGCAAATTGGCCGTTCTAGCCTGCTGATTGATCGCCCCTGGATGCTAGAGGCGGTGCAGTGGGCGCGGCGTGCGGCGGAAATTGGTCGGGCGCTTGGGTTGCGGGTTGTCTCGCAGCATCCGTTTCAGCGCTTGAGTCGGCATCGGAACGACTTGAGTGATGTCGCGCATGGCAGTATGCGTGCCGATTATCTCGCCTGCGCGAGCGATCACCCGGAGTTACGCGACTTGCTCGCTCGTCTGCAGCAACTTGGCACCGGCGAGCTTTGGGCCTTGGCGCATCTGACCAAGCGCAAGCAAGAAGCGCCGAGCGCGCTGCCCATCGCCCGACCCTGGCTGGAATCCTGTGATGTCTGACTTCCAATCGCTGACCATTGATGGACTCTTCACCCTGCAGTCACCGCTGCATATCAGCGATCCACGCAGGGATTGCCGCTATGATGCGAAAACCCACCGGATTGTCTATCGCCAAAACGTCGGTTTTCCGCTTACGCGAACGCGCACCATGTCGTTTTTCATGCCGGGCCTGAGTGCCGACGATGACCAGGGCCGAAGCGGGGTGCTGACGGTGCCGGTATTACCGGCAGCAGGGTTGCGCGGGCGCTTGCGTCGGGCTGGGGCAAAGGAGCTTGAGGATGTCGTGGTGGGAGAGCATGGCGAGCAACTCTCCATGCAGGCCTACCAGGGCCTGCATTGTGGTGCCATCAGCGGCAATCCTCGCGGCGATCCACCGAAGCTCGACCAGGTGCGCGCCCTGCTCGATCATGTGTTTATTGGGCTTTATGGCGGGGGTGCTCGGCTCACGCCCTCGCGGTTGGAGGTGGCTACGGGAGTACCACTGATCCATGAGCTGATGGAGTTGGATGTGATTCCCCCGGAGTATGCCAGTCAGGCCATTGTGGCGAGCGATGCCTGGCGCTTGACGACGGTGCTGCCGATTGTGCGTAATGATGACTTGCTGTCTTTGCGCGATCTCCGGGCCGAGGGCGTGATCGCGGATTTCGCGACGGTGATGGAAGAGCAGTTTGTCGCGGAAACCGCGAGGCGTAAACAGCGTGTCAAAGGCACGGAGGACGCGGGTCAGGAAGCAGAAGCGGCGACAGCACGTGGCTTGCGCGCGATGAGCGCCGTTGAGGCGGTGTTGCCCGGGGTCAGCTTCTATGTCTGCTTCCACCTCAGTAGAGGGACTTTCGCGCAGGGAGGCCTGCTGATTGCGTCGTTACTGCAGCTGCTGCGCCAGAGCAGCGGCGGGCTCGGCGGTAAGCAGGCGGTCGGATTCGGCAAATTCACCCATCGCCTGCGTATCACCGTTGATGGTCAGCGCGGCGAGCCGTTCTCTGGCCGTGGCGCGGGCACGCAGATCAATGTCGACATGCCGCTGATCTGCCAGATGACCGATGCGGCTGATGCGGCGTTGATGGCGATCAGAGCCCAACCCTTGCATCAGCTGATCATGGGCGAGGCCAGCTAGGCCGTTGGACGACAGCGATGTGAGAGCTGTGGATGTGGAGGGGATGGTGCCCTTTCGGGTGGAATGGTCGCTGATCACGCCGATGGTCGCGCCAACGCAACCGATGCATCTCGATGCGCTGCTGGCCTGGGCGAGCGTTGATCAGGCCAATGGTGACATCGCAGCCCAGGAGGCGCTGCCACTTGCGCGAATGACACCTGTGGATGCGCCTGAGCGCTGGGTGTGGAAGGCCAGCCGGTTGCGCGGCGATATCGTGCATCGTTACCAGATGCCCATGTTCCGCGCCTTTGAACCGTGGCATTGGGGTGAGGATTTTGGGCGGATCTATACGAGCAGCAAGACGACGATGACAGGTGGCTCCGGCCCATACAAATCCTACAAGTTTCTGATTGAGATGATTGTGGTGCCCCGAGTGATGGCCTGGGGCGTAGGCGATATTGATGCGGTTGATCAACTGCTCCAGCGGGTGCGCCACCTCGGGCGCTTGCGGCGGCTTGACTGCGGTCGCGTCGGGCACTGCTGCGTTCGCGAAGACGCAGTGGCCCTTGAGGGTTGGAAAGAGCGTGTGCTTCCTGTTCCTGAAGCCGGCTATTACGAGGTCGCCCAAGGGATACGACCGCCCTACTGGGATCGTCATGGGCATACCCGCGCTTATCTGCCAGCAGGGCCGCTGTTCCCGGGGCTGGGGGAAACTGCCGCAGCCTCTGGTGAGCAGTTGATGCCGAGGGGCTGCCCTGACGGGCGGTCTTGAGGACGCGTAAGTCGGCGTATACGATGCCCCTGGGGATCAACGATTGGACCGAATTTTCTGGTCGGTCTTGAAGATGCAAATCCGCGTTTGCCAAACATACTCTTTGGCATGGTGCTTGGACCGATTTCTCTGGAGTCGGTCTTGCTCGGAATCCGCTCCTAACGCTCATGGCGCGGTGCCACCCCGGAGAATGAATCGAGTGGGATTCACGGTAATGAGGTTGGCGACCTTTGGCTTCGGCAGTTGCACCGCCGCATCGCGCGCAGCCTCGAATCGTCCTGACATCCGCTCGGTCTTAGAGACCGAACGAGGTGTGCCGGAAAATGTGCGGAATTGCGGTGGCGCAAGGCTTGTTGAGGCTGATTCAGGTTGGAAAACAGACAGCGCGGGCAGGGTAAGCTGTTGAAAATAAAGGCTCCTAGTTCCTTGCGCCGGACTGTTAATCAGTGGATCGCAAGTTCGAGTCTTGCTCGGGGAGCCAAATAAAATAAGGGCTTACGTCAATGCGTAGTAACTTCTCAATCTCTCATGGCACCACACCGGCCGCAGCGGCACGCTCGCGAATCATGCCTGGCAACGGCGGGATGTTGTGATGCCCTCCAATGCGATCACCGAGGTAGTCCCAGAAGGAAATGCCGAGCTTGCGGCAAGTCGTTTTCAGGCTGGCAAAGCCGTCGCGGCAGCGTTTGCCGAGTTCGCTGCGCGTCCCGCCGCTGATCTTGCGCCACTTCACATAGCCACGGATGTCACCCTCGGAGCCGTTGGTATGCAGCACGATCTCCGGGCGTTTTAGAACCAGCAGCAGTTTCTGCTTGTGACGGTGCAGGCGTTTGAGCGTCTGATTGAGGGTGGCAAAGGAGGTCTGCTCAGTGAAGATCGTCTCAAAGCGCGCCTCAAGGACCGGGATTAACGCGGGATCGGGATCACGCTGATAGGCCTTAAGGTCGGCATACAGATCCCAGATCTGCCCGCGCACCCGCAAGAAAAAGTTCGGGAAGAACTGGACAAAGGCAAAAGCCAAGGTCCAGCGCATCCATACCAAGATCGCCAACGCCCGGCGCGACTACCTGCATAAGACCACGACCACGATCAGCAAAAACCACGCGATGGTGTGCATCGAGGACTTGCAGGTTCGCAATCTATCGGCGTCGGCAGTCGGGACGCTGGATGCGCCAGGAACCAATGTCCGGGCCAAGTCCGGCCTGAACAAAGCGATCCTGGTTCAAGGGTGGTCCGAGTTTCGCCGGCAACTCGACTACAAGACGGCCTGGAATGGAGGACACCTGATCGCGGTACCACCGCAGAACACCAGCCGGACTTGCCTACGCTGCGGCCATGTCGCCAAGGAGAACCGGCAGACGCAAGCCCGGTTTGCGTGCGTGAAGTGCGGTTTCAAGGAGAACGCCGACCTGGTCGGCGCGATCAATGTTTTAAGGGCGGGACACGCCCGGCTAGCCTGTGGAGAGACTTCGCTCGTTGGAGCGTCGACCCAGGAACCCACCGAAGCGACTATTCGCGAGCTTGCTTGCGCGTAGCGCCGTAGGAATCGCTGTCCTTTAGGGCGGCGAGGATGTCAACAATCGACCAGGATTTCATCGGGATCTTCCAATTTTTCACCAGTGGCGGCGATGTGCTTGGCTCCAGCCTGGTCAATCGCGATCTATTGCGGCGAAATTTCGCGCTGTTGTTTGGCAATGCGCTTCGCGAGACTGCAGGGTTCGAGCGGATGTCACAGTTCCGGATCGAACCTTGCGGCGACCAGCATTAACCAAGGACATACGAATCCGCGTGAATTTTTCCCCACGCTCACCCACGGAGACTGCTGAACGCAGTGGCCGCACCCGGACTTCGGCTTGCGGAACTGCTGCACAAGAAGGTCGGAGGGCAGTCACGCGACAACCAGTTATACCTGGAAGGCGATGGTTGCCGCGCCTATGTGATGGGCATTATCCGGTGATGAACCGGCAAGCTTGATACAGTGTGCCGCTATTGCGGCTATTCGATTAACCAAACCACCCGATTGCCTCCGTGAGGCCTCGGGTTTTTCGTCACTCTTTTGCGTGCTGTACAGATGTTAATCGCCGTAATGCGACCACATGCTTAGAATTTTAACTTCTTTTTTCGAGTCGTCCACGCTGTAAACCAACCTGTGAGTGATATTGATCCGTCGCGAGTATAGTCCGCCTAGATTGCCGACGAGCTTCTCGTAGGGCGGCGGATTCGTATATGGATTCTGCTTGATAACAGCGATCAATGAACAGGCATTCGCCGCTAAACCGGCAGCCTGCAATTTGGCTTTGTCTTGTTTTGTTTTCTTGTGGTATCGAATCGAATACATTACCAACCAATACCGCTTTCATCAAAAAATTCTGAGTCATCGTCATGCTGTCGCCGCTCTAACTCCTCGGCGAGGCCAGGCACAGAATTTAGAAACATTGTCTCTTCAATGGAGCGCCAATCTTCTTCCGAGAGCATCACAACGTTCGTTCTTTTTCCGGTGATAAAGACAGGCTCATGGTTTTCGGCGGTTTTGTCCATGAGTCTGTACAATTCTTTTCGGGCATTGCTCGCGGTAATCGTAACCATTTTTCTCGTTCCCCTTCGGTTGCCGCAGCAGCGTACATTATCCCGTACGCACCGCGCAAGCGCAGCTAGCCCAACCTCGCCACCTGCTCGTAGAGCCGATCCCGATCGCTATGCGCATAGGTGCCCAAATCCTGTAAGGAACGGTGACGTGAGAGCGACTGCGCATCCTTGAGACTCACGCCGGCATCAATCCAATGCGTGATCCCGGTATGACGCAGCCAGTGAGGGGATGCCGCGCGCAGATGCTCGGCACCGGCGGGGTTATCCTCATCAATCTGTTCGGCGGCGAGCGTGAAGCCTGGCGGCCTCTGGCCAGTCCGCCGTCTGCTCGGCGCGCTCGACCTGGGCGAGCAATTGATCACAGCGGCGATGGTCGGCGGTCAGTGTGGTGAGGAAGGACTGGGACATGCGGATGTGCATCTACCGGGTGAAGAAAACGGCAAGCGCTCGGGTTTCGTCGGCGGCAGTGTCTCAGTCACAGCGAGGTGCGGGTCTTGACCCAAGTCAAGGGCAGGCTCCAGGCGCCGGCTCGCGGCCTCGGACCTTGGTCAAGCCAGGGTCAGATCATCGGGATCGCCAAGTCGGTGCAAGGCGTCTCGATCAAGCACGCGGATATGCTGGCCGCTCACGGCAATGATGTGTTGCTCGACCAGACGCCGGGTGATGCGCGACCAGGTTTCCGGCTTGATCGTCAGGCGCGAGGCCAGGGTTGACTTGGGCCAGGCCAGGGTCAGTTCGTCGGCACCCGCTGGCAATTCGGCGAGCAACCAGCGCGCGAAGCGCACACTACCCGAGTGCAGCGCCAGGTTGTCGATTTCGGCAATCAGCCCGTGCAGCCGCTGACTGAGGCTGCCGAGCAGGGCAAAACAGGTCCCGGGCGATTCGCGCAGCATGGCGGCGAAGTCGTCGGCGTCAATCGCCAGCAGCTCGGAGTCAACCAGAGCGGCGGCGCACACCGGATAACGCCCGGTGCCCATGAACATCAGCGCTTCGGCGAAGGTCTGGCTGGCGCCGATCAGTTCGATGATCTTCTCCTCGCCCTCGGAGGAGAACCGAAACAGCCGGATTTGTCCCCGGTGGACAAAGTAAAAATGCTCGGCCGGATCATCCTGGGCGAACAGCCACTGACCGGCGTCCAGACGCAACAGACGCGCCTTGGCACGCAAGCGATGGAGTTGCGGGTCGCTCAGTTGGGCGAGCAAGGGCGCTTGGCGCAGGGTGTCATCGGGCGGCATGAGGAACTCCGAAACACTTCGTGGATTCAACAATATAGGGTGGTTCTAGCCGGGGGCTTGGCGGCTTCCGAGCCGTGGTCATTGTGGCACATCGCCCGATCATCGGCAGACCAGGTAGCACTTGGTGCAAGCTGGCGGCTTGACTTGCATCAAGGAGATCAGGGCGCGGCTGGCTCAGGGTAAGCCGCCAGCTCAACCTCCAGAGACCTCGCCATGCACGCCTATCGACCCAAGAGTCTGAAGGATGCCCGCAGCGCCGCGCCCCGAAACGCCGACTCGCCGGTCGCGACCGGACAGCGCCTGCGGCGTGGATTGGGCCAATATTTTGGCAAGATGCGCGGGTCTACCCGTGGCTCGCCACCGCGCGTGAGTTGGAGAGAAATCCTCTGGTCCTGGATCGGCAGTGTGCTCGGCATCGGTGCTGTGGCCTGGCTGCACCAAGCCTGGTTCGCCGGCGAGGATCTCATCCTGCTGATCGGCTCCCTGGGCGCCTCGGCGGTGCTGGTCTATGGCGCGCCGCGCAGCCCGCTGGCGCAGCCGCGCAATCTGATCGGCGGTCACCTGGTCTCGGCCGTGGTTGGCGTGGCGGCCTGGCAACTGCTCGCCCCCTGGCCCTGGCTGGCGGCGGCCCTGGCGGTGGCCACCGCCATCGCGCTAATGCACGCCACCCGCACCCTCCATCCGCCCGGCGGCGCGACCGCGCTGATCGCGGTGATCGGCTCCGAGCAGATCCACATCCTAGGCTTTCTCTACTGCCTGATCCCCGCCACCCTGGGGCCGCTGATCCTGCTGCTGGTGGGGCTGGTAGTCAACAATCTTCCAGCGGGGCGGCGCTATCCCGAGACTTGGATATGAAAACGGCCTGATCGGCGGTGAAGGGACAGCCGCGACAGGTCGGCTGTCAGTGTGTCAGCCATAGCTTGCACGATGGCGTTTTTGGGCCAGAAATGTCAACCACGACTGACAAAATTTAGTTCCCGGATGAACTCGCTCGCCACCTGCGCACGCATCGCGAGGCCCATGGCCTGACCAAAAATGCGCTCGCCCAGCGCGCCAACAAGGTGCGCGAGGTGATTTATCGGCTTGAGCGTGTCGAGGATGTGACCGTCTCTTCCCTGTTGGCGGTCACTCGCGCGCTGGGACTGGCGGTGCGCTTGGAACCGGCCGGACTCCCGACCATGGAGGAGGTGGCGGCCCGTTTCAGGCTAGGCGACGAGGAGGGCGACGAGGAGGGCGACGAGGAGGGCGCCGCTGATGCTGCCTGAGCTGATTCGGAAACAGGAAGTAGACATTGGGGCAGCGCGGCAGGCGGGTCAGTTGTTGCGCACCGCGCTACGAGTTTTGCTACCTGTCCCCCGAGCCGGATCAACCCAGTGTCGCCTTGCTGATGCCGGCCAGTGCGCGACTCACCTGGCAGGATGGCGATCTGTTTCCGTGCAGATACCCGCTACGACGGCGGCCCTGAACTGGAAGACAATACCCTGGCGCTCAAGCTCTGGCGTGGCCGTCACCAGACCCGCGCTTATCCGACCAGAACGGAACTCGCGGCCTTCGGTCGCAAGGTCTGCGCCGTGGATCGACCAGAACCCATTCTTGACGCCATCGCCCAAGCCATGAGTGAGACCCTGCAACAAGCCAAAACTGAGGAGCGCATCCCGTCGACACTCTGGCACGCGATCAGCGAGGTCTGGGGTCGGTTACACACCGGTTGATCCGAGCCGCGGTTGATCCGAACCAGGCTGGGGTTTCTCCAGGCGGCGGTTTCGCTGTCAGCGCAGGCTACAATAGCTCCTCCATGCGAAACGCCGCCAGAAAGTCCTTGCGCAACAGCAGGCCAAGCAGCTTGCCCTGGGCATCCACCACCGGCATGCCGCGCCCGGGGTGGCGATGAAAAGCGCCGATCATGGTGCCGAAGCAGGCGGACTCATCGACCGTCACGGCAGGCGCGGTCATCGCGGCGCCGACGCGGGTTGCATAGCACTCATGGGTGAATGGGCCGGCTGCCTCGATCAGCCGCGCCAGCAGTTCGGGCAGGATGTCGGCGCCGAGCTCGCGCAGACAATCGGTCTCGGTCAGCATGCCGATCACCTTGCCCTCGGTATCCACCACCGGCAAGCCCTTGAGTCCCTGATCCGCCAGCGCCCTGGCTGCCTCGGCCAGGGATTGGTTGGGGGCGAGCGGCGCGATGCCGGTGCGCATCAGACGCCCGGCACGCACCCCGGCGAAGAGCCGCTCAATCGCCTGGCGATGGGCGAGATGGTAGATGGCCTGAAAGTCGCTGTTGGAAATATCGACATAGCCCGACAGATGGCGCATGGCGGCCTGAATGTCCTCCTCGGACAACGTTAGCTCGGGCAGTCCGTTGCCATCGGCGCCAAAGGGAGTGTGTCGGGCGGGCGGATCCAGGGGCAATGATGGGGGCATGAGCGGGCTCCTCGGCAGGGTGGCGCGAATGGTCGCAGACGGCTGACTGAGCGAGCAGCCTGGCGCGCTGGCGCCGGGAGTGCCTTGACTCGCATCAAGTATCGCAGCGGTGACCTGGTGATCCGATTCAGGTCAAGAAAAAATTGCCGCTGCCGGCAGCAAGATTGGCTCAACAAACGCCGTCACTCTGCGTAGGTAGTTCAGTCTCCCAAGAATTAGCCCCAAACCGCTCATGCAGTTTTTTGTCGGCACCAAGGCGCGTCGGCGGCGCTTGAGCATGGAATCGCCGAGATGCCTCTCGACCCAGTGCTCCACATCAATGGTGCGCACTGACTCCATCGCGTTGCGAATCACTGGCGCGGTCAAATCGCTCAGGAACCCTTCAGCAAGAAGCTGTGTGACAAGCTTGCAAGTAATTGATTCAGATGGTGCGCGAGGGGGGACTCGAACCCCCACGGATTGCTCCACTGGAACCTAAATCCAGCAAGAAAACCTAAGTCCTTTTGATTCAATGACTTGTCGCTTCCGTCCCCGCGCAAAAGTGACTCAAATGGACTCAATGGACACCAACGTGACGCGCTTGCGTCACGTTCCAGTCACGCCGTAAAGGCTCGCCGTAGCTAGCGCGAGTCGACACCGTCGCTAGGACTGCAAATCGCTTGCTGTGCGTTCTACCATGCCGGGCGCGAAGGGGGGCTGTCAAATTTAACCAAGACTGAAACCCGGACCGCTTCTAAGATGAAGCGGCGGTTGTTGCCGAAGACGATTCCGCGTAAAGCCCGCAGAACTCCGCTAACCTGTGACAGGCTGCGATCATCGCACGCGCGTCGCTTGTTTCCCGTGCCGTCTCGAAGGCTTCGATGAACCCCGCGGCAATGGTGTCATGTGTTACGGCAAGTCGTTGAGCTACTTGCTCGCGCTTCCGCTGAATTGCCACCGCGATGTCAGGTTTTGCAAGTAACTCGGCTGCTGTCTGCCTGGCTGATCTGGCTGCATACCCAGCTCTTCGCGCCGCTGCCGCGCCGTTCTGATCGACGAGGTACTCACTGATAAATCTTTCCCTGCGTGCTGTCATGTCCGCTAAGTTATCTCTTGTTCCAGATGTGGCACACGGCCCACGAACCTTCTGAACCTCTTTAAAAAGAATAACATACAGAGCCGACAAGCGGTTGCTCGGAAAAAAATTCCACCTCCGTCTACTAGCAACCACGCACTTCCTTGTCTACACTTGACTGATGTGAGGGCACGGCGACGTCACTGTTGCTCGACTACGCAGACCAAAGACCGCAGCTGCTGAGGCCCGCGCAAAATCGCTGGCTAGGCCCCCGGCAAAAAACCACAAAACCACGGTTTTCCCACAACATCTGCAACCCGACCCATGCCTAGTGACGAACTCAAATCCGAACTGCGCGAAAATTACCAGCGCATTGAAGAGGTTCTAACCGGCATGGACGCCTACATCACCCATCTGCACAACACCATCCGCTCGCACGAAGACCGCATCGCCACACTTGAAGGGCAACTCGCCTCCCTGGTCGCTGCCATGTCTGGAGCCGCTGAACCTGCCCCCGATCTTGGTCTAAAGCTGCGATGAACGCCGACTACCTCGACCCCCTGCTGGCACGCTACGAGCCCCTTATCGATACCAACATCGACGCCGTCAAGCGGCTCAGGGAACGCTACGCGCAGTATCGTTCCAGCCGATTGCTCGACCTCGCCGCCGCTGCCGCCGCACTGAGCCTTAACGACATCGCGTCCGCCGATCCGCTCGTCTTGCGGGCCATCCAGGATACCAACCCCCATTTCGACGCCTCTCAGCTCAGCAGTCTGAGCGATGCCCAACTCATGGGGATCCTCTCCAGCGCCAAAGGCAAATACTTCGAGTACCTGCTCGCCGACAGCTTAAACAAGGGCGAACAGGTGGGAGACCTGCTGCTACCACCAGGCTACCAAGCCGTCGTGGCAGAACACCTCAGCCAACCCGGCTGGGATCTGCAAATCCTGGCTCCAGACGGGCAGATCAGTCAGTACCTCCAAGCCAAGGCCACCGACAGCGCATCCTATGTGCTCGACGCTTTGGAGACTTACCCAGACATT
Source organism: Thiorhodovibrio winogradskyi (assembly GCF_036208045.1). Classification (NCBI taxonomy): domain Bacteria; kingdom Pseudomonadati; phylum Pseudomonadota; class Gammaproteobacteria; order Chromatiales; family Chromatiaceae; genus Thiorhodovibrio; species Thiorhodovibrio winogradskyi. The sequence continues at coordinate 4,365,772 of NZ_CP121472.1, read as the reverse complement.
CAAATCCTCGCCACCTCGGAGGTCGCCAGCCATTTCGGCCCCGATCAAATGGTGCTGGATACCGGGATCTCCGATGCCGATCTCGAACAACTGACGCGAGATGGGCTGGAAGTCACTGGCGACAGCCTCCTGGACAACTTCTGGCACCAATTCAACCCACTGCTTCCCTTGTTGCTGATCGCGGCCACCCAGGGCTATCAGGTCATCATGGCCAAACAAACCATCGCCGATGCCGCCGAGGTCGCCGCCGCTCGCGCCGCGCGCGCTGGTACGGCATTGGCGGTTGGTGCTCTGATCAAGGTCTTCACTGACAGCATCGCCTTAGGCATCGTCGGCGCATTTGCCATCGGGCTGTTTTTCGACGAGCTGCAAAGCATCGACGACCTCGTCGCCTTCGTGCGCAAGAACAATCGGCGCATGGCCAGACGCGCCGCCTTCTACCGGCAGCAACTTGGCCTTGGGATAGCCTGAATGGGCTTCTTTTTCGACCTCGTCGGCGGCATCTTCAACGCCTTCGTCCAAGTTGGGACGGCAGTCGCCAAGGCCACGCAAGAGGTCGCTCGCGAGGTCGTCAGTGCAGCCAAAATCCTTGTAGACAAGATCGAGAAATCGGCAAGAGAGCACCGGGACCGGACGGTTAAAGAGAAGCTCCTCGACGAACGCGCGGGAATCAATGATGAGCTAATCTCTCTAAAGCGCAAACATGAGGAGCGCGGTCTCCTACCAGCCGAACATCATCGTCATGCTGAGCTTCGCAAACGGCGAGATCAGATCAACCAGAAACTCCGCGAACTCGACCTATCTGAACGCCCGGAACCTGCCTCGCAACAGCAGGAACAGACGGAACGTCAGCTCCAGCAGATCAACGAAGAGATCCTTGCCCTACGCAAGCGCTACTTCGACCGAGGCGGACTAACCGAAGCCGACCGACAACGCTCGCGTCAACTCACAGCCGAGCGCGCTCGGCTTTCCCAAGAGCTTGGTACTCTCGACAAGTTCAACAACGCTGAGACCATCGTCCGCGAGGAGAAAGACTACCAAGTCATCAACATCGCCGACAGCACCACCCACATTCTTCAGTACCACGTCGGCCAGAGCACCTACAACAAAGCCTGCCCCGTGTGTGGGAGGCCGATGGTCCTTCAGTGGCGTCGCGATCAAGCGACTGTCCAAGCCAACGAGGTTTTCTGGGGTTGCTCCGGCTGGTACCACATCGATGCACATAACCATCGTGCTTGCACCCAAACCGCGAGGCTCAGTCCTGAAGACCTGAGCTTATTTGCCAATCGCAACCGGAAAGAGTTTGAATTGACCCCAACCGAGTTAGACGGTCATGTTCGCAGCCCGCAAAGGGCTGCTCGCTTGCAGCAAGTGGTTGAGAGCATCCGTAGCCAGCAGAACAAAAGCAGCATGGGTATCGACGGCTACCGCTGTCCGATTCATGGTGAACGCTTGCGCTTGCGTTCCAAACGCGATGCAACCGATAACATACTGGACCGCTACTTTCTCGGCTGTCCGCGTTGGCTACCGAATAACCAAGGTTGCGGCTTTCTCGTCAAGCTAAAGTCACCCGCCCAGCTTGCAGCCGTCGTCAATGCGCAACAGCACCAAAGTATGTTGAGCATCATCGACTGACGGTAAAGACACAGCAACATGATTCGGGTCACTTCACCGCCGTTAGTCGAGCTATCCAAACTGAACCCACCATTGTCAGCTGGCGAACGCCTGGTCATTGATTTCTTCAACCGGCATTTATCCCCTGAGTGGGAGTTTTACATCAAACCCCACCTCAACGGACTTCGGCCCGACATCGTTCTACTGCGCCCGCAAGCCGGGATCGCTATTTTTGAAATCCGTGACTTCGATCTAGACAGTAACCCGGATGCCTTGGAAACAGGTGATACCTATTTGACCGGTAACCCCAATACCGTCCAAACATCAAAGCGCCGCAATCCCGTCCACGAGTTACATCTCATCAAGACCGAGCTTGCCAACCTCTACTGCCCACGGCTTGCTGGGAACAAATCAATATCCGTGATTAGTGCAGGCGCGATATTTCCCTTTTCTAGCCATGGTGCCGTGCAACAGATACTCGGTCCCACGCTTGATAGGTATGGCATGCGGGCCGAAGCAGCCATGCCCTACTACCCGATCTCAGGGAAAGAACCACTCGCCGCGAACGACGTTAAGTTTGTTTTCCCGGAAGCATACCGCAGTCGTTCAATGTATATGAGTCCGGAAACCGCTCAGGATCTGCGCAGTTGGCTGGTTGAACCGGATCATTCAGATGAAACGCGTGACCGGTTGGAACTCGATAGCAATCAGATACGTCTTGCAACAACCCGCACATCGAGTGGCTTTAGACGCATAAAAGGCCCGGCTGGGTCGGGTAAGTCCTTGGTACTCGCCGCTCGTGTCTCCGACCTTGTTGCACAGAACAAAAGCGTACTTGTCATCACCTTCAATCTCACCTTGATCAACTACCTCCGTGAACTTGTGATTCGTTGTCCAGAATACAAAGGGAATGCGGTTTCCAATGTGACTTGGTACAACTTTCACTACTGGTGCAAGATCGTCTGCGAGAAGACAGGCCATCAGGGCCGGTACCGCAGTTTATGGAAAAGGGCCATGGATGAGGAAAGCCCAGACCCATGCAGTACTGAGGATGTGTTGAACAAGTTGCTGCCAGAATTGGTCGCCGAATGTATTGACCGCCATCCGGGCCACTTGGTGCAGAAGTATGATGCGATCTTGGTCGACGAGGGGCAGGACTTCCTTCCAGAGTGGTGGGCTGTCCTGCGCAAAGTCCGCAAGCCAGATGCTGAGATGTTGCTCGCTGCTGATGTCACCCAGGATGTCTATCAAACAGCATCCACTTGGACCGAACAAGCGATGCAGGGTGCTGGCTTCACCGGCCCTTGGGTCCGGTTGGATGTCTGCTATCGGCTACCACAAAACTTAATCGACATGGCCGGCCGATTCGCCACCTCACATCTCAAAGCAGAAGATATTGATTTACCCACAACAACAGACAGGCTGAAGAACCCTGAACTGGATCTCTACCCATGTCATCTGCGCTGGGTACAAACTCCAGAAGCAGATGCCATACAAAGATGCCACGAAGAATTTCTGCGTTTATCACCTCAGGCCGATCCTCAACTGCTTGCGATAACCGATATCGTCTTTCTGAGCGACTCGCAACAGGACGGAGAGGCTTTCGTTAATACATTAAAATCAACAAACATTAACTGTTCGCATACCTTTAGCGGGAATAGCCGTGATGCCAGGAAAAAGAAGCAACTCTTCTTTATGGGTCATGCCACAAACAAAGCGACTACAATCCATAGCTTCAAGGGCTGGGAGGCGCGCGCCATCGTACTACTGATCGGCGCGAGGGTAACCGCTCGCACGCCGGCCTTGGTCTACACCGGCCTGACACGCTTAAAACGCCACCGCGAAGGCAGCTGGTTGACAGTCGTCTGCGCGGCTCGAGAATATCGGGAATTTGGACGGAGCTGGCCAGACTTCCAGGAGCTTGGCCCGCCGCGTCATCAGCCATACAGCAGATCACAACATCATGACGATCACCCAACTCCAACAACAGATCACCCAACTGCCACCAGATAAACTGCGCTACTTCGCTGACTGGTTCGAGGACTACCTCGATGCGCAGTGGGATGACCAGATCGAAGACGACGCGCGCGCGGGCCGCCTTGACGAGGCTGGGCGGCGCGCGGATGCGGACTTTGAAGCTGGTCGCTGCACACCACTTTGAAACACTTTGCCACGTCGGACTTCTGGGCGCGGTACCATCAGCTTCCAGCAGCGGTGCGCAAGGTCGCGGATAAGCAGTTCGCGCTGTTGCGCGAGGATCCGACACACCCGTCTCTGCGGCTCAAGCGCGTCGGACCTTTCTGGTCAGCGCGGGTCAGCCGAGGTTATCGTGCCCTGGCCAAGGAACGCGCTGAGGGTCTCGTCTGGTTTTGGATCGGCCCGCATCGCCGGTACGATCAGATACTGGCGCAGCCGCGTACTGGCGAGCATTAGCGATCCGTCACGGATCAGGCTGGCGTGATCGGCCGCCATTCGTCCCTTGCACCCTTTCCCTGAATAGCCCCTCGCCAAGGAGTCACCATTGGCCTCGCTTGATGATCTGATTGCCCAAGTCTCCGAGCCGCGCGTGCGTGAGCAGCTCAAGCGCGAGTGGGCGGAGGTGCGCAAGACGCGCCAGTTTGGCCTGGTGTTCGACCGTCATTTACCGGAGTTGGTCCCGCTGCCCAAGGTCACGCCCAGGCGCGGTGATCTAGTCGCAAAGAAAGGCGCGTCGCTGACTGACCGCTGGCGGGTGCGCCGGGTGCGCGACGGGGTGGCTGAGTGTGTGCGACCGGAGGGAACCGCCGATGCCGGCGCGCGCTTTGACTGGCCGCTGGCGGATCTGATCGTGGTGCGGCAGTTCGGCGAGCCGATTTTCCCCGCGCTGACTCCCATGGATCAAGTCCAGAACGGTCCGGCCGATGCGCCCTGGCATTGTCTGATCGAGGCCGACAATTACCATGCATTGCAATTGCTGGGCTATCTCTATGCCGGGCAGGTGGACTGCATCTATATCGATCCGCCCTATAACACCGGAGCGCGGGATTGGAAGTACAACAACGATTATGTTGATGGGAATGACGCCTGGCGACATTCCAAGTGGTTGTCCTTTATGGAGAAGCGGTTGCGGTTGGCAAGAATACTCTTGAATCAACGACGAGGTGTATTGATCGCCACAATTGATCGAAATGAGCTTCACCATCTCGGTATGCTTTTGGCTGATATATTTCCTGATAGCAATCGTCAACTGGTATCTATTTGCATCAACCCTAGCGGGTCTTCGGGAGAAGGATTATCACGCGTTGAGGAATACGCTATTTTCTGCTTTCTTTCGGATACCGAGCCTTGCTTCGTGGCAGATGATATGTTGCTGCCGCAGTCGGAAAAACGCTCGTCTCATATACGTTGGTAAGCTTTAATGAGAGGCGGTACATCATGGTACCGGAAGCATCGTACCAATTTATGTTATCCAGTTGTTATTGACTCATCCGGAACCCAAATCATCGATGTTGGACTACCAATGGTCTTTCATGACGACGAGACATTAGATGTCCAGGAGGAGCGCAATCGAGAGCTTGAGAAAAACGGTAACTTACTAGCTTGGCCTGTACGAAATGATGGGAGATTGGGTATATGGCGAGTAGATCGAAATAGGCTGAAGTATCTAGCAAGCAGAGGTTTCGCTTATGTTTCTTCACGAGATAATTCGCGCGGTACTTGGACCATAAGATATTTGCTAGAAGGCACAGTTAATGCTATTGACGAAGGCGAAACCATCGTTCTCGGTTATGGGGACAGGAAAGAAGCGCGATTAGAACGACGGACACCTAAGCGGTATGTTGCGCGTACAATATGGTTTAGAGGTCGACATACTGCCGGGGGCAGTGGTGGTTCTAAACTTCTTGAATCCGCACTTGGCTCGCGGAGCAAGTTTTCTTTCCCAAAATCGGTTTATTCGACAAAGGATTGCATCGAAGCTGCTATCGGTGATCGAAAGGGGGCCTTAGTCCTCGACTTCTTCGCCGGCAGCGGCACCACTCTAAACGCCGTCAATCTTCTCAACGCCACGGACGGCGGTCAGCGCCGCTGTATCCTGGTCACCAACAATGAAGTCTCTGGTGACGAGACCGAAGCCATGCGCGCTCGCGGACTGCAACCAGGGGATGATGCCTGGGAAGCCGAGGGCATCTGCCGCTCGGTCACCTGGCCGCGCAGCAAGTTCACCATTCGCGGGCAGCGCGACGATGGCACCCCACTGCACGGTGACTATCTGACCGGCGGCACGGCGGAACGCGAGCGACCGCGCCGCATCGTCCATATTGGCTTTGTCGACCCCGCCGCGCTCACCACCGCTGCGCGCAAAAAGCAACTGGTCGCGCTCCTGCCTGGCCTGCCGCAAAAGCTCGCGACCGAGGACGACGCCTTCATCGTCTCGGAGGAACATACCACCAGTGTGCTGTTCGATGAGACGGCGGCCGCTGACTGGCTCGATGCGCTGGCGGGACAAGAGCAGATCACGGACCTCTATGTCGTGGCCACCACCAAGAAGGTCTTCGACCAGATCAAAGCCGAGGTGCACAACCTGCTCGGCCCCTTGCGCTTGACCGAGGAAGAAAAGCGCCCGCTCGCCGACGGCTTCGCCGCCAATCTGGCCTATTTCCGCCTGGATTTTCTCGACCAACATCGCGTCGCACTCAAGCGCGCCTTTCACGAAATCCTGCCCTTGCTCTGGCTGAAAGCCGGAGCCATCGGCCCGCGCCCCGCGTTGCCGACCGATCAGCCCGAGCCCGCCTTCTTCGCACCGGCGGCCAATCCTTTCGCGGTGCTGCTCGATGAAGGTGCCATGCAGCCGCTGTTGCAGGCCCTCGCTGGGCGCACCCAGTTGCGCCTGCTGTTCATCGTCACCGATGCCGAGGAGGCGTTCCAGGAATTATCCGCCGAGGCACGCGCCCGCCTAGCGCGCACCAATCCCGAACTGGAAACCGTCCAGCTCTATCGGGATTATCTGGAGAACTTTTTGATCAATATCGACCCCGCGCAGGCGGCGCGACGGGAGGCCGGCGCATGAAATTCGAGCTGTTCGATTTCCAGGAGGCCGCGCTCGAGCAGTTGCGCATCCGCGTCAAACAGGCACGCGAACTGGCCAGCCCGGACTACCCGCAGGCGATTTCTTTCTCCGCCCCGACCGGCAGCGGCAAGACGGTGATGATGGCCGCGCTGTTCGAGGACATTCTCTTCGGCGCCCTGGGCCTGGAGGCCCAGCCCGATGCCTCCATCCTCTGGCTGTCCGACATGCCCGAGCTGAACGAGCAGACGCATCGGCGCATCAATCAGGTGTCGGATCGCATCGGCGAGCAGCGCCTGCTGACCATCGACGCCGATTTCGACCGCGAGCGCTTGGAGCCGGGGGTGATTCACTTCATCAACATTCAAAAGCTCGGCAACGACAAGCGCCTGACCCGCCAGGGCGATGGGCGGGCTTACCCGATTTGGAGCACCTTCACCAACACCGCCCGCTTGGCCCCGGAGCGCTTCTACCTGGTTATCGACGAAGCCCATCGCGGCATGACCAGCGCGCGCAATCTCAAGGAAGCCCGCACCTTGGTGCAGCGTTTTCTGCTCGGCCATCCCGCCAGCGGCCTGATCCCGATGCCGCTGGTCATCGGCATCTCGGCCACCCCCAAGCGCTTCGTCGATCTGCTGGAACAGGCGCCCCACACCCAGCACAAAGTCACGGTGCCAGTCGCTGAGGTACGGGCTTCGGGCTTACTGAAGGATCGCGTGCCGATTCACCACCCAGACGCGGCGGGTGAGGCGGAAATGACCTTGCTTGAGGAGGCCGCCCGCACCTGGCAGCAGATGCGCCACGCCTGGGATGCCTACTGCACGGCTGAGAACGAACCGCAGCGCGTCTGGCCAGTGCTGGTCGTGCAGATTGAAAACGGCACCGACACCCAGACCTCGCGCACCGATCTCGCCGCCGCCATCGCCGCCATCGAGCGCGCCACCGGTGTGCGCCTGCGCGAAGGCGAGGCCGTGCATGCGCTGCACGACTGCGGCGACCTGGCGATTGGTGATCACAATATCCGCCGGGTGGATGCCTCGCGCATCGACGAGAACAAAGACATCGGCGTGGTGTTCTTCAAGACCAGCCTATCGACCGGCTGGGACTGCCCGCGCGCCGAGGTGATGATGTCCTTCCGGCGCGCCGAGGATCACACTTACATCGCCCAACTGCTCGGGCGCATGGTACGCACCCCGTTGGCCCGGCGCATCGAGCGCGATGCCGCGCTGAACGACGTGCATTTGTTTCTGCCGCACTTCGATGCAGAGGCCGTCAAGGCCGTGATCGCGGATCTGAATAACGTCGAGGAAACACCCCCGGCAGAGACAGGGTCCAGCCGCGAGCTGGTGATCCTGACCCGTCGGCCAGGGACCGAAGCCATCTTCGCCGCCAACGCAGCGCTCATGACCTATCGCGTCAATGCGGTGCGCGCCCAAAGTCCGATCCGCCGCTATGTCGATTTAGCCCGGCGCTTGAACATCGACGACATCGAGCCATCGGCTTGGAAGCAGGCCAAGCAGCAAATGATCGCTTGGATGGAGCAGGAGATCGACCAGCTCAAAGCCGACGGCCGCTACGCCAAGGCCGAAGCGGCCATCACCCGGGTCAAGGTCACCACCATCACCGCCGAGGCTGATCCAGACAACCCGGAGATGCTCGGCAGCGGCCTCACCACACCCGTGCGTGACTACGAGTTGGATGCATCCGAGGCCGACATTGAACGCCAATTCGCCGAGGCCGGCCGCACGTTCAGCAATGCCCTGCATCAAGCCTATTGGCAAGCCCACGCCGAGCGCGATGCCCTGGAGGTGAAAGTCGAAGCCATTGTGCTGAGCCGACAACCGCAGTGCATCGCCGATCTGGAAGCCAAGGCCGAAAGCGCCTTCAATGCCCTCTATGATCAGCACAAGCAGGCCATCGGCAAGCTGCCTGAACGAGAACGACAGCGTTACAACAAGCTGCGCAGAGCAACGGCAAAACCCAAACCAGAACCTTGGTGTTTAGACGAGTCTATTCCCTTTCGTCGCAGCGACAAGGCACCCGCTTACGACAAACACCTGTACCTGGAGGAAGACGGCCAGTTTCGCGCCGACCTCGGCACCTGGGAACACGACCTCCTCGAACTCGAACTCACCAAGCCCGAGGTCGTGGCCTGGCTGCGCAACCTCGACCGCAAGTCCTGGTCACTGGAAATCCCCTACCAAACCGGCGGCGAGATTCGCCCCATGTTCCCCGACCTCGTCATCGTGCGGCAGCAGACCGCCGCCGACGGCACCGTATCCGGCTACCTCTTCGACATCCTCGAACCCCACGACCCCAGCCGAGGCGATAACTTCGAGAAAGCCATCGGCCTCGCACGCTTTGCCGAAGAGCACGGGCACTTGTTTGGAAGGATTGAACTCCTGCGCAAAGACAGCAGCGGGCATTTTCACCGGCTTGAACTGAACGATACCAGTATCATCAACAAGATCCTGCTAGTGACATCCAATCCGCAGTTGGATGCGGTGTTTGAAACGTGCTGCGTTATAGGTAACTGATACGGGTGTTGATTAGGTGGTAACCAGGCATCACGATGAAAGCCAACGACTATCGACGCGGGTATCACGACGGTCTGCGCGTGGCTATTACCTGGCTTCATGCACGAGCGCGGGAAATGAACGACCCCCACGCCAAGGCCATCCTCAACACAGCCGCCTTTCACTTCGGCGTCGAGGTCGCCGAAATGCGGCGGAAGTTTCCGATTGCCGAAGAATCGACGGGACAGGAGAGCGAGTCCTGATCTCCCGTCGTCCGCGGCCGTGTCGCGAAGCCATGCTCGGGGCTTGAGTGAGGCGCTGACGATGCAGACATCTCATCCGAGCGATGACCGACCAGCGGCCACGCCGTTACTGGACTTGCCCGCCCGTCTGGGATGGCAAGCGCGCTATGCCTGGATATGTTTTGCCGATCCGCCTTATGTGATCCTGCAAGCGACGCTAATTTTTCCGCTGTGCCATCCCGAACTCTTCGCGCGCGACATCGTCTGTGACAGCTTCAGTTTGCTTGATTCGCTGGAGCGACCGGGCGCGCACTGGATCTTGACATCTACCTGCGGGATCGCGGACGACGCCGGACTGGAAGCCCCGATTTTCGTCAGCCATCCATACCGACAGCAAATTGTCTGGGAAGTCGATCTCAAAGGACTTGCACCAGCCCTGGACGACTCGTTGAACGACAAGGATGGTTTTATTCGCCTGACCTTTGAGCGATGTCAGTATGAAGCTGAACTGCGCGCGTTGGTTTGCGAGTTGCGCGAGCGCGCAATCAATCCGGTGCCCATTGAGGCGATGTCGGAGACCTATGGCGTCGAAGCGCTGCAACGCGAGTATTCGCATCTGGCGCCATTTCAAGTTGATGAGTTGGAACCCAGTATCGGCGGGATGGCGCTGGAACGCTTATTGGATCTCGATCTCGACAACCTCCCGGATCCATCGCCGCTGTGGTCGGCCGGGACGCTAATCGAATTTGGCTTTTTCGAGGTTGACGATGGACATGATTTGATACGGGTCAATGGCGCGGTGCCGCGGCCTCTCTCCTGGCCTCCCCGCTATTTCACGCGCTGGGAAGCCTGGCGCGCCTTCCATCGCTGGGTTGATTTTATCCAACGCGGTTTTTGGCTTGGTCATCATGGCTGCGTCGTGCCGCCAAGGAGCGAACAGAATCGGTTTTTCCTGCTGCAAGAATCGCATCGGGCGCTTTGTCATGCCGCCGGTCGGCATCTGGCGGAGGTAGTTCAGCGTGATTATCAGGAAGGCGAGACCGCGCCGGGCGTCATGGTCCGCTATGCCGAATGTCCGCTGGACGTTGCCGAACGGAAGAACTGAGCGGGGCTGGTTGCTGACCGCTGCAAATCTGCCAATCCAATACGACCGACACACTCGCGCCGTGGTCAATGGGGTATACCCGAAAAACCCCGCGGCCCTGGTCCGGTCGGCTCGCATCTCGACCGTTGCATCCCGTCCAGTCCGGACGCTGGACACCCTGCCGTATTGACCGTCAGGGCGGCTATCGCGGCGAGAATTGATCGACCAAGGTTTTTTTTGGATCAAAGCAGGGGTGAATCCAATGCCGATGAAGACGCCTGATAAGAGTGGCGCGCCATTGCAAGATAACGAAGGCGGAACAAGGCGAGCAAACAAGGCTGCGGTTAAAGCTCGGCGTCGCCTGACGCGCCGATGTTCCTTGCGTCGCTGGCCCGCGCCTCAGCGAACGAAACTCTCACCCAGTCAGGAATGGATCACCAGGGTTGGTGCTGGCGGCGACCGCAGCGGGATTTTGCCGCAAGGACTGAGACAAGATTAGCACATTAAGCTTCAAGAAAGCCGAGATCGGCAGCGCCGATGCTCAAGGCCGATGCGCTTGACCTCAGTTGGAGACCGGCTGGGCGAAATGGGGCCTGGGTCGAATTGCTTAGAAAATCCGTCAATTTGACCTTGCCAAACTGACATTGGCCCTTCAGTTCTCACAACGTGAAAAGGTATCAACGCGAATAAGGTACTTCTTCTCCCGAAGGTATTTCCCGGGGCTGCATATCAGCATCTCTATAGAATTGTCATGTTGCAAGAGATCATTCTCATTGAAGGGTATGGGCATTGAAACCGAAGGTTTGCATTGAAACCAGTATTCCAAGTTACTTGTGCGCCAGACGCAGTCGTGACTTGATTGTGGCGGGAAATCAGGAAATGACCGCGGAAAGGTGGGATGATCGCGACCGGTTTGACTTGTATACATCGGCACTGGTTATTCTGGAAGCTGGCGCCGGAGACCAGGCGGCGGCACAAAAAAGACTTGAGCAACTGAAGAATATTCCCGAACTTGATGTCACGGAAGATGTCGAGATTTTTGCGGGGACCCTCATCCAAAAGGTGCCTTTGCCCGAGAAAGCAAAAATTGACGCATTGCACATTGCGGTCGCCGCATTGAACGGCATGGATTATTTACTCACCTGGAATTGCGCACATATTGCAAATGCTGTTTTGCGCCCCAAGGTCGAGGCGGTTTGCCGGGAATTCAGCTATGAACCGCCGACAATCTGCACACCGCAGGAATTAATGAGGTATGACTGATGTGGAAAGACCCTATCGTAGAGGAAATCCGTAAAACTCGCGAAGAATACGCCGGTCAGTTTGGCTATGACCTTCACGCGATCTGTCAGGATATCCGCGCAAAACAAGGGAAAACCGGGCGGCCTGTCGTTTCTTTGACGGCAAAACCCGTAAGACCGGTAAAAATGATGGCCAAAGTCGCCTAAGTTGCGGCTCGCAACCCGGTAGCCCTGCGTCGCCCATGAGCCGGTGATTCGTCTCCCGCTCAAAGTGGAGATGAATAAAAACAAACCGACCGGGATGGATTAATCCCATAACACAGAAGCGCTCGCTTCTTTCCCAAAGCTGTTCAACCGGGGCCTTTATACCAGGCCGTTTAAAACGCGAGATCCAAATCACTTTGCATGTGGTAGCAGATCTCCAATAACAGCTTTAGACAGCCTTGCTGCCCGCCCACCCGAAATCCCCCATCCCCGGGAACTGAAACCCCACCCCCCACTTCGGATTTCGGTTTCGTGTTCAAGCACCGGAGTCCCAAGCCCCTGGCGGGCCGAATGCGTTTCAGCGCGCGTCATCCCATGACAACCAAGCAGCGCTGGTTTTAGCGACACAGCTCACCCGTCCCGAACCGGTCCGCGCCTGGCGGCGCTGGTGAAGGGGACGGTCTGCGTCACCGTGCATTCTCCTGCGCACTGAGCCCCAATCCGACGCACCGCCACAGTACCCTTGACCTGCCTCTCTCCACCGCAACAACGGCTGTGCTGCCTTTCGCATAGCCGAAAGATGCGCTGGCGCGCCCTGGGAGAAGGGGCGTGTCGCCCTCGCGTCCAATCCATCCTCAACCTTCGGGGCGGCCCATGGTGTCAGTTCCCAATGCCATGGCGATCAGCCATGCGCTGTTCATGGCCGCCGAGGCCAAGCGCGCCCGGCTCGATCGCCACCTCAACCGCCTGCATCGCCGCGCCCTGGCTGACCTCAGCCGCTTTCTCGGCGATGAAGTCCGTTTCTTCGACGGCCGGTTCGTCAGTCTCGAGCAGGTTCCGTTTTAACCCCGTCTTTCTGGAGATCCAACCATGTCTGGTATCAACAAAGTCATCCTGATCGGCAACCTCGGCCAAGACCCCGATCTGCGTCAGTTGCCCAGCGGCGATGCGGTGGCCAACCTCAACCTCGCTACCAGCGAGCGTTGGACGGATCGCACCACCGGCGAGCTGAAGGAGCGCGCCGAATGGCATCGCGTGGTGCTGTTCGGCCGTGTCGCCGAGATCGCCGGTGAGTACCTCGGCAAAGGCTCGCGCCTCTATGTCGAAGGCCGCCTGCGCACCCGGCAATGGACCACGCAGGAAGGTCAGATCCGCTACAGCACCGAGATCGTCGTCGATCAGCGCGGCGTCATGCAGATGCTCGACGGGCATGCGCTCGCCACCTCTGCACCGGTTCCCGCACCGACAACCGATGCAACTGCCCCGCCGGCACGCACCCGCAAGCGCGCGCCGGCGAAGTCCACCAAGGCCGGACCCGCGCCCCGTGAGCCAGTCGCTGTCGACTTCGATGACGACTTCCCGCCCTTCTAAATCAACCAAACCCCTCGCCAGCCGCCACCGAGCGGTCTGGCTGGGTGCATCGGAGTGAACCCTCATGTCCAAGCAACCGACCACCATCACCGCAGCGCGTCTGTCCATCAGCACCCGAGGCAATCTTCGTGAAATGGAAGCTTGCCGTTCACCAAGAAAAGCACTGGGATGCTCCACACGAGAGAACCTTCGACGAGGTGATCCTGACATACCTGACCGAAACAGCTCAGTGCAAACGCAGCGCCGCAACTGATCGACATCGAGCAAAGGCTCTTCGCGAACATTTCCGTGGAACCCTAATGCATTCCTTGAACAACCAGCATCTTGCCCAGTATGCCCACGCTCGCCGTGCTCAGGGTATCAGTAATTCGACTATCAACCGGGAAATGGCACTTTTGTCCTCGGCCATAGGTTACTGTAACCGTGAACTGGATTGGCAATTGCCAAACCCAACCGCCGGTCGCAAACTGTCCGAACCTGAAGGCAGAATTCGCTGGTTGCAACAGAGCGAAGCAGAAGCACTCATCAAAGCGGCCAGCCACGCGCGAAGAGTACCTTTTCTAGCTGATCTTCTTACAACCGCTCTCTATACAGGGTGCCGAAAAGAAGAACTACTTGGACTTGAGTGGTCGCGCGTCGATCTTCGCGAGCGGCTTATTCATCTTGAAGCGCGACATACCAAGGCAGGTAAACGACGCAGCATCCCCTTGAGCAGCCTTGCGTATAAGGCCATCCTCAGACGAGCTAGCTTTCGTAGCGAGCACTGCCCTGACGCACCTTGGGTTTTTGCGTTTGCAGATGGACGTCGAGCAAACGACATCCGAGGTGCCTTTGCAAAAGCATGCAGTGATGCCGGGATCGATAACTTCCACTTCCACGATCTAAGACATACCTGCGCAGCATGGCTAGTCACCGCAGGAGCACCCCTAGCCGAGATTAGGGATTTGCTGGGGCATAGCACCATCCAGATGACCGAACGCTACGCCCATCTGGCACCTGAAAACCTGAGAACCACCGTTGCCAGATTTGAGTCACGTTTTAGTCACGCTGACCAAGTCCCTCAGCAAGAAGCTGTGTGACAAGCTTGCAAGTAATTGATTCAGATGGTGCGCGAGGGGGGACTCGAACCCCCACGGATTACTCCACTGGAACCTAAATCCAGCGCGTCTACCAATTCCGCCACCCGCGCGTGAGAGGTGGGAAGCGCCGGTCGGGGCCGGCGCCAGGTGCGAAGTGTAGTCGACCAGCGCGGGGCTGGCCAGTGCCGCGACCAGTAGCGGCTCGAGTTTGTTGCTGTGACTCGGTATGCGTCTTGTTTCAGGCTGTTAGGGTGTCGTTGTCGTAGGTGCTTTCCATGAAGGTAAGCGCCTTTTCTTTCGTGCGGAAAAAATGGTCGCGTCCGAGAACGTCGAATAGGCGACCGCGTTCCAGGGCCTCGTAGACCTGCGCCTTGAGGCTGGAGAAGTAGATTTCGATGCCGTTGTCGCGGTAGGTGTCGATAACGTCACGTAGACGTTCCTCGCCGGAGACGTCGATGGCGTTGATGCCGCTGCCGATGACAAGCACGGCCTTGGCCTGGGGGTTACGCATACGTGCCTCAAGAAGCATGTCCTCGAAGTGGGATGCGTTGACGAAATTGAGCGAACCGTCGAAGCGCACGGCAATGAAATGTTTGCCAAGCGGCGGCAGGTTGTTCTCGGCGGCGCCGGCGAGGGTGCCATCGGCGTCGCGCCCGAGAATGGTGGTGCGTGGTTTCATGGTGCGCAGCATCCAGAGCACAATGGCCAGGCCGCCACCGAGCAAGATGCCGTTGGCGAGTTGCGGCGCCATGGCCAGGGTGGCGACAAAGGTGACCAGGCCGGCGATGGCTTCCTGGCGTTCGATGCGCCAGGCGCGGATCAGGGCGCGGATGTTGATCAGCCCAAATACCGCCATCATGACGATGACTGCCAGCACGGCCTGGGGCAGGTGGTAGAGCAGGGGAGTTAAAAATAGCAGCACCAGCATCACGGCGATGGCGCTGAAGATGGCGAAGAGCCCGGTTTTGGCGCCGGTTTTGGCCGCCACCGCCGAGCGCGAGAAAGAGCCGCTGACGGTGAAGGAGCTAAAGAAGCTGCCGACGATGTTGGCCAGGCCCTGGCCGATGAGTTCCTTGCTGGTGTCGACCCGCTCTTTGGTCTGGGCGGCGATGGCCTTGGAGATGGAGGTGGCCTCCATGAATCCGATCAGTGCCATGACCAGGGCCGAGGGCAGCAGCGCCCAGAAGAAGTCGGGTTTGAAGCTTGGCAGATCAAAGCGCGGCAGACCGGCGGGAATGGTGCCGACCACGGCACCGCCGCCCATGAAGGTGATCTGCTCGCCCTGGACCTTGCTGATGCGCCAGGTGTGACCATCGGCGGTGATGTCCGCCGGAGTCTGGCCGCGTCGGAAGAAGACATCATGGCCCTCGGCCGTGACGGCATGCTCGAAACGCAGCCGATGCAGATCAACTTGGCGCTCGTTGTTGGCGAGTTTGCGGTGTTCCATTTCGCGGGTCAGCACGCGCAGGTCGGCCTCGAGCAGGGCGAGTTCGGCGAAGCGATCATCGTCCCGGGCCTTGGCCAATTCGCGAATGTCCTGCGCGATGCTGGAGGTGGTGCGCCCAAGCGAGTCGATGGCGCGGGCGGTGGAGGCCGAGTCCAGTGCCAGTTGGCGTGCGGCGGGGTCCCGGATGGCATCCACGCTGACCGTCTGGTTGCGCTCAAAGCCGACCAGCCAGCTGACTAGGGTGGTCAGCACCACGGCGAGCAGCACTCCTGGCAATTTGGGAGCGATTTTTTTAGTGCCGATGATGATGGCCAGGGTCGCCAGGGCGAAGACTATGGTGGGAATGTGCGAACTCGGTAACTGTTCAACCACCGTCCAGAGATCGGCGACGAAGCTGTCGGTGCGCGGAAAGGGCACGTTTAGCACCTTGCTGAGCTGCGACAGGCCGATGATGAGCGCTGCTGCGTTGGTGAAACCGATGATGACAGGGCTGGAGAGAAAGTTGGCGATGATGCCCAAGCGCAAGAGCCCGAGCAGGAGCCGCAGCACGCCGACCATGAGTGCCAGCATGATGGACAGTTGCAGGAATTCCGCGGTGCCGAGCGCGGCCAGTGGCAGCACGGCGGCGGCGGACATGAGCGAGAGCATGGCCACCGGGCCGGTGTGTAGCTGGTTGGACGAGCCCCAGAGCGAGGCGACGATGACGGGCACGAAGGAGGCGTAGAGTCCATAGACCACCGGCAGACCGGCGAGCTGGGCATAGGCCATGCTCTGGGGCACCAGTACCAGTGCGACTGTAATACCCGCGATCAGATCGGCGCGGAAGGTCAAGCCGGTCATCGGGAACCAGCGAAGGAATGGGAAGAATGCCTGCAAGAGCGGAGATTTCATCGGGCTCACCAGATTCAACGGACGGTTGGGAGTTGCGGGATCCGGGGTAGGATCGGCCGTGCGTTAGGCTTGTTTCATCGCTGAGCGGGTCGCTTAGATTACCCCAGGACGCCATCTCTAATGATAGATGTTGGATGCGCGATGTATTGACCAAGGGCTATGCGTTGGAGCTTACTGCTGGGAGCCTAATGCTTCGAGGCCGATTGGGCGGATCCATTCGCCGCGACACGCGGGCTGCCGAGGTCATGCGTCGCGGCAGTTGATCCTAATCCGCGGGCCTATCCCTGGTTGTCTTGGCCACGACGCCGAGATCCGAGCACAGTGCCAGGATAGGTTTTGCCTGATTCATGGTGTAGAAGTGCAGCCCCGGAGCGCCTCCGGCAAGCAGGCGTTCGCAAAGCTTAAGCACGACCTCGTGACCGAAGGCGCGGATGGACTCGCGATCTTCGCCGAAGGCTTCCAGCCGGCGGCGGATCCAACGCGGGATTTCAGCGCCGCAGGCGTCGGAGAAGCGCGCAAGCTGCGCATAATTGCTGATGGGCATGATACCAGGAATAATGGGTACGGAAACGCCCTGTTTTTCGCAGGCATCCACCAAGGCGAAGTAGGCGTCGGCGTTGTAAAAGTATTGGGTGATCGCGGCGTCAGCGCCGCAGAACACCTTGTGCTTGAAATGTTCCAGGTCGGCGCTGGCGGAGGCGGCCTGCGGGTGGAATTCCGGATAGGCGGCTACTTCGATATGGAATTGTGGGCCATAGGCGTCGCGCAAATAGGTGACCAGTTCGCTGGCATAGCGAAAGGTGCCACGGTCGGGGCGCCCCATGCCGGAGGGTAGGTCGCCGCGCAGGGCCACCAGGCGAGTGATGCCCTGGTCGCGGTAGTGATCGACAATGGCGCGGATTTCCTCCTTGCTAGAACCGATGCAGGCCAGGTGAGGAGCAGTTTCAATGCCTTGCTCGCGCAACCAGGAAACAGTCTCGAAGGTGCGCTCGCGAGTCGAGCCGCCGGCGCCATAGGTGCATGAAAAATAGAGTGGTTCGAGCTTGTTTAGGTGACTGACCGCGCGTTTGAGCTTGGTCATGCCCTCGTCCGTCTTGGGTGGAAACACCTCGAAGCTCAGGGTGTCTTGCAAATGCTTGGTCATGGTGTGGCCTTCGCGGTGGTGAGCGGGACTGGGCGCGCCCCGGAGTTGGGCGCGCGCGGGAGTCTCGGGCAACCTGGATGTCGTTCCTCTCGGGTTGCCCTTGTTCAGTCAGTCTTTCCCGGTTATCCGGGAAAGACTCCCGACTCAGTAGCGGTAGTGGTCGGACTTATAGGGGCCATCGACGCTAACGCCGATGTAATCCGCCTGCTCGGGGCGGAGTTTGGTCAGCTTGACGCCGATTTTGTCCAAATGCAGCCGCGCGACTTCCTCGTCGAGATGCTTGGGCAGCACATAAACGCCGATGGGATAGTCTTCCGGCTTGGTGAAGATCTCGATCTGCGCCAGCACCTGGTTGGTGAAGGAGTTGGACATCACGAAGCTCGGATGGCCGGTGGCGCAGCCGAGGTTCACCAAACGCCCGCGCGCGAGCAGGGTGATGCGATGACCGTCGGGGAAGATGATTTGATCGACCTGCGGCTTGATGTTGACCCACTCGTATTGTTCAAGACTCTGCACCTGAATCTCGTTATCGAAGTGGCCGATGTTGCAGACGATGGCCTGGTCTTTCATCGCCGCCATGTGGTCATGGGTGATGATGTCCATGTTACCCGTGGTGGTGACGAAAATATCGCCCTGGTTGGCGACTTCATCCAGGCGCACCACGCGGTAGCCTTCCATCGCCGCTTGCAGGGCGCAGATGGGGTCGATCTCGGTGACCCAGACGGTGGCGCCGAGCGCGCGCAGCGCGGCGGCCGAGCCCTTGCCGACGTCGCCATAGCCGCAGACGATGCCGATCTTGCCGGCGATCATCACATCGGTGGCGCGCTTGATGGCGTCGACCAGGGACTCGCGGCAGCCGTAGAGGTTGTCGAACTTGGACTTGGTAACCGAATCATTGACATTCATCGCCGGGAACAGCAGGCTGCCGTTCTTGAACATCTCATAGAGGCGATGCACGCCGGTGGTGGTTTCCTCGGTCACGCCCTTGATGCCCTGGGCCATTTTGTGCCAATGCTCGCGGTCGTGCTCGAAGGTGCGACCCAGCACGCCGAGCACGGCCGTCCATTCCTCGTTGTCATCGGCGGTCGGCTTGGGCACGCTGCCGGCTTTTTCGTACTCGACACCCTTGTGGACCAGCAGGGTGGCGTCGCCGCCGTCGTCCAGGATCATGTTTGGGCCGCGTTTTTCTCCATTGGGGCCGTCCGGCCAGTTAATGACTTGCTCGGTGCACCACCAGTATTCTTCCAGCGTCTCGCCCTTCCAGGCATAGACGGGAATTCCGCGCGCGGCAATGGCGGCGGCGGCGTGGTCTTGGGTGGAGAAGATGTTGCAGGAACACCAGCGCACTTCGGCGCCGAGTTCGACCAGAGTCTCGATCAAGACCGCGGTCTGGATGGTCATGTGCAGGCTGCCGGTGATGCGCGCACCGGTAAGCGGCTTGGACGGGCCGTATTTTTCGCGCAGTGCCATTAGGCCGGGCATTTCGGTCTCGGCAATGACCATTTCCTTGCGGCCGAAATCGGCCAGGGACAGGTCGGCGACTTTGTAGTCAGTAAACTCACTCATGGTTAATCAGCTCCTGATGAATCTTGAGTGAGCGCCGTTGGATAGGTTGTATCTGCTGCCTCCGAGCCTGGCCCTTGTCCTGGATGACTCCCAGTGGAAATCGAGGGTGGGTTGCAGCGCTCCTCGGAGGAGAGGGTTGGGTGGTTGATTAGAGCAGGCGTTTGAAGTCCTCGTTGGTCAAACCGGCGTCTCGAACAATCTTGCCCATGGTGATGGCATTAATGGGGTTGTGTCGCGGGAGCGTCAACACCCGGTTTCCATCGGTCATCACGATATGCTTGCCTTGCCGGGCGATTTTGAATCCCGCTTTCTGAAGTGCTTTAACAGCGGCAAGATGTGCAATACCGGGTAAAGACGGCATGGCGCTAGGCTGCGATCTCAATCTCGCGGATCAGTTTTCCTTGAGTCAATTCTCGTACAACAGCAAGATAATCGCTCACCGCCTCGGCGATGTTTGCCATGGCTTCTTCCTCGGTGGCCCCCTGTGAATGGCAGCCAGGGAGTCCAGGCACAGACACGGCGTAGCCTTCATCGGAAGGTTCCAGAACGACGGTGTATTTCATGTTGATTGACCCGATGAGGATAAGGGATGAGCAGTCGGATTTAGATCCCGGCCGCATCCTTCAGCGCCGCCGCCTTGTCGGTCTTCTCCCAGCCAAACTCCGGTAACTCGCGCCCAAAGTGCCCATAAGCCGCCGTCTTGAGGTAAATGGGCTGAATGAGGTTGAGCATGTTGACCAGGTTGTAAGGCCGCAGATCAAAGTGCTCGCGCACCAGCATACTGATGCGATCCTCGTCGATCTTGGCGGTGCCGAAGGTCTCGACCGAGATCGAGGTTGGCTCGGCCACGCCGATGGCATAGGAGACCTGGATCTCGCAGCGCTCGGCCAGGCCGGCGGCGACGATATTCTTGGCGACATAGCGCCCGGCATAGGCCGCGGAGCGGTCCACCTTGGATGGATCCTTGCCGGAGAAAGCTCCCCCACCATGACGCGCCATGCCGCCATAGGTGTCGACGATGATTTTGCGCCCGGTCAGGCCGCAGTCGCCCACGGGGCCGCCGATGACGAAGTTGCCG
The DNA here is from genome assembly GCF_036208045.1 of Thiorhodovibrio winogradskyi. Classification (NCBI taxonomy): domain Bacteria; kingdom Pseudomonadati; phylum Pseudomonadota; class Gammaproteobacteria; order Chromatiales; family Chromatiaceae; genus Thiorhodovibrio; species Thiorhodovibrio winogradskyi. Next base: position 4,345,251 of record NZ_CP121472.1, on the reverse strand, counting down.
GTCGGGTTGATGTGGATCTTGGTGTCCCTGTGCATCCACTCGGGCGGAATCACTGGTTTGATGATGTTCTCCATCACCGCTTCCTGCAGATGGGCGTAGTCGATGTCCGGATCGTGCTGGGTGGAGAGCACCAAGGCATCGACAGCGACAACCTTGCCATTCTCGTAGCGCATGGTGACCTGACTCTTGGCGTCCGGGCGCAGCCAGGGCAGCACGTGCTGCTTGCGCATCTCGGACTGGCGCTCGACCAGCCGATGCGAATAGGTGATCGGAGCCGGCATCAGCACATCGGTCTCATTGGTGGCATAGCCAAACATCAGGCCCTGGTCACCGGCACCCTGTTCCTCGGGCGCGCTGCGATCAACGCCCTGTGCGATGTCCGTGCTCTGCTTGCCGATCAGTGACATGACCGCGCAGGTGGAGCCGTCGAAGCCGACATCCGAGCTGTTGTAGCCAATGTCGTTGACCACGCCGCGCACCAGGGTGTCGAAATCGATCCAGGCCTCGGTGGTGATTTCGCCGCCAAGGATGACGGCGCCGGTCTTGATCATGGTCTCGCAGGCCACGCGAGCATGTGCCGGGTTGGGGTCATTGGCCAAAATGGCATCAAGTACCGCATCTGAGATCTGATCAGCCACCTTGTCTGGATGGCCTTCGGACACGGACTCGGAAGTAAATAGAAAGTCTCTTGCCATGGTCGGGTTTTCCTTCGGATGTTGACGCCATAAGCACCCGCGCGAGCGCGCTGGATGGGGGGTGGCGTCGGTTGATGGGAGGGCAAAAACTGGCCGCTGATCGACCGCCCTCGGGGAAGGTGAGTTACCCAGTGTAACCACATGGGCACCCAGAATGCAAAAGACGCGGGGTTATTAGCCGGCGACTCGGATGCTGTTACCTCCTGTTTTAACGCACAATCTTGTATCCCGGCGTCAGTCGGAAGCAGCCAGAGTCAGAGACGGTGCTCGGCTTGCGGATGCTCTCGGGACGGGGAGGGTTGCGGGCGAGCGTGCGATAAGGTTTGGGGATACCTGAGCTTTCCGGTACTATATGCGGCTGATTTTTGAACATTCTGTCAGGCGTTCTCGCCTGAGGAGTCAGAGCATGGTTTCACTCGAGACACCTGTGTGCGAATTCGGTCTGCCCGCTCCGGACTTTTCCCTGCCGGGTGTGGATGGCAAGAACTGGACGCGCGATGACTGCAAGGGCCCGAAAGGTCTGCTGGTGATGTTCATCTGCAACCATTGCCCCTATGTGCGGGCGGTACGCGAGCGCATCGTGCGAGATGCGCTTGAACTGGCGGAGCTTGGCGTCAACTGCGTCGCCATCATGTCCAATGACCCGACGGACTATCCCGAGGATTCATTCGAGAACATGAAGCAGGTCGCCGAGGAATTTCAGTTTCCTTTTCCCTATCTGCTCGATGAGACTCAGGAAGTGGCCAAGACCTTCGGCGCCATCTGTACGCCCGACTTTTTTGGCTACAACGGACAGCTTGAGCTTCAGTATCGCGGACGGCTGGATGAAAGCCGCAAGGAAGCCGCTCCCGAGGGCGTGCGTCGCGACCTGTTCGAGGGCATGAAGCAAGTGGCCACGACTGGAAAAGGCCCGGAGAAGCAGATTCCCAGTATTGGCTGTTCCATTAAATGGCGGGAAGGCTAGGGTGCATCGCGCGGTGGCGATGCCAAACAATGGCCTGACAGATAGCGCGGTTGTTTGAGCATCTGGCTGGCTTAATCGCGGCTTAGCCAAGCCCGGGTCTAAGGTGGCATTTCAGATCCAAGCGCTTGATCTATTTGAATATTTTATGGTTTTACCAGCATGCCGGCGCATGGGCGCAGAGAGGAGTCCGAGCGGAAAAAGTTGCTCGTGCGGGGCTTTCCTACTTAATATGTCGGCTTTTATGCCGCGCGTTTTTTCCGAGCGGCGGGATTCCGGGGCGAGACTCCAGCAGCTTGGGCCAAGGCGTTTTGCCGCACTCTTCTGCCACATCGCTCGGGCTGCCCGTTTCCCTAATGCTTCCCTGATGATGTCAGGCGATAAAACGCGCGCACAGAATTCTTAGGCTTCGATCAAAACCTTACTTCTAGGGAGGGGCTCATGTCCTCACGCAAAGAACTCGCGAACGCCATCCGCGCGCTCAGTATGGATGCCGTACAGAAGGCCAAGTCGGGCCATCCAGGCGCGCCAATGGGCATGGCGGATATCGCGGAGGTGCTGTGGAACGACTTCATGCAGCACAATCCGGCTAACCCAAACTGGGCTAATCGGGATCGCTTCGTGCTGTCGAATGGTCATGGCTCCATGCTGATTTACTCGTTGCTGCATTTGACGGGTTACGATTTGAGCATTGAGGATCTGAAAGAGTTCCGCCAATTGCACTCAAGGACACCGGGCCACCCTGAATATGGCTATGCTCCGGGCGTCGAAACCACCACCGGCCCACTCGGGCAGGGCATCACCAATGGCGTTGGCATGGCGCTGGCGGAGAAAATTCTCGCCGACCAGTTCAACAAACCAGGCCATGAGATCGTCGATCACAACACCTATGTCTTCCTGGGTGATGGCTGCCTGATGGAGGGCATCTCGCACGAGTCCTGTTCGCTGGCCGGCGCCCTCGGCTTGGGTAAGTTAATTGCCTTCTACGATGATAACAACATCTCCATTGATGGCGAGGTGCGCGGCCATGGCGACACCCCGGCCTGGTTCCTTGACGACACGCCCAAGCGTTTCGAGGCCTACGGCTGGCACGTCATTCCCAAGGTGGATGGCCATGACCCCGAGGCGCTCAAGGTGGCCATCGAGGCGGCGCGCGCGGTTAGCGACAAGCCGACTCTCATCTGTTGTCAGACCATCATCGGCTACGGCTCGCCCAATAAGCAGGGCAAGGAAGAGTGCCATGGCGCGCCGCTCGGCGATGATGAAATCGCCCTGACGCGCGAGAAACTCGGCTGGTCGCATCCGCCCTTTGAAATTCCCAAGGCCATCTACGAGGGCTGGGATGCCAAGGCACGTGGGGCTGATCTGGAAAAAGAATGGAATCAGCGCTTTGCCGCCTACAAGAGCGCCCATCCGAGCGAAGCGGCCGAGTTCGAGCGGCGTATGGCCGGCGAACTGCCAGCGGATTTTGACGCCAAGGCCTGGGACTTTATCAAGGAAGTCGATGCCAAGGCCGAGACCATCGCCACCCGCAAGGCCTCGCAGAACGCGCTCAATGGTTTTGGCCCGCTGCTGCCGGAACTGCTTGGTGGTTCGGCGGATCTCGCCGGCTCCAACCTGACGATCTGGAAGGGCTGCAAGGGTGTCGGTCCCAAGGATGCCAGCGGTAACTACATTTACTACGGTGTGCGCGAGTTCGGCATGTCGGCCATCATGAACGGCCTGACCTTGCACGGCGGTTTCAAGCCCTATGGCGCCACCTTCCTGATGTTCATGGAATATGCCCGCAACGCCGTGCGCATGGCGGCGCTGATGAAGATCAACCCCATCTTCGTTTACACCCACGATTCCATTGGGTTAGGCGAGGACGGCCCGACTCACCAGCCGGTGGAGCAGGTCAGCATCCTGCGCCTGACGCCGCGCCTGTCGACCTGGCGCCCCTGCGACGCGGTCGAGAGTGCCGTCGCCTGGAAGTGTGCCATCGAGCGTCAGGGCGCACCCAGCGCGCTGATTTTCTCGCGTCAGAACGCTCCGCACATGAGCCGGACGGAAGACCAGCTGCGCGCCATCGAAAAAGGCGGCTATGTGCTGCGCGACTGCGAGGGTACGCCCGATGCCATCATCATCGGTACCGGCACCGAGGTGGAGCTGGCCGTGGCGGCTTGCGAGAGCCTGAGCGCGAAAGGCCGCAAGGTGCGGGTGGTCTCCATGCCCTCGATGGACACCTTCGAGGCCCAGGATGACGCTTACAAGGCCGCCGTGCTGCCAGACTCCGTCCAGGCGCGGGTCGCGGTCGAGGCGGGCGTGTCCAACCTCTGGCCCAAATATATCGGCCTGCATGGCAAGGTGATCGGCGTGGATACCTTTGGCGAGTCCGCTCCGGCGGGCGATGTCTACAAGGCCTTTGGCGTCACCGCCGAGGCGGTCGCGGCGGCGGTCGAAAGTCTGCTCTAAGCCGTTCATGGACCAGCGCGCGCCGAGCCCGACCGGCGCGGATGCGCGCGCAACACAACAGCATGATCTGTATTTCACTTACTGAGGAGTTGTTCTCATGCCTTTGAAAGTCGGTATTAACGGTTTCGGCCGTATCGGTCGCATGGCCTTCCGCGCCATCTCCAAGGAATTCCCCGGCATGCAGGTGGTCGGTATCAATGACCTGCTCGATCCCGAGTATCTGGCCTACATGCTCAAGTACGATTCAGTCCATGGCAACTTCGCTGGCGACATCAGCGTCGACGGCAACACCATGATCGTCAATGGCAACAAGATTCGCCTGACCGCCGAGCGTGATCCGGCCAACCTGGCCTGGGGCGACGTCGGCGCCGATCTGGTGCTGGAGTGCACCGGCTTTTTCCTCACCACCGAGAGTTGCCAGGCGCATATCGATGCTGGCGCCAAGAAAGTGGTCCAATCGGCTCCGTCCAAGGACAGCACCCCGATGTTTGTCTATGGCGTCAACCACAACACCTACGACGGCCAGGCCATCATCTCGGCGGCCAGCTGCACCACCAACTGTCTGGCTCCCGTCTCGAAGGTGCTGCATGACAACTGGGGCATCAAGCGTGGCCTGATGACCACTGTCCATGCCGCCACCGCCACCCAAAAGACCGTCGATGGCCCGTCACAGAAAGACTGGCGCGGTGGTCGCGGCATCCTGGAAAACATCATCCCGTCCTCCACCGGCGCGGCCAAGGCCGTCGGCAAGGTGCTGCCCGAGCTGAACGGCAAGCTGACCGGCATGGCCTTCCGCGTGCCGACGTCCGATGTCTCGGTGGTGGATCTCACCTGCGAGCTGAACAAGGACGCGAGCTACGAGGATATCTGCGCGGCCATGAAGGCGGCATCCGAGTCTGGCGACCTGGCCGGCGTGCTAGCCTACACCGACGAGAAGGTTGTCTCGACCGACTTCCGCGGTCGCGGTACCCCATCCATCTTCGATGCAGGCGCCGGCATCATGCTGGATTCGACCTTCGTCAAGGTTGTGTCCTGGTACGACAACGAGTACGGCTATACCTGTAACTTCCTGCGCATGGCCGAGCACGTCTCAAAATAAAGCCTGCCAAGGCGCTGGTCGGGCCGGCGTAACACGCCGGCCTGTCCGTGCCGAGCGAGCCCGTGCCCAGAAACGGATTCTAGCAACCCGATCGACCCCTATTTGTGATTTCCGGAGGTAGTACCCGCCATGTCCTTCACCAAGCTGACTGATCTTGATCTTGCCGGCAAGCGCGTGTTGATCCGCTCCGACCTCAACGTCCCGGTGAAGGACGGCAAGGTGACCTCGGATGCGCGCATTACCGCTTCCATGCCAACCTTTGAGCACTGCCTGAATGCCGGCGCCAAGGTCATGGTGATGTCCCACCTCGGCCGCCCGGAAGAAGGTGTTTATTCCGAGGAAAACTCGCTCGCACCGGTGGCGGCCGACCTCGGCGCCAAAATGGGCCGCGAGGTCCGCCTGGTGAAAGACTACTTGGACAAAGCGCCGGAGGTCGCCGACGGCGAGCTGGTGCTGCTGGAAAACGTCCGCTTCAACAAGGGTGAGAAGAAGGACGACGAAGACCTCTCCAAGCAATACGCCAACCTCTGCGATGTCTATGTGATGGACGCCTTCGGCACCGCGCACCGCGCCCAGGCCTCGACCCATGGTGCGGGCAAGTTTGCGCCTTCCGCCTGCGCCGGTTTGCTGTTGGCCGAGGAACTCGACGCGCTACAAAAGGCGCTGGCCGAGCCCAAGCGGCCCATGGTCGCCATTGTCGGCGGTTCCAAGGTCTCCACCAAGCTGACAGTGCTCGAGGCTTTGTCCGAGAAGGTTGACCAGCTGGTGGTCGGTGGCGGCATCGCCAACACATTCATTAGCGCTGCTGGTCATAATGTCGGCAAGTCCCTGTGCGAACATGACCTGATCGACACGGCCAAGGCGCTGATGGAAAAAATGACCGCGCGCGGCGCCACCATTCCCATCGCGACCGACGTGGTGTGCGGCAAGCAGTTCAATGAAAACGAGCCCGCCGTGCAAAAAAATGTGGCTGAAGTTGGCGATGATGACATGATCTTCGATATCGGTCCGGACAGCGCCGGGGAGCTGGCCGAGATCATCAAAAAGGCCGGCACCGTGGTCTGGAACGGACCCGTTGGCGTGTTTGAGTTCGATCAGTTTGGTGAAGGCACCAAGACCATCTCCATGGCCATTGCCGAGACCGAGGCCTTCACCCTGGCTGGCGGTGGCGACACTATCGCCGCTATCCAGAAATACGACATCTACGACAAGGTTTCCTACATCTCCACTGCCGGTGGTGCTTTCCTAGAGTATCTGGAGGGCAAGACCCTGCCTGCCGTGGCCATGCTTGAGGCGCGCGCCAAGGACTGAAGGACCAAGATGCCCAGACGGACCAAAATCGTCGCCACCCTGGGGCCAGCGACAGACGCGCCCGGGGTGCTCGAGGCCATGATGGATGCAGGCCTTAATGTGGTGCGGCTGAACATGTCGCACGACACCCATGAGCGCCAGCGCGAGCGGGTGCGCCAGGTACGCGATACCGCGCGCGCGAAAGGCCATCCCCTCGGCGTGCTGATCGATCTGCAGGGGCCCAAGATTCGCATTGGACGTTTTGCCGCGGGGCCGGTTGTCTTGGCGGTTGGCGATGATTTTGCCATTGATGCCGACTGTCCGCTCGACGCTGGGGATGCCGCCCGGGTCGGCACCACGCTGCCGAGCATGGTGGCCGATGTCAGCGCCGGGGATCTGCTCTTGCTCGATGACGGCGCCATTGAGCTTGAGGTCACCGAGGTCAAAGGCAGTCGCATCCAGTGCCGGGTGCGCCATGGCGGTCAGCTGTCGAACAGCAAGGGCATCAACAAGAAAGGCGGTGGGCTCTCGGCGCCGGCCTTGACTGAAAAAGACAAGGATGACATTCGCTTTGCCGCCGAGGTCGAGGCGGATTATCTGGCCGTGTCCTTTGTCTGCAATGGCGAGGATGTGCGCCTGGCGCGCGAACTCCTGCAAGCCGCCGGCGGTGAAGGCGGCATTGTCGCCAAGATTGAGCGTGCCGAGGCCCTGCGCGTCCTTGAAGATATCATTGACGCCGCCGACGCGGTCATGGTTGCGCGCGGCGATCTTGGCGTTGAAATTGGCGATGCCGAGTTACCGGCGGTGCAGAAGCGGTTGATCAGCCTGGCGCGCGAACGCAACAGTGTTGTCATCACCGCGACCCAGATGATGCAGTCAATGATCGAAAATCCCATCCCGACCCGGGCCGAGGTCTTCGATGTGGCCAATGCCGTGCTTGATGGCACCGATGCCGTCATGCTCTCGGCCGAGACATCCATAGGCAAGAATCCGGCCAAGGTGGTCGAATCCATGTCGCGTATCTGCGGCGAGGCCGAGAAGGAACGCCTGGTGCGCCGCTCAACCCATCGACTGGATACCGTCTTTGGTCGTGTTGATGAAGCCATTGCCATGGCGACCATGTACACAGCTAATCATCTCGGTGTCAAGGCCATCGCGGCTTTGACCGAATCAGGCTCCACTGTCAAATGGATGTCGCGAATCAGCTCCGGCATCCCCATCTATGCGATGACCCGGCAGGTCTCGACCCGCCGCAAGGTGACCTTGTTTCGCGGCGTCTATCCGGTACGCTTCGATGTCTCCAGCGCCGACATCCATGAAGTCAACAAAGAGGTCATCGATGAATTACTGCGTCACGGCACTGTGCAAACGGGCGATCTGGTGATTATCACTAAGGGGGATCGCTGCGGTGTCGAGGGACAGACCAACATCATGAAAATCATGCGCGTCGGCGAGCATCGTCTGCTCGTCGACGACTGACCGGCCGCCGCGCCGGTTCCAGTATCATTCCACAATCATTCCAGGCTAAACGTCAACGACACAGGAGTATTTCAATGGCCCTCATTTCGCTTCGCCAAATGCTGGATCATGCCGCCGAACATCAGTACGGCGTGCCCGCGTTCAATGTGAACAATCTCGAACAGATGCGCGCCATCATGGAGGCAGCCGACGAGACCGACTCTCCGGTCATCGTGCAGGCCTCGGCCGGAGCGCGTAAGTATGCCGGCGCGCCTTTCCTGCGCCACCTGATTCTGGCCGCCATCGAGGAATGGCCGCATATCCCCGTGTGCATGCATCAGGACCATGGCACCTCCATGCCGGTGTGCCAACGTTCCATCCAGCTTGGTTTCAGCTCGGTCATGATGGACGGCTCCCTGGGCGAGGACGGCAAGACTCCAACCAGCTATGAGTACAACGTCGATGTCACCCGCAAGGTGGTCGAGATGTCCCACGCTTGTGGCGTCTCGGTCGAGGGTGAACTCGGCTGCCTGGGCTCACTCGAAACCGGCCAGGCCGGCGAGGAAGACGGCATCGGCGCCGAGGGCACGCTGGATCATAGCCAGTTGCTGACCGACCCTGATGAAGCGGCTGATTTCGTCAGCAAGACCCATGTCGATGCCCTGGCTATCGCCATTGGCACCTCCCATGGCGCCTATAAGTTCACTCGCCCACCGACCGGCGACATCCTGGCGATCAACCGCGTCAAGGAAATCCATGCCCGCATCCCCACCGTTCATCTGGTCATGCATGGTTCTTCCTCGGTGCCGCAGGAATGGCTGAAAATTATTGACCAGTTCGGCGGCGACATGGGCGAGACCTATGGCGTTCCGGTCGAGGAAATCGCCGAGGGCATCAAGCACGGTGTGCGCAAGGTTAATATCGACACCGATCTGCGCATGGCCTCCACCGGCGCCATTCGCAAGCATCTGGCGGAAAACCGTAAGAACTTCGATCCGCGCAAGTACTTCACCGCCGCCACCAAAGCCATGCACGACATCTGCAAGGCCCGTTATGAGGCCTTCGGTACCGCTGGCAACGCAAGCAAGATTCGGGCGCTATCACTTGAGGACATGACCGCCCGCTATACTAAAGGCGAGCTTGATCCTAAGATCAACTGACAGCCGTCCCTAGCTAGGTACGCAAGTGCTAGCCCGGTTGTAAGTAGATGTAAGCCAGTCGCCAAACACTGGCACTGGATGCCATCTGATAAGGGCGCCTCGGCGCCCTTTTTTTGTTTCTCATCCTCGGCGAGTCAGCACATCCTTTGCCGCGGTTTTCAGCCTGGAACCGTGTTTGTCTTGGGAGGACTTGGCTTATGGATGCGGCCGATCCGCGTCGTAATTCCAAGTCCGAGAGGCATTCAATGCAGCACACATCCGCCCAACGCACCTACCACTGGCTCCTTCACCCTGAAACGGCGCGGGCATTGACGGACTATCGTCGGCTTCTCGCTGACCAGGGGGCAGACAGGGCTGGGGCCAACCTATGCGCGGAACTGGGAGATTTGGCGTCGGGGCGGCTGAACGATGCCGCCTTTCTACAGCGGCTTATTAACACTAAACGTCCGCAATACTTTGCCGAGTCCGCTGTTTATGGCGACGGGCGCGACTGGAACTTGACCGAGTTGTCACTTCTCGGTGATCTAGGCATGGCGGTGCCGGTGAGGGTGTTCGATGACGGACGTCATCAGGAGCCGGGCATCCATGAGTCGCCATTCGAGGCGACACTGCTGTTCATACCGGGTGCTCTGTTGCGCAATGGCCGCGGTTGCGTACCGGCCGATTGGGACGCGGTCACCTGCGATGGGCAGATTGACTCAAGCGGCTATCGTGCGTTGTACGAGCGTCGTCTGCTGCCACTGCTCAATCACGCCAATGCCGACGCCGAAGCGCGTGATCAGTCGGCGCTGATCACCATCCCGGGTATCGGTTGCGGGCAGTTTGCCGGTCCCTTTGCCGGGCAGCTTGGGCTGCAACTGCGGGATGCGATGATTGCGCTGCTTGAGCGGCATGCTGAGCGGCTGTCAAGGATTCGCCTGATCTACTATGATCCTTACATCGAGTGCGCCAATGAGAGCATCGATTTCGGGTCTTTATCATTACGTGTTCGGCCTTTTCTGCAGGGTAATCTGGACAAACCGCAGCTGTGCCTGCCATGGCACTATGGTGAGGCAGAGGATGATTTGAGTGGCTGCAGGCTTTATAGCATCGTCGCCTGGGATCATGTCTCCTGGCCTGGCAACGATTTTTGGGCCGGTGCTCGCGTGACCGACGATGGAGTGAAAGCGGCCGCCACCGACCTGATGCGCGTGATCACAGGCGTGGCCGGGCGCTACGACTGCCATGCCTGTTGCTACCGCCCCCCTCGCCCCTACGAGACATGGGAAGCACTGGCGCAGGATAAAGGTACCCGGTTGGTCGGTCGACTGTCGGCCCTATTCGACAAACAAGCGCAGCAGTTTCTTGGGTGAAATCTACCTGTTTTCCGTGCCTGATATCGTCTGATGAGGGGCCTTGCCTGGTAGCGTGGTGGCGGGCGTTGCCTTTTCGTACATGGATGATCGGAGGGCGTTTGCCACTAGCGAATTCCGGGGACATATACTTAATTCTAGACGAAAAACGCCGAATGGGGTTACAGTCGTACCAAGGCGTTTGTGACGGGTGAGAAATTGACGGAAAAATGGCAAGACTCCCGCGAGTGGTGGTTCCGGGGTTGCCGCATCATGTGACGCAGCGCGGCAATCGACGGCAGCAGACGTTTTTTAGCGATGACGACTATGCGGAGTATCGTCGCTTGCTCTCGCTCTCCTGTCGTGCCTGCGAAACGCGGGTGTTGGCCTACTGCTTCATGCCCAATCATGTGCATCTGATTCTGGTGCCCGCGACGGAGTTTGGTTTGCGGGATGCGCTGGGTTAAGCCCATCGGCGCTACACCCGGATGATCAATTTTCGCCAAGGCTGGCGCGGGCACCTGTGGCAGGAACGGTTCCACTCGTTCGTCATGGATGAGCGGCATTTGATCGCCGCTGCCCGATATGTGGAGCGCAATCCCGTGCGCGCTCGCCTGTGCCAACAGCCGGAGGATTGGGAGTGGTCGAGTGCGCGGGCGCATTTGACGGGAGCGGATGATGCGTTTGTCCAAGTCGGGCCGCTGTTGGAGCTCATCTCAGACTGGCGCCGTTTCCTTGGCGAACCGGATGACAGGGATACCGTCGAAGTCCTGCACGCCCATGCCCGCACCGGGCGCCCGCTCGGCGGGGATGATTTTGTCGAAGCACTGGAGCAGCGCCTCGGTTGTGCGCTTAAGCGCCAAAAGCCTTGGACCAAAGCCACGCCAACGGGATACTGGCACGCGGGATCTGTTCGACCATGGCACTTAACTTTGAGTGGGACGAAACAAAAGCCTCAAGCAATCGCATGAAACACGGCATTGATTTCGACGAAGCAGTGACTGTATTTACCGATGCGCTTGCGATCACAATACCAGATATTTCCCCTTCCGAAGGGGAGCCTCGTTTCATCGATATTGGTTTGTCAGCGAGAGGGCATCTTTTGGTTGTTGTCTATACTGAACGAAGCGACAATATACGCATGATCAGTTGTCGCAAAGCCACGCTGCGGAGCGCAAGGAATATGAACGAGCAGCATGATGAGATGATTGAAGAGGGTTATGATTTTAGCCGTGGAGTTCGGGGCAAACATTACCGGAAGATGCGTGAGGGTTATCAGATAACGATTCATCAAGAAGATGGCGGCACGGTGGTCAAAGAATACCTGATGCCGCCAACTGCGGTCGTTCTGGAACCAGATGTATTTACGCGATTTCCAAATTCAGATGCTGTTAATAAGACTTTGCGTCGCCTGATGTCAAGCCACTACAATTCCGATGACAGTATACTTAATTCCACGCACTGAAAATTCCGAAAATTCCGGGGACAGCTGCGCTACCTCATCGCGTGGGATGGTGGCCTGCTGGGCGCCATCGGCTTCGGCGCGGCGGTCTGGAAAGTCGCCGCCCGCGACCGCTGGATTGGCTGGACGCCCGTCCAGCGCCAAGCGCAGCTGGGACGGGTGCTCAACAACGCCCGCTTTCTGATTCTGCCCTGGGTGCAGGTCAAGCATCTCGCCTCCAAAGTGCTGGCCCTGGCCGCGCGGCAAGTCACCATCGACTTTCCCGCCCGCTATGGCGAGCGCGTGGTGCTGCTGGAGACCTTCGTCGAAACCCCGCGCTTTGCCGGGACCTGCTACCGTGCCGCCAACTGGCACTATCTGGGCGAGACCACCGGACGGGGCAAAACCGATCGCACCCATCAAGCCGCGCTGTAGCGCTTGTGCGGTCTATGTCTATCCGCTGGCGGCGGACTTCCGCGCCGCCCTGGGGGTGGTGGCATGAGCGCGCCTGAATCGACATTGGCCGCGGAACTGAGCACCATCTCCCTGGGCGATCAACGCCTGAATCGGCGCGCCCAGCAGGTGATCGCCTCCCTCGGCGCCAAGCCGACACAGAGTATCCCCGGGGCTTGCAACGGCTGGTATGAGACCCGCGCGGCCTACCGGTTTTTCAATCATCCAAAAGTCACCGCCAAGCAGGTGCTCGCCCCTCATATCGCCTGTACTGAAGCCCGCGTGCGCGAGCATCCCCGGGTCCTTTGCATTCAGGATACCAGCGAACTGGACTATACAAGCAAAAAAGGCATCGCCGGTCTTGGACCGCTGAACTTTGAGAGCCGCTATGGGATGTACATCCATCCCACCTTGGCGGTCACGCCCGAACGCATCGCGCTAGGGTTGCTCGACTTTCATCCTAGAAAGAGCAGATGCACACCTGGCATAATCCGCTAACCAACTGAAATATCGGCAGGGGGAGACACCGATGAACCTAAATCCGGCAGATGAGGTTGCTTTCTGATTCTAGCAGCCTGTTCCCACGCGATATTTCTGCAAGTAGAAAGTCACCCGTTTGGTGAACATTCCAACTGCTCCGCAGTTGACTCTGCTACTTACGAATCATGGACTTAGCGAATTTGTGCCCCGCCCCAACTGCCGGATTTAGGTTTATCAAGTCGCGCACGAAACAACCGAAAACCGGCATCAAAGGTCTCGCGACCTTGTGGTGCGATGGTGATCGCCTGATCAACGCGCATCCGCGCAACCATTTGGATCGCTGCTTGCCGCAACAAGGCGCTGCGCTCAGCAAAATAAGTCAAAAATTCGGTCAGCACTTCGTCGGTCGTGACAATCGATGTCGGCCAAAGGGATTGACTGATAGAAACAGCACGCTTGTGCAATTGATCTTTTGGGTTTAACACTGCGATCCAATAGCAAGCATCGGCAAATAATGCGTGTTTCGTGGCCCTTTGTGCACGCCGTAAAGATAGTGATCAAGGGCTGTCGCACCGTCAATTGGGAGTTTCTCCCACTCGTCATCTGGCAGTGTGCTTGCCAGTTCGGCAGCAAACTCCCAAATTGGTGAAGTCGGGATGTCGTCGAGGTCGGCATCCAGGGTTTGCAAGACTAACGCGACTTCTTGATGTTCTGACAGACTCACTGCCTCAAGGGGGCGCAATACCCCGGCTTCGTAAATCGCTCGCAGATGCTGGTTCATTGCTGATCCCCCCTTTGCTGAACGCTCATGTTAAACAGCGAGGCACGGCGCTTGATGCCGTGCACTTCGTAGCCCTTCTCCAGCAGGCCTTTGTGGCGGCGCGGGGTGCCGAGAAAGATCACCACCTGTTGCTCAGGGCGGATCTGCCAGCGCGCCCGCACCCGCGCGCGGCGGCGGGCGCGCACCAGATTGGCGGCGAGTTGCGCGGCGATGGGGCCGTCGCGGTGGCTGGGTTCATCGACCAGGCCGAGGGCATGGTGGCGGATGGCTTGGGCCGGGTCGCCGTCGCGCAGGGCGTGGTTGCCTTGGGTGAGGGCGGTGGGGGGCGCCGAACCATCTCGGCGGCCAGCAGCCGATGCGGGGGCACTGAACGGTGATGATGGCCCCGGTCTGGGCATGGGTTAGCGGGCATCGTGGCGGTCTGTTGCGCGTTGAGTCACGACTTGATTCCGTAGTGCCTTGACCGTCGCTTCAGTCAAGCCGGCGGTGCTGGCAATTTGCTCATCGGTCAGGAGGTTCATGGCCAGGAGATTGCGGGCTAAGGTTTCGCGGCCTTCTTGGCGGCCTTCGCGTTTGGCTTCATTCAGAAAGGAGACTTCATCGTGGAGCGCTCGCTCGCGCACGAAAGCCTGGCGGCGGGCCTCTTCATCGGCGCTGAGGGCGCGCAGGCGGTTCATGGCTTGGATCACGGGTGGGTGGGCGGTGCTGGCCATGATGAGTTCCTCCCGCCAGTGTTTGAAGAAGGTAATCCAGGTACGCAGTGGGCCTGGGGGGAGGCAGAGGCGGTCGGCCTTGTTCAGTTCGATCAGATTCAACTGCAAGATGTTGCCGAGTGTGATCTGGGGTTGGATTTCATCGCGCATCTCAAAGCGCCAGATGGCTTGCTCGCGTTCGGCCAGGGAGGCGGTGAACAGATCGAAGTCGAGCAGGTGCAGGCCGATGGAGGCGCGTAGTTCTTGATAATCCTCGCCGGCCTGGAGCTGGCCGCTCAAGGTGCGAGCCAGATAGAACAGGCCACGTTTGTCCCAGTCGCCATAGCGGCGCACTTGCACCTCGGCATTGTAGCAGCGCCCCATGGCGTCACGGGCGAGGACATCGAGGATGATGTATTTGCCGGTGAGGTCGCTGGGCTCGATGTTGGGATTGAGGATCTCGAACGAGGCGATGTTGGAATCACCCCGCCCTCGGCGTTGGAGAAGGACACCAATTCCTCGGCGAGTTTCTTGGCGTCGTGAATATTTCGTTTGAACTGGGTGAAGCTGTCTTCTCCATTGGCGATCATGGCATTGATCATTGCGCCGAGATCGGCGTTGATAGCATTCATGGCCGGCCTACTTGCGTGGGCTCTCGGGGGATTGGGTGAGGGTGTTTCGCTTTTCGAGCCTAAGGCTTTGTGAGGTGATGCAAAACAGCACTCAGCTCTGCCCGATCAATTGCGCGAAAATGGCATTGACCTGGGTCGCGCGCTTGTCGCCCTCGGGCATGTCGCGGTAGAAGCGCAGTGCGCCGGCGGCCCCTTTTCCGATCGGGTCGAGCTTGAATTCCTTGGGCCGGCTTTGGATCAATTGCACGAGGCGCATGTGGTCGATCTTAGGCGCGTCGCCAAAGAGAATCCGCCCGCCCTTGGGGCCAGCCTCAATCTTGCGGATGCCATAGGGCTGAACCTTGAGCTTCAGTTCAGTGATGGTGAAGAGATTCTTGGCCGGTTCGGGCAACAGGCCGAAGCGGTCGATCATCTCGACTTTCAACTCTTTGAGCGCATCGGTATCGGCGGCGCTGGCGATGCGTTTGTAGGTGATCAATCGCGTGTGGATGTCGGGCAGGTAGTCGTCTGGCAGCAGTGCGGGTAGTCCAAGATCAATCTCGGCGCCATGGTCGAGCGGACGGTCGAGCTCCGGCGTGCGCCCGGCCTTGAGTGCCTGTACGGCGCGTTCGAGCAGGTCCATGTAAAGCGTGAAGCCGACTTCGTGAATCTGCCCGGATTGCTCCTCGCCCAGCAGCTCGCCGGCGCCGCGGATTTCCAGGTCGTGGGTGGCCAGTGTAAAGCCGGCGCCAAGGTCTTCGAGTGATTCAATGGCCTCCAGGCGCTTTTTGGCATCCGCGGTCATGCTCTTGGCCGGTGGGGTGATCAGATAAGCATAGGCGCGATGGTGCGAACGTCCGACGCGGCCGCGCAATTGGTGCAACTGCGCCAGACCCAGTTTGTCGGCGCGGTTGATCAGAATGGTGTTGGCGCTGGGTACGTCGATGCCGGATTCGATGATGGTGGTGCACACCAGCAGATTGAAACGTCTGTGGTAGAAGTCGCGCATGACGCGCTCGAGTTCCTTCTCGCGCATCTGACCGTGGGCCACCGACACCCGCGCATCCGGCACCAGGGCCTCGAGCTTCTGCGCCATGTTCTCGATGGTTTCGACCTCATTGTGCAGAAAATAAATCTGCCCACCGCGGTTGATCTCGCGCTGGCAGGCCTCCTGGATGAGATTGTCATTCCAGACGGAGATAAAGGTTTTGATCGGATGGCGTTCAACCGGTGGCGTGGCGATGATGGACAGATCGCGCATCCCGGCCATGGACATATTGAGCGTGCGTGGGATGGGCGTGGCGGTCAGGGTGAGAATGTCGACCTCGGCGCGCAGGCTTTTGAGCTGCTCCTTGTGGCGCACGCCGAAGCGATGTTCCTCATCGATGATGACCAGGCCCAGGTTGTTGAATTTGATCGATGGCTGCAGGAGCTTGTGGGTGCCAACCGCGATGTCGATGGTGCCGGCGGCCAGTCCGTCGGTGACTTTTTTCACCTCCTTGGCGGTCTTGAAGCGCGACAGGCTCTCGATCCGGATCGGCCAGTCGGCAAAGCGATCGGAAAAGTTTTGGTAATGCTGCTCGGCGAGCAATGTGGTGGGCACCAGTACCGCCACCTGGCGCCCGCCATTGGCGGCGACAAAGGCCGCGCGCATGGCCACCTCGGTCTTGCCGAAACCGACATCGCCGCAGACAACCCGATCCATGGGTTTGGGATTGGCCATGTCGGTCAGAATCGCCTCGATGGCGCGCTCCTGATCCGGTGTTTCCTCAAACGCAAAGGCGGCTGCGAAGTCACGATACTCGGCTCCGGGATCGCCGAAGGCATGCCCTTGGCGGGCGGCGCGGCGAGCGTAAATGTCGAGCAACTCGGCGGCGACATCGCGCGCCTTCTGCGCCGCCTTACGCTTGACCCTGTCCCAGTGGTCGCTGCCGAGCTTGTGCAGCGGCGCATTCTCGGGCGAGGTGCCGGTGTAGCGCGAGATCAGATGCAGCGAGCTGACCGGCACATAGAGCTTGTCGCCGCCGGCATATTCAAGGGCGAGAAACTCTGCTTGGTTGCCGCCGACCTTCAGCGTCTGTAGTCCAAGAAAGCGTCCCACACCATGATCCTCATGCACCACGGGCGCGCTTGGATGTAGTTCGGTCAGATTGCGCACCACCGCATCGCCGTCTGGTCCCGCCTTGCGCCGGCGGCGCTCCTGGCGCACCCGCTCGCCGTAGAGCTGGGTCTCGGTGATCAGCGCGAGCTGGCTGTCTTCCAGCAGCAGCGGCTGCTCGATCGGGGCGACTGTGATGGCGATGGTATCCTGACCTGTCAGGAACTCGGCCCAGCTCGCCACCGCCGCGGGCTGAATGCCGAAGCCGTGCAGGTGATCACGCAGCATCTCGCGTCGGCCGCTGCTCTCGGCAACAAAGAGCACGCGCCGGTCAGGCTCGCCGAGAAACGCCTGCAAGGCTGCCGCCGGCTCGGCGCTGCGCGCCTGAATCGGCAGCGGAGGCATTCCGGCGGTTGCGAAGTTCACCACCCGCGCATAGCCTTTGCGCCGCTGAGCCACCTCGGCGCTTTGCCAGCACACCCCCGGTCGGTCATTCAGCTTGCCGGACAGCTCGTCGGCGTCCAGATAGAGCAGGCGCGGCGGCAGAATGGGACGCTCAACATCATGGCGGCGCTGCTCGTAGCGGCTGGCGACCGTCTCGATGAAGGCCGCGCCCGCCTCGCGCACTTCGCCGTTCTCGAACGTCAGGGTGGGCCTGGGCAGATAATCGAACAGCGTCGCGGTCGCATCGAAAAACAGCGGCAGGTAATACTCGATGCCGCCCGGCAGCCGGCTCTCGGAGACCTCGCGATAAATCAGGCTGGCACTCGGGTCGCTGTCGATGGCGGCGCGGTAACGCTGGCGAAAGGCACTGATGGCCTCCTCGGTGAATGGGAACTCGCGCGCCGGCAGCATACGCACCGACTTCAGCTTGGCAATGGAGCGCTGACTGTCGGGGTCGAAGGTGCGGATGGATTCGATCTCATCGTCAAACAGGTCGATGCGCAGCGGCTCATCGCGACCCATGGGGAAAATATCCAGCAGGGCGCCGCGTACCGCGAATTCGCCATGGGCAATGACTTGGGACACGCACTGATAGCCAGCCTCGGTCAGGCGCGCGCGGGTGTGATCCAGGTCCAGCCGGTCGCCGATCGACAGCACCAGGGCCTGGCTCTCGATATAGTGGCGCGGTGGCAAGCGTTGCATCAGGGTGCTGACCGGGACCAGCAGCACCCCGCGCTCGAGTTGCGGCAAGCGGTAGAGCGTCAGCAGCCGCTCGGAGACCAGCTCCGGCAATGGCGAGAACAGATCATAGGGCAGGGTTTCCCAGTCCGGAAAACGCCACACGGGCAGAGTCCCGCTCTCCCCATCGCGCGAATCCTCAAGGAAAAAGGGCAACTCGGCATGCAGCCGATTGGCTGCCGCCATGTCGGGCACCACCACCAGCAGCGGGCAATTGGCCTGACGCGCGGCGGAGGCGATGGCCAGCGCCGCCGCGGCGCCATGGAGCCGCCCCCAAAGCAGGCGCTCAGAAGGCGGTTGTGGTAAGGGTGGCTGGAGTGGCGACAAGGTGGCGGGCTTTTGTTGCGCGATGTTCCCACCGGGAACAGAGAATTCGGAAAGGGCGGCAGGCATGGGCAATGACGGAATAGGCTAGTCTCAAGCGCGGCATTTTCGCACAGCCAGGTTGCCGCTGCATGAAACCGCCGAGCGCGGTCATGCCGACGAAGGTAACCAAAAATTCACAGACAAAGACGCCTGGATTTGGACAATGCAAGGCTGTTTTTTCATTTGCTGCTCTTGTTAGTCCATTTTTGGAGGTGTCCTCATGGCTCTCGCCAGCTTTACCCGTCGCACCCTTGCGGCCTGTGGTCTGTCCGTCACCTTGTCTGCCTTGGCCTTTGCGCCGCTCGCCAGCGCTCAACAGACCCAGCTCAACGGCTCGGGCGCGAGCTTTCCCTTCCCGCTCTATGCCAAGTGGGCCAAGGATTTCAGCAAGCAAAACAAGGGTATTCAGGTTCAGTACCAGGCCGTTGGCTCGGGTGCCGGCATTCGCGCATTCATCGCCGAGACAGTGGATTTCGCGGCTTCCGATGCCGCGATGAACGATGAGGAAATCGCCAAGGTACCAACCGAGAAGGGTGTGGTCTTGCTGCCCATGACCGCCGGCGAGGTGGTGCTGTCCTACAATCTGCCGGGCAATCCGGAACTCAAGCTGCCGCGCGATGTGCTGATCGACATCTTCTCCGGCAAGCTGACCACCTGGCAGGACGAGCGTATTCAGCAGGCCAATCCGGAGGTGAAGTTCCCCGATGATGACATCACCGTGGTGCGGCGCTCGGATTCCTCCGGCACCACTTATGTCTTCACTGGCCATCTGGCGGCGGTGAGTGATGATTTTGCCAAGGACGTTGGCCATGGCAAGAGCGTGAACTGGCCGAAGAGCTTTGTTGGCGCGCCCAAGAACGACGGCGTCGCGGCCATGATCAAGCAAACCCCAGGCGCGATTGGCTACATTGAGTACGGTTACGCCGAGGCGACCGGTCAGCCGATGGCCATTTTGCAGAACAAGGCGGGCAAGTTCGTCAAGCCAGGCGAGGCATCCGGTCAGGCGGCGCTGGCCTCGGCTGAGTTCCCCAGTGGCGATCTGCCTGGCTATGCCGGCACGCCCGATCTGCGGGTTTGGGTGAGCGACCCGGCCGGCGAGGAGGCCTATCCCATCGCCACCTTCACCTGGATGCTGATGTACCAGCAGCAGGATGAGGAAAAAGCCAAGGTGCTGCGTGATTTTATCGAGTATGGCCTGAATGAGGGCCAGAAGGATGCGCCCAAACTGGGTTACATCCCGCTGCCGGAGAACGTCAAGGCCAAGGTTGAGGATGCGTTGAAGTTGGTTGGCGGGTCCAAGTAGAGAGGCGTCTGGAGCGGGTCGTTCCACGCGGCCCGCAGTTCATTGATACAACCGACTAATTCACCCATCCGCCCATCAGGTCGTCTGTGTTTATGGCTTCCAATCCCTTTGCTCATGTCGTGTCGAAATTCTCCGGGCCGCCCTCGGCGAGCGACTATGCGGTCGATAAGGCGCTGCGGATCATCGTCCAGGGCGCCGCGGCGGTGATTTTGCTGTTGGTAGCCTATATTGTTTTTGAACTTGGCCGTCAGGCGTTTCCGGCCATGCTGAGTTTCGGCCCTGGTTTCCTGGTCGGCACCGAGTGGAACGTGCAGCAGGGGGTCTTCGGCATCCTGCCCGAGATCTGGGGTACGCTCTATAGCTCGCTGCTGGCGCTCTTCATTGGCGGCATCTTCGGTGTGGCTATCGCGATCTTTCTGACCCAGGATTTCCTCGATCATCGCCTGTCGAATGTGTTCCGCACCATTGTCGAGATGCTCGCCGCCATTCCTTCGGTGGTCTATGGCTTGTGGGGCATTTATGTGCTGATCCCGTTGATTCGGCCCGGCGCAGAATGGCTGCACGACACCTTCGGCTGGTTCCCCTTGTTCGGCACCGATCTGTCCGGCCCCGGCATGGCGCCGGCGGCGCTGGTGCTGGCGGTGATGATTCTGCCGACGGTGGCGGCGATTTCGGTTGATGCCTTCCGCCGCGTACCCTACAAGGTGAAGGAAGCCGCCTACGGCATGGGCACCACGCGCTGGGAAGCGATCCTGAAAGTGATGCTGCCGACGGCTTCGAGTGGCATTCTCGCCGCCTTGGTCCTTGGCTTTGGCCGCGCCCTGGGCGAAACCATGGCCCTGGCGATGCTGATCGGCAACTCCAATCAGATCAGCCTGTCGCTGTTCGCGCCGGCCAATACACTCGCATCCTTGCTGGCGTCGAGCTTCCCCGAAGCCGGCCCCGTTGAGGTCCAGGCGCTGATGTTCGCCGCCCTGGCCCTGCTCGCCATAACGCTAATTGTTAATGTGTTGGGCCTGTGGGTAATGAAGGCCGCGACGCGCAAATTCGAGGGCAAGGCATGACCAGAGTCGCCAGTGAGGCCCTGCTGGAGCAGGATCTGGCCTCCATGAAACAACTGCGTGGTTCGCTGCTCGAAGGGCGCGGGCTGAAAAGTCGCATCTACACAGGTCTGACCTGGGCCATGGCCATACTGGCCTCGCTGCCCCTGTTCTCGGTGCTCTACATGCTGATCGCCAAGGGCGGGGCGCGCATCAACTTGGAGACCCTCACTGAACTGCCACCAGCGGCCTTTGAGTTCGGTGGCGGTATCGGCCCGGCCATCGTGGGGACAGCGGTCATGGTCGCCATTGGTTCGGCCATCAGCATCCCCATCGGCATTCTTGCCGCCATCTATCTGGCGGAAGTCGATCCCTACAGCAAGCTGGCCGAAACCGCGCGCTTTCTGGCCAAGGTGCTGACCGGCTTCCCCTCCATTCTCGCCGGCGTCTTTGTTTACGCGGTGCTGGTGGTGGCCATGAAGTCTTACTCCGCCTGGGCAGGCGGCATCGCGCTCGCGGTGCTGATGTTGCCGACCATCATCCTGACGGCGGAAGAAGCGCTCAAGCAGGTGCCGCAGAAAATGAAGGATGCGGCCTACGGTATGGGCTGCACCCGCGCGCAGGTGGTCGCCGCCGTGACCCTGCCCACCGGCATGCCCGGTGTCATCACCGGCGTGCTGCTGGCGGTGGCCGGTGCCGCCGGGGAGTCGGCGCCCTTGCTGTTCACGGCGCTCTTTAGCACTTATTTCATTAATGGCCTGGAGGGCTTGGGCCAGCCAACCGCCTCGCTGTCCATCCTGATCTACAACTTCTCCGGCATGCCCTATGACAACCAGATTGAGCTGGCCTGGGCGGCATCCCTGGTGTTGGTGCTCATTATTCTGGTGTTCAATATCCTGGCTCGCGTGCTGGGTCGACAAAAGTTCTAAGTTTTTTTGAGGTACGGATAACATGAATGCGACCCAGGAG
This sequence comes from Thiorhodovibrio winogradskyi, assembly GCF_036208045.1. NCBI lineage: Bacteria > Pseudomonadati > Pseudomonadota > Gammaproteobacteria > Chromatiales > Chromatiaceae > Thiorhodovibrio > Thiorhodovibrio winogradskyi. Next base: position 4,323,387 of record NZ_CP121472.1, on the reverse strand, counting down.
ACGAGCCCGGCGGAGATGAGCAAGCGCGCGCCGGCAGCCGCTGAGATTGAGGCCAACGCCATGGCCGATGCAATGGCGGCTGTCCTGACCCCAGCCGCGACCCCGGCCGCGACCGAGAGTTCGCCCAAGGCAGAGATGGGGTCCATCACCGAGGCGGCCGCCTGGTACGTCGATCCCAAGCAGAGGGTGATGGATTGTCGCTTGAGCAAAATTTTCTATGGCGATTTTCTTGCCGTGCGCGACAGCATGGTGCCGATTGAAAAAAACAAAATCACCGGCTTCATCGGTCCCTCCGGTTGTGGCAAGTCGACGGTGCTGCGCAGCCTGAACCGCATGAATGATTTGATCCCGGTGTTCCGCTTCGAGGGTACGGTCACCTATCACGGCCAGGACATCTACGAAAAAACCATCGACCCGGTGTTGGTGCGTCGCTACATCGGCATGGTGTTCCAGCAGCCTAACCCCTTTTCCATGAGCATCTATGACAATGTCGCCTTTGGCCTGCGGCTCAATCGCTACAAGGGCGACATGGATGAGCGGGTGGAAAAGGCCCTGCGCAGCGCCGCGCTCTGGAACGAGGTGAAGGACAAGCTCAAAAACAGCGGCCTGTCACTGTCCGGCGGTCAGCAACAGCGCCTGTGCATCGCCCGTGCCGTGGCCACCGAGCCCGACGTGCTGCTGATGGATGAGCCTTGCTCGGCGCTTGATCCCATCGCCACCCGACAGGTCGAGGAACTCATGCTGGAGCTAAAGGAAAATTACACCCTCGCCCTGGTGACCCATAATATGCAGCAGGCGACGCGGGTGGCCGATACCACAGCCTTTTTCTCAGTGGACATTTCCGCGGGTGGGCGGACGGGTTATCTGGTCGAGATGGGCGATACCCAGCAGATTTTCGAGGATCCGCGCGAGAAGCTCACCCGCGAATATATCGCGGGTGAGTTTAGCTAATTGAGTGGCAGCAACAAGAGCGGGGGCGGAGATGCGTATGCCCTGCCTAGTTCTTGGCCATTGCGTCTTGCCCTTTGCTGAATGGCACAACCAGACCGATTGAACCTCCCGGCCATTGCCAGCTCACTGAGACGGGTTCAAGTCGAATTCGACCGCATTAATCAGACGCTCTCGACACCTCGTGATCCACTGAGTGATCGGGTGCTGAACCAACTCCTGGCGGGCTATGCGGAAATCGACCGTTGTCTCGCTGATGGAGTTGATCTTTTCGCGCTTGGTCGGTCGCGTCAATTGCTGGCACTCAACGGCTTGGTGCTCTGGGGCGAGGCCGAGCCGGGCAGCGCCCAGGCGCAGCGCCAGCGCCTAGCCACCGAGGAGCAGTTCTATACCCAGGGCAATGGCGGCATTGCCGAGCTGATAGCCTGCCATGAGTCCATGGCCAATGAGCCGGTGTGGAAGCGTGCCGCGCGCGTCTATATCCAGATTCTCAGTCAGCCGCAGCTCTATCTTGAAGGTAATCATCGCACCGGTTCCCTGGTGATGAGCTACATTCTGGCGCGCGCGGGAAAACCTCCCTTCGTCCTCTCGGTGGACAATGCCAAGGCTTATTTCGATCCTTCGAGCCTGGTCAAAAACTCCCGCAAGCACAGTCTGCGGATGTTGCTGGAACAACCCAAGCTTGCCAGACGCCTCGCGGATTTGCTGCGCGACTCGGCTGATCGCGGGCATCTTAAAAGCTAAGGGGCCTGCTTGGAGTTCAGGCACTGGCCGCCAGAGGCCTCGCGGTCGATACCTCATCCGCCGGGTTGGATTGAGGTATCGGCGGTGGCGCTGCAAGGGACGGTGCGCCAAGGGTCGCTTCGGCTAGGTGAACGGGCGAGGCTTTGGCGGCTTTTTTTAGCTTGGCGATTACACGGGAGACATCGTCGAGAGTGGATTCGCGCAGGCTGCTGGGGATCCACAGCAGCGCCGCGCTGCACCCGAGAAGCGGCAGCCGTGTGAGCTGACCCTCGCGGGACATGGCTTCAAGGTAGCCGCGATCACGCGTGGCGCTATCGTACAGGCTTTGTGCCTCGTGCTTGAATTGCGCCAACAGCTTGGTGACATGGCGCCGCACCAACTGCTGATCCGGTTCGCGGAACCCGGCAAAGAAATCATCTCCGCCAACATGACCAATAAAGCAACTGTGCGTTGGCAGCATTTTGCGCAGTAGGTCGGCAAAGAGTGCAATGGCGCGGTCGCCGATACGAAAGCCGTAGGCATCGTTGAAAGGCTTGAAGTGGTCGAAGTCAAAGTAGACCAGACAATAGTCCTGGCAGCTGTCCTCGAGAACCTGCTGGACGTAATCGATGATGCTGTTGTTACCGGGTAGGCGGGTGAGTGGGTTTTGGTCGCGCGCGGCGGCAAGGTTTTTGCTGTCGAGAATCTGCAGCAGCGCGGCCTGGGAGATAAAGCCAGCGTAGACAAAATTCTCGGTCATGATCATACCCGGCGGACTGTCGGCGGCGGTATAGGCTTCGAGCAGGCGTTCGACCGGGTTGTTGATGTCGATGCTGGGGCAGGGAGATAGGAAATCCAGAAGATGCTTGCGATAGGCGCTGTTCGATAACAGATCGCGCCCGTAGGTCGAATAGATGTAGCGCTTGAGTTCCCGCTCGCAGACTAAGCCAAGCGGCTTTCCGGTTCGATCAAGCACCGGGAAGAAGCTGAATTCGCTATGGCGTTTGAATAGCTCGAACACCTCGCGCATGTCGTCATTCTCGTGCAAGGCCGGGAGCTGCAGAATACGGCTGCGAATCAGATTCGAGTCACTATCCGATTGGCGCCGGGATGGGCCGACGGTCGCGGGTACAATTGAATAGGATGAGCTCAAGCGGGGGATCTCGGTGCTGGGGCGCGCAATGAAAAAACCCTGTGCCAGATCACAGCCGATATCCCGGCAGGCGGTGAGTTCGTCAGCCGTCTCCACCCCTTCAGCGACCACCTGGATGCCGAGTGTGTGGGCAAGATGAACGGCATTTTCGACGAACAGGCGGCGTTTGTGATCGCGCGAGATGGAGGAGATAAAAAAGCGATCGATTTTGATGAAATCAGGCGGAAACTCATAGAGAAGCTTCAGGCCCGAATAGCCCGTGCCGAAGTCATCGATGGCAAACAGAAAACGCTGCGCGCGCAAGCGTTCCACCGCGCGCCTGGCCTCGGGGTGTGCGGTCAGATCGTGCAACTCGGTCAGCTCGAAGCAGATGGTACCGGGGGCGATGCCGTGACGTTCGAGGCTGGTGTTGGTCAACTCCCCCCAGCGCGGTTCGTTGATCAGGCTGCGCGAGTCGAGGTTGAATAGCAAGCGTGCGTGACGGACACCTGGAATGCGCGCGAAAGTGGCAATGGCCTTGTCGCGCAATGCACTTTCCAATTCCAGCAGACAGCCTTGGTAATCGGCGGCGGTGAAGAGCCGATCCACGGTTGTGTAGCCAACTTGATCCAGCCCGCGCAGTAGGGCTTCAAAGCCAAAGACAGTGCCTGTGTGAGGGTTTACAATTGGTTGAAAAGCATACTCTAGACGCTCGCACAGGGATGCGATGGAAAAGCCACTCAGTCCAGTGCGGTGGTCGGGTGAGGTAGGCAATTGAATGAGCGGCGAAGGTGTTATCTGTTTGATCACAATATGTGATCCAAATCTGTCTTCCTGAAAAGGGCTTTGCTCTCGGTGAGCTGGGTGCCTTGACTATTTCTGTGTGCGCGAAAATGTCCGCTTCATTTGGACTATAACCCAGTCAGATCAGGAAAGGGTGACGATTCAGTGACTGCTTGATGGCAGTGGTCGCGGGATTCAGCACGCGGCTTGCGCTGCGGTGCCGGGTGAGTATTTCCCGCTGGAGCCTGGGATCAGAGGGAGAGCATGGGGACACTCGGCTGTCTCCCAGACCGCGAGGGCTTGGGAGACAGGGCGCTTCGATCAGGAAAAATCGTGCTCGATAATGGCCATGGCGCGACGGCAGATTTCGCGGCCGTAGTCGGTCCACTCGCCCTGGCCCCAGTAGCGGTAGCAGCTGGTCTGGGACGCCATTAGGTGGTAGAGCGCATTGCGATAATGTGGGTCGCTGGTCGCTGGGCCGGATTTGAGCACCTTCTCGTTGAAGGCGGAGCTGGCTTCTTCCATCGGGCCAAGCACATTGTCGTAGCCTTTTACCCAGGACAGATCGTTGGTCCAGCTGCCGCCGTCCATGTGGAACTGGTGGTCTTCTTTTTTTAGCGCTTCGATTACCTTGTCGAGCTTCTCGGGGCCATCACCGGGTTGCATTTGGCTCCAGATCTTGCCCTGTTGGACTGGGCGGATCTCGGTGAAGTCACTCTCCTTGATGCCTAAGGCGAAGAGCTGTTCGATGTATTCGCTGCCGTTCATCAGCGGGGTGTCGGAACCCGAGGCGCCGCGCACGGCTTCGAAGAACTTGTCCGGGAACTCGTTCATCATCACGCCGCCGTTCTCGCCATCGGCAATCTGCGTCACCAGCGGCGGGACCGACTTGCCGGCCAGCTCCCAGCGCTCCAGGCTCTGCGCCTCATACCAGGGCTGCATCTGGGCAACCAGCTTGGTGTCCGAGCCCTGGGTTTTGATGATGGCGATGATGCTGGCGGTCTCGCCCTTGGAGTTGGTGCACACCAGCCGATGCGGCAGATGGGGGCGCTGCGGATGCCAGCCGTTCTCGACCTGTTCCACCGAATGCTCCTGCACCAGCACCCACTGATAACCGCAGTCGCGCAGCGTCTTGACGAATTCATAGGCGACATCGGGGTGATTGGGCAGCGCCATCTCCGACGGCGAGAAACCGCGCACCCGCTCCAACGCCTCCAGGCCAAAGATGGCGGCGAAATGGTGCTGAAAGGCCTGCACATGCAGGCGATAATCCTGCACCGGGGTGGAGGGGGCGACCGCATGGCCCCAGGGCATGCCGAGCCACTCGACCGCCCAGTTGAAGTCCGGGTTCATGGTGATGGTCTTGAGCGCATCAATCACATGATCCTCGCCCATGGCGCGCAGGCCGTGCAGCAATGTGCCGGAGTATTCCAGCATGACGCGCGGGGATTTGCCCTCGCCGATCAGTTGCGGAATAAACTCTCCCATGCGCTTGTAGCACCAGACGAACACCGGCGCGTTGTGGTTGTCGCCGATGCCTTGGTTGTCCATCATGTGCTTCAGGTTGCTGATGATGGCGGCGGTCTGGAGATCCCCACCACCAGCTGGTATCAGCGGCTGGTGTTGATGCAGGGCGATGGCGGCGGCGGCGCGGATGCGACCGAAATCCACCCCGCCGGGGGATTGCGCGAGCTTGCGTTGCTGGCCGGCCTGCATGGCGGCGGCAATCTGGTCCTCGGCGCCGCAGATGTTGGGCAGGCCGTCGATGGTTTCTGGAAGTGCGGTCATTGGTCGGTCTCCGGTGAATGATCTGAATGGCAAATCGGCTGGTTCTGAGCGGCGCTTTCGGCTTCTTTGATTGCCGCGCGCGCGGCCATGAGGTCGGCCTCGGCGCGTTCGACCCAGGCCTCGCCCCAATAGGTGTTGCAACTGGTCTCGGCGCGCAGCAGGCGCCAGGTCGCGGTTTCCAGTGCCTCGCTCACGCCGGGCGTTTCAAGCTGCATGGCCAGGCGTTCGTGGGTGGCCTGCAGGCGACGGCTCAGATCCTGATAGGCCGAGTAGGTTCGGCGCTGTGCCTCCGAGCCTGTCCATTGGGTGAAGCCCTGTCCGTTGTGCCAGCCGGTGTTCCATGCGGCGGCGCGAATACGGACCTCGCCGCGGGCGCCATGACTGTTCAAGTAGTCTTCAATAAAGGTCGGTCGAATCCGCGCCTGATCAGTGCGCGCCTGCTCGAGCAGGGGTAGATAAAAAGCCGTCCAGAAGTTCGATCCTTCGGTGACATTGCGGAACCAGCCGCCATTGTCGCCGTCGCTCGCCGTGGTGATCAGCGGCGGGAAGTCACACCACTTGGTGCGCTCGGTGACCTCGCGCAGAAACCACTCCAAATCGAGGCCTGACTCTTGCGCGTCGGACAGCTCGCGGTCGCGCACCACGACGATGATCTCGTCCTCGCCCTGGCGGGCAATGTGCGGGCGATAGCGCAGTTCCTGCCAGCTCATGGTGTCGATTGGCTCGACATTCTCGCTGTCGATCATGACATAGCGATAACCGAAGCGGCGCGCGAGCGGAATGAGCTCCTGGGAGAAACTCATCTCCGGAGGCCATAAGCCACCAAAGTTTGGGCGCCAGAACAGATGCCGGGCGATGCCCTGCCAGCGGCGTAGGTGCTGATCACGATCAGCGGCCGGTATGAGTGGCAGCACCGGATGGTAGTAGCCGGTGCCAAGAATCTCGAACAGATGTTGATTTTGCAGATGCCACAACAGTTTGCCGCAATCGACAATGCCATGGACGCGACTTTGGAACGCGGGGTTGGACAGCGTCTCGAGCAGGGTGCCGGAAAGCGACAGATGTACTCGGGCAAAGTCCTCCCAGCCCCAGAGGCTGCGCGGCATGCGATCGAGCGCGAACAGGATTTCCTTCGCCTCCCAGGGTTGGTTGTCGAGCAGGTGCTCGAGATTCCCGGCGGGCTGATGGAGGTTGAGAACCAGTGCGTGGTGGGCGATCATTGCGGCTGTCCCTGTTGCGAAGTGTCCGATGTCGCTGTTGCAAGGTCCAATGGCGAGTCCTCAAGCACAACGGCTAGAGTGGGGGCTAGAATTGGAGAAGATTTAGGGTGATTTTAACAGAGGCGGTCCCGTTGAAGGTGTTTGTCATCACATGCCAAAGGTCATCATCGATCCGGATTCACATTCCCTGGCCGAGTTGCCGGCGTTGGTGAAGGCAACACGCAAGTCCCGGGCGCGTTTTCCCGCCGGCTGCGTCGAGCCGATGGCATCGGAACAGGAGGCTTGTTCACGCGCGCTTGAGCGTCCGGGCTGGCAGGCAGCCATCGTCTATGGTCCTTCCGCCTCATCCGAGGGGCAGAGGCTCTATTATCTGGTCCGCTGGCTTAATGGCGTTCCTGAGGTTTGATGGCGGGCTAACCGTGCCCTGCCAGGGAGTCGTCCCAGACAATCCGAGCCCAGAAAAAATCTAACCGAATACCCGATAAAAAAGATCAAATTTATTGCATGTCGGGTCTTTGGATTGCAATCTCGCTCGTGTATTCTTAACAGTAAGCCTGAGTCGAGCGCTTCTGTTGCTCTCCCGTTGGTGTCAGTGGTCAGGGAGCTGGCAAGCAGCAAGGGAGCGGAGATCAATGTCGCTAGACCGGCACTTTTTGTTTGGTGATCCTGGGTAGTGGTTTTGTGTTTGGCCGCAACACTTTGGACGTATGCCTGATCGAATGGCCATCTTTGGCCCAAGTGTTTGATCTCAGGATGACTGATCTTTAAACATCTATTGTCGACCAACTTAAAGCGAGTGAGCAATCATGGCAGAGCAAAAGCGACCCGCAACCACCATAAAGGCGACCGCGGCAGCGCAAGCCCCAGCCGGCGCCGCGGCAGGGACGACCAGCGCTACCAGTACCCCGGCCAAGAAGACGACGCCGAGGAAAGGCACCACGGCAACGCGGAAAACGGCGGAGGCCAAGACGACCGCCAGCAAGGTGTCAAAGGCCTCGACCGCGGCCAGCAAGAGCGCTCCTATTCGCAACTCAGCTAGCGACCAAAGGAGCAGGACCACCGCGGCAAAAACCACCGCGAACAAAGCCGCCGCGAGCAGCGACAGCTCGGTAACCGCCGCGGCCTCGACTCCGGCTAAAACAACCACAGCGCGCAAGACCACCGCGCGTAAGTCTAACCGGGCCACGGCAGCCAAAAAAGCGGTTTCAGCCGAGGAACGCTATAAAATGATTCAGGACGCGGCTTACTATCGCGCCGAGAAACGCGGCTTTGAAGCAGGCCACGAGCTTGAGGACTGGGCAGCAGCCGAGCAGGAAGTCGAGGCGCTGTTGGCTGAGCGCAAGGGGGCTTGATAATAGACCATTGTGGTTTTTGCTTAGCTGCAATATCTCCCCTTTCCCGGTGCTTACCACACTGACACTTGCTCCTTATGCTTGTGGCCTTGTTCGGATGCGATATGAATGACCGATTTTGACTTGCAAGACACTGCGGCGCGTTCACAGGATTACTCCCCGGATCACTCCCCGGCACAATGGCGCGCCCATTTCATGGAGAGCGGTCTGCAACGTGCAGACCTTGATTCTGATCCTATTTGTCAGTTTGAACGCTGGTACCGCTTTGCTTGCGCGACTGAGATCCCCGAGCCTAATGCCATGAGCCTGGCCACTGTCGACGGCAACGGCCAGCCATGGGTGCGCAGCGTATTGCTCAAGCTCTACGACCAGCGTGGTTTCGTGTTTTTTACTAACTTTGGCAGTGACAAAGCGCGCCAGATTCAAGCCCATCCTCGGGTTGCCTTGCTCTTCCCCTGGGTGGCTTTTGCCCGTCAGGTGCAGATTAACGGTCGTGCCGAGCGTATCTCCACGGCTGAGTCGCTTAAGTATTTCGCCACCCGCGGACGCGGCAGCCAGATCGGAGCCTGGGCCTCGCCTCAAAGCCAGGTGATCCGCTCCCGCGCGCTGCTCGAGGCCAAGGTGGAGCAGATCAAGCAACGCTTTGCCGAGGGGCAGGTTCCATTGCCTGACTTCTGGGGCGGCTATCGCGTGGTGCCGGAGCATGTCGAGTTTTGGCAAGGGCGCGACAATCGCCTGCATGATCGCTTCCGCTATCAGCGTCGCACCGACGACGCGGGCTGGACCATTGAGCGTCTCGCGCCCTAGCCGCCGGGCGCGGTGATGCGTGCGGACCTATGACAATCCTGTCTATCACGCGACCATCGGCAGATGTTTGATCTGTGTGATCAAAATTGTCTGCTTATGCGCCTCGCGCGACGCCAATTGATAGGCCATCGGTGTTCTCTCCTGCGTATTATGCGCTGGATGCAAAGGGGGCGGCTTGAATGTTTTCTGCTACACTTGTGTCATGCCACGTCGACCCAGATTACACCTGCCAGATTATCCCCACCACCTCATCCAGCGGGGTCACAAGCGCGCGGCCTGTTTCTTCGCCGAGGAAGACTATCGCGCCTATCTTGACGCGCTCGGGGCAGCGCTGGCAAAGACTGGTGTTCGCCTGCATGCCTATGTGCTGATGGCCAATCACGTGCATTTACTGGTCACTCCCCAAGCGGCGGAGGATCTATCCCGCCTGATGATGGCCATTGGGCGGCGCTATGTGCAATACATCAATACCACCTACAGGCGTGTCGGTACCCTGTGGGATAGTCGCTACAAGTCCTCGCTGCTTGATGGCGGGCACTATCTGCTGCGTTGCCAGCGTTACATTGAACTCAATCCGGTGCGCACCGATAGGGTATCGGACCCGGGAGACTATCCCTGGAGCAGCTATCGGGCCAATGCGCTTGGCACGGATGATCCATTGCTAATCCCGCATGACTGCTATCTGGCCTTAGGCGAGTCGCCTGAATCCCGACAGGCGGCCTATTTGGAGTTGTTCAATACCGAGCTGAGTCATCGCACCATTGCCGAGTTCCGTCTGGCGATTCAGCAATCCCAGCCCATTGGTAACGAGGATTTTTTGCAGGAAATCGAGCATATCACCGGTCAGCGGCGCCAGGCCCGGCCGCGCGGGCGGCCGCTCAAATAGGCCGTCTTTGCGGGGAAGCTGTTTCAGCTTAATGAGACAGGCGGTGTGCACTGTATTGATTTCGCCCGCTGGTCTTGGCGTGATAGAGCGCGTCGTCGGCCGTCTTTTTCAGCGCATCGGCGTCCGGCATGCGGCTGGCGGTGGCCTGAGTCGCGCCGCCGATGCTCAAGGTCACATGCGGGGCAACCTCTGAGTAAGCATGTTTCAGCTTTAGCGCGCGCACGGCATCAAGCAGGCGCAGGGCGAACTCCCGCGCGCCGGTGGCATCGGCGTCCGGCAGAATCACCGCGAATTCCTCGCCGCCATAACGGGCCACCAGGTCGGTGGGACGATTGGGTACCCGGACCAAGGCCTGGGCGACGCGCCTGAGACATTCGTCTCCGGCGCCATGGCCATAGTGGTCGTTGAAGGGTTTGAACTGATCGATGTCGATCATCAGCAGGGACAGCGGTTGGCCGTGACGGGTCGCGCGCGCCCATTCCTCGGTGAGTTTCTGATCAAAGCGACGCCGATTGGGGATGCCGGTCAGGGCGTCTTCCCATGAGATTTGTTCCAGTGTGTCGGTGCGCAGCTTGAGGTTGACCTGGTTGCGCACCCGCGCTCGCACAATGGCTGGGTTGAAGGGTTTGGAGATGTAATCTGCCGCGCCCAGGTTGAGGCCGTGCTCCTCGTCCTTGTCGTCGTTCATGCCGGTGACGAAAATCACTGGAATGCCGCGGGTGGATTCCTGGTTCTTGAGGCGGCGGCAGACTTCATGGCCATCCATCCCGGGCATGATTACATCCAGCAGGATAAGATCCGGGGGGTGCTTGCTCTCGGCTAACTCCAGTGCCTTGTGACCACTGGTGGCGGTCAGGATGCGGTAGTCGCCTTTCAACAACGCGGCGAGCAGCGCGATGTTGCTCGGCTGGTCATCGACGATGAGGACGGTAGGCTTTTTCTCCGGCATTGGATCCTCTGGTTCTCGCGCTCAATCATCGCCGCCGAGACGCAGCCCGGCGCGGGTGGCCAGCTCGCGCAGTTGGGCGATGGCGGCCTCATGCTCGAAGTGTTCTATGTGCGTCTGAAGTGCTTGCGTGGCTTCGGGATCGACCTGGCGCGCAAAGTAGTGGATGATCTCGGCCAAGGGCGCATCCTCGATCAGTTCCCCCTGGGTCAGGGCGCGGAGGATGCTGGCAATGATTTCGGCGGGAGGCGCGCCCGCATCACCCGCTGCCCGGGCTGCGGGTTCAGCTAACCGTGGTAGGCTGCCAAGTTGCTCGCGGACCCCTGCTAGCGCTGCGACAAAAGACTGGATGTCGGCGTCGCGCGCCAGGTCATCGGCGCGCAATGGCTGTTCCAGCGCTTGCGCGCGTGCCGCTAGGTCGTTGGCGCCGACCATGGCCGCCAGTCCTTTGAGAGTATGCAGCTGGCGCGCCAGACTTGGATCATTGGGCGTCGTCAAGGCTGCGTGTAGGTCCGAAAATTCGTGATCGAGTTGCTCTCTCAATCGATGAAGAGTGCGCAGATACAATACCCGGTCACCGTCAAAACGCTTAAGCCCGCTGGTCGTGTCAATAGCGGTGAGTCCAGTGGGCAGGATGGCGTCATTGGGGGTTGCACTAAGGGGTGCGGTGGACTCGGGGGTTAACCGGTTGGTAAGCTGGGGCTTGGGAGCGGGTGCAACCTCGCCTGAGCACAGCCATTTACTTAAGGTTCTGATTAACGCCTGGCTGTCGATGGGTTTGGCGAGATGATCGTTCATGCCGGCGGCCTGGGCGCGCGCGCGGTCCTCTTCCATCACGGCGGCGGACAGCGCCACCATGGGCAGGTCGGGGTGGTGCGTGCGAATCCGTCGGGCGGCCTCGAAGCCATCCATGACTGGCATCTGCAAGTCCATCAGAATCAGATCGATATCTTGCTCGGCGACACGCTCCACCGCTTCCTGGCCGTTTTCCGCCAGAATGATGCGCACCTGGGTCTTTTCCATGATGGCGCAGGCCACTTCCTGATTCAGGGCGTTGTCCTCCACCAGCAACACGGTTGAATCGCGAAAGCAGGGCAGGGCGCGGGCGAGCGGCGCTTCGCGACTGCCGTCATGGCTGCCAAGCGCCTGGTGCATGGCATCGAGTAGGGCGCGTGGGGTGACCGGTTTGTTCAGAAATGCCCGGTAGCGAGCGGCATGGGGCGCGAGATCATCTTGACTGTAGGCGCTGACGATGAGCGCGGGCGTGGCATCCTGGCTTAGTTCGCGGCTGTCGCGCAAGGCCTGCAAGCGCTCTAGGGTGGCGATCCCGTCGAGTTCGCCTGGCATTTTCCAGTCCATCAGGATGAAAGCGAAGGGGCGGCCGGCCTCTTCGGCGCGCGCCACGGCGTCGATCGCCGCCTGGCCGCTGTCGGCTTCCTCGACCGATGCGCCTTGGGATTCGAGAATGCCGCGCAGGACGGTGCGCGCGGCCTCGTGGTCGTCCACTACTAGCACGCGCGTGCCGGGCGTGATCACGGCGGCGGGTTGGACCTCATCCTCGGCGGCCACCGGCAGGGTGATGGTGAAGGAAAAAGTGCTGCCCCGGCTTGGGGTGGAGGTTACCCGCAACTCGCTGCCCATGCGTTCGACCAGCCGTTGGCTGATGACTAGCCCGAGCCCAGTGCCACCATATTTGCGCGTGGTGGAACTGTCGGCCTGGGTGAAGGCCTTGAACAAGCGCTCTTGTTGCGCGAGGGCGATGCCGATGCCGGTATCGCGCACGGCGAATTCCAGTTCCATGCCGGTATCGCTCAGGCCTTGCTCGCGAATGGACAGACTCACCTGGCCACGATCGGTGAACTTGATCGCGTTGCTGAGCAGATTGGTCAGCACCTGGGCCAGGCGCAGGGCATCGCCTTCGAGAGTGCGCGGATGGAGAATGTCTAACTCAAAGATGAGTTCGATGCCGCTGGCATCAGCGGCGGCGGCGAACAGGGTGCGCATCTGATCGAGCAAATCCTCCAGGCGAAAGCTGTGCGCTTCCAGTTCCAGCTTGCCGGCCTCGATTTTTGAATAATCCAGAATGTCGTTGATGATGCCGAGTAGCATGCGCGAGGAGTCGCGAATCTTGCCCAGGTAGTCGCGCTGCTTGGCATCGAGCGGGGTATGCAGCAGCAGGTCGCTGAGCCCGATGACCGCATTCATCGGGGTGCGAATCTCGTGGCTCATGTTGGCAAGGAACTGACTCTTGGAGCGATTGGCGCGCTCGGCGGCTTCCTGCGATTGTTTGATCTCGGTCAGATCGTTATAGACCGCCACCACCTCGCCCGAGGACAGCTTGAAGATGGTGTTCTCGCGCCAGACTTGCAGATCTCCCGCTTGGTAACGCGCAATGGGGATGTATTCGCTCTCCCCGGTTTGGGCAACGCGACGCAGGATATCTAGCAGCCCCATCTCCCTAGCGGCGGGGAAACACTCGCTCAGGCGGCGGCCGATGACCTCGGTGCGATCCTTACGATCCATGCGCTCGGCGGCGCTGTTGTAGCCGGTGAAGACAAAATCCTCCCCAGCGCCAATAGGTTGGTAAATGGCCACGGCGCTGCCGGTCTTCTCGAATATGCCCTCGAAGCGTTCCTTCTCCGCCTCCAGCGCCTGCTTGGCATGGATGGACTCGGTGATATCGAGATCGCTGCCCTGGTAGCCGCGTAACTGGCCCTCGGCGTCGATCAGCGGAAAGGCGTGGGTCGACATCCACAGTCGCTGCCCTTGCTGATGAACAACGGCATTGTTGAGTCCAACAAAGGTCTCATGGCGGGCGAAACCGGAGAAGACCGCGGCCTTGAAAGCGTCGCGATCCTCCTCCGGATGCAGCTCATAGAAGTGCTTGCGACCGATCAGCTCCTCAGGCGCATAGCCCCAGACGCTGGTGGCGACCGCGCTGACGTCGGTATACAGACCATTGGCATCCACGGACCAGGTCACGGTTCGGCTGTGCGCGGCCAGTTGCTGCAAGCGCTGGTCGCGGTCCTTGAGTGCCTGTTCGGCCTGTTTAAAGGGCGAGATGTCACGACTGACCGCTAGCAGGCAGCGACGACCGCCCAAGTCGAGGAGGGTGGCGGTGACGCTGACATCGATCAGATGACCGTCCTTGTGACGATGGCGGGTCTCGAAGTGATCGTAACCCTCGTCGATAATTTGCTGGATGTGTTGGGCGGTTTCCTCCGCGGTTTCGATCGCCTCATAGTCGCCAATGCGCAGGCGGGCGAATTCTTCGGCGCTGTAACCGAGCTGTTGGTGCGCCCGGGCGTTGAACTCCAGGGTGGCGCCGTCGGCAAGATCGATCAGCAGGGTGGCGTCCGGGTAGTGGTTGAACAGAGCGCGGAAACGCTGTTCCTGGGCCTCCAGCGCCTGGTAGTTAGCCTGCATCTGCTGGTTGAGCTGGTCAAGCTCGCGCTGATGCTGCTTGAGCAGGTTGAACCAGTGGTTGTAGTAGAGGCTGACCAGATCGCGCTGGCTAACCAGCCCGCTAAAGCACCCCGCGCCATCAACCACCACCACGCGCTTGATGTGTTGCTGGCGGCACACACGCAAGGCATCGGAAATGGTGGTTTCGCGGCTCAGCGTCTTGACCGGCGCTGTCATGCAGGCGCCCACCGGCTGGTCGAGGTTAGCACTGGAGCTGATCAGCTCCACCATGTCGCGCTGGGTGAGGATGCCGACCGGGCGTTGCTCGTGCAGCACAATGCAGGCGGTGAACTGGCCTTGGTCCATGCGTTCCATGACCCTGAGCACCGAGGGTCTTTCGTCTACAGTGAGTGGCTGCATGCCCTGGATCAGTTCGCCCAGGCTCTGGGTCTCGGCGAGCATGCTGGGGTCGAGGCTGGCGGCGAGGTCGCTGTAACTGACGATGCCCTCAAGCTCGCCGGACTGGCCCACCAGGCAGATGTGCTCGGCCGGATTGCGAATGGCGTTCAGCCCTTCAAGCACTGTTTCATCGGGATCGCATAGCGCTGGCTCCGGCAGGTCGAGTTCCACGAGCGGCGTCGCTAGCGGCACCCCCTGAGTCTGAAAGGCTAGCAGGCGGCTGGATAGGATCAGCCGGTAGCCGGGATTGAGGCTGACCACGACACTGCGGATGTTGTGCTGGCCCATGGTGCGCGCCACCTCGGCTAGGTTGGCGCTGGCCGGCAGGGTGATGACACTGGGGGTGGCGATGCTACGCAGCTTGGGGAAGAACATCGGGTGCCTGATCGGGTTGCTTGAGTGATGTCCGGGAGTTAAGCCCCCGACGGTCAGTTTGCAGAGGCGAATTGATTCCTCAGGTTTCGGGGTTCCAAGTTGAGCCGCTTGTCAACTCAAGCCGTCCTGGTTCCTGGACTGCGGAATGTTCGATTCAGCGGTTGCAAATTTCGTTTTTCAGCGCCTGATTGTTGGCCCGGTTATGAGTAGATGCACCATCTTAGCGCGTCATGAAGCGGCTGGGAGCCGCTTCTATCGCTACTCGAGCAACTCAATTTTGTTTTTCTACTTTGCATCACCTTCGAGCTAATGCGAGTACAGGCGGCAGCTTGAGCACATTCAAACACATTTAGTTCAGTTATTGTACACTAATCGCAATACAAAGGGCAGAATAAAGCTAGAGGTCAGGGCCATCAGCCCCATGGCCAGCGCCGCGAAGGCCCCGGCCAGAGCGCTGATTTGCAGCGCCCGCGCGGTGCCGATGCCGTGCGAACTCAGCCCCAGGGCCAGACCGCGCGCGCGATCATCACGCACGCGAACAAGCGCCAGAACGGCCGGGCCAATCACGGCGCCCAGCACCCCGGTCAAGACCACCAGCACGGCGGTCAGGGATGGCAGCCCGCCGGTCTTCTCGGCAATACCCATGGCCACGGGCGTGGTGACCGATTTGGGCGCCAGGGACATCAGTGTTTGTCGCGAAGCACCCAGCCAGTTGGCGATGAGCATGGCGCTGCCCGCCGCGACCAAGGCGCCAGCGGCAATGGCGATCAGAATCGGGAGCCACAGCCGTCGGATCAGATCCAGGTGCCGGTAGAGCGGCACGGCCAGAGCCACGGTGGCCGGTCCGAGCAGAAAATGAATGAATTGCGCCCCTTCGAAATAGGTCGGGTATTGGGTGCCAGTCGCCATCAAGAGTGTCACCAGCATGAGAATGGACAGCAACACCGGGTTGAGCAGCGCCTTGCGTCCACTGCGCCGAAACAGCCAATCCGCCGCCAGATAGGCCAGCAGGGTCAGCGTCAGATGCAGCAACGGGCTGGTTGCGAGATAGACCCAGAGGGTATCGAGGGCGTTTGCTGGTGGCATGGATCAGGAGCCCTCCTCTCGAGGGCCCTCGCGCCACCGGATCAAGGCGGACATCAGCAGGCCAGTCGTCACCAGGGTGAGCACCGTGCTAAGGACAAGCGCCAGGGTGACGGCCAGCCATTCCGCGCGCAGCATCGCCAGATGGAGCATAACGCCCACGCCAGCAGGCACAAAGAGCAAGGAGAGGTGCGCGAGCAGCCCATCGGCCACCTGTCCCAGTCCCGCGGGCACCCCGCCACGCAACACCAGCCCGACAAAGAGCAACAGCATGCCGAGAACCGGACCAGGCACTGGCAGGGCGAGCAAGAGCACCAGGACCTCGCCAATGAGTTGACATAGCAACAGCAGGGCGATGAATCCGAGCGGCATGGGAATCACGCGCCCGATCTGCCCTTGTTCTTGCTGCCCAGGGTCCTTGGTAGCGCGACGGATCCTCGCGTCGCCTTGGTTCTTGCCCTGGTTCTCACCCGGATCCTTGCCCAGGTGATGATTCAGCATCATGCGCGGATCACACCTTAAACCGCCCGACACGCTGCAGCTGATCGGCCGCGAGCTGCGCCAGTTCGACCGCGGCATTGTTGATCTGGCTGGAGCCGTTGGCGATCTGTTCCATGGCCTGGGCGCCATTGACCAGATTACGGTCCACTTCCTCGGCCACGGCACTTTGTTCCTCGGTGGCACTGGCGATCTGCATGTTCATATCGCGGATGCGGGTCACTGCCTCGGCGATACTGGTCAGTGCTTGACGCGCACTCTCGGCCATCTCGGCATTCTTGTCCACCCGCGTACTCGCCTGCTCCATGGCGCGGACGGCCTGGCTGCTGCCGTCCTGCAGGCGCTCAATCATGGTCTGGATCTCTGTGGTGGAGTCCTGGGTACGACTGGCCAGGGTGCGCACCTCGCCGGCCACCACCGCGAAGCCGCGTCCCTGATCGCCGGCGCGCGCCGCCTCGATGGCGGCATTGAGCGCGAGCAGGTTGGTCTGATCGGCAATGCCGCGAATCACATCCAAAACCTGACCGATGTTCTCGGCATCCTGCGACAAGCGCCCGACTGCCGCGGCCGTGGTTTGAATCTGCTCGGCGGTGGTCTGGATGAGTTTGGCGGCCTCACTCATGACACTCTGGCCCTGCTGGGTTTCCTGATCCGCCGCGCGTGCCGCCTCGGCGGCATCGGCGGCATTCCGGGCCACCTCGGCGACCGTGGCGGTCATTTCGTTCATGGCCGTGGCGACCTGATCGGATTCCGACTGCTGGCGCCCGATCTGGTCGCTGGTGGCGCCGCTGGTTGCGGTCAGCTGCTCGGCCGCGGCGGCTACCCGCTCGCTGGCGGTCATCGCCTCGGCCACCAAATCGCGAACACGACGCTGGAAACGGTTGAAAGCCGTGGCCAAATCCGCCAGTTCATCGCGTCCGGTCTCGGGCAGATTTTGGGTCAGGTCACCCTCGCCATCGGCAATCTCGCGCATGGTCTCGGTCGCCGCGCGCACCCGACGCACAATGGTCCGTGCCAGCCAGGACATGCCCATCATCGCGATGAGAACGGCGATGACGGACACCAGCACCATAAAGGTCGCCGATTTTCTGGTCTGGGCCGCCGCCGCCTCGGCCAGGGTCAGCGCCTTGGCCACCGGCACCTTGATCTGCACCGCCCATGGCATACCGGTGTGGCCAAAATCAATGGGCGCCAGGGTGAAGATTTCCTCATTGCCGGCGGCAGAGACGGATTGCACCTGCATGCTCTCACCACGCTCAATGGCCTGGCGCACCTTGTCGCCTTCATCGTGCAGCTCGGCGACATTGCGACCAACGAACTCAGGATGTGCGCTGCTCGCGATCAGGGTGCCATCGTTCGCGATCACCGCCACACTCGACTCGCCATCAAACAATCCTTGCGCGACACGCTCGACCTGGGCCTGCAAGTCAGCGAGGGGGTAGTCAATGCCGGCGATGCCGCGAAACAGGCCGTCAAACATCACCGGTGCAACCAGGGAGGTGGTCATCAGCTTGCGCCCACGCACCTCGGCGAGGCGCGGGTTGATAATGGCCTCGCGCCCGCTGCTCTTCGGAAGCTGATAATAGTCGCCAGCGCCCGGCTGCTCATGATCGGCCAGGGCCTCGAGTACCAGGGCGCCCTCGGCATCACGGGTCCAGTTCGAAATGAAGCGCCCACTGGCATCCGTGCCTGGGGTGTTGGCCTGTTTGGCATCCTGGCGGTCGAAGGCATCCGGCTCCCAGGCGGTATAGACGCTGACGAAATCCGGGTTCTCCTGCAGCACGGCCTTGAGGATTTGGTTGATGTCATCGCGCGAGTAGAAAGCGACGCGATCAGCCCAGAGTCCGGAGCCGATGATCCAGTCCCAATCCGCAATCCGCCGCCCGTAGGAGAGCTTGGGCTTGGGCTCGCTGCTGCCGGGCAGCGGCCAGCGATAATGCACATAGCCCTCGCCTTCGTCGGCGACCTGCTGTTCAAGCGCGACGAACAGATTCTGGTCGCGGCCCATGGCATTTTCGTATTTGGGGCTGTCGAGAATTTGCCCATCCAGCTCGGTGGCGATGGGATGCATCAGCATGCGCGGAATTGGCTTGGTTCTGTCCTGCACCCAGAGATAATTGCCATTGTCATAGCGCAGGGTACCGATCACCCGCAGCGCCTCGGCCTGTGCCTGCTCACGCGTCATGCTGCCATCGCGCTCGGCGGCGAGATAGGGCGCGATCAGCGATTCGGCCAGATCGGCGGCCATTTCCATCCGGCGGAAGCGCTTGCGCAGGCGCTCCCAATCGGCGGCGGTAAGCTTTTCGTCATCCGGACGCGCGGCGGAGACGAAGGCCTGGGCCAGGGTGCGCGCGGCATTGAGTGGCACCTCCAGCGCCGCCTTGATGCTCGCGGCCTCGCTGCTCGCGACATTGCGCGCTAGATCGCGCGCCGCCCGCAGGCCGGATTCGCGCTGGACGTCGGCCATCTGCTGCATGCGCATGACCGCGTAGCCAGTGATGACCAGGCCCAGAATCACCATGGCAACGCCGGACCAGAAAGCGATGCGAAATCCGATGGAATGGCGATTCAACATGGGTACTCTCGTCTCTTTAACTCAGGTTGGTTGTTCGGGATCAGGCATCTGAGCCCCAGTTTTTGCGCCCGGAGGCTACAACAGTTGACAAAAAATCGTCAACAAAACCCAAACGCTCTGGATCAATGAGCATCGCACAAATTGCCATGACCGGAAGGCCGGGATTCGCGATAATAGCCAACGGCTGACCCGCACGCCCGATTGATGCGAATATGATCGGTACCATCCCCGCAGGCCCGGCATTACCAACCCAAATTAGTGCCGGTCCCATCCATCATGAGGAGCTGTATGAACATCGACGACCTGGAAGATTATGTCACCAACCTGGCGGAACTTGTCGGCTTCGATCTTGAGGCCGGCACCTGGACGCAGGAGCCAACCGCACTGCAGCAGGTCAAGCCCGGACTACCCATTGCCCTGTCGCGGCTCTTTCTGGCAGTGCGCTGCGCCAACCCCTCGGGCACCACCAGTCAAGGTTCATAGCCCCGTCTTCATCAGAAGATGAAACAGCTGTTGTCTGGCAAGGCCAGCCACACCCAGTCAACCATCACATTGGTGCTTGACCGGATGGGCTGAACATGGCATTCTATCGCGTCAATTTGGCTACGTAGCTCAGTTGGTTAGAGCGCGGCACTCATAATGCCGATGTCGCTAGTTCGAATCTAGCCGTAGCCACCAGAAATTACATCGCACAATCAGCCGCTTCAGAGCGGCTTTTTTGTGCCTGGTCTTTGCGTCCGTTAACCGGTGCTCAACTTTCAGGAATGCGCAACACTTGGCCGACGCGGATGCGGTCATCGCGAAGCTGGTTGAGCGAACGCAGCGATGGCAGGCTGACCTGATAATCGCGGGCGATATCGAGCAGAGTATCGCCATGCTCGATCACATGTCGGACGGAGCGGGCACCGCTGCTGTTTTGCATCGCAAACAGTGTTTGCGGCAGTGGATTGGCCGCGAAGTAGCGCTTGACACCGTTCAAAATGGCTTCCGCGACCCGCTGCTGAAAGGCCGGATCGCGCAGGCGCTTTTCTTCCTGGGGATTGGAAATAAAAGCTGTTTCCACCAGCATGGATGGAATATCCGGCGCTTTCAGGACCGCAAAGCCGGCGGACTGAATGCGACTTTGATGCATTTTGCCGAGTTGCCCCAGTTCCTCCAACACCGGCTTGGCCGCCAGCAAACTATGCTCCATGGTCATGTTTTGAGTCATGTTCATCAGCACGCCGGCGACTTCTTCATTGCTCTTGCCAAGGTCGATGCCGGCGAGCAGATCGACTTCGTTCTCACGCGCGGCCAGCCATTGCGCGGCCTCACTACTCGCGCCAAGCTCGGACAAAGTAAAGACCGAAGAGCCGCGTACCTTTCGATCATGAAAGGCATCCGCATGAATGGAAACGAACAGATCCGCACGATGCTTGCGGGCAATGCGAATGCGATCACGCAAAATCACAAAGCGGTCGCTGTCGCGGATCAGGGCCGCGCGCATCCCGGCCTGCTGATCCACCAGATGGGCGAGCTTCCGCGCAATGGAAAGGGTCACGTCCTTCTCCCGAGTACCGAGGACGCCAATGGCACCAGGATCCTTGCCTCCGTGACCCGCATCGATGGCGATCACCACATCGCGCGCTTTAAATGAGCGCTGCTGCACCGAGGGATGCCCGGATAGATCACGCGCGGCCGCTGACAACGCCTCCTGGCGGGCTTCTTGCTGTGGCTTGGGGGTGAGATCGACCACCAATCGATGCCCATAACGTCCGTCTGGTTGCAGACAGAAGCTTTTGACCCGCACCTTGCGCTTGAGGTCGAGAACAATTCTGGTGCTCTTGCCGGCACGCTCGCCGCTGCGGATGCGAGTCAGCAGTGGATTGCCCGCGTCAGGCTGGCGCAACTCGCCACCAAGGCCAGTGCCCGCCAGGTCGAGCACCAGACGATCCGGAGAGTCGAGCGAGAAGATATTGTGCTCGACCACCGGTCCGGAGGTATCGAACACTAAACGGGTCATCTCTTCCTGGCTGGATAGACGCGCACCCAGAATCTCGACCCCAGCGAGGGCGCTTGAGGTCAAGGTCAGCAGAGTGATGAGCAAGACGGCGATGAGACGGATAGTTTCCATCGTGCCCCCCCGCGGGAAGCCTCGGACTTCAAAGGTCACAAGATGTTAGACGTTAATGTCTCAAAGCATAGCAAGTGATAGCAAAATTGTCTATTTTTTCTGATATTTGCCAGTGTTTTCTCTAAGCAGTATAAAGTCTTGCGCACGCATCGCATGCCCAGAAGATGGCGTGCGCCTAGACATTGGTCGGCGCCAGCACCCGCGTCGCCTCGCCTGCGACCTGCCGCCAATCGCCGCGACCGCGAAAACTCACCGAGCGCCCCGGCGGCCGCGATGCGATGCGAAGGCTGAAATCCGGTGGTGGCAGCACTCCGGCTCCGCGCTCGGGCCATTCGATCAACAACAGGCCGCCGTCGCCGAGCAGCTCCTGCCAGCCAAGATAGTCAAGCTCCTCGGGGTCGGCCAAGCGATAGAGGTCGAGATGAAAAATGCGCCTGGGCGTTGATTCGATCCTGATTTCGTAGGGCTCGATCAAGGTATAGGTCGGGCTGCGCACCGCGCCCTCAACACCATAGGCGCGCAGCAAACCACGCACCAGGGTGGTTTTGCCGGCTCCGAGCTCGCCGTGCAGAAACACCAGCGCCCCCTTGGGTGCCGGCATGGCCTTTTCCAGCCCCTTCCCCAGCCCCGTCCCCAGCCAGGGCGACAACAGCGGCGCCAAGCCTTGACCCAGGCGCAGCATGGCTGACTCATCCGGGATGGAAATCTCTGTCATCGCCTTGACTCCCCAGTCTTCTGCCGCCGCCATTGTCGGCGCAGGGCGGCGATGAGATCGGACGCTAGCAGGCCGCGTTCCCCCTTGCGCGCGGCCCAGTCCGCCGCCGCCGCATGCAGACAGACACCGGCACTGGCGGCCTGTTCCAGATCGAGCCCCTGGGCCAGCAGGGCGCCGATGATACCCGTGAGTGCATCGCCCATGCCGCCGCTGGCCATGCCGGGATTGCCCTGGCTGCACAGCGCTGGCCCTGGTTGTCCGGAGCTGGTGATCAGGGTGCCCGCGCCTTTTAAGACCACTGTGCCGCCATAGCCTTGCTGCAATTGAGTAGCGGCCGCGAATCGGTCCTGGGCGATGTCGGCTGTCGTGCAGGCAAGCAGGCGCGCGGCCTCGCCTGGGTGAGGCGTCAGTATCCAGTTGTCACGCCGCCCGGGTTGCTCGGCAAGCAGATTGAGCGCATCGGCATCCAGCACCAGCGGACGCGGCCCGCTTTGCTCGGCTTGCAGCACATGCTCAAACAGTGCCCGTCCCCAGGGATCGCGCCCCAGGCCCGGCCCGAGCGCGACGACCGTCGCCTGCTCAAGCAGGGGGGCGAGCTGATCAGGCGTGGAGATCGCCGCGACCATCAGCTCCGGGCGGGTCAGGTTAAGCAGCGCGGCATGCTCGGGATGGGTCGCCACCCGGACAAGACCGGCGCCGGTGCGCAGCGCGGCCTCGCCGCACAGGCGCGCGGCGCCACTCATGCCGGGGGCGCCGCCGACGACCAGCACATGACCACAGTGGCCTTTGTGCGCGCTGCGCGGCCGGGGTGGAATGCGTGACGCCTCCTTGGGCCAATCGGTGCGGCGCGCGGCGGCGACCGTGCTGGCGTAGACCGCCGCCGGAACCTCAAGCGCGTCGAAGCGAACATCACCCACACAATCAGGCCCATCGCCGGTGAACAGGCCCTGTTTCAACCCAATAAAGCTCAGGGTCAGGGTGGCGTGGATGGCATCACCCAGGATCTGGCCCGTGTCAGCGCTGAGACCCGAGGGAATGTCCACCGCCAGAACGGGCGCGCGGCTTTGATTGACGCGCCTGATCGCGGCGGCCATGTCGCCTGTCACCGCGCGCGTTAGCCCAGTGCCCAGCAGTGCATCCAGGATCAGATCGCTGGCATCTGGCCATGCGGGCCAGGTCGCGACCCGGCCGCCAGCCTCGGCATAAGCAGCCGCCGCCGTTGCCGCCGCGCCGCTCAGCCGGCTGTGATCGCCAAGCCGTACCAAGCGCACCTGGCGCCCGGCTCTGTGCGCCAGGCGTGCCACCACATAGCCATCACCGCCGTTGTTCCCTGGGCCGGCCAGGATGGTCAGACGCCCAGCTTGGGGCCAGCGGTCTTGGATCAGCCGCCACAGGGCAGTGCCGGCGCGTTCCATCAGGGTTTCGCCGGGGATGCCGAAGCGCTCGATGGCGCAGGCATCGAGCATGCGTACCTGTCCAGCCCGATAGAGCGCGTAGGGCAGACGGTCGGTGCAGGGCATCAAGCGCGCCATGATGCTTGCCTTGGCCAGTGCCGCAGCCCTGGCGGATTCCTGGCCTGCGTCAGGTTATGTGACTCTTGAGCAGGTACGGACTGACAGGCCAAATATTTAGGCGCGTCTTCCAGGGAACTGACTCGACACTCTTGTCCAGAGGTTGCCATGGATTCACCTCTTTACTGGTCAAAATTGGGTTGACCTCAGTATGATCCCAACAACCAAGACTGCAAAGCCTGGACAGTACTAGCTTAAACACGCAAACATTGAACACAAAAATCGTGGTCAGCGGGCTTTTCAATACCGATAATCCTGTTATGCAAACTTGAGTCCTCTCCGATAAAGTCCCCGGACCGTCCGACCGAGAGCCGAGGGTTTTGGGGGCTTCACGGTGGAATGGCTTTTCGGAGGGAACTCAAAGCTGACGCTCAATGACCAGATGTGAGTCCAACTCCTGCACGCCCGGCATGTACTTGGCCAGGCTTTCGGCGACATTTCGCTCGGCCACTGAGGTGACGGAACCGCTCAGGATGACTTGGCCATTTTCAACCGCCATGTCGATGGCGCGTGCGTTCACTCGGGTGTCCGATGTCATCAGAAGGTGTAGACGGGCTTGTATCCAGGCATCCTCGACCTTCTCGGCCTCGGCGCGCCTTTGGGCTTCGCGTTCCTTGGGGATGAGTGCCGGGTCGACGCTAATATAGTTGAAGACCTCATCGACGCCCAGAGTGCTGACGGCCATGGCCGCCAGCCGATCCTTGGTGGAGGCGGCACCGACCTGTCCGTGCAGGCGCGCCATGCCTTTGTCAACCTCGACGCTGACATCCAGCGGGCTATTGCGGGTTTGCCAGCGCAAGCGCTGGCGCAGCCGCGCTGCCGTGGTGCGATCACTGACGTCATCAATCAGTGTGCCAGAGTCTTCCGGTATGGCGGCGTCCCGGTCGAGCGCATCGACAATCTTGGTGTCATCCTTGGCCATCAATTCCGCCAGCTCGCGTGCCAGGTCGGCCTCGATGGCGTTGGCCACGGCGCCTTCCAGCCGCCATTTGTTGGGGAAAGGGATGACGCGAATCTCATACCCGTCGAGCAAAGGGTTAATCCGCATCAGCATTTGTGCCTGAGCGGCGCGGACATCGGGTGCTTCGGCGCTTGTGGCGGTGGCGACGAGCAAAGCTAGGAGGACAACGCCGGCCAGCGTCTGTATGAGCAAATGCCGGCGTCGATGAACACTTGAGAGAATCATAAACAGCTCACGAAAAGCATCATGGAAGGGCCTCGGGAGCAAGGATCGCGTGACTGGCAACCTGGGTTCAATTGGTGATCTAGGTTCAGTCAGCGATCCGGGCTTTCTTGGCAACAGGAATTGAGCTGATCACGGCGCGACGCCGCGCCGCGACCAGTGCTATCATTGGCGATTGGCGCGATTAACGCATTTCGTTGACGGCTTCCTTCACCCGTTCGGCCAGCACCGGGTCATAACGCATGCCAGAGGCAATGTCGTTGTAGTCGGCGATGGAAATGCCGCTGTCTTCGACCGCCTTGACCATGGCTTCCTGTGTCTCGCGCTGCATGCTCTGGGCCGCCTCGGTGGATTTGGCGCTGGACATCTCCTCGGTCAGCTCCTGATTAAGCTGCTGCACCTCCTGAAAGGCCTCGGCAAAGGTCTCCAGGGTCGCGTCGTCGACCTCGACTTGCTCCATGCTTTGAGACGAATAGCTGCCCTGGGGCTGTCCGCCGGACGGTTGGCCGCCAGACGCGGCGCCGCCGCCCATGGATTGCGCTTGCACTAGACCCGCGGTCAGCAGGCCGGCGGCAAGCAGGGCGGTTTTGGTCAGTGCGTGGGTGTTGCTTAAAGTCATCATAAGACCTCCTTTGGGTCAGTTTGGTGAATGGCACCCTGCAATAATCAGAGACCGTGCCAAACATCCGCGAAAGGATATTTTTTGCTTTTATTTTAATTACATAGGATATAATTCACAACCACCTCGGCGCAACCCGCAGGGGCTAAAGGTGGGTCAATTCGCTACATGGCGCATTCTGCTACGGGTCATCCGAAGTCGCCTCGCCCAGCTTCCGATACAGCGTCTTGCGCCCAATACCGAGGATGCGCGCGGCACGCTGTTTGTTGCCGCCGGTCCAGTCGAGTACCGCGCGGATGTGACCGGCTTCCACCTCGGCCAGCGTCGGCCAGTCATCATCGCTGCTCCCGGTTTTCGGCTGATCCGGTGCCGGCGCGGCCGCGCGCACCCGCTCGGGCAGATCCTCAAGCGTGATGCGCGCGCCCGCGGCCAGGGTGACCACCCGCTCGACCAGGCTGGCCAGCTCACGCACATTGCCTGGATAGGCATAGGTCAGGAGCGCGCGCCAGGCCTCGGGCGCGAACACGGGCGCGGCGCCGGCGCTAGCGTGCAAACCGAGAAAATGCCGCAATAGATGGGCGATGTCCTCGCCGCGCTCGCGTAGCGGTGGCACATGCAGGCGAAAGGTCTCGAGCCGATAGAACAGATCCTGGCGCAGTTCGCCGGCGGCGATGCGCGCGCTCGGATCCTGGTGGGTGGCGGCGAGGATGCGCACATCGGCGGGGATCTCCTGGTTGGCGCCGACCGGTCGCACCTGACCATCTTGCAGCAGGCGCAGCAGCTTGGTCTGCATGGCCGGAGGCATCTCGGCGATCTCATCGAGAAACAGGGTGCCGCCATCGGCCTCCAGAAACAGACCACGGCGGGCCGCGCGCGCGCCGCTGAAGGCGCCGGCGGCATGGCCGAGCAACTCGGATTCGAGCAGCGTCTCGGGAATGCCGGCGCAGTTCAGCGCCACGAAAGGCCGGTCACGGCGCGGGCTCTCGGCGTGCAGCGCGCGCGCGACCAGGTCCTTGCCGGTGCCGGACTCGCCGGTGATGAGCACGCTGCTGTCGGAGGGGGCGATGCGCCGGATCAGCTCGAACAGCTTGATCATTGCCGGACTCTTGCCGAGCATGCCGTGGAAGTCGGTCGCCGCCAGCAGTTCGCGGTAGCGCGCCACTTCCACCTGCAACTGGCGTGTCTCCAGCACCCGCGCCAGCGCCAGGCGCAGATGCTCGAGATCCAGGGGTTTGGTGAGAAAATCATCCGCCCCGGCCTTGAGCGCGGCGACCGCCTGATCGATGGTGCCAAAGCCGGTCACCATGATGAATCCCGGTTGGGGGCGACAGGCGCGGCTGGCCCGCAACACCGCCAGCCCATCGGCGCCGGGCAGGCGCAGATCGCACAGCACCAGGTCGAAGGTGTCAGCTTCCAGCGCGGCGCGCGCGGCCTCGGCATCGGCCACCCCCAGGGTGCGATAGCCGGCATCCGCCAGCTCCTCGATCAGCAGTTGCCGATAGCCCGGATCATCCTCGACCACCAGGACTCGGGCGGCTTGGTGCTTTTCTCGGGTGTCGGTATCGGTGTTGGTATCCGCGGTTGTCATCATTACCCCCAAGAGGCGCCGCCCCCTGGGTCGCCTTTGCTAGATTCATCCTGCCCGGCCTGCCCGCATCGATCAGCCAGGACCGCCGCTGGTAATTCAACCCGAAAGCAGGCTCCGCCCAGGACGTCGTGATCTGGGTCGCCATCCGGATCGACCTCGGATTCGACATCCAGGGACAGGCTGCCATCATGCTCGGCGATGGCCGCGCGCGCCACCGCCAGTCCAAGGCCGGTCCCTCGCCCGACCGCCTTGGTGGTGAAAAAGGGCTCGAACAAGCGCTCGCGCGCCGATTCCGCAATCCCCGGCCCATCGTCACTGACCCACAGCCGCAGCCACGCATTGGCTACCTCGGCGCGGATGAGCACCCGGGAACGGGCCGCGTCCAGGGCATTATCGAGCAGATTGCCCAGTGCCTGCTCCAGGCGCAAGGGATCGGCCACTAGGCGCTGCGCGGCCAGCGCCAGCGGCAGCCGCACTGCGACGCTGACCGCCTGCCGTCGGGCCGCCTGGGTGGAGCGCGCCACCACGCCCTCCATCAGTGAACCCAGTACCAGGGTGCGCCGTTGCAGCGGATTGCGGCGGGCGAAATCCAGCAGCTCGCGCACAATGCGGGAGATGCGCTCGAGTTCCTCTCGCTGCGCGATGAGTTCAGCGCGCGCCGGCGCCGCCTCCGGCAATCCGCGCAAGGCGCGCTGCGCACGCCCGGCGACACTGCCGAGCGGCGTGCCCAGCTCATGCGCCAAACCGGCCGCCAAACGACCCACGGCGGCGAGCTTCTCGGACTGGCGCAACTCGCGCTCCAGCCGCGCCTCGCGTTCGCGCTGGTCGCGCAGATGTCGCTCGGAGGCCTCCCAACGCGCGATCATGGCGTTAATGCCAACCCCAAGCTGCTTGATTTCGGTTGGCCCCTGGCGCGGCACCCGCAGGCCACTCTGGCCGGTACCGATCGGGGCCATGGCGGCGGTCAGCGCGCGCACATGGCGCCCCACGGCGCGGTGGTGCCCGACCAGCACGATGACCACGAACAGCGTGGCCACCAGCACCAGGCCGGTCCCGCCGATCCAGCGCAGCCGCGTCAGATAGGCCTGAAAACCGCTGAGATCGCGCGTGACTTGCAGCAGACCGACCGCGCCACCGGCAGCATCGGACAGCGGCAGATAGAAGGAAAACACCGCGCGCCCACGGCGCTCGTCCACGCTGCCCTGAGTGCCTTCCGCCGTCAGCGCGCGCGCATCGCGGCGGCGTTCGAGCAGCGGACTGCGCGGCCCGCTAGTGGCGACCTGCTCGCCCGCGCGGTCATACACATAGGCCCCGAACACCTGGTCGATCTGGAACACCGAATCCAGCGCCTCCTGCACCGCCGCCGTGTCGCCGCGCACCATGGCGGCGGCAATGGGCAGGCGGATGGAGCGGGCGATCAACTCGATGTCGTCCTGCAAGCGCCGATGCATCTGCTGCTCCAGCTCACGCAGGCCGAGCAGGCCAAGCCCGACCAGCAACCCCAGCAGGGGTAGCAGGACGAAAATCAGCACCGCGTTTCTGAGCGATTGGATCGGTTTCATGTCCCGGTTCGACAGCAGCGCGCCATTCAGATATCCAGACCCAGATAACGCCCGGTACCTACGAAGAAGAGTATCAACAGCATGATAAACAAGATGTTAGAGAATAGGGGTCAGATTCTCATTAAAGTCCTTTTCGCTGGAAATCAATACGAACCTGACCTGTTTGACAATGAGTGTCCACGATCACCCTATTATTGAGGGGGTACCGCCACTGAAAGAACAGCGTCACTAACCGGGCAAAATAATTGACGCTGACCGGACAAGATTATTGACATTGGATAATCTCGGCGCGCTGGTCGTCGCTGAGATCGGCGTATTGCTCAAGCTGGTTCTTGAGCTTCTGCACCTCCTTGTAGCGCTTGATGAACTCGGCGCGCGACATCGCCCTTAAGGTTGGCGAGCTCTGAGGGGGTGTAGCGCAGGCCGTGGCTTTCCATGAAGGTCTCGAGCTGCGTGACGGCCGCGTCGAGCTGTTCGATGACCTTGGGGGCGGGTTCGACCAGCCAGATTTCGCGCGAGCGGCGGGTGTCTTCGCCTTCGAGCCGCGCGATGGCTTCATTGACGGCTTTCTCCTGGGCGCGGAAGTCGAGAATCTGCCCTTGGGATCAAGATGTTGGTATAGCACCCGGTTGGTGCTGGAGAAGGCTTGAATCAGGCCGTGCTGCTAGAGGTTCTGATCGACATAGAGGGTGTTGAGGTATTTGGAGTCGAAGCCGGTCAGGAGTATATCGACGACGATGGTCAGGTCGATTTTGTGGCGGTCTGGTCGTGGTTGCTCTGTTGGCGGCTTGAGGGCGATCAACTCCGGGCCGAGCCGGTTGGGCGGAAGTGAAATCGGCTTCGGCTTTAGTCACTCATTGGGCAATTGCCTTGGGTAGATTCCGTGTATGAAAATGAAAACGACCCCGACCCCATTGATGCTTTGCGTTCGTTAATCTCGGAGCGCAAGACCTGCAACAACGCGGTTTGCGCGGAGCAACAGAGAGTCTGTCATCTGCTCCACCGTTCACCCGCTGGAGGTTAGGGG
This sequence comes from Thiorhodovibrio winogradskyi, assembly GCF_036208045.1. Taxonomy (NCBI): domain Bacteria; kingdom Pseudomonadati; phylum Pseudomonadota; class Gammaproteobacteria; order Chromatiales; family Chromatiaceae; genus Thiorhodovibrio; species Thiorhodovibrio winogradskyi. The sequence goes on along the minus strand of NZ_CP121472.1, from coordinate 4,294,029 downwards.
AAAACCTGTAAACCCTAAATTCAAGACTGAGTACAGTTATTAAAGTTTAGCGACAAATGCAATCCGCTGCCAGCAATTCCAAATATCGTTATCTAGCGCCCGATTTTTGGCCCGTTTATCTACACTAGATGAAACACCTGAATTTGGAATTGCTGGGTTTATGCTGCTCGGCAAGATATCCTGACATTGGCGCGTGCGGACACGTCATTCTTTCCCAAAAGTCGCCCTGTCGCGGCCTGAACCTCTTAGGGAATGCTCTCCCGCAGATCGTGGCGTTTGAGTTGATGGGCAAAGTCCGAAGACTTCGTCCGACGCGCGACCTTCTTCTCCACCGAGCGCGAAGCCCAATCCCAGACCTGATTAGTGAGCTTCCTCAGCTAAGCGAGTTTCCCGACGCCAGCCTGAAAAAAGTCGCACACTGAGTTACCTCTCCTCACGTCAGGACCAGTCGCATGCCGATCAATCGCGTTCAATTCCAACCCGGGCTGTCATTACCGGCCTTTCTCGCGAAATTCGGCACTGAAGCGCAGTGCGAGTGCGCCCTGGAGCAGGCCCGTTGGCCCGAAGGGTTCCGGTGTCCTGAGTGCGGCCATGCGCACGCTTATGTTCTCCAAGGCGGCACCCACAAGCTCTTTCAATGCCAGGCTTGTCGGAAGCAAACCTCGCTGATCGCAGGCACCCTGTTTCAAAGCACCCATTTGGCGCTGACGGTTTGGTTCCTGGCGATCTATTTGATCAGCCAGGCCAAGACCGGACTTTCCTCCTTGGCCCTGAAGCGCAAACTCGGTGTCAGTTATCGGACTGCCTGGTTGATCCAGCACAAGCTCATGCAGGCACGGAGCGAACGCGACAGCGCCTATTCCCTTGATGGCGCTGTTCAGGTCGATGATGTCTACCTTGGCGGAGAGCTGACGGGTGGCAAGGCCGGACGCGGCTCGGAGAACAAAGTGCCGTTCGTCGCGGCGGTCTCGCTGACCCCAGAGGGGCATCCGCTCTTCGCGAAAATGACCCCGGTGCCCGGGTTTACCCGCAAGGCCATTGCCAACTGGGCGGCGAGCGATTTGACCCCTGGCTGCCTGGTGACATCCGATGGGTTGGCCTGTTTTCATGGCGTCACCGATGCCGGCTGTCTGCACCATGCCATTGTGGTTGGCGGCCTCAAGCCCAAGGATCTACCGGAATTCAATTGGATCAACACCATTCTGGGTAATCTCAAGACCAGCTTTGGCGGTGCCTATCACGCCTTTGATTTTGCCAAGTACGGTGCCCGTTATCTTGGCACCTTCGCTTATCGTTTTAATCGCCGTTTCCATCTCGACACTATTCACAACCGCCTGCTCATCGCCGCGGCCACAATCGGAGCACGATCAGAGCAGTGGCTTCGGGGTGCTGAGGCATTTCACTAATCAGGTTTGTTCTTACCTTTTCGGGTGGTTTGGAACGAAGTACTCAATCATCACTCCCACTCCACCATCTTCATCCCCAAGGTCTTTGCGTTCTCAGACACCGCCCGTTTGGTCGCCTCGCCGGCACCATCGGGGAACTCAGCTGAGATCTCCAGCACCACGCGGACGCTGGCGTTGGGGTCGGTGCAGAGTTGGCTGATCACTTCCTCGGCGAGCTGCACCAGGTGCATTTTGGCGCTGGCGGCGGGGATGTCGGCGGAGCCATGGAAATGCCGGGGGGCAACCGGCTTGGTTGGCGCTGGGTCGCCTGGCGTTGGTGTGACGGGGATGGTGACACCGCCGGCCGGGTTGTTAGGATCGTCGCGAATGCCTGGCTCGTCTCTGCCGCCGGGCCGGCCGGTGTCGCCACCCGGTGGGAGCGGCAAGCCGGGTTGCTGCAAGGTCGCGGCATAGGCGGCGGCTGCACCAGGCTCGATCAGCAGCAGGCTGTCATCGATGACTGGGTCGCAGTGGCCGAAGCAGAAGCCCTCGAAGCCCCCATCGGCTTTCACGCCATAGGCAAAACCAAAGAAATCCTTGCTGCTTGCACCGGCGGTGATGGCCTGGGCGAAGACGGCGTGGTTTTTCAGGCGCGGCAGGTAGAAGTAGCGCAGGCTGTCTTCAAAGAACTGGCCGGCGCGGGTGCTGGTGTCGCCAGCGCGCCAGTACAGGCGTTTCAGGTCATCGCGCAGATGGATGGGTGACCAGGTTTCGATGATTAGCTCGTTTTCCTGGCAGATGCGCGCGATCTCCTTGCCGATGGCGGCGCTGCTGGTCGGGACCGGAAAGGCCTCGATCTCGGGCTCGGGGGCGGTGGGGTTTTCCTGCAGCGGGCCGAGTAGCCATTTGTAGCATTCGCGCGCGGTGCTCGGCAGGACATCCTGGGCGCTTTTCAGCGCGGTTTCGGCTTCGCGCTGTTGCAGCAGGTCGATGTTGAGCCGGCCTTCCTTGATGTCGGCGACGATGGAACCCCAGGCCAGCACAGTGCGCGCGGCTTCTTTCAGCCGGCTGAGCGGGCCGTGATCGGGGGCGAGGAACAGCAGTCGATTGGCCCTATAGCGCGGCTTGTCGCCATGCTGTTTTAGATAGGTGCGCACCGCCTCGCGCGCCGGGCGGCCCTCATCGCGCGCGGTCCAGTGCTCGGGGCCGAGCACTACCAGGCGCAGGGCGCTGTCGTCGGGCACATCGGCATGCGGGGTGAAAATGTGCAGCCCGTCGAAGGGCGCCGGCTGGGCCAGCAGCGTTTTCAGGGTGCCGGCCAGGGTCTCGCGCACCTCGGTGTTGTCATCAAAGCGCCGTTTGCGGTCTTCCATCTCCCGGCGCAAGTTCGCGCGGGTGTCGAACCAATAGCGGGTCTCGGCGGCAGCCGGGTCGCCGGTGGTGCGCAGGTAGCGCGCCTGGTCGATGACGCGCCCGAGGGCATCACTGTAAATCGACGCGGCTTGCCCTGGTTGCAGGCAGCCGAGCAGCAGACGCGCGCGATCCAGCCCACGGGTGGCATCCTTCTGCGCCACCGAGGCCGGGGCGCTGCCCAAGAACAGGGTGCGGGCGATGAGCCGAGCCGCGCCGAACTGGCCAAAGCGCGGCTCGTTGTGCTCGATGCGGGTGGCGGCTGCGCGTTCGCCGTCGATGTCGGTCTCGATCACCGCATCCCAGCCGGGCGGCAGGTAGTAGGTCAGCTCGTTGCGGCTGTGCGGGTCATCGAGTGGCAGGCTGCCGGGCAGGATCATCAGGTCGCGGGTGTCCTCGCTCCACAGCCGATAGATCACCTTGGCCATCAGCTTCAGCACCCCACGGGTGCGCTGAAAGCCGTCGATGGTGGTCCAGTCCTGAAACAGGCGGTCGAACACTTCCGGGTGGATGGGATAGGCTTGCAGCAGGCGCTCCAGGTAGCGATGCTCCTGGGTCTCGCCGGGCAGGCGCGCGCCCTCGGCGACATAGGCCTCGGCGAAGGCGCGACAGACCGCCGCGCGGGGGCTTCATCGCGCACCGGCTCGAACAGCCGCCGGCGCACGATCTCGAAGGCCTCGTCGGTGGCGACCGGCTTCCACAGCGCCTGCACGCGACCGAAGACATGCTCGAGCGCGCGCAAGGCCGCCGCGCCGCGCTGGCTGCCGGCCTCGATCTCGGACTCGGGCAGGGAGGCCAGCACCACCGCTGTCGGCACGCCCTTGACTGCTTCGGTCAGCGCCTGCACGAAGGACAGATTGCTATCGTAGGTGCCGCCGCTTAGGCGTGTGCCCTCGGGGAATTGGCGCAGATAGGCGACCAACTCGTCGATCAGGATCACGCAGGGCGCGGCGGCAGCGATCAGCTCGCGCAGCACCTCCTTGCCCGGCGAGGTGCCGCTGGCGTCGGCCTCGGCCAGGCGGGCGTAGCCTTCGGCGCCGCCGAGCTGCCAGGCCAGTTCGCCCCATAGGGTGTGAATATTCTGGGAACCGCGCGGCCACGGCTGACCGGGCGCATGGGCGGTGCCATCGATCACTGCCACTTGGGCTTGGGGCAGATCCACCACCCCGGCGCGGTCAAGCAGGCCGGGAATGCCGCTGAGGTCCGACAGCGGGCAGCGACGCCCGGCCAGATGGTAGACCGCCAGCATGGAGTGGGTTTTGCCCCCGCCGAAGGCCGTTTGCAGTTGAATCACCGGCTCGCCGCCACGCCCGATCAGGCGGGTGACCACCTGCATCAGCAGAATGGCCATGCCCTCGGTGATGAAGGTGCGGGCATAGAAAGCGCTGGCGTCTTGATATTCGCGATTGGCGCGGCCCTGATGCACGGCAGTGATGTCGGCGGCGAATTCCGCCTGCTGAAAGGTTCCCTCCAGCACATCACGGTGGGGGATGACGAGTTCTCTCCAGGGTTTCATGATGACGCCAGGCCTAAATGATGTCTGCTTCCGGAGGACGGTTTCAAGACAATGACTTGGTCGAGCTTACGTGCCGCCTTCTCGAACGAGATCAGTCGGCGCCCTTGCGCGTGCGCCTCGCCATGGATCAACCGATCCACGAATCCAGGATTGGCGGAGGCGAGATTCGGCAGTTGCAAGGCGGTTTTGGCGCCAGGAGTCACCTGGATACCAGGGGTGGCGATGAAAGCAGCCAGCGTCCGCAAGGCATCCTGCTTGCTCATCCGATAGAAGGATTGCAAAGCAAAATAAGCTTCGGCCAAGACAAGATCGCTCACCAGCACGCTGGCTCCAGCGGCACATCGCTCTTCAAGGAAGATTGACGCGCATTGGTAAAGTGGCTTGGGCTCCTGCACCAGCAAACGCAGCACCACCGAGGTATCCAAAGCCAATGCATCAGCGCTGATCACGAATGATCCTGCCCGTGCTCGACGCAGCGCTCAGCCTGCCAACCGCGCGCGATTGCCGCGCGAATCTCCGCCATATCATGGCTTTGGCCGGCCTTGATATAAGGACGCACGACATCAAGCCAGGCCCCCTGGTCGAAGCGCGTCCCCTGACCCGAGGGTGGCGGACTTGATGCTGGCCCTATGTGCGCGGGTGTTTCCCGTTCCGCCAGCGCCTGCTTGAGGAGATCAGCCACCAGCTCGGGCAGTGGGCGCGGATCATGCCGCTGCCACGCCAGCAAGCGCTCGGCATACGGATCATCAAGTTCGGTTTCGATGTGCATGGTAGCGATTCTTATCTTGGCTATTAAAAAAAGTAGAGCTGAAACTTTCGGAAGCGCGGTTACTTGACTCTGGGCTTATCAAGCATCGCAAATACCGTTTCCCGGTCGATCAAGTCGCTTTGCTGTCCTTGACGAATCGCATTAACAAGACCAATTTCCTCGTCGAGCTGGGGCTGGATTTTGGTTAGCCTACTACTCGTTGGATGTCCATAGGTGAATTTCACCCCAGTACTTTCTGAAAACGCTTGCACTCCGTGGTGACTGGCAGCCATCCGGCGAACCAAATCGTATTCCACCTCTTGCGCCTGTGCTTTTTGGACACGATATTTTTCATCCAATACTTCGTTAGTGATCATCTTTCGTCTCCTTAAATAACTCTAATGGGGTCGTGATTTCTGGCGTTGATAAATTCAGCCGAGCGTTAATCACTCGAATATGCTGGCGTTTATTCGCATTTGCCAGATGATTGCAATTCCAGGTCAAAAGAAAGTCAATCTTGTAAAAAGAAGCGTAGGCTAAATGCAGTGCATCGCCTTGTTGCACTCTTGGCATAAGGTAGTGGTCAAGGTAAACCTGGGCAATGTCCGCGATCAGCGGATTTGGTTCCAAAATTGGCACGCCGGCCATGAACTGTAAAACTTTTTCCTTGTTCGGATAATCGCCAGCAAGAATTTCATTAACGGTTTCCTCTGATGCCCAAATGTCATAACCAAATCTCTCTTCGTTCCACCAGCGCTGGGTAATATCAATATGGAGCGCAATGCTTTCCCGTTCATCGAACAGATAGCTGGGGACGGTGGTATCCAAATAAACCGCGGGTTTCATGTTCCAGAATTGTTCCTTTTCAGACTTGGTCAGTCTTAAGCGTAAAGTTCGCCCCCATCAGGCCGCCGGGCGCAAGTCCGCTAGACGACTGGTGGTCAACAGCCGAATGGGGATGCCGTCATCCGCCGCGCAGGCGTTTTCCTCCAGCATCTCTGGCACGCGGGTGCGCAGCAGCGTCATCATGGCCTCCAGGCTATCGGCCTCGCCCACCAGCCCCGGCACATTGCTGTCTTCGACATACCAAACCCCGGCTTCGGCATCCCACTCCACATGAATGTCGTACTGCATCGCAATGGCTCCTGATTACTCAAACAACCCCGCCTGCGTCATCTCCGGCTTGGCGCCAATGGCGGCTTCGATGGCATTCCAACTGGTGATGATCTCATTATAGGCGCGCGATTCCTCGGCGAGTCCTTCGCGCTCGCACAGGGTTTAGAGCCGATAGGCGAGCTGGCGGGTGGCGTCGGCCTTGTCGAGCGCGGCGGCGAGCAGCGCGGCGGCGGGGCGTTCGCCGTCGTGGCGCAGGCGCATGATGAGGCGATGCAGCAGATCCCAGACCGGCACGCGCTCGCCGCTCGGGAGGTCGTCGCCCTGGTAGTCGGCCCATTTCAGCAGCCGCACCACGCCGCCGGTGGCGAAGAGCACGCCGGTTTCGCGCACGCCTTCGACACTGGTGCCCATGGCGCGCGCCAGGGTGTCGGCCTCGCCGAACTTGCCCTCGCGCCAGCCGTGTTGCTCGAACCGGCGCAGGCAGAACTGGGTGTCGGCGTCGAAGTCGTCCTCGGCCAGGAAGCGGTTAATCAGTTGCAGCGCGGTGCGCACCCGCATCGGGGTGCCGTCGGCTTCCAGCACGGCGGCATAGTTGGAAAACACCGCCATGCCGGGGCCGATGATGGCTTGGGACAGATCGACTGGCGCGACCGGCGATTGCGCCTCGCCGGTGCCCTTGGTCATTTCATCCAGGGCTTGGGGCAGGACGCGGTTCAGCTCGCGTTGGAAGGCGCGGCGGGAGGAGGTCGGGGCGTCGGCGGGGCGCGGGCGGCAGACGAGGACGATGCTGGAGGCGAGGGCGTTCGATTTCTGGTTTCTCTTTCGATTCTCGCGTTCTGTTCGTATTGGCCATGTTCCATGCACGCAGAGACCACCATCGACGAGCGCCTCAAGAAATGTATCCCATCCCGTGTTGGTAATGCTCCCGACTTTAGCATTAATTTCCGATTGCTTGAATGCGTAGGAAATAGTCACGGGCAAGGCTTCGTGTGCAATTCCCGTAAACTTACGAATAGCGTTTGTCATCCCATTGATAAAAAAAGTTTCAGCTTGCTGTCTTCCACCATGGCGGTGTGGAGTAGCAACCAACTCCTCATTTTTTGGAACCGTTATTGTTGAAAATAGATCTGGAAATATGGTGCGCAACGAACGGCGGAGCCATACATAGAAAAAGTCAGATAAGTCCGCGTAACCAATATTATCATAATATGGTGGGTCGGTTGATATGCACTTCTTTTTACTAATAAACTGGTTCGCTGCATCTTGCTGAGTTGCAAAGCCAATTTTTGAGCCAATAGAATTAGTTGATATTAATCCAGCGACAGTATTTTTTACCATGCTACTAAAAGAGCCGCTAGGACCCGTTACTATGTTTGCTTCAGCATAATCCCAAGACATTGGTAAAGCCTGTCGTCCAAAAGTATCGCCTGGGCACTGTACTCCAGTCTTAAATGTAGCTATTGAGCTAGAGCGATTCGCAGTCTTGCTTGTGCTCAATCCCAAGTAAAGCGCAACTGCATCTGCGTAATCAAAAACCTGATTTTTCAGCGCAGAGCCCTCAAAACTATTTACTTAGGTAGTTGAAAGATAATCTTGTAAAATTTTTTCACGAGCATCAGAAACCAAATCACTGAACAAATTTAATGCCACAAGCTGCCGTGAAGTGAAAAGATCACTCCATTTGTTCATTCCATAGTTACCGATCCGAAATCCGAGTGCTTTTTGAAAAAATTCAACATCTGGCTTCCATGCGGGCGAGGCTTCCTTTGAGACCACTTCATGAGATGACTCAGCGGCAACATAAACTCTACTATGCTGACCTTCTGCCACAATCGCCATTAGACGCGCGGAAATCCGGCCCGCTTTACTTTCAGCTCGAATATATTTCGCATCAATTGGGGTTTCTGACATCAAGCATTTGAAATTTGCTTGATTGAGCTTCGTCCCCGCCTTGGCCTCCGCCGGCGGCTTCCCCACCTTCACCGTAAACCGATAACTGTCCCCCTCAATCACCGGCTCGACATAAACCTCCTTGCCCGCCTTGCTCGACAACATGAAGGTCGAAGCCAGCGGCACCTCGACACGGCGAAACGCCGGATTCGGACTCTTCACCGTCCGCGCCCACAGCCAGGCAATCACCGTCAGCTTTTGCCCGACATAGGGCGCCAGATCCGGCCGCTCCGCCGCCATCTCGGCGGTGATCTCCACCGGCGGATACAGATGCCCGATGCGCTTTTGCGCCTCATCACGCATCCACTGCCCGTAATAGCGCACGTCCTCCGCCAGCCCGCGCGCCCCGCGCCAATCCTGAGCGAGCAAATCGCGCTTGGCGCGCGCCTCCGGATTGACCGGCGCACGACCGGCAAACTTCGGCGGAATCTCGATCATCGCCTTGTTGATCAGCACCGCTACCGGATTCAAATCGCTGGCATAAGCCTCCAGCCTCAAGCGCTGGGCTTCCAGCGGCAGCGCGCCGCCGCCCGCAAAGGGATCATGAAACGCCGGCAACCGCTCGGGATCGAACAACTCAGCCGCTTGCGGATGATCGCGGTTCAGCTCACAGGTCTCGCGCCAGGACTTGCGAATCTCCGCGCGCGCCCGCTCCAATACGGCCTCGTTGGTGGTGTTCTCCCACAACACCAACTCCTCAAGCAGCCGAAACAAGCGCTTGCGACTCGCCGCCCAACTGCCTTTCAGATGCCCCGGCGGCACCTCGCCCGGATGCTCCAACTCCCACGGCCAGGACGGATCATTCACAAACTGGGCAAAAATCACCGCCCGCGCCGCCGCCAGTGGCCGCCGCGCCCACCACAGATGCAAGGTGCTCGGATGCCCGTGGCGAATCGACTTCTCCCGCGCCGCAGCGGCATTGATGGCATCGAGCGGCAGGGCGACTTCGATCAGCTTTTTGGGGGCTTTGATGGGGTGGTTGGTCATGGAATCATTCCGGGGAGAAAGGCGGTTCGGTCCTATTTGAGCAGTCGCACGCTGTCACGGACACTTTTTCAGTGCAACATCGTGCAAGGGAAACGCGCGCTGAATCGCCTTGTCTTGGATATCCAGTTTCGTGACGCCGCGTTGCTCTCCCGCGTTGAAGTACGCCACAAAGGACTGAGCACCGCTGCTGAACTCGGGCATCAAACGACAATCCCGTTGTAGCGGGCACCACCTTCGCATGAGTGGCAAAAGTTAAGATCGCCAAAGGCGCGTTGCTTGTTGCCGTTGCGAAGTGTGGCTTTGTCCTGCCCGACAACGAGTGCAAGGTCAGATTGACATGATGCGCTCTGAGGTACCCAGTGGCCGACGAATTCTGACGGTGTTTCGCCGGCAGCTAGAACCGAGGCTGAGATCAGCAGGATGAGAATGGATAGGATCAAAGGCATGGTTCTCCTCCACATTTGGGGCAAATTCTGGTGGTCCAAAAAGGTTTCCTATCTCTTAGTTTTCAGCAGGAACCGTTGACTCATGACTTCAAGTAGCTCCAGCAGTAAATCAACTTTCTCGCACCATTTGTCTATTTTGTAGTTCGGCCATCGTCTCTGGAAATCTTCAGGTACATTCAAATTAAGGCGGTTTTGTAATTCGCTTGCGACAAATTGAACAAACTCGGATTTCTTGGAATCGTTCTTGAAGCTTCCAAGATTGAACATGATTGATCCATCGCTCCAAACTGTATAAATGGCCAATTTGGAGAAACCCGACCATTTAGGATTAAAAGAACCACTTCGTTTTCCAGTTCCCCAATTGAACTCGCAGTCGAGTTCTTGCGATTTGTCAAAAACCTTCTTGACTGCTCCATACTGAACCTTGTTTAATCGGTTGCTCGCATCCACAAAAAAAGACTCTTTATCCCACTGTCGATTTTGTCCTTTTTGAACAGAAATAACTCTCTTTACTTGACGAGCTTCTTCTGTGTAACCAAACAGTGTCGGCGCTACAATTTTGTTTCCATCGTATTCATGCTGCCTAGCCTCGACTAAAAGAACTTCGGCTCTTTCCATTTGTTTGTTCAAGAAATCAACGAGGCTTTTAAGTTCAGGAGGAGATTCCTCCATGAAAAATATCAAACGAACCTGTCCTTCCCTCAGGTTTTCTTGGACATGCTGAAAGAAGTCATCGACGGTCTCTGTTTTTTCCGGCTGTAGTCTTTTTAACTCCTCGTCTAAAGATAAGCCATTGGTTTTCGCCGATTGCCCCGCATAGCCGCGAATTTCCTCCTTGGACCAGTAATAATGCCCGTTTGCAGCATACTCGAGCATTTGACCAACTATTTCTCTTCTTGCGCGAGTATCTCGATATCTCTTGCATTCAACAAAGGTCGGCATTGCATCTTGATCTGTAAAAAAGAAATCGATACTCCATCGATCTTCTCCAGTACCTGGGTCTGGTACTGGCATTTCCCGCTTGATTAACAGCCAACGGCGTGGATCAGAAGGATTTATTTGGTCGCCGGGAATAAGATCAGGGTTTAGTTCAAGAATTCGCTGAAGCTCGCTCGTTTCATTTTTGCAGTGAACGACAGACATTGGCACTGTATTTCCATCACTGTTCAGTATGTAGATTATTCCCACAGTCTTGGTCCCATAGTCGTGACGCGCAAGAATGGCTGCGTAGATGAAATTGAGTCAAACCGCAATTTACTTCATACCCAGGCTTCGCGGATATGGTTGAAGTTGATTGCTTCCAACTTTCTCCCAGCGGCGTAGTGATAGAGAGGAAGATCGGCGGTCAACAGTACTAAAGGCTGTTGCTGCGCAACCTGAAAAAGACCAGCATCGGTGATGCCCAACTTAAAGTAAATGGGTGTGGCGACGATCTCGGCGGCGGGCGGGAAAATCTCACGCTGTGCCTGGGCGAATTCCGCCAGATGGCTGAACGCATACTGCTTTCGCTTGGGTTCAAGCCAATCCAAGAGGTTCGATACTTCCGCAAGCACGTGCGGTGTCATGCACTTCGAGCCAAAAAGACCTACCAATTCATTGATTTGTTCGTAATCCTGGGTGGTGAAGTTTCGCGTGCGCTTGAAAGCTTCGACCTCGCCACTTCCCAACCGGCCAACAATGAGCACGGTCAACAGATTGGCATCAATCAAAACGCCTTTGCGTCTGGATATGAGCGGATGCTGCCGCATGTCAGAGGTTCCGCAGCGTGATTGAAATCAAGTGACCATCCTTTGGGTCAATCCGAAAAACCTTGTATTCCCGTTTGCGTTCCTCCTCAATCGTTGGAAAGTGTTTTGGTCCGGTCTGGCGCTTGATGTGGTGAGGAGAGTCATAGCCCAAGGTGATAAGCCAGTGCTGGTCATCTTCATCGAACCCGACCTCCTCGAGCGCCAAATTCGTGAGCGATTCCGGCTCAAATAACTCCTTGGCCTGGTTGCGTGCCCGTTGCACGGCCGTTTTTATGTCAATTAACTGTGGTTGTTGTGCTTCCATCATGGCAGCCTTGTTTTGTGTAGGTTATCAAAGGAGGCCAGGACCCTATTTATCCCATGACGAAACAACTTCTCCCGCGCCGCTGCGGCATTGATGGCATTGAGCGGCAGGGCGACTTCGATGAGCTTCTTGGGGGCTTTGATGGGGTGAGTCATGGTTGAATTTTTGCTTGATCGGCAGAAGAGGTGGGATCCCAGACGCGAGAAAAGCCGAGATCGGTGAAATCCTTGGTATTGGCCGTTGCAAATTCCGTCACGCCGTGGTGAAGCAGCGTGAAGGCCAGACGCAGATCGAAAATACGCCGACGAGCCACATCGGCACGGGCGGCCAATGGCCAAACCCGGCGCATGACGGGTGCTTGTTCAAGCAACCTCCAGTGTGGGTTGTTCCGATAACCCTGACAGGTTGCAGCAGCCTCTTCAGCGCTCATGGGAACCTTTAGAATCTGCGGATTACGCAGCAACACATAAAATTCGACCAAGACCAACTCGCAAATTGCAACGTCGTCGCGCTCACCGCAAGCCTGGATGAAGGTGAAAGCAGCCGCATGTTGGGGACATCCTCGTTGAGCGCATACAAGAGAAGATTGGTATCAATCGAAATCATTTTTCGTGGCCATCAATGTCATTGGCCAGCAAACGCCAATCTTCAGCAGGCTTCTGAAAACGACCGAGTGCGCGCGGTTTTGGAGGCGTCCAAGCGCTCATGGGCCTGTCACTTGGGGGGTACATACTAACAATGTACTCAACACCGCGACGCAGGACTTCCGGTAAAGGCCATTCACGTTCGCTGGCGATTCGCTGGGCTTCCCGATAAAGATCATCAGGCAGCGAGAGTTGGGTTTCGATCATATGCGAGCAAATCCTTCAGATTGAAGTTAATCGACGCCACCCCCAAGCCGGTTCCCGATCAAAGGGATTGCGCAGGTAGTAAGGCCCCTCGGTACGGTCATCGTATTCATTCCACGTAGCAAGGCCACTGCCATTAAGTTAAGGATGTTCCGTTTTCCCTGAGCTTGTCGATGTGACAACTGAAAGTCAGCCTGGTGGATGCGCTTCGCTTATCCACCCTACAAGTGGGCGCGTAGGGTGGATAAGCCCGAAGGGCGCATCCACCAGAAATGGCTTAACTTAATGGTCGTGTTGTTTTGTGTAGGTTATCAAAGGGGGCTAGGACCCTATTTATCCCATGACGAATCGACTTCTCCCGCGCCGCAGCGGCATTGATAGCATCGAGCGGCAGAGCGACTTCGACGAGCTTCTTGGGGGCTTTGATGGGAGTCATGTGGGCATCCAGTTGAAGAGGGCGATGAGACCTTGGCGCACCTGGGCTTGATCGGGTAAGGACAAGCGACCAAGGCAAGGATTCACCAGACGGTGATCGAGGGTAAAGAGTTTGAACCGTACCCGCGACGGGGCGGGTAAACCGGCGGCGTCCAGATCCTCGATCAGGCAATCGAGTGGCCAGGGGGCGTGGTAGGCGGACGTAATCATCGCCATGACAGAATGGCCCGCAGGCTGATTGAACCTCGACGCCTCGGAGATGATCAGGGCGGGGCGATGCTTGGTGGCCCCGCGATCCGTGAAGGGAAAGGGCACCCGCACTACGTCAAAGGCGTTATAGGTCACGATAGGCGTCTTCATCCGCCGCGCTACTCCATTCGCCAAGCGTGTCTGCCACGGCGTGGAGATACTCCAGGTCCAGTGGATTGGCGCGGCGCACACGCACCCAACCATCATCGCTCGCCTCCCAGGCAATCCGATCACCCGGTTTGACGTTGAGCAAGAGGCGGATTTCCTGAGGAATGATGGTTTGCCCTTGGGCGGTGATCTCGCCAATGCTGGTCATAGCGACGCTCCGGTCTGTTTAGTTGCGCGCTGAGAAAATTTCCACCGAGACGAATTCCGAAATTGCGATTAGGGTGTCGGGGTGGATCTGGGTGGATTTGGGGGGATCTGGGCTATTCGTCTCCGGGAAGCGGTGGGCGATCTTCAACACGGTCTAGGATTGCCTGAAAAGCGGCGGGATCAGCGCGCTCGGCTCGGGAGCGAAGATAGTTTTCCGCCGTGATGGCGGAGATTTTTTCAGCGACGGCGCTAGAGATGAATTGATCAATCGGGACGCCATCCAACTGGGCCATTTCGTTGAGATGGCGCTCGATGGAGTTCGGCAGGGTAAGGTAGAAGTTTGTCATAAGGTTTCCAGTAAGGCTCCTGGTGTGATCACCTAAATGCCAAATTTTTCAGCCGGCGAAAAATCTCGGATGTTAAAGGTCACAATTTGCGCTCCCTGCGCGGCAACGGCGAGTTCTAGCACCATGTCGTCTTTTGGGTCGGGTAAACAGGGACGCCAGAGGAAATAAACCTGCTGATAATCTGCCATGGCGCAGAGTTGATCGAGGATAATGTCGACTTCAGGATCCGCTAGGTTTAGTGTGTTCTGATTTCTCTTGAGTATTTCCTCGTACTCAAATAAGAGGGGCGTTGAGAGAACAAGCCGAACTTTACCGCCCCAAAGTGCTTTCAGCAACTGGTGGGATTTTCCAACCTTGGAAAACAGGCCAGCGTAGAGAACGTTCGTATCAAGGACGATTCGAGCCGGCATTTGGTTGTGCGATTCATGATCCTCGTGCATTAATTTTCAGATTATCCAGAGGCTTGGGGGGATGCCCGTCCGAGCAGTTCCCTTAACGCGTAATTGACCGACGCCACCCCCCAAGCCGGCTCCCGATCAAAGGGATTGCGCAGGTAGTAAGGCCCCTCGGTGCGATCATCGGGGTGCACCAGCACGATGGCGAGGACGAACTTCGCGCCCTGGTTGAAGGCGTAGAGCATCTCGTTGCGGGTGATGGTCACCGTGGTGGCACCGGCGGCGCGGCCTTTGACTTCAATGTGGCGTGGCAGGGGTTGGGGCTGAAGATTCGCTGGCGGGTAGGCGGTGAGATCCCAGCCGCATTTGGCGGCGGAGACGTCTTCGACGGTCCAGCCGCGTGCCTCCTCGGCGTGGCGCACGGCGGTCATCGCCAGTTGTTCGATATGGGCGCGGGCCTGGGCGTCAGCGCTGAGGACATCCGGCTCGGCGGGGGCTCTGCCACGGCGTTGGCGCAGCAGGCCGGCGGGGATCACCAGCGCCGCGCCAATCACCGCCGGTGGGCTGTTGATGACGTGGCGCATGACTTCGAGTTCGCGCTTGCGTCGGTCGAGCCGGCCTTGCAGGTCGAGTATGGTGCGCTGGGCGTTGTCGAGGTTGAGGCGCACGTCCTTGCCGGCCTCTTTGTCTTCGCGCAGGCGCTCCCAACGGTCGGTCCAGAAGCTGATTTCCTTGGTCAGGCGCTCATGCACCGCGACCAGGGTCTTTTCGATATGGGCGATACGCCGCTCCGCGATCTCCTGATAATGGACCGGTGCCAGGGTGGCGGTGGCGAGCGCGACGGCGCGGTCCTCGATGTTGGCAGGAAATAGGGGTAAGCAGTTAGCAATTAGGTCATCGGCCTCGCTGGTTCCTTCATCGTCAATTGGACAACCCGCCTCTTCGCTATCTCCTAACTCCTGTTTCCTATCTCCTAATCCCAAGGGTTCGAGGTCCAGATGCGGCGCCCAGCCGGCGAACTGGGTCTGGCCGTCCGGCGCTACCCGCACGAATTGCAGGCGGGTGGAGAGGATGGTGCCATCGCCGGCCTGGACTTTGTGGGTGAGCAACAGCAGCAGATGGGGCGTGAGGCCATCATCGGCCGGATCGACCAGGATGGCACCCTGGCGCAGCAGATTACCGTGGCGCTCCAGCAGCACGTCGGTCATGGCCAGCATCAGCGGATGACCGGGGTGCATCAGCACCGCGCCCGGGTCGCCGGGCCGGTCCGCGAGGCGGGTGGCGTCGCGCTCGAAGCAGATGCGCTCGTAGCGCGCGAGCACGGGTTCGGTCTCGCGGCGATTGCGGCCGCTCAGGCGCCGGTCGCGCTCGCGCAGGCTGGCGGGGACGTGGGTGATCTCGAAGCGGCCCTGCTCGCGGCGGTGGGCGCTGCCGTGCAGGGCCTCGAAGGCGCGCAGGAAGAAAGCGCGCACGAAATAGGGCTGCAAGCGCCGGGCTTCGGCTTCTTCCATCTGGCGCTTGACCTTGAACAGTTGCTCGGGGCCGAGGGTTTCTTGCGTCAGCGCATTGCGCGCGAGCAGGTCTTGCAGGCGCTGGTGATCGAGCGCGGTCTCAATGCGCTGGGTGAGCCGCGCGCGCACCTCGGGCTGGTCGCCGTAGCGGATGGCCTCCAGCAGCAGATCGCGCAGGCGGATGTTCTCGAAGACTTCGCCCAAGATGTCGAACACTCGCCCGTTGAGCGCCTGGCCTTCGATTTCCAGCTTGGTCAGCAGGCGGGCGTAGACATCGCCCTCGCGGGTCTCGGCGGCGACCAGGTTCCATAGGTGACAGACTTCGGTCTGACCGATACGGTGGATGCGCCCGAAGCGTTGCTCCAGCCGGTTGGGGTTCCACGGCAGGTCATAGTTGACCATGAGGTTGGCGTTTTGCAGGTTCACGCCTTCGCCAGCGGCATCGGTGGCGATGAGGATGCGCACCTTCGGGTCGGAGCGAAATTGTGCCTGGCGTTTCTTGCGCTCGTCGCCATGGGTGCAGCCGTGGATGACGACAATAGCATCTTCGCGCCCGAGCACGCCGGCAATGCGTGCGTGCAGGTAGTTCAGGGTGTCTCGGTGCTCGGAGAAGATGATCAGCTTGCGCTGGCGACCGGCGTCATTCTGCATCTCCGGGCGGTGCTGCAACAGCCGTGACAGCTCGTCCCACTTGCGATCCTGCCCGGAGGCGACCACGGTCTTGGCCTGGTGCTCCAGGCCACGCAGGAAAACGATTTCGCTTTCCAGCTCGGCGACGGTGCGCGCGGCGGTGGCCTGATCGACCAACGTTTCCTCCAGGGTTTCCTGCTCCTCGGCGTTCAGATCGTCGTCGTCCTCGGGCAGGTCCAGGCCGTCGAGGGTTTCGGCGTGCAGGGTCTGGGCGCGCAAGCCGAGCTTTTCCTCGCGCAGGCGACTTTCGAGCCGTTCGCGCCGGCGTTTGAGGGATTGATAGATGGCCTCGGGGCTGGAGGCGAGTCGCCGCTGTAGGGCAGTGAGCGCGAAGCCGACCGAATTGCGGCGCTTGCCGCCGATCTCATCGGCTTTGCCCATTTCGGTCTGCACATAGGCGGTGACGGCCTCATAGAGCGCCACTTCCGGCGGGGAGAGTTCATAGTTGACCGTGTAGGCGCTCCGCTCCGGGAACAGCGGGGTGCCGTCGAACTTGACCAGTTCTTCTTTGACCAGGCGGCGCATCAGGTCCGAGGCGTCGACCTGGTGCACCCCATCGCGGAACTTGCCATAGAAACGGTCGGAGTCGAGCAGCGAGAGAAAGAGCTGAAAATCTTCCTCCTTGCCATTGTGCGGGGTGGCGGTCATCAGCAGCAGATGCCGCGTCTCGGCCCCCAGGGCTTCGGCGAGGCGAAAACGCCCGGTCTTCTCAAGCTTGGTGCCGAAAAAGTGCGCGGCGAGCTTGTGCGCTTCATCAAACACGATCAAGTCCCAGCCAGCGGCGCAGGCTTGGTCTTGGAGGGTCTCGTTGCGCGCGAGCTGATCGAGCCGGGCGATGAGGCGGGGAAAGTCGGCGAAGGGATTGCCACTGGGCGCGGCTTGGATCAAGCCTGGCGAGACGACCTGAAAACGCAGGTCGAATTTCTCCAGCAGTTCCTCGCGCCATTGCTCGACCAGGCTGCCGGGGGCGACGATCAGGATGCGCTCGGCATCGGCGCGCAGCAGCAGCTCGCGGATGTAGAGCCCGGCCATGATGGTCTTGCCAGCGCCGGGGTCATCGGCCAGGACGAAGCGCAGCGGCTGACGCGGCAGCATGGCGTCATAGACCGCTGTGATCTGGTGCGGCAGCGGGTCGACGTTGGAGGTACCGCCAGCAGCGGATCGAAGAGGAAGGCGAGATCGATGCGCTTGGCCTCGCACACCAGTTGAAATTCAGCACCATCGCCATCGAAGGCAAAGGGGCACTCAGCAGTGGCGGGGGCGATGGGGGCGGCGTCTTCGGTGGTGAGCAGACGCTCGCGGATGTCGCCGTTGGGCAGGCGATAGAGCAATTGGGAAACAGTCTCACCAGCTGGCACGGCGGCCACGACCGTGACGATCTGGTTGGGCTCAACGCCGGCCAGTCGTTGGCCAGGGGCAAAATCCGTTAGCAGCATGCCAGGCGCTCAGGGGAGGGTTCCAGTCACAGCACAATGAAGGATGGACAGAAGCAAGGATTCGCGCTGAACGGCGGAGAGGTTTCCGCCTCATCAGCAAAGCCTTCGCCGCAACAGTACAAGAAATCGAGACGCACAGAAAGTTTTTTCCGTTTACACGAAGAATCGGAGGAATTATCCAGAAATCGGCAAAAACGGACAAATTTTGTAGGGAATTTGCCTACAAGCGTACTCTTTTCGCAGTTTCGATTACGTCTGGATTACGCCGATCATTGTGCATCAAAACCCAGTTTTGCAGGGTGTCGACGCAAAGAGTGCGACAGCAAGGCGGCGGAGCAAGCGACGCCAGTAATGGCCAAGTTAGACGAGAAATTTGTTGTTGCCAGGCGGCTTCGTTCGGACGAAGACGAAGTCCGCAGCCGCAGCCCAAACAAACGTCGCGCAGCTCCCCGTTCAGATCGAGCGTGTCGCCACCTTCAAGACACCCGATGGCAAGTGCTTCACCACCGAAGCCGAAGCTCTCATACACGTCGCCAAGTCGAAGTTCAGTGATCGCGTTGAGGCCTACATCACCGCCAAAGGCGAGTGGCCGAAGGGCACAGCCGGACGGGCGCGCAACATCATCGGTGAGTTCCTGGCTTGGAAAGAGTCGCAGAAGTAAGACCGAGCCTGACTAGCAAGATTCTTCAGATCTGCCACCTTTTCGATGGCAGACAAGAAAAATGGCGCACAATGGGGTTACCCGCCTCACCTTAGGATCAGCCATGTCGATGCATCGCGTTCAATTCCAGCCCGGCTTGTCATTGCCGGATTTTCTCGCGCAGTTTGGCTCTGAGGCGCAGTGCGAACGCGCATTGGAGCAGGCCCGCTGGCCGGAGGGATTTCGCTGCCCCGAGTGTGGTGATGCCCACGCCTATGTTCTCCAGGGCGGGAGCCGGAAAATATTTCAGTGCCGAGGGTGCCGCAAACAAACCTCGGTGATCGCCGGGACTCTTTTCCAGAGCACCCACGTGCCGCTGACCGTGTGGTTTCTAGCTATCTACCTGATTAATCAGGCGAAGACTGGGCTATCCACCCTCGCCCTGAAACGCCACTTGGGCGTGAGTTATCCAACCACGCGGATGATTCGAGACAAGCTGATTCGGACGCCGAGTGAGCCGGACAGCAACTACACCTTTCAGGGGAATCTCCGCTCGACGTCTGCCAGTAAGAAAAGTGTACAATCCAGGAAACAAGCACGCGACGCGTAGTTGCCGTGTTGGGCGATGAAGATCATCTGCGCGTTCTTGGCTTGGGAAGAGCAGAACGCTTGATCGCCATGCCTCTGCCTATCACACCGAGGCTTCTTGCTGAGTACTCTTGGGCTGGTGACTGCGACCAGCGGGTGGGTCTCCCCCATTGCCGCCATTGGAGTGGTCCGGCGGCTTCGGAGTACTGGCAGCTCCGGTAATCGCTCTACGTGGAAGGGCTTGGGGCAATGACTTAAGCCTGCAAATTTTCTGAAATTTTTTGGGAAATCCCACAACCCAGGCGACCGCAATACCCCAATCTCGCGCCTCATCATCCAAGCCAACACCCCCATACCCGGGAACTGAGACCCGGTCCCCCACTTCGGATTCTGTTCAATCCCGATAGAGTCCCGTCCTTTCCCCTCGCGGCTCACGCCTGAATGAGAAAAGGCGAGATGACACGGAGGACTGCGGTCATCCGTTCCCGCTAGCCTGGTCACCCGCGTCGAACCGCCGTCACCGACTGACGCCTTGCGCCCGGTGGGCGCGTCGGGGGTGGGGCGGCAAGCTGGCGACCAGAAGAACTTCCTCGCTGCACAGTCGTAGGGAGCGCCAGACGTCCCATCAGCCCTAACCGGCTGGTAGCACACTAGATCCCGATCAAGTCCCCGTTCCCACCCACAGCTGCGGTCACCGCCATCAAGGCACTTCGCGGCAACATCCAACCTGTTCGACAACCATGGAGGGCCATAACATGCCCAATACACCGCAAAACAACAATAAACCCCGTCCCTTGGGACTTGTCCTGACACGCCGCCCCGGCGAGTTGATCATGCTCAAGCTGCCCGAGGATCTCGGCAACCACCGCATACAGATCGCCTGCGTCAGTGTCAATCGCAACCAGGCCAAGATCGCCGTCCGCTGTCCGAAAGACTGAAATATTTACCGTGGAGAGCTGCGCGGGGAGTACATCGCCGCGAGCGGTCACCCCGATGTCGCCGAGTACGCGCAAGCAGAGCCACTGCTGGGTACAACGCCGGAAACCGGAACTTCGAAGAAGCGCCCGATCATCCTACGCAAACAGCCGCGCCGCCGGGAGTTCGACGTATGAGCGAGGAACCCTTCTTTCTGACCGACGAAGACATCGCCGACCTCACCGGTTACGTCCGCACCGACAAGCAGCGCGAGCATCTGAGGGAACTGGGCATCCCGTTTTTTCCTGACCGCGACGGGAGACCACGAGTACCAAGGAACGTCTTCCGCCTGTTTGCTATCCCTCAGCGCTTCCGTGTCATCGAGGGGGATATTGAGTACCGAGCGCCTTATCCCTTGCCACCAAGACCCAAGAACCTCGAAAAAGGTTCATAACAACGGCAGAAATTGGGAGAGCGCGATCAAGCATACCCGACAGAGACTGCGAGTACGCCAGTCGTTAGCTCCGCACAACAAGAAGCATGTTGGTTGTCTCAAGGTTCCCGGAGGTCGCTAACCTGATTAAGTGACTTATCTTCAACTACCTACCAAGTTTAAGGTACGGACACAGGAAATCGAGAACAGGTGAGCTTGAAGCCGCCATGATGGAGAACACTAAATAACTAGCTAAACCCTTGATGGTCGGACTGGTAAACAGTCGATGTAAAGGTAAGCTGATCTCAAGCTTGGCACTATCCACCTTGAGGCGACTGAGACGAAGAACGGAAAATATCGGAGTGTTCCGCTGAACCAAACAGCACGTGCTGCGTTGCTTTCTCGAGCGAGCTGGCGGGCAAGTCACCTACCCGACTGTCCGCTGGTTTTCGTGAAGCAAAACGGCGCACGCATCCGAGATGCGCGAAAGGGCTTTCTTGCAGCCTGTCGAAAGGCGGGTATCGACGACTTCCGCTTTCACGACCTTCGCCACACATGTGCCGCTTGGCTTGTCACCGCAGGAGTGCCACTAACCGAGGTTCGAGACTTACTTGGTCATTTCTCGATCACCATGACAGAGCGATATGCCCACCTCGCCCCAGACCGCGTCCGCTCAGCTGTTGCCGTTCTAGATGAGTCACGATCGCGTCACGCCAAGGGCAACGAAGCCAGAGCTGTATTGGTAAGCAAATGTTTCAGCTCAGCAAATGACACAGCAACCCATCGGCCAGCTTGGGCTCGAACCAGGTGGATTTTGGCGGCATGAGGGCCTTGGCGTCGGCGACGGCCATGAGTTCCCGCGCGCTGGTGGGATGCAGCGCGAGCGCGAGGCGCATCTGGCCCTGGTCGACGGGTTCGGTCAGGCCGGCGATACCCCGGCTGCCGCCAACGAAGTCGATGCGCTCGTCGGTTCTGGGGTTGTCGATGCCGAGCAGGGGACGGATCAGAAAGTCCTGCAGCAGGCTGGCGTCGAGTTGGCTGGCCGGTCCCCGGGAGATGCCTTGCTCGCGCGGCTCGGCTTTAATGGTCAGGCGATACCACTGGTGGTCAAGATACAGACCGAAAACACCCGCGGCCTCCGGTGTGACGGGAGTGGGGTGGGGCTCAAGCGCGAAATTCTCTTCCAAGCCGCTGAGAAACGACTGCGCGGTCAAGCAGTTGAGATCGCGAATCAGGCGATTGTAGGCGAGGATTCGCGTCTGGTCGTCGGGGAAGATGGCGGCGAGAAAACCACCGGCGTCTGCTAAGTCTGGATGATCCTCGGCGACTCTTGCCGCGGCGGCGCAGCGGTGGTGACCGTCGGCAATGTAAAGCGCATTCAGGGCCTCGTAAGCGCTGCAGAGCTCTGTGATGGCGTCCGGAGCCTGCAGGGTCCAGAGCTGGTGAGTCACGCCATCCTCGGCCTGGACATCGATTGTGGGTGGTGCGCTGCTGTACTCGGCCAGCCGTTGTTGAATGATGTCGTTCGCGCGGTGAATGAGAAAAACCGGACCGGTTTGCGCCGCCAGCGCTTGGATATGGCGCACGCGGTCGTCTTCTTTCGCCGGGCGGGTCAGCTCGTGCTTCTTGATGCGCCCGTCACGGTAGGCGGCGACCGAGGCAATGGCCGCGATCCCGGTCTGGCGATGCTGTCCCTGGGTTAAACGGTAGATATACAGGCAAGGGGTCGGGTCGCGTTGCAACAACTCTTGTTGCCGCAGCGCCATAAAGTTCTCCCCTGCCTTGGCGTAGGCGGCGGGGGTGCTCGGGTCGCTGCCCGGCGGCAGATCGATCTCCGGGCGCGAGACATGCAGAAAGCTGTGCGGTCTGCCTTGCACCATGGTGCGCGCCTCCTCGGTGCTCATCACGTCATAGGGCGGCGCGATGATGTCCTTGGCGCGTCCAGTCGCGGGCCGCAGCGCGCGGAAGGGGCTGATCAATGTCATGACGGCTTGACCGGCTCAGCGGGGCGGCGGGGCGTAGAGCAATCCGCCCCGATCCCAGAGGGCATTCAGACCCCGTTTGATGTCCAGCCCTGAGTCCGGGCCCAGGTTGCGCTCGAACATCTCGCCATAGTTGCCGACCGCGGCGATGATGCGCGCCCCCCAGCCTTCACTGAGTCCGAGGTGGGCATTGATATCATTGTCGTCACCGAGCAGGGTGCGGACCTCATCACTGCGGCCGCGTTCGCGGGCGGTGGCGACATTGCCCGAGTCGATGCCAAGGATTTCGGCATTGATCAGGGTAAAGAGCGTCCAGCGCGCCAGCTCGAACCATTTATCGTCGGCGGCGGGGACAGCCGGGCTCAGGGGTTCGCGCGAGATAATCTCGGGCAGGATGCGGTGGGCCTTGGGATCCGGGAACAGGGCGCGTAGCGCATGCAGCTGCGACTGGTCCGCCGTCAGGGTATCGCAGCGACCTTCTTGGTAGGCATCCGCGGCAGTGGGCAGATCATCGAACGGCATGAGCTCCATCGGCATGCGATGGCGGGTGAAATAGCTCTTGGCATTGTCGATGTTGGTGGTTTTCGTGATGGCGCAGACCTTGACATTGGCCAATTCAAGCGCGCTGCGTTTGCCGCTCGTGCGTGGCACCATGAACCCTTGGCCGTCGTGATAGAGCACGCCGACAAAGCGGATGGCTTCAGTCAGTTCCCGCGCCTGGGTCCAGCTGGTATTGCGCGCGAGCACATCGGCACGGCCTTTGGTCAGCGCCTCGAAGCGCTCGGCCGTGGTTGTCGGGATGAACTCAACCTTGTCCGCATCACCCAGCACGGCGGCGGCCAGCGCACGGCAAAAGTCCACGTCGAGCCCGCTCCAGCGACCGTCGCCGGCCTGGAGCGACAGACCGGGAACCTCGCCATTGACGGCGCACCTGAGAGTGCCGCGGGATTTGATCTTGCCCAGGGTATCGGCGCTCGCCAGGCTGGTGGCGAACAGCAAGACCAGGGCCAGTGGCCAGCGCGGCCAGGCGGATGGGAATTTCATGGAGCAGGCCTCATCGTGGCGAAAAGGGGGTTCTCAAAGCTCTGGCTGGCGTGGCGGACCGTCGAGACTGCCCGCTGAGCCTACCAACGGAACAGTGTCCATTGCGGCACCTGCAGGTTGGGTCCAGGCGGGCCGCGGCTCCAGGACATGTCGCCAGAGCCATCCTGATCGATCAGATAATAGGGCGCGCCGGCGCTGGGCGTGATCTTCAGCATATAGACATTGTTATTCACGCTGTATTCCTCGACCCGCCGGTTGTCGAACTGCTTGAGGGTGACCGCGGGCCGGATGTCAGCATCGGTCACACGCAGATCGAGGCTTGAGGCATCAAGGGCGGCGGCCGGCGAGAGGATGGTGGTCATGGTGACCAAGAGGAAGGCAACCGGATTGGGCTTGAAGATCATGAGCGCGGCACAGCGTTTGAATTTCGGTGAATCATAGCAGGAGTTGACCCCAGCTGGCAGATGGTCACGCGCCTGATTCAGTCGTTCCCATTCGGACAGTCTGTCATTCAGCCCGCCGCGCGCAAGGCCCCCAGCGGCGGTCGCACCAGCGGCCCCCAGCTGGCCAGGGTGCCGGCCAGGCCGATGAGCAGCGCGCTGCCGGGCACGCCAAGCAGCCACAGCCAGGGGTCGATGCCGTAGGCCAGGTCGAACACCTGGGTCGCTAGCAACCAGCCAATCAGGGCCGCGAAGGCGCTGGCCAGCAAGCCGGCGAGCAGGCCCAGGGTGGTGAATTCAATCATGATCGCGCGCAGCAGGGGACCGCGTCCGGCGCCCAGGGTGCGCAGCACGGCCTGTTCGGCGCGGCGGCTGCCGAGGCTTGCCTGAATCCCGGTGATCATCACCAGCAGTCCGGCGAGCAGGGTAAAGCCAAAGACATATTCCACCGCGCGGATACCCTGGTCGATGACGCCGCGCACCTCGGTCAGCAGGGCATCGATATCAATCACTGTCACACTGGGAAAGCGCTCGAGCAGTTCGGGAATCCAGCCATCGCGCCCGGGCGGCAGATAAAAGCTGGTCACCCAGGTCGCCGGCTGGTCGTTGAGCGCGGCGGGTGGGGCGATGACAAAAAAGTTCACGTTAAAACTGTCCCACCGCACCTCGCGCAGGCTGGTGACCGGGCCGCTGATCTCCTGCCCGGCCACCCAAAAGCGCAGGGTGTCGCCCAGGGCAATGTTCAGGGTCTCGGCGATGCCTTCCTCCACCGAGAATTGGGCCGGGGCCTGGTCATTCGGCCACCAAATGCCCGCCATGAGGCGATTGTCGGTCTGCAAGTCGCTGGCAAAGCTCAGGTTGAACTCACGCCGGGCGAGGCGCTCGGCGCGCGCGTTGTCATAGGTTTCCTCATCGACCAGACGCTCGCCAATGGCGCGCAGCCGCCCGCGCACCATGGGGTAAAGACCGGAGGTGTCGAGACCGGCGTCGCGGAAAAACGCTCGCAGGGGTTCGACCTCGCCCGGCTGAATGTTGATCAAGAAGCGATTGGGCGCGCCTTCCGGCAGGCTTGCCTGCCAGTCGCGCAGCAGATCCACCCGCACCACCGCCAATAGCAGCAGCGCCAGCAGACCGATCCCAAAGCCGCACAGCTGCATGACCGACTGCGCCGGGCGCCGCCCGATGCCGGCCAGTCCCAGGCGCCAGATGCCGCGCGCGCGCCGCGCGGCAATGCGCGCGCCCCAGACCAGCAGGCTGCCAAGCCCGGCCAGGGCCGCGATGGCGGCCAGGGTGCCGCCGAGCACCCGCAACGCCAGGTCGACATCATCGGCCAGCCAGAACAGCAGGGCCGCCAGGGCCGCCACCGCCGCGCCCATGGCCAGCGCCAGGGAGGCGGGCGGGGCGCCGAGATCGCGCCGCAGCACCCGCAGCGGCGGCACCCGCGCGAGCTGCACCAGGGGGGGGAGGGCGAAGCCGGCCAGGGCGATCAGTCCGGTGCCATAGCCCAGCGCCAGCGGGCGCAGCGACGGCGGTGGCAGGCGCTCGCCAAACCAGTCACCCAGGATCAGCAGCAGCCCCTGCTGTCCCAGATAGCCAAGCAGGCAACCGAGGGTACTGGCGATCAGGCCCAGACCCAGCAGTCGCCAGGCAAAGAGTCGCGCCAGCAGACCGCGCGGCGCGCCCAGGGCACGCATCACGGCGACCGCGTCGGTCTGGCGCTCGACAAAGCGCCGGCTGGCCAGCGCCACGGCGGCCCCGGCGACCAGCACCGTGGTCAGGGCCGCCAGGTGCAGAAAGCGTGCCGCGCGCTCGCTGGCCGAGGCCAGTTCCGGGCGCGCGTCCTGGGCGCTTTGCAGCTCGGCATCGGGTGTGAGATGGCTCTTGGCCCAGTCGCCAAAGGTGCGCAGCGCCGCGGGCTCGCCCGCCAGCAGCAGGCGATAATCGACGCGGCTTGCCGGCGTGATCAACCCGGTGGCTGGCAGATCGGCGGCGGCCATCATGACCCGGGGGGCGAATTGCGCGAAGCCGCCGCCGCGATCCGGCTCATGGGCAATGATGGCGTCGATGCGCAGGGGCTGCTCGCCAAGGCGCAGGCGCTCGCCGATACTGAGCCCCAGCGCGTGCAGCAGCGGCGCCTCGACCCAGGCCGTGCCAGGCGCGGGGCCGCTGGTCATGGTCTCGCTCGGGCCGTTGAGCGCGTGTTGAACGCGCAGCTGGCCGCGCAGCGGATAGCCTGGGCTGACCGCCTTGGCCTGCACCAGCTGGGTTTTCTCGCCCGCCAGCACCACGCTGCGAAAGCTCAGCGTCTCGGCGCTGATCAAGCCGCTTTGCGCGGCGCGCGCGCGCACCGGCTCGGTGATCGGCTGACTGGAAGCGATAACCAGATCGGCCGCCAGCAGGTCGCTGCCCTGGCGATCAATGGCGGAGGCGATGCGGTCGGTGAAAAAGCCCACGGCGGTCACGGCCGCGACCGTGAGCACCAGGGCGGCAAGCAGCAGTCCCAGGTCGCCACCGCGCCAATCGCGCCCGAGCAGACGCAGCGCCAGGCGCCAGGCGTTGTGTCTGGGCGCGGCGAGGCGGGCGGCGGCGGCGGTGGCTGGGGATGCGCTCATGGCGGGCTGATCCGGGCGCATTAGTCTTGCTCCCGCAGCTGACCGTCGTGCATGTGCAGGCGGCGGTCGCAGCGCTCGGCAAGGGCCGGATCATGGGTGACCAGCACCAGGGCGGCGCCGGCGTCGGCGCGCAGTTGCAGCAGCAGTTCGATAATGCGCGCGCCCGTGTCGGCATCCAGGTTGCCGGTTGGCTCGTCGGCGAACAAAATGCGCGGCGCCGGTGCGAAAGCGCGGGCAATGGCGACCCGCTGCTGTTCCCCACCGGAGAGCTGGCGTGGATAATGTCCGGCGCGCTCGCTCAAGCCCACGGCGGTCAACGCCTCCTCGGCGCGGCGGCTGGCCTCGGCGGCGCGCTCGCCGGCCAGCTCCAGCGGCAGCAGAACATTCTCGCGCGCGGTCAGGGTTGGTAGCAGTTGAAAGTTCTGGAACACAAAGCCCACCCGACCCTGGCGCAGGGCGGCGCGGCCGTCCTCGTCCAGCCCGGCGAGCGCCTGGCCGCACAGCCAGATGTCGCCGCTGCTCGGGCTGTCGAGCCCCGCCAGCAATCCAAGCAGGGTGGACTTGCCCGAGCCGGAGGCGCCGAGAATGGCCACCGCCTCGCCCGGGGCGACATCCAGGTCCAAAGCGCGCAAAATGCTCAGGTGACCGGCGGGGCCCTGGAGTTGCTTGCCAACCGCCAGCGCGCGACAGAGCGCCGGCGCTTGCGTGAGCTGATCGGATTCCGTCATGCTTTCTTGGTTGTCCTGTTTTGGGATGGGCGGCGAATGAAAATGCCGCGATATGGCAGCTCGTCAGTTAGAAATGATCAATTCCATGAACGGCAAGTTCAATAGCAAGTCTTTGCACATCCTGATCTTGGCGGCCATCCTGGCACTCTTCGCCAGGGTTTCCGTGGCCGCCGAACCCTTGCGCCTGCTGGTGCTCGGTGACAGCCTGAGCGCGGCCTATGGGATGCCAGTCCAGGATGCCTGGGTGGCCTTGCTCGCACAGCGCCTTGACGCAATCCGGCGCGAGGACCGGTCCGAAGGCGAGTCCGAGAAATGGCCCGGTGTCGAGGTGATCAATGCCAGTATCTCTGGCGAGACCACCGCCGGTGGGCTCGAACGCCTGCCCGGGTTGCTCGCTAAACACCGTCCGCGGCTGGTTATCATCGCCCTGGGCGCGAACGACGGGTTGCGCGGTTTTGCCCCGCGCGACATCGGCGAGCGGCTGGTCCAGCTCATTGATCGGGCCGAGGCGTCCGGCGCCTCTGTTTTGCTGGTCGGTATTCGTCTGCCGCCCAATTATGGTGCGGCCTACAGCGAGGGCTTTCAACGCATGTTCGCGGATGTCGCCGAGCAGACCGGCGTTCAACTGGTGCCACGCCTGCTCGCCGGCGTGGCCGAGCGCTGGGATCTGATGCAGGCCGATGGGCTGCATCCCACGGCGGCGGCGCAAGCACGCATTCTCGATAACCTCTGGCCAGCCTTGCGGGAGATGCTGCATGCGCCTGGGAATTGATCAACTCCTCAGCCAACCCGAGGCGCGCGCCGAATTGCGCGGGCGGCGGGTGGCGCTGCTCGGCCATTCCGCCTCGGTCAATCATGTCGGGCGCCACACGCTCGACGCGCTCATGACGGTCGGCGCGGTCGAACTGGTTGCCGCCTTCGGTCCCCAGCACGGGATGCGCGGCGACAAACAGGACAACATGATTGAGTCCGATGATTATATCGACCCCGTGTATCGCATCCCGGTGTTCAGTCTCTACGGCCAGGTGCGCTACCCAACCGAGGAGATGCTGGCCAGCTTCGATCTGCTGCTGATCGACCTGCAGGACATCGGCACCCGCATTTACACCTATGTGACCACCCTGGCCAATATGCTGGGCGCTTGCGCTGGTAAGGGTAAAGGCAAGAGCAAGAGCGTTTGGGTGCTGGACCGACCCAACCCGGCCGGCCGGCCGGTCGAGGGCAGCCTGCTGGAATCCGGCTGGGAGAGCTTTGTCGGTGCCGGGCGGCTGCCGATGCGCCACGGGCTGACCTTCGGCGAGCTGGCGCGCTGGTTCGTCGCCGAGTGCAAGCTCGATCTCGATCTGCGGGTCATTCCCATGCACGGCTACGACCCGCACCTCGCGCCCGGCTTCGGCTGGCCACGCGACGAGCTGCCCTGGGTCAACCCCAGTCCCAACGCATCCTCACTTAACATGGCGCGCTGTTTCCCCGGCACCGTGCTGATCGAGGGCACCCATCTCTCCGAAGGGCGCGGCACCACCACGCCGCTCGAGGTGATAGGCGCGCCTGACCTCAATGTTTGTCGGCTGCTCCAGCGCATGGAGAGCCTGGCGTCGGACTGGATGGCCGGTTGCCTGGTGCGCTGTTGCACCTTCGCGCCGGTGTTTCAGAAACATGCCGGCGCGCTCTGTCAGGGGATTCAAATTCACACCGATAGCGCCCATTATGACCACGAGGGCTTCCGCCCCTACCGGTTGGTGGCGCTGTTTTTGAAAGCCCTGCGCCTAGAGCGGCCCGACGAGCCCATCTGGCGCGACTTTCCCTACGAATACGAGAGCGAACGCCTGGCCATCGACCTGATCGACGGCGGCACCGGCCTGCGCACCTGGGTGGACGATCCCGAGGCCGAGCCGGGCGACCTTGATGCCCTGTTGCGAGCCGATGAAGCCGAATGGCGCGAGGCGCGGCAGCCCTTCTTGCTATACCCTTAGAACGTCTGCTAGCGAGAGGAGAGACCAAGCATGAGCGAACATGACCCCTCCAAGGACCTGATCATCGCCCCACGCACGGCCGAGGTGCAGCGCCAGACGCTGGAAACCGAGGTGCGGGTCGGGCTCAATCTGGATGGCGAGGGCCAGGCGGCCATTGCCACCGGCGTGCCCTTTCTCGATCACATGCTCGATCAGATCGCCCGCCATGGCCTGATCGACCTCAGTATTGCCGCGCGCGGCGACCTGCAGATCGACGCCCATCACACGGTGGAGGATGTCGGCATCACCCTCGGGCAGGCGCTGCACAAGGCGCTGGGCGACAAACGCGGCATCCGGCGCTACGGCCATGCCTATGTGCCCCTGGATGAAGCCTTGTCGCGCGTGGTGGTCGATCTGTCCGGGCGCCCGGGCCTGACCTTCCAGGTCGCCTTCAGCCGTGCGCGTATCGGCGACTTTGACGTGGATCTGGTGCGGGAATTCTTCCAAGGCTTGGTCAATCACGCCGCCCTGACGCTGCAGATCGACAATCTGCGTGGCAGTAACGCCCACCATCAGGCCGAGACCATTTTCAAGGCCTGCGGTCGCGCGCTGCGCATGGCGGTCGAACCCGATCCGCGCATGGCCGGGCAACTGCCCTCGACCAAGGGCCGGCTTTAGCCCGATGCTGGCGCGCACAGGTTAAGAATGACTGCCGGTTAAGAATGATCGCGGAGAACAACAAGAAGAACGTTGCCTCCCGGGGGCGAGGTGGGGAGTCAGCTGAACAATCCTTATGAATCATCAAGGCTTTGAACAATTGAGGACTACAACATGACCGCGAAAGACGATTTCGCCTCCCTGCGTTGCTCGCCGCTGACGGCCAACCTCGACGACGAACAGGTGCGCGCCCTTGCCGGCATCGCCTGCTGTCGTCGGCTGGCGGACCAGGAATTTCTCATTGAGGAGGGCCGGGTGGACAACAGCCTGCACATCATCACCGAGGGCTCCCTGGCGGTGACCCGCGATCTCGGCAAGGGCGAGTTCACGACCATCCATGTGTTGCGCGCTGGCGACATGGCCGGGGAAATGGGCTTTATCAGCGGCCGCCCGCACACCGCCTCCCTGCGCTCGCTCGGCATGACCCAGGTGTGCAGCATCGAACGCGAGGCCTTCGAGTCCCTGCTACTCGACTACCCCTGGATGGTCTACCGTGTGATGCAGAATATCGTCCAGGTCGGACAGGACATCCTGCGGCGGATGAATTCCCAGTACGTGGAAATGACCAAATACATCCACCGCTCCCACGCGCTTTACTAGCCAGCGCTTTACTCACGCGGATACCGGCGGGCGGGGTGCGGGCTGAACGCGCGACCCTGGGGAGGCGAAGGCATTCGCCTCCATTCCCATCCATCGTTTGGCACCCCTGGCCGCCGAAAGACGTGACATGAAGATTCCCACGCTAGAAACAGAGCGATTGAAACTCCGGGAGTTCTCAAGCGAGGACTTGGACCCCTATGCCACCATGTGCGCGGACAATGCATTCATGCGCTACTTGGGTGGCAAGACCTTCACCAAGACCGAAACCTGGAGAAACATGGCCTTTTTGCTTGGGCATTGGGCGATGCGTGGCTACGGTGTGTGGGCAATCGAGCATCGCGAGACTGGCGAGTTGCTCGGGCGAGCGGGTCTCCTAAGCCCTCACGGATGGCCTGGGGTCGAACTGTGTTGGGCGCTGGGCCCGGCACACTGGGGGCAAGGATATGCGACCGAAGCGGCCAAGGCATCGATCACTTGGGCATTCAATCATCGTGGGATCGATCAGCTGATCAGCCTGATACATCCAGGGAACCATCGTTCCGAAGCCGTGGCGAAGCGGGCGGGCGAGCTGTTGCTGCGGGAGATGCGCTTTCGTGGTCAGCCAACCAAAGTCTACGGGATACAAAAGCCGGACGGCGAGGCTGGGAACAAGCTTGCTTAGCTCTGGTCCAGGCTCCGATCCCCTGGGGTCGCGGTCCCGGCTGGCCACAGTGCCAGCAAGCTGAGATAGCCCATCCACACCAAAAAGGCCGATGTCATCACATCGCTGAGAAAATGCCCTCCGCTGGCAATGCGGATCCAGCCAATCGCCAGCGCATAGGCCAGCGCCAGTACAAACCACAGACTCCGCGCCGAGGCCAGCTCCACCGCGACCACCACCACGAAAAACGCCGCGGCCGCATGCCCCGAGCTAAAGGAGCCGCCTCCCTCATCCGAGGGCAGAAAGGCCGGCGTGAACGCCGATGTTCCGCCGAATTCAGTCAGACTGATGGGGCGCGCCCGCCCGAGGTTCTCCTTGAGCCCCTGATTGACCACTAACCCGGGAACCAGGACCAGCAGGGCAATGAGCAACACCAGCTGGCGCCCGCTTGGTCCTTGCCGACCCAGGCCCTGCTTGACCCGTGCTCGGCCCCGCCACCAGGCAGCCACCAGCGCGAGGACCAAGCCAATAAGGACGACATCGATCGAGTGATACAGTAGCCGTTCCCACCAGCGCCTCTCGGCCACAAAGCCGGCCTGGGGGTCGAAAAACCAAGCTGAGACGGCAAGATCAAGCTCGGGAAATGCCAGCATTAGGTCGGCAAAGGCAAAGAAAGCGATCCACAGCGGCAGCGGAACGCCAAACAGCCGCTCTTCTCGCGGGGGGCGGGTGTTTGTGCCTTTGTGTTGCCTTGGGGCGGGCGCGACCATGGCCTCCATGCCACTAAAACAGGGTGTAGATAAAGGGCGCCACGGCCGATCCCTGCGCCAGCACAATCAAGGCGCCGAGCAGCAGCATCACCACGATAATGGGGGCGAGCCAGAACTTTTTGCGCTCGCGCATGAAGCCCCACAGGTCTTTGAGCAGGTCGAGCATCAGTAAGGTCTCTCCAGGGTGTCAGGGGTTGGGGTCGCGCTCGGCACGCGGTAGGTCGTGGCCTTGGGATCGAGCCGGCGCTGCATGGGGTCCTTGCCGAACAGGCGCATCAGCAACCCCGCTGGCACGAACAACAGCAGATACACCAGGCTTAGAATCAGCGGCGTGGTCACGCGGCTCAGCAGCAGGCCGAAGTGCATCCAGCCGCGATACATCGGCCGCAGGGAGCGCGGCGCGATCAGCCCCCAAAGCGCCAGTAAGCCCGCCACTGGCCAGGGCCATAGTGGCCAGTGGGCACCCAGCAACCAGGGCAGCAGCAGGCCGAAGAGTGCGGCGATCAGCGCCGCGGTGGTCAAGGCGAACTGGCGCAGGCCGGCCGCGTCGAGTTCGGGAATGGGGTGGTTCATGTGGGCTCCCGTCAGTCCAATGCGAATTCCTGCCGCCAGTTGTCATCGCGCGCGGGTTCGGGCTGGTCCGACTTGGCGAGCAGGCAGTTCTCCAGCACCAGATAATCCATCTCGGTGCGCATGAAGCAGCGATAGGCATCCGCGGGCGAGCAAACGATAGGCTCGCCGCGCACATTAAAGGAGGTATTGATCAGCAAGGGTACCCCGGTGCGCTCGGCAAAGGCCTGAATCAGCCGGTGGAAACGCGGGTTGGTCTCAGGGTGGACAGTCTGGATGCGAGCGGAGCCATCGACATGGGTGATCGCCGGAACCTGGGAACGCGGGACATTGAGCTTGTCGATGCCGAACAGTTGCTGCTGCCGCGCGCTCATGGCAATGCGTTTATCGGCCTTGACTGGCGCCACCATCAGCATATAGGGACTGGGCGCGCGCTGCTCGAACCAATCACTCAGCTGCTCGGCGAGCACCGCCGGGGCAAAGGGGCGGAAAGACTCGCGATATTTGATTTTGAGATTCATCACCGACTGCATTGTCGGATTGCGCGGGTCGCCGATGATCGAACGTCCGCCGAGCGCGCGGGGTCCGAATTCCATGCGCCCCTGGAACCAACCGACGATCCGCCCCTCGGCGAGCAGTTCAGCCAACTGGGGCATCAGGGCGTTGTCGTCCAGACGGATATAGCGGATGCCTTGGTCGCGCAGAAAGTCCTCGATGCGCGCATTGCTGAAACCCGGGCCAAGATAGGCGCCCTGCATGCGATCCCCGGCGCTGGCCGCGCGGGCTTGGTCGAGATACTGGTGCCAGACCGAGAGTGCCGCGCCCAAGGCGCCGCCCGCGTCACCAGCCGCGGGTTGAATCCAGATGTCCTTAAAGGGCCCCTCGCGCAGCAGGCGACCATTGGCCACGCAGTTGAGCGCGACCCCACCGGCTAAACACAGGTGATCTGTTTTCAATTCCTGGTGCAGAGTGCGCGCCAGACGCAGCACAATGTCCTCCGTGACCTCTTGCACCGAGCGGGCCAGATCCATCTCCCGCTGGGTCACCGGGGATTCCGGCTGTCGCGGCGGTCCGCCGAACAGTCGCGCGAAGCGGCGGTTGGTCATGGTCAGGCCGCTGGCGTAGTTAAAGTAGCGCATCTTCATGCGGAAGCTGCCATCGTCCTTGATGTCGATCAGATGCTCGCGGATCAGCTCCACATAGCGCGGCTCGCCATAGGGCGCGAGGCCCATCAGCTTGTATTCCCCGGAATTAACCTTAAAGCCGGCAAAGTAGGTAAAGGCCGAATACAAAAGCCCCAGCGAGTGCGGAAAGCGAATCTCCCACTGGGGTGTGAGGCGCTGACCCTCCCCAAGCCAGGCGCTGGTGGTGGCCCATTCGCCAACGCCATCCAAACAGAGCACGGCGGCGCGCTCGAAGGGGCTGGGGAAGAAGGCCGAGGCGGCATGTGCCTGGTGATGTTCGGTAAACAAGAGCGGCGGCAACGCGGTGGTTTTGAGGTCGCCGAGTCGGGCCAGCTCTTTTTTCAGCAAATCCTTGAGAAACAGCTTTTCCTTCAGCCAGATCGGCATGGCGGTGATGAAGGAGCGCAGCCCGCGTGGTGCGTAAGCCAGATAGGTCTCGAGCAGGCGCTCGAACTTGATCAGCGGCTTGTCGTAGAAGACCACCTGGTCGAGATCGCCCAGCGCGATCCCGGCTTCCTCCAGGCAATAGCGGATGGCATCTGCTGGAAAGGCCGCATCGTGCTTCTTGCGCGAGAAACGCTCCTGCTGAGCGGCGGCCAGTACAGTGCCGTCGCGCACCAGGGCGGCCGCGCTGTCGTGATAATATGCCGAGATGCCGAGAATATTGACTGCCATGGCAAAGCCGCATTCGTCCCTTGGGTTTCAGCCCGCCAGTATACCCAAGCCGGCGCGACTAGGCGCGAGCCAGCCGCGCGCACTGTCATCCTTGAAGAGAGTGGGTTGAGATGAGACGCCTGTTGTTTGTTGCGCTCTGGTTGGTGTTCGTGTTTCTGCTGCTGCAGCTGGCGGGCTTTGTGTTCTATCGCCTGGAAGTCAGCAAGCCCATCAGCGGCTATGGCTACCCGGCCGGACTCGAGCAACCCCATCCCGCGCTGGGCTACCACTATGCGCCCAATTTTTCCGGGTTTTTCAAGGGCACGGCCTATCAGGACGTCGCCATTCGCACCAATGCCCAGGGTTTTCGCGACAGCGATTTCGCGCCCCGGCCCAACGAGGGCAGGCGCATTGCCGTGCTGGGCGATTCCGTGGTGTTCGGCCCCGGCGTGAGGCAGGACGAGCGCTTCACCGAGTGTCTGGATGGCATCGCGCTGGCGGATGGCACCCGCGCGCGCTTTCTCAACCTTGGCGTTCATGCCTACAGCTTGGGGCATTATCTGGCCTTGGCGCGCGAGAACTTTCTCGGTGCCGACCCTGATGCCCTGCTTCTCGGCATCACCCTGAACGATTTTCAGCCGATGGATAGCGTGGGCCCGGCCCGGCGGATGCGCCGACGTGCTGAGGAGGCGCACAAACCGCACTGGATCGCCCGGCTGCAGGAGCGTCTGGGCCGCACCTACGCGGCACGCTTTATAGCGGAGATCGACACCCGGCTGCGTTATGCTCTGCTTAACACCAACGAGCGCGAGGACTACCATACTGCTTGGATGCGAAGCGTGGTCGATGCCTGGGAGCAGGAGGCCAATCGCGCGCGTTTCCAGGCGCGGCTCGAGGACTTGACCACCTTGGCCGCCAAGCGTGCGCTGCCACTTGGAGTTGTGCTCTTTCCTGAATTGAATGATCTGCGTGCCCCTGAGGTCTTCGGCGGGCCGCGCAAGCAAGTGCGCGCCATCCTAGACGCACGCAGGCTGCCCTACTGCGACCCCTATGACGATTTTGCGGCTTCCCCGGATGTCGCCGCGCTGTTTTTAACGCGTGACAGCGTGCATTACACACCGGCAGGCCACCAGGCGCTCTGCGATGCCATCAAGCGCTGCCTGGACTCAGGGCCGCTACAAGGATTCCCGCCTAACAGGTCCACCGGGACGCACTGAATCCGCCGTGATCCCCAGCGCCTCGAGATAGACAGCCGCGCTCTCGGCCACGGAAAAGGCGTTGGCGCGCTCGATTAGGCGCGCGGGTTGGGGCGGGTCTGCCAGCGTGCGCCCGATCACCTCGGCCAAGGCCCTGTCATCCCCCACCGGGACCAGCTGGTCCGGACAGCAGGGACCAAGAATCTCGCGCGGTCCCGAGGGACAGTCAGTGCTGACGGCCGGGGTGCCGCAGGCGAGCGCCTCGACCAGCACAATCCCCAGTCCTTCCCAGCGCGAGGTCAAGGCGAACAAATCGGCGCGCTGCATGAACGGATAGGGATTGGCGACAAACCCAGGCAGATCGACGCGCGCGCGCACGCCCAACTCCTCGGCGAGCTTGAGCAGCGCCGCGTGCTGCCGGCCGCGACCCAGAATGACCAGCCGACAAGGGCGCTCGGCGTTTACCCGCGCGAAGGCGCGGATCAGGGTCGCGAAGTCCTTGCGCGCGCCAAGCTCGCCCATCCCCAGGATGACCGGCGGCCTGTCTCCATCCACGGGTGATGGGTTGAACCAGGGATGATCGATCGTCTCCCGGGCCAGGTCGCGCAGGCGTGGCGACACAATGGGACTGGGCGCGATGCTGATCAGAGCGGGCGAGAGTGCGAAATGCGCGCGCAAATCCTCGGCTACCCCGGCGGAGGGCACCAGCACCCGGTCGGCAAAGGGATATAGCCAGCGAATCGAGGCCGTCTGTGCCCAGCGCTCCAGGCGCTTGCGGCTGGCCAGATTGACCGAGACATGGGTGCCAAGGCGCACCACCAGCCGGGTTTGTGGGCTTGCCAGCGCACGGGCGAGAATCGCCAGGCGGTTGACGCGATCCTTGTCCGTCAGCAGGGCGGCGGGCCGGGTGCGCCTGAGATACCCCAGCAAGGCCGGCAGCGCGGTGTTGACATGGGAGCTGCCAAGATCAATGCAGCGCACGCCAGCCGGAACCTGCGCAAGATGCGGCCCGTG
The DNA here is from genome assembly GCF_036208045.1 of Thiorhodovibrio winogradskyi. Lineage (NCBI taxonomy): Bacteria > Pseudomonadati > Pseudomonadota > Gammaproteobacteria > Chromatiales > Chromatiaceae > Thiorhodovibrio > Thiorhodovibrio winogradskyi. The sequence continues at coordinate 4,257,514 of NZ_CP121472.1, read as the reverse complement.
TCGGCGGATTTGCAGCAGATCGATCTCAAGCCCCCAGGCGGACCATTGTTCAATCAGATTGGTCAGGATGCAGTCAACGCCGCTGTGACCCGAGGTGGCCGCGAGAATGGCCAGTCGGGTGGATGGGAGCTTGGCAGCCTTGGGCATGGCTCAATGGCCGGCCAGCGGAGCGCGGCGCTCAGAGTCCCGCGGCTGACTCGGGCTGGCCAAGGCAAAAAACACCATGGCAAGATAAAAGACAAAGGATGACATAAAGTGTGAATAAAGCGACAAGGTGGCACTGAGCGGGAAGGCCGCCAACAGCAGGGCGATCCCCCAGGTTGCCGCGTCATAGGCTTGATGGCGCAACAGCCTTAGGGTCATGCCGGCAATCAACAACTGAAACAGGGCAAAACCAATGAGCCCGATGGTTCCGGTCTCGGCCGCGACCTCAAGAGCAAACAGATGCGGCTGGCCGCGGAAGCGTTCATCCTCGGGGGCGTAATCCGCATAGGAGTACTTATAGCTTTTCACCCCAATGCCATTGATCGGGTTCTCCTGATACATGCGCGCGGCGCCGATCCAATGCGGTAGCCGGTCGCTCACCGCGACATTCATTTGCGCGTAATCGCCGGAGAACAGCCCGTCAAGTCGCACAATTCGCTCTTTTAGCCAGTCCGTCTGCGCCACCGCGAGCGAGGCGATGACCGCGATCACGGCGACCGAGAGGACGCCCCAGCGCAGCGCCTTGCGCAGGCCCATGGCCCAGAGCACCAGGGCATAGGCAAACATCGACAGCAGCAGCAGCATCCAGGCAACACGGGTGCCGCCATAGAGGATGACCAGCAGGTAGGGAAACAGCAGCAGCGCCAGCGGTCGTTTGCGGGAACCAAAGCGCACCACGGCATGAAAGAATACGGGCGACATGATCGCCAGCACCAGGGTAATGCGTGTGCCCATCATGCCGGTGATGCGTTGTCCGCCAAAGGCCTCCTGGCCAAAAAAATTCACCCCGGTGACGAGCTGAAAGACCGCATCCGCCGTCCATAACAAGAGGACCGCGAAGGCGCCACCGAGCAACGCGCGCGATCCTGGATGGCGCCCATGGGCCTCGATCCACAGGTAGGCGGCCAGCAGGTACATCAAATAGCGTGCCGTGGCAATGACCGAGACGGCTGGGGATTCGCTATCGGGAAGGGACAGCAGCATCGGCAGCCACAGGCAGGCAAAGGCGGCGCTAAACCACAAAAAACCCTGATCGGTCGGCCATGCGCGTCGCCGAATCAATACAACGAGCCCAGCCAAGGCCAAGGCCGCGAAAAAAAAGCGGAACAATTCGCCAATCGAAAAAAATAACAGCAGCAAGGTTGCCGCCACGACGGGCCACAGGTGCTCGAAACGCGCCTGGGCGGAGCCCGCGCGGCCATCCAACGCCTTTTTCAACATCGGGAACCCTCGTCGGCCAAGCCAAAAATCTCGGCCAGTCGCGCGCAAAAAGTCTGCATGGACATGGTGGAATAATCCCTCGGGTGCGCCCGTGTCAGCGCCTTGAAATACAGAAAAGCGAGATAATCGTGGTTTGTTTCCGGGTTCGGTTCCTGGTTGAGTGCCCGCTGCAACGCATCGGTCAACTGGTCGCGCCGCGTCACCAGATGCACCAAGCCATCAAACCCATAATAGGCGCGCCCGAGAACCACCACGGGCCGGTTGAAGATCATGGCCTCGATGCCAACCGTCGAGTTGATGGTCACCACGGCCTGTGCCGCAGGCAGCAGCGCCCTGATGTCGCCTCCATCAAGCCAAAACACCTGCCCAAAGCGGCGAATCAGTGGATCGTAATCCGTCTTGTCGCGATCCGCCGGGTGTAATTTCACCACCAAGACAAGCTCAGGCGCGATGTCCGCCAGTGCCTCCACGAGACCCGTGATCACCTCATCGAGCTGGTTGCCATAGAGCGGAGAATGAACCGTCAACTGGCTGTCTTGACGGACCTGTAGCGGAAAGAGCACATAGCGCTTCGGCAAGGGAGGTGGCGTTTTTGGCACCAGCCGATTAACGCGCCGTCCGGGTTCGCGCTCACGCCAGTCGATCAGCGCCTGTTCCAGGTAGGCAAGAGGCGATGCCCCGAGCGCGCGTGGGCGCGACACGGCGGGCGTGAACCTCTTGCCGTCGCGATACGCCTGCAGCACGGCATCTAGGGTTGCATACTCGCGCGCGGACCACGATAGCCCCAGAATGCGCTCAAGCCTCCTGTGGTCGGGACCAAAGGACGAGGCGGCATTGACACCCTTGGGGTCGAGTTGCATGGTCCCGGGCAGGTAGCCGTTTTCTCCAAACGCCATCGGGATGCCGTTAACACGCGCAAGCTGCGCCGCCAGGCCCGCGGCAAGTCCCGAACCGTTCCAGCAAAAAAGACCATCGGGAGCCCGGTGGTCGAGAAAGGCGCGCAATGAGTGCAACAGCCGCCGGTAATCCGCGCTCGCGCGGGTCACGGCGTCCCGGTCGCGCGCCAAGCGCAGCCCGGCCAGCAGTGCGTCGCGGTCAATGTCCGGGTCCGGGCGCTGGGCTTGCGGCCGGGCCGCTCGCGCAACCGGCCAGAGGCGCGGGGCTGGCGCCAAGGCATGACCACAACGGCGCAGGATGCTCCTTGGTTTGGGTCGCAGCGCAAAAAAAGCCGGGTGAACGCCCGCCGGAAGCTCGCCAACCGCGGCGCACAGATAAGGCGTCAGCCGCATCCCTGGGTCAATAAAGGCAATGGTCTTGGGCATGGGGGGAAGGTCAACAGCAGCGGCATGCTCCGGGGCGCCCGCCACCATGAAGCAGCTTGCCGCGGAGCAGAGGGCAGCCATCGGGAGTAAGATTGCATCTGGCTGAATCCAGCCAAAAACCCACGGACGTTAGCAAGGGGAGAGAGGCTTGGTCAAGGCGATAGGCAAGGATAGCGCGGCAGCGCAATGCTCCGGCTCCTGTGATTGTGCCCTGTTTTTGTTGCCCAGCCGGTTGCAGTGTCAGTGAACCGACCCGCGCACGAACGCATTCTGCTGGTCCGCCTCAGCGCCATCGGGGACATTGTCTTCGCCTCGCCGCTGATCGATGCCTTCCGCGCCGCCTGGCCGCGGGCGCATCTGGCCTGGTTGGTGCATCCAGCGTGCGCCTCCCTGCTCGCGCATCACTCGGCGCTGGATGCGGTCATTGAGTGGCCACAGCCGCGCCTGCGCGCCTTGCTCGCCGAGCGGCGTTTCGGTGCCTTGCGACGGGAGCTCCTGGTTCTTGGCCGAGAGTTACGCGCGCGGCGCTTTGATCTCGCGGTCGATTTGCAGGGCTTGATGAAAAGCGCGCTGCCGACGCGCCTGACCGGCGCACCGGAACGCATCGGACTGGACTCACGCGAGGGCAGTGCCCTGCTGATGACGCGGGTGATCCGCGCGCCGCGAGATGACCCTCGCATTGGCTCCGAATATCGCGCGCTGGCCGATGCACTCGATCTGCCGATAGGCGATTTCGCCATGCGGATCGCGCCTGGGACCAAGGCGCGGGCGCAGGCGGAGGACATGATCCGCCAGGCCGGTTTGGAACGCGGCTTCGCGTTGCTATGTCCCTTCACGACGCGCCCGCAGAAGCATTGGTTCGAGGATCGCTGGGCCGAGACTGCCGTCCGCCTGAGCCGGCCGTGCGCTGACGGCGGTCTTGGTCTCCCCGCCCGCCTGTTGGGCGCCCCAGGCAATCGCCCGGCAGCCGCGCGCATCGCCCGCGCCGCTGGCCTGCCGCTCGATGCCTGGGTGGGAGAGACCAGCCTGCCCCTGGCCGCGGCGCTGATTGAACGCGCGAGCCTGCTCATGGGCGTTGATACCGGGTTGAGCCACATGGGAATAGCCGCCAAGATTCCGACCCTGTTGCTGTTCGGATCGACCCGGCCTTATCTGGAAACCGGGCGCGCGGAGGCGCGGGTGCTTTATCATGCGCGCGACTGCTCGCCCTGCCGGCGCCGCCCGAGCTGCGATGGGCGCTTCGACTGCATGCGCGCCATCTCGGTTGATCAGGTGCTGGCATCGGCCGCTGCCTTGGTTGAGCTCCATGCCGACAGAACCCATGCCTGACTGCCCCCCGCCCCCAACTCACATCCAGGATCATCCGCCCAAGGATGATCCACCCCAAGCGCATCCAACTAGCGCTCATCCACCCAGCGCTCGCGATCTGCGTCCGATCAGCATCCTGCATGTCGAGGGCGGTGCGCGCCTCTATGGCGGCGCCTTGCAGCTGCTCTATCTGCTGCGCGGGCTCTCGGCGCTTGGGGTCGACAACACCCTGGCCTGCCGCCGGGGCTGCGAGCTAGCCACCCGGGCCGCGCCTTTTGCCCGGGTCGAGACCCTGCCGATGCACGGCGATGCCGACCTGCTGCTGATTGCGCGCCTGCACGCGCTGATCGCCCGCGTGCGCCCGGATATCCTGCATCTGCATAGCCGCATCGGTGCCGATGTGATGGGCGGCCTTGCCGGGCGCCTGGCCGGCGTGCCCGTGGTGCATACGCGCCGCGTCGACAATCCGGAGCCTGCCTGGCTGGCGGCGCTTAAATATCGGCTGCATGATCGGGTCATCGCCATCTCCGCCGGAATTGCCAGGGTGCTGCGCGAGGCTGGGGTGCCGGAGCACAAATTGCGTCTGGTGCGCAGTGCCGTCGATACCCAGGCCTATGCGCGACCCTGCGACAGGGCTTATCTGTGCGCGCAGCTTGGCCTTGAGAATGACGGACCGAGGGAGGCTCCATACATTGGCGTGGTGGCGCAACTCATCAAGCGCAAGGGCCACCGGGTGCTGCTCGAGGCCCTTCCGGCGTTGGTCGCGCGCTGGCCCGATCTGCGGGTGATCTTTTTCGGGCGCGGACGCGAGGACGCGCCACTGCGCGCGCGGGTCGCCGCTCTCGGGCTGTCGCGGCAGGTCATCTTCGCCGGTTTTCGCGCTGACCTTGACGCCTTGCTACCCTGCCTGGATCTGCTGGTCCATCCAGCCAGCATGGAGGGCTTGGGTGTCTCCCTGCTGCAAGCGGCCGCGGCCGGAGTGCCGGTGGTCGCGAGCCGGGTTGGCGGCATCCCCGAGGCGGTGCTCGATGGCGAGACGGGCTTGCTGGTGCCGCCAGGCGATGCACAGGCATTACAAGTCGCTATCGCCCGCTTGCTTGGCGATGCCGTGCTGCGCCAGCGGTTAGGTCGGGCTGGGCAGGCGCGCATGCGCGCGGACTTCTCGCTCGCTGCGATGGTGGCGGGTAACCTGGCCCTATATCGCGAACTCCTGCACGCCGACTGAGGCCGAACACAGTTTTAAGCCATGACACGCGCCATCTACTCAGCCCTGCTCCATGCCCTGCTGCCCGCGCTCTTGTTGCGGCTGCTGTGGCGCAGTCTGCGCGCGCCCGCCTATCGCGAGCGCTGGCGCGAGCGGCTGGGGTTTTACAGCAAACCGCCAGTGCCGGTTGATATCTGGGTGCATGCGGTCTCGGTGGGTGAGGTGCAGGCCGCCCAGCCAATGATCCGCCACCTAATGCTGCGTGATCCGGGCATGCGGGTGCTGGTCACCACCACCACGCCAACTGGCGCGCGCCGACTGCGGGAGCTGTTCGATGAAAGGGTCGCGCACCTTTACTGCCCCTTCGACCTCTCTTTGATCGCGCGGCGTTTTCTCGTGCGCGTGAAGCCGCGTCTGGCGATTGTGATGGAGACCGAGATCTGGCCCAATCTGCTGGCCGAATGCGAGCGCCGTGACGTGCCGGTGCTGCTGGTCAATGCGCGGCTCTCGGCGCGCTCCGCGCGCGGCTACGCCAAGCTGCGCTCGCTGGCGGCTGAAAGCATGGGTCGCTTCCAGTTGATTGCCGCCCAGACCCAGGCCGATGCCGAGCGCTTCATCGCGCTTGGCGTGCCCGCCGAGCGAGTGGCGGTGACCGGCAGCATCAAGTTCGACCTGCTATTGCCCGCCAGCCTGACCGATCAGGCCGAGGTCATGCGCCGTGGCTGGGGCTCCAATCGTCCCATCTGGGTCGCCGCCAGTACCCACGAGGGCGAGGAAGAACTCCTGCTGCGCGCCCATGCCCGACTGCGCGAGTGGTTGCCGGCGGCGCTCTTGGTGCTGGTGCCGCGCCATCCGGACCGCTTCGAGCGGGTGGCCGCCCTGGTTCAGCGGCGCGGCTTCAAGCTCGCGCGGCGCAGCCTGGGGCACGCCTGCGATGCCCAAAGCAGCGTCTACCTTGGCGACACCATGGGCGAATTAGTGAGTTTTATCGCCGCCGCCGACGCGGCCTTTGTCGGGGGCAGCCTGGTGCCGACCGGGGGCCATAATCTTCTGGAGGCGGCGGCCGTCGGGGTGCCGGTGATCGTCGGCCCCCATGTGTTTAATTTTGTCGAGGTGACCCGCTTACTGATGGCGCATCAAGCCGCCGTGCAAATCCAGTCCATCGACGAGCTGACCCAGTGTCTGCATCGCTGGCTGACCGATGCCGCCGAGCGCGCCCGTATCGGCGAGAATGGGCGTCGCGCCGTCGAGGCGAATCGCGGCGCGCTCGAACGCCTGCTGCGCTTGATCGATCCCCATCTTGATGCCATCGCGCCAGCAAAGCCCTCTACTTGAATAACTGCCACACCGGGCGGAAGCGCTCGTGGTTGGAGTCGCCCAGCCACTCGAAGGCGACCGACTCGGTGTTGGTCACATGAATGCCACAATTGCGCATGCGCTCGAGTGCGTTGTCACGATGATGGGTGTGGCGGGAACAAATGGCATCGGCCGCCACGAACACCTGATAGCCCCAGCGTTGCAGCCCGGAGGCGGTTTGCACGATGCAGATATGCGCCTCCATGCCGACCAGCACCACCTGCTTGCGCTCGGGCGCGCTGGTCAGATTGCGCTCAAAGCCAGACGCCGTGCAGCAGGAGAAGCAGGTCTTCTCCGTGGCGACCACGGTCTCGGGCAGATGCTCGCGAATACCGGCGATGGTCTTGCCCAGTCCGTTCGGGTTATGCTCGGTGGCGATCACGGGAATGTCTAGAATCTTTGCGGCCTTGATCAGCCGGTTGATATTGCCCTCGACCTCAGCGCGCAGTTGCTGATCCATGGCGGCGGCCAGTCGCTCCTGGGCGTCGATGATCAACAACTGCGAGAACTGGCTCTGGCTCAAGGGCATGGGGGCTTGATGAATACTCATGAGAGACTCCTCGCGGCGCGGGGCAGGCAGGGCAGGGGATCAGGCGCGGGGATTTAACATCCACCCGGGCCTGGACAAAGAACCGAGAGTTAAAAGGTTAATAGGTGGCCATGTTCGGATCGACCTGCTCGGTCCAGGCAGCAATGCCGCCTTGCAGGTTGAGAACCTTGCGGTGTCCCATGCGTTCAAGATAAAGCGCGACTTGCAGGCTGCGCACACCATGATGGCAGATGACAAGGGTCTCGCGATCGGCGTCCAGTCCAGCACGCTGCTCGGGAATCTCCCGCATTGGGATCAGACGGGAGCCGGGAATCTGGCAGATGGCCGCTTCCCAGGGTTCGCGCACATCGATCAGCAGGGGTGGTTCGGCCTCGGTTGCGAGACGCTCGGCGAGGGCTTTGGGGGTGATGTTCCGCATACTTGCGAGGGGTGCTGTCACCGGATGTCAGAACACAAAGGCATCCACGCGTGGGGCGTTCTCCAGGGGAGGCACACAGGTCTCGAACAGCGACTCCCGTCGGTAGCCGCCGCGACCGACGCGCGTAATCAACACCGCCTCCATCACTGGCGCCTCGCCCACAAAGGCAAACAGGCGCCCGCCAGCAAGCAACTGCTCGCGCAGTCGATTCAACGGTTCCTCGGTGGGTAGCGAGCCGGTCACGGCAATGGCGGCAAAGGGCGCGGCCTCGCTATCCGCGGCAAAGGCATCCAGGGCGCGGATCTCAATGCGCCCGACCGTGCCCTCGGCAATCAGTCGCTCACGCGCCTGATCGGCCAGGTCAGGGTCGATATCGACGCTGTGCACAGCCTCCCCGAGTTGCGCCAGGCAGGCTGTGACATAACCCGTGCCGGTGCCGATCTCATACACCCGGTCGGTGGATTCAAGCCGCAGCGCCTGCAGCAGCCGCCCGACGATTTTGGGCGCCAGCATGCGCTGCGAGGGCAGGGCGCCGATGGGAATCTCGATATCCGCGTATGCCAGCCCCTGATAGGCATCCGGCACGAAGCGCTCGCGCGGCATGCCGCCCATGATGTCCAGCACCTTGGCGTCCAGCACCTGCCAGGGACGCACCTGCTGTTCGATCATGTTAAAACGCGCGCGCTCGAAATCGGTAGTCATGAATCGGCAACCTCGGGATGAGTCGCATAATGGATGAAAGTCGCGGCCAGACGAATCCGTCTTGGGCTCGCGCCGCGCACGCTACTAAGGCTAAGGTTTTTGTCCCATGCTGGCAAGTCACACCAGAGTCACACCAGGACCAGGTTGTCCCGGTGGATTAACTCCTCATCATCCACAAAGCCCAGAATGGCGGCAAAGTTCGCACTCGGCTGGCCGAGCAGGCGGCGGGTCTCGAGCGCGTCGTAATTGATCAGACCACGCGCGATTTCCCGACCATGGGTATCCACGCAGGCCACGGGATCACCGCGGCTAAACTGCCCCGAGACTGCCTTCACCCCCACTGCCAGCAAACTGCGACCTTTCTCGCACAGCGCGCGCACGGCGCCATCGTCCAGCACCAGTTGCCCCCGCGGCTGGAGCTGACCAGCCAGCCACTGCTTGCGCGCGGCTTGCGGACCCTGCACCGGCGTTAGCAGGGTGCCGATCTCAGCTCCGGCGTGAATCTCGTCCAACACCGCGGTGCGCCGCCCTGGCGCGATCACGGTCGCGCAGCCGGAGCGCGCGGCCAAGCGCGCCGCGCGCACCTTGGTTAGCATGCCGCCGCGACCCAGTCCCGAGCGGCTGCCACCAGCGGCGCTGTCAAGGCGGCGATCATCGATACGGGTCTCGCTGATCAGGCGCGCATCCGGGTGGCTGCGCGGATCGGCCTCGAACAGGCCATCCTGGTCGGTCAGCAGAATCAACAACTCGGCCTCGATCAGATTGGCCACCAGAGCCGCCAGGGTGTCATTGTCGCCAAAGCGCAGTTCATCGGTGGCGACAGTGTCGTTCTCGTTGACAACTGGGATAACACCAAGGGAGAGCAAGGTGCGCAGAGTGCTGCGGGCGTTCAGGTAACGGGCGCGGTTGGCCAAATCATCGCGTGTCAACAGAATTTGTGCCGTTTGCAGCGCACGTTGGGCAAAGCCGTCCTCGTAAGCGCGGATCAAGCCCATCTGGCCAATGGCCGCGGCTGCTTGCAGCTCATGCAGGCTGCGTGGACGTTGCCGCCACCCCATGCGCGCCATGCCCTGCGCCACCGCGCCCGATGATACCAGCACCACCTGATGGCCCTGTTGACGTCGGGCCGCGATCTGCGCGATCCAGGGCGCAAGGATTTCCCTCGACAACCCCTGGCCATCCGCCGTCAAGAGGGCGCTGCCAATCTTCACCACCCAGCGCTTGATGGCCGGGATACGCTCGCGCGCGAACAATAAACAGGAATCCTGCATGGTGTTAGGAGAATCCAAGCCTAGTCAAGCGGATGCCAGGCATCCTCGGCCGAAGTGCTCTCTGGCGAGGAAAGGTCTTTGTGTGCGACCTGGTGCTGTTCGAGATGTTGCATCAGCGCGGCGGTCAATTCGCCAGTGCCGGCGCCGGTGACGGCTGAAATGCAAAACAGCGGACCAGTCCAATCCAGCGCCCGGCACAGCTCGGCGCGAGCCTCGGCCAGCGCGGCCTCCTCGATAAGATCGATTTTGTTGAGCACCAGCCAGCGCTCGCGAGCGCTCAGGTTGCGCTCAAACGCGACCAACTCCTGCTCAATGGTGCGCACCTGTTCGGCGGGGGAAGGCATCCGTGGGAGCGGCGCGATATCAATCAGATGCAGCAGCAGGCGAGTGCGTTCCAGGTGTTTTAAAAAGCGGATGCCAAGCCCGGCGCCCGCGGATGCCCCGGTGATCAGCCCTGGAATATCGGCCATCACAAAATGCCGACGCTCGGAGACGCGCACCACCCCGAGATTGGGGTACAGGGTAGTGAAGGGATAATCCGCCACCTTGGGCTTGGCGCTGGAGAGACGCTGAATCAGACTCGATTTGCCGGCATTGGGCAGCCCAAGCAGGCCGACATCCGCCAGCAAAATCAACTCCAAGGCGAGTGCGCGCCTGTCCCCCGGGGTGCCAGGCGTCGACTGACGGGGAGCGCGGTTGGTGCTGGATTTATAACGGGCATTGCCAATGCCGTGAAAACCGCCACGGGCGACCAGCAGCCGCTCATCAGGCCGCAAGACCTCGCCCAGCAACTCGCCGGTTTCCTCGTCCCGCACCCGAGTGCCCACGGGCACCGGAATGATCAAATCCTCGCCCGATCGGCCCCTCATGTTGCGGCCCATGCCGGCCCGGCCGCGCTCGGCGCGATGCACCCGCTGATGGCGAAAGTCAACGAGGGTATTCAGACCCGTGTCGCCGACCAGAAAAACCGAGCCGCCATCGCCCCCATCGCCCCCGTCAGGCCCACCCTTGGGGATAAACTTCTCGCGCCGAAAGCTCACGCAACCCGCGCCACCATCGCCGGCCTCGACCCGGATCACGGCCTCGTCGACAAATTTCATGGGTTAACTGTCCAGGAACCGGTGACTATCGGCCAGCATCGCGTCCGTATCGGCTTAGATCCCGACGCCCTTGTCGCGGGTCTCGATAACCCCTTCCGTCGCCGTGTTGCTATCGGCCTGGCCCGGTAGCGGCAAAACACGAACACGGTGACGTCGTGGGTCGATTGTGACGAGCGCGCCAGCGTCCAGGGCGATCTTTGCTGATTCCAACGCGGTTGGAACCGATTCACCCATCACTCTTGGGATGATGTGCTCCGCACGAATCTGCAGAACGCTGGGCGCGCGTGCCTTGGTAAGGTAGAGAAGGGCACCGAAGTCGAGGTCATGGGTGAGGATAATGTGCTCATGTTGCCTCGCCCAATCCATGATCACAGCATCCTCGGCTCGAATATCTCCAATCCGACTCCAGTGGATCGCCTCATGCCCAGCTTTTCGCAGATATGGCTCCCATACTTCCGGGATATTCATGTCCAGCAGGTCCAGCAGGAGTTTCATGCAACCTGCAGGGGGAGATCCTGTTCTTCAAAACGCCATGCAGCATAAGCAAGCGCCGCGTAAATATCCCTAGCTTCAAGACAGGGGTAGATCGACAATAAGCTGTCCACGGTCTCGCCTGAAGCAAGAAGCCCCGTTATGGTACCGACTGTAATGCGAATGCCACGAATACAGGGTTTTCCGCCCATGACCCGCGGATCGATGGTGATGCGGTCCATTTCGGGGAATTGCATATTGCTTTCCTGCTCGCGACCAATACAAGTGACCGCTAGGCGCGGACTTAACCGGCAACCGGCTGCACGCTGACAAACTTGCGGTTCTTAGGGCCCTTCACATCAAAACGCACCAGACCGTCGGCCAGCGCGAAGAGCGTATGGTCGCGCCCAAGTCCGACGTTCTCGCCATTGTGAAAGCGCGTGCCGCGCTGGCGCACGATAATGGTGCCGGCGTTAACCGCCTGCCCGCCAAAGCGCTTGACGCCAAGGCGTTTGGATTCCGAATCGCGGCCGTTGCGCGAACTGCCGCCTGCTTTTTTGTGTGCCATGAAAGTTCTCCAAAAAAATCGGTCGGTCAGGCGGCGGCTGCTTCAGCCGGCGCGGACACGGCAGCCGGGTGATCACTGGCCGCGTTGCTGGCGCCGCCGATGCCGGTAATGCGCACCTCGGTAAAAGACTGGCGGTGCCCTTGACGTTTCAAGTGGTGCTTGCGGCGGCGGAATTTGATGATCTTGACCTTCTTGCCGCGGCCATGGCTCAGAATCTCCGCCCGAACCTGCTGCCCGCTCAGAAAGGGCTTGCCGACCTGGACCTGATCCCCGTCAGCCAGCATCATGACCTCATCAAAGGTAATCTCCGCGCCCTCGTCAGCGACGAGCTTCTCGACGCGCAATTTGTCGCCCTCGGCGACGCGATACTGTTTGCCACCGGTGCGAATCACGGCGTACATGTGTGGCTCCTCAAGCATGCTGTTTTTCAAGTAAGCCGCGCAGTATAGCTAAGAAGATAACCCTGCGTCAAACCCTAGCTATTTCAAATTTGGTTGTATTTGAGGATGTAGAAGCGGCTTCCAGCCGCTTCGAGACGCACCAGGATGGCGCATCACACCAATGCTCGCAGCGAACTTTAGGTTAGGGGGTCAGACCGTTTCGGCAATCGTCCGTAATGTTTCCAGAAGTAGCGGAGCATGCTGGTGGCATGCCAGCGCATATAGCGCGGATCGTGCCGACTGGTCCGCTGGGCATCGTGAATAATCGAAATGCCAGGATAATAGATCACCTTCCAACCGGCGCGCCAAAGACGAGCGCAGATATCAACATCTTCGTAATACAAATAAAACTTCTCATCAAAGCCCCCGACATCACGAAACGCTTCAGCTCGAAAGAGCATAAACATCCCAGCTACCCAGTCTACCAAAACGGGATGCCGAGTTGTATTATGACTGATATCCATTTTAATGCGCAAAAACTTTGCCAGCAATTGCCGAGGGGTCGGAAAAGAACGCGCGCTATCTTCTAGGTTACCCGATGATGCCAGCACCAAGGGAGCCGCCACGCCAACCCGAGGGTCCGCAAAGCAGTCAAGCAGTTGCGGAAATGGGTTGGTGAGAAACCGAACATCAGGATTGACGACACAAAAAAAGGGCGAGCCACAATGGCTAAAGGCCGAGTTGTGATTCTCGGCAAACCCCTTAGGCATCCTATTTGTTTTACGCTTGATTCGGCTGGTGCCCTCCACGGGGTATTGATCAGTGGGTGGGAGATTATCAGTAACAAGAATGGAAATTGAAGTCTCAAGTTTGGAAAGATCTTCCAGTAGATTTGCTACTAAGAAATCTTGATTGTGACTGACAATAGACACCAGCACATTGCTCGTGAGAGGGTAATTCAATGGAGTGCTCTCATTTATCTGCGGTTGGCAGAAAATCCAACAATGACACGCGGCATCTTGGACCACAAAGGGATTCTGTCTGAAGCACGAGCGACATAGCTATGCGCCGACTCTTTTGCATCATTGGCAATCTACGCAACTCGTGTTAGATTCTACAATCTCTCATCGTGAATTTTCTCGATAACAGCCATTGTTTCTCGTGCTGTTTTAACCCAAGAAAACTGACTGGAGCGTTTTCGGCCAGATTCGGCTAATGTTTCTCGAAGATGAGGCTCAGACAGTAGCCTAATCAAACCACGTTTAATCTCCGTTTCATTTGTTGGGTCAACCAGTAAAGCCGCGTTCCCTGCGACTTCTTTAGTCGCACCAATATTGCTGGTCAGGACGGGAACGCCTAAGGACATTGCCTCTACCACGGGAAGACCAAAGCCCTCATAAAGCGATGGATAAAGAAACGCCTTGGCTCCACGCAAAAGTTGTACAAGAGTTCCATCGTCAAGGTGACCAAGGAACTCAATTGGTGCGGAATTCTTGAACCGCCGATCAATCTCATTTGCCATCCATCCTGTTGCGCCAACAACACGCAATTTGGTCAGTCCCCTCACATGATCGTCAATTGCCAACCAAGCAGAGAGCAGTCGAACAAGGTTCTTTCGTGGTTCCAGAGTCCCCAAAAACAACATATAGTCGTAGCCATCTCCACTGGTTCGTTTTTCGTCAATCCGACAAGGATCCCTGCTGAAATCTCGAGCCGCCAAGAAGGTGATGTGAATTTTTCCCCTAGTGTTGGGTATAAGGTGCTGAAGATCGTCACCGGTCGACTTCGAAATAACAAGGATCGCGCGAGCCTTGCGTGCTGCAAGCTTCATCATGACGGGAAAGTAAAATCGTTTTACCTTTTCATGAACCTCGGGAAAAAGCTGAAAGGTCATGTCGTGTATGGTTACCACCATCGGTCGCATCGACAATAGAGGTAAGATGAATCCAGGTCCCCAATGGACATGGACACCCAAGACCTTTATCCACAAAGGTAGTGCGAACTGTTGCCATAAAATACGAATAAATCGATTGTTGGGGGCGGATACAAATCGGAATCTGTTATCGAGATCAAGCTGCTTGAGATGCGACAAGGCGTTCGGTGTCGCAAAAATCACGAACTGGTGTTTTAGCTTAGGATTCAAATTCCACGCATGAAGAATCTCGCTCAAGTAAACCGCCGTGCCAGTTTTTGCTGCACCTAATCCAGTTGAATCAATGCTAATTCTCATTGTTCGTAGTAGTGAAACCCTTGCTTAAGGCCCAACTTTATCAGTCATGCAAGATGAGCTAGCAACGCGGCAAATTTCTCACCCTCATCATTCCAAGTCCAGTTTTCCTTTTCCGTGACTGAGACATTCTGCTTGTTTCCGATGCCGCTCACAATTTTGACGAGTCCATATTTTATGCCTTCAATAGTCGGCGGTACATAGATGGCGCTTGAACCACCAGCCTCACGCATTTCGGGTATGTCAGAGGAAATTACAGGAACCCCATAGCGAAGCGCTTCTTGGACTGGAAGTCCAAAACCTTCATACAAGGATGGCATTACGACAGCCAACGCACCAGCATAAAGGGCAGCGAGGTCATTGTCGGGAACGTAACCTGTTTGAATGATAGGTAGCCCTTTGGATTGGGCATCGAGTACTTTGCGGCGTAACTTACGATTTCGCCATCCTTGCTGACCGACGAGGACGAGACCAATCGTCTGAAACTGGTTTTCGACAGTCAATTGAGCCAAGGCGTCAATCAATACCATCAAATTTTTGCGCGGCTCCAGTGTCGAAACAGAAAGAAAATAGGGGAAATTAATTCGATAGCTTTTAAGCAATTCAAGTGTATGGCTGAAGTCTAGCGGCGCGATAAGTAGATCAGAAGCGGGACGAACAATCGCATCTGTGGTATATCCATAGAGTTCATGCAATCGGTTTGCGGTGCCTTGAGAAATCGTAACGATACGATTGGCACGTTTTAGGCTATAGTTAAAAAAAAGATAATATACCAAGCGATGTTTAATATTCAGTGTTTCGGGAAATAGCTTAAATACAAAATCATAGATAGTGAGTACTGCGGGAATACTTGCGGGTAATCCGGGGGGTAAGAAGTTGGCACATCCCCAAAAAAGGTCAACTTTATCTTCACTAGCGAGATAACCCGTGCGGGAAAAATACCAAAGTGCCGAGGGCATTGGTAGAGCGAATGCAAGATGGTCTTTTCGTTGATTCCAGCGCGAGCTGTTGACGGGCAGATTTATGGGTCGATTGGCATAGACGAGAAAGCGCGCATCAGGAAATATCTTATCTAGCGTCAGACAAAGGGCCGTGACATACCGGCCAGTCCCTGCGGAAGGACCATAAAAAGGTCGACCATCCAGACCGATCAACATATCTTTCAAGCGGGCTTGTTATTGTGGACTTAGTGCGGATCTTCCCTTGGGCCTGATGATAAATCGAGCCAAAGGCAACGGCACCAAGCGCAGTCTGGGCTTCCGCCTTGATGTTGACAGGTCAGGATGGTTTGTTTCCGCAAGCGGCGAGTTCTGGTGACGCGGATTATGATCAAGGCCCGAGAGTCTTGTATTAGTATGTCGATGACCAGTCCGAGAAAGGCGGAAATAAATCTCTCTTACGCGCGAATTAGTTGACTAACATGGATACGCAGCGAAGACCGACATGTAGTCAGCCGGGTAATGGCAAGAGGCGATGCGGATGCCTTACTCATGGCGGTCAAGCACACGATAGCCTTCGCTAGAGCAGAGCGCATCGCGCTCCGCTTCTTTTAGATCTTCACGCATCATCTCTTCAACTAGGTCTTTAAACTCAATGCGAGGAGACCAGCCCAACTCGGTGCGGGCCTTAGTGGCATCGCCGAGCAAGGTCTCGACCTCGGCTGGACGGAAGTAACGCGGATCAACCGCGACAATGCAGGCGCCGCTGTTGGAGTCGAAGCCCTTTTCTTCCACGCCATGGCCTTGCCACCGAATTTCAATCCCAATGGACTGGGCTGCTGTTTCTACAAATTGACGAACCGAATATTGCGTTCCTGTCGCGATAACGTAATCTTGCGGGCTTTCTTGTTGAAGCATCAGCCACTGCATCTCGACATAGTCACGTGCGTGGCCCCAATCCCGTTTGGCATCCAGATTACCCAGATACAGCCGTTCTTGCATGCCGAGCTTAATGCGTGCTAGCGCACGGGTGATCTTGCGGGTGACGAAGGTCTCACCACGCAAAGGGCTCTCGTGGTTAAACAAAATGCCGTTACAGGCGAACAGGCCATAAGCCTCTCGATAGTTAACGGTGATCCAGAAGGCATAAAGCTTCGCCACAGCGTAGGGTGAGCGGGGATGGAAGGGCGTTGTTTCAGTCTGAGGAACTTCATGCACCTGGCCGTAAAGTTCTGATGTCGATGCTTGATAGAACCGGGTCTTTTGCTCAAGTCCAAGAATTCTGATTGCTTCAAGCAAACGCAGCGTACCGAGCCCGTCCGAGTTGGCGGTATATTCCGGCTCTTCGAAGCTCACCGCCACATGGCTCTGCGCAGCCAGATTGTAGAGCTCATCTGGCTGAACCTGCTGCATGATGCGGATAAGGCTGGATGAATCGGTCAGATCCCCATGATGCAAAATGAAGCGTCGTCCCGTCTCATGAGGGCCTTGATATAAATGATCAATACGGTCGGTGTTGAAAAGTGAGCTTCTTCTCTTTATTCCATGAACTTGATAACCTTTTTCTAATAACAATTCAGCAAGGTAAGCTCCATCCTGACCGGTTACCCCTGTGATGAGTGCTTTTTTCATGGCGGTTATAATTAAATGCTCTGTGATAGTGTTGTGGTTCAGGTTGCATTTTCTAATGCAAACATATTGTGACAAAAGAGCTCGGTAGCAGTCGCTTGTTAAAGAAGAGATGCAACATGTATTGAGGAAAGCTGGACAGGTATCGCTTAAACCAACCTACCCGGTATCGTTAATGCTTGCATCATTACTGAGACTAGAGAATAGCCGTGGTGATGGTTGCGAACTGCGGAGGGATCTAGCTAATTGGAACGTCCCATGCGCCCGAGCAGAGAAGTGGCGCCCTCCATGACCTTCAGCAGCGGGCCAAGGCGCGGCTCGAGTTCCAGCCCGTCGAGGAAGTTTTTCACATAAAGCCCCAGTTCGGTGCTGCCGCCGAGGCGCAGGCGGCGGTTGAAGAATAGGGTGTCAGGGTCTTCGCGGCGGGTGGCGAGCAACAGAAACTCGTAGGTGTTGCCCTCGATGCTCAAGTCCTCGGCCTGTTCGCGGCGGGCGGCCCTGAGTTTGGCGTTGCTGAGTGTCAGACGGTATTCCAAGCCGACATCCTCGACACGAATGCGCATGACTTTTTCGTCGAGAAAATCCAGCTCGCCGTCGGCCAGTTCGGGCGCGAACAGACGGTTTAGGATTTGAGTGAGGGCACCGGTTTGCAATCGCGACGGCACCAGACCAAGTGGCCAGGTGAACAGACGCGGAATGGTGGGGGATTTTTCGCTCGATTGGGTTTGCACGGGTAAAGACATCATGGTGATTGATCTGGCCAGCCTCGACTGATCTGGTTGGGTCGGATGGGGTCCGTTGCGGTGGTCTGGATCCCTTGACTGGGGTGGTTGGGTCGGAAGGTTTTCAGCTGATCAACCGCTCGATGCGGTCTGGAAAGTCCTCGCGCAGCCGCCGCCATTCCATGATGAACCAAGGCGTGACCCGGTCGGCCTCATCGACCAGGAGGGCGTCGGTTTCGTTCAGGCCAAACCAGCGGCAGTCGGCGATTTCGTTGGGGTTCAGGTCAATGCCTTGGGCGTCGCTCAGGCGGCCAAGATAGACCGAACAGAGTTCCCGCTCCGAGCCGATATCGCCGAAGGGCGCGTGATACTCGAACCGATAGATGAACTCCAGTTCGGTATCCACGGATAACTCTTCATGCAGGCGGCGGTGAATGGCCTCCTGGTAACTCTCGCCCCGGCGCGGGTGGCTGCAGCAACTATTGGACCAATACAGCGGCCACAGGGGCTTCTCGCCACTGCGCTGTTGCAGCAGCACCTGGCCCTGGGGGTTGAATAGAAATATTGAAAAAGCGCGATGCAGCATCCCAGCGCCCGCGTGGGTCTGGGCCTTGCTCTGATAGCCGGTGACCTGGTCAGCGGAGTCCACCAGAATCAGGGGTTCGTCATCAAAGGAAACGGTACGGGGAGTGCTCAATCCTACCTCATTATGCCGGTTCGTGTGGGAGCGGCTTCAGCCGCGCCTGATGTTGTCTGGTTGCCGTCTGGATATTATCGCCATCGGCATAGATTGGCAGCAATCGCGCGGCGGATCAATTGGCACCGCGCGATTGCGCCCCTGCCTTAGCCGGCAACCTGCTCGTGCAGGCCTTCTTTCTCCATCAGCGCGATGCCATAGTCGATGGCCACGGCATAGGAGATATTGGTATCGCGTGGGGGTTTGCGATCCCACTCGGTACTCCCGCGCGCCACCTCGGCTGGCTCGAAACGTCCGCTGACCAGGCCGACAATGTGCCCATCGGCCGCATGCACCAGGGGGCCGCCAACATCGCCGTCCTGCGCCATGTTGTCGAACAGGATTAGATTGGTGCCGTTGGGGGTCAAGATTTTGGCCGCCACGAAGCCGCCGACGGTCAAAATGGTGTGCAGCTGATCATGGCCAAAGGCATAACCCAGGCTCATGATGCTGGCCCCGGGGCGGACATTCTCGGCGGTACCGAGAAAATCATCCGGCACGCCAATGTCGATGTTTTCCTCCAACTCCAGCTTCAGCAGCGCGGTGCCATGCGCGGCGTCGAGTTGGGAGACCCGCACCGGCATGGCCGCGACACGGTCAAAGGTCATGGGGATAAAGCCATCGCCGGCATCGGTCGGGGCGACGCGCAGATTCTCCGGGTTATTGACCAGATGCGCGGCGGTGAGCAGATAGCCCTTGGAGTCGACCAGAAAGGCGGTGCCGAGAAAGGCCACCTGCTGGCCGTCGTCGCGCAGCAGCATCATGCAGCCGCCACGGAATTTTTGGCTGAGACCTTGCAGCATTTGGGTTAGTCCTCCTGCGCTTGGGTGGACGCCTGGGTGGAAGCAGGCAGCCAGGCGCCAACCTGCTTGGGATTGTTGAGCAGCCAGCGTTGGGCTTGCAGGTAGGGGTCTTGATCTCCCTGGGTGTTCCAGACCAATAACTGCTCCATCTCCTCCGCTGTCCAATGGAAGTTATCCAAGAGAGCATGGGCCTCGGGGTTGTCGGCCTTGAGTCCCTTGCGTGCCATGGTGTGGATGGCACCTGTGCCACCATAGATGCCCTTGGGATCATCGAGGAAGCGCAGCGACCAGCGCCCGAACATCCAGTGTGGTTGCCAGCCAGTGACCACAATCCAGCCTTTGCGTGCGATGGCATCCGACAGGGCCTGGGTCATGTGCTGCTCCGAGCCACTGCTGAGGTGGAAGTCCGTGAGTCCATAAGACTCAAGGGCGCGCCTGGTCGCGGCCATGATGCCGGCCTCGGGGTCGATGCCGATAATGCGCCCGCCGAGGCGCGCCCGATGCGCGGCCAGATCGGCGATGGACTCAGCCGGCATCAGTCGTGGTGTGCGCGCCCCGGTCGCCCCGGTCTGACGCCCGACATTCACATCGGGCACCACCAGCCCGGTGCGAGTGCCTTCCAGATTGGGGCCCAGGTCGTCGAGCTCGTCACCATAGCGGCTCATATACTCGGCGTGAGTATCCGGTAGCCAGGCCGACAGCAGGGCATCGGCCTCGCCATCGGCGACCTGGCGCCACATGTTCTCGGCCGTGGTTTCCACCAACAGGCAATCCTGCCCCAGGCGCTCGCGCAGCACGGCACAGATGAGGTTGGCGCTGGCCACGGACGAGGACCAGTCGACATAGGCGATGCGCACCGGCTCGGCGGCCTGGATGGCACCGCTGCCCAGGATGCTCGTCAGCAATAGCGCCAGGGGCGTCAGCCAGCGACGGGGAAAGCTCTTGGTTAGCCTGATCATGATTTTCCTCCAGTGACCGGGCGCGGACGCACGGCTGGCCCCTGATGCGGCCGCCCAACCCAGAACTGCCGGCGCCCGAAGGTCGGCATTTTGCGCGTCGCGCGGGTGCTGAATTTCTGTACGGTGTTGTCCTTGAGCGACACCGAGAAGGACTGGCCGGTCTGGTACTCATGCAGCCCCTTGTAGAGTGCCCAGCAGATGCCAAGCAAAATGATGGCGAAGGGCAGGCCGGTGGAAATAGCCGCTGTTTGCAAGGCGACCAGTCCGCCGCCCAATAGCAGGGTCGCGGCCACCAGGCCCTCCATCACCGCCCAGAAAATCCGCTGGATTTTGGGCGGCTCGGTATTGCCGCCGGCGGTGATGATGTCGATGACCAGGGAGCCGGAGTCGGACGAGGTGACAAAGAAGGTAATGATGACGATCACCGCCAGTATCGAGCTGATCGCGCTGAGCGGGAAGTTCTCCAGCAGCACGAACAGCGAGACCGGTAAATTGTCCTGCACTGCCTTGGCGATGCCGCCAGCCCCATACATTTCAATTTCCAGTGCCGCGCCGCCGAAGGTGCTGAGCCACATGAAGGTGATCAGCGTCGGAATCAACAGCACGCCCGCGATGAACTCGCCAATGGTGCGTCCGTAGGAGACGCGCGCGATGAACATGCCGACAAAGGGCGACCAGGCGATCCACCAGCCCCAATAGAATACCGTCCAGCCGTTTTGCCACTCGGTGTTGTCGTAGGTTTCGTTCCAGGTACTGAGCGAGGGAAAGTGCTGGAAGTAAATGCCGATGTTCTCGACAAAGGCATTGAGGATAAAGAGTGTCGGGCCAAACAAGAGCACAAAAATCATCAGCGCGGAAGCCATGACCACATTGAGCTGACTAAGGAATTTTATACCCGCATCCAACCCGCGCACCACCGACCAGGTGGCGATCGCCGTGATGCCTGCGATGAGCAGCATCTGTACCAGGGCACTCTGTGGAATGGCCGGAACCAGATGATTCAGTCCGGCATTGACCTGCTGCACGCCGAGCCCCAAGGATGTCGCCACGCCGAACATGGTCGCGACCGTGGCCATGATGTCGATCACATTGCCGATGGGACCATAGATGCGCTCACCAAAGATGGGGTAGAAGACCGCGCGGATCGACAGCGGCAGGCCCTTGTTGAAGGCGAAAAAGGCCAGCGCTAGACCGACCAGAGCATAAACCGCCCAGGGATGTAGCCCGAAGTGCAGAAATGTGAAGTCCATGGCCACCCGCGCCGCCTCGGGAGTGCCCGGTTCGGCCAGGGGTGAGGCCACGAAGTGAAACATGGGCTCGGCAACGCCGTAAAACAGAAGCCCAATGCCCATGCCGGCGCTAAACAGCATGGAAAACCAGGCGGCGTTGGAGAACTCCGGCTTGGCTCCCTCGCCACCGAGGCGAATGGCGGAGAAGCGCCCGAGCAGCAGGGTAACCACGAAAATAAGAATGACATTCATGGTGCCGACAAAAAACCAGCCGGCGTAGGTGGATACCGCGCTCTGCACCTGGGCGAAGAGGTCATCGACGCGGCTTTCAAAAAACAGGGTGAGGAGGACAAAGAAAACAATGAGTCCCGCCGAGATAAAAAACACCCAAGGGTGAACATCAAGCTTGAACCAGGCATCCGGGCCGGTAGGTGGCGAAGAATCCGGATGTGCTGGAGGATTGGAGGCGTGATCAGACATCGCCGGTTACCTTTTGGCAGATTGACACGCGACTGGGCCAGCACGGCCGTCGCGGGCGCGCAGCTATCAGCGCGATGAGAGACAGAGCCCAGAATGCACGCATGCGACGGGCTCAAGGGGCAGTGATCGCAAGCCGCCATTCGATCATCTTAGTGAGACCGGGCGGAAACTGGCCCGCGGACGCCAGCTATGCGGATCATGCGTCAGGTTAACCCAAGTGGGCTGTGATCTGAAGCTTGAAGTGTGAAGTTTGAAGTGTGGCCTTTGATGGTCCGCTTCGGATGTGCGACAGGTTTGATTCGCAATGCGGGGCCGATATCTAAGACCACAGCTCCTTAGCCGACAGCCTCGACCGTTTGCTGGGCGATCTCAAGTTCCTCGTTGGTGGGAATGACCAGCACCTTGACCGGGCTCTCGGCGCTGCTGATCATCCGCTCGCCGCCTGACTCGGCGCGGTTGGCGGTTTCGTCGAGCACGATTCCCAGCGGCTCCAGCTTGCCGCAGGTGCGCGTGCGCGTCTCGGCATCGTTTTCACCGATGCCGCCGGTGAAGACCACGGCGTGCACCTCGCCCAGCACCGCCATGTAAGCGCCAAGGTATTTTTTCAGACGGTGGCAGAAGATCCCCAGGGCCAGTTCGGCCTTGGTGTCACCCTGTTCGATGCGGCGATGGATTTCGCGCATATCGTTGACACCGCAAAGCCCGATCAGGCCGCTCTGGCGATTGAGCAGTTGGTCGATTTGCTGATGGTCCAGCCCGAGATGCTGCATCAGGTAAAGCAGGACGGCGGGGTCGATGTCGCCGCAGCGGGTGCCCATCACCAATCCCTCCAGAGGCGTCATTCCCATGGATGTGTCCACACTGCTGCCGTTACGGATGGCGGTGGCGCTGGCACCGTTGCCCAGGTGCAGGGTGATGAAGTTGCCGCGGTCGAAGGAGCGGCCAAGCATGGCCGCCGCGCGCTTGCCGACATAGGCATGCGAGGTGCCATGAAAGCCATAACGGCGCACCTGGTGCTCGCGATAGAACGCATCGGGGATGGCATAGCGGTAAGCCGTGCGCGGCATGGTTTGATGAAAGGCGGTGTCGAAGACCGCCACTTGGGGCACGCCGGGAAAGAGTTCGCGTGCCACCAGTATGCCATCGAGATGGGCCGGATTGTGCAGTGGCGCCAATGGGATCATCTGACGAATCGCGGTGATCACATCCTCGTCAATGACCGTTGGCAGGTGAAAGGCCTCGCCGCCATGCACGACGCGATGGCCCACTGCCTTGAGCTCAGCCTGTTTGGTCAGGGCGCCGGTGTCGCGCAAGTGCGCGACTATCTGTTCCAGCGCCACGTGATGGTTGACGATGGGATGATGCTGGTCGAGCTGCCGGGACTGCCCGCCGTCCTCGATCCAGCGGAGGTTGAGGAGTGCATCCTCCTCGCCAATGCGGCTGATGCTGCCAGAGGCCACGACTGACCAGCCGGCGATCTCAAAAAGTTGGAATTTGATCGACGAACTGCCGGCATTCAGGACCAGAACTTTCATGCGGTGGGCTCCTGTGTGGGGGAGGGCGTTTCGGATTGAGCGCGCGCGTCGGCGTCGCGCTGCTCGGCGCTGGCTTGCTGCGCCTGAATCGCGGTGATGGCGACAGTGTTGACGATGTCGGTCACCGTGCAGCCGCGGCTCAGGTCGTTGATGGGCTTGTTCAGACCCTGCAACACCGGACCGATGGCCACCGCGCCGGCGCTGCGCTGCACGGCCTTGTAAGTGTTATTGCCGGTGTTGAGGTCCGGGAAAATAAACACCGTCGCCTTGCCGGCGACTTCACTTTCCGGCATTTTCGAGCGCGCCACCACCGCATCGACGGCGGCATCGTACTGAATGGGCCCGTCAAGTTTCAGGTCCGGGCGGCGCGCACGGGCAATGGCCACCGCCTCGCGCACACGCTCGACATCCTCACCCTTGCCGGATGCGCCAGTGGAGTAGCTCAGCATGGCCACGCGCGGCTCGACACCAAAGGCGGCCGCCGTGCCAGCGGAGGTGATGGCGATGTCGGCGAGTTGCTCGGCGTCCGGATTGGGATTCACGGCGCAATCGCCATAGACCAGTACCCGGTCAGCCAGACACATGAAAAACACGCTGGAGACCAGGTTGGTGTCAGGGCGAGTCTTGATGGTCTCAAACGAAGGGCGAATGGTGTGTTGGGTGGTGTGGGCGGCGCCAGAGACCATGCCGTCGGCATCGCCGACATAGACCATCAGGGTGCCGAAATAGCTGACGTCTTCCAGCGCGTCATGAGCCATCTGCTGGGAGATACCCTTGTGCTTGCGTAACTCGAAATAGACGTTTGCGTATTGATCGCGCTCGGGTGAATTCACCGGATCGATGATGCTGATCCCATCGAGTTGCAGACCCAGTTCACCGATGCGGCGGCGAATTTTGTCCGGATCACCGAGCAGGATCAAGTCCGCGACGCCGCGCAAGCTGAGAATCTCGGCCGCGCGCAGGATGCGCTCGTCGGTGCCCTCGGGCAGCACAATGCGCTTGCGCTCGGACTTGGCGCGATGAATCAGCTCGTACTCGAACATTAGTGGCGTCATCCGCACCGAATGATGTTTGAAAATGCGCTGGTGCAGATCAGCGACGTCGACGTGGTTCTCGAACAGACCGAGCGCGGCGGCAATTTTGCGATCATCGCCGGCCAGGATACTGGATTCCACCCGATGCACGCCCAGAGCCGTGGTAAAGGTATCGGTCGGCACGCTGAGCATGGCGACCTTGTTGCGGCGCAGACCTTCGATCAACCGCTGAACATGCGGGGCGGGCTTCAAGCCGCCACTGAGCAGCAATCCCGCGACGCGCGGGAAGTTGGCCGAGGCATCCGCCGCCAGGCTGGCGAGGATAATGTCGCTGCGGTCGCCCGGGGTGATGATCAGACAGCCGTCCTCGACATAGCCGAGAAAGTCCGGGATCTCCATGGCGGCGACCTTGTAGTTGGTCACCACCTGATTGTGCGCATCGGTTTCGCCAGCGAGCCAGTCGGCGCCGAGCATTTTGGCGATTTCACCAATGGTGGGCTGCGCCAGAGTGTCCATGTAGGGCAGGACATAAACGGTTTCCGCCTCGGGGAGGGCGGCACGCGCGCGCCTGAGGACGGTATCGATATCGTCGGGATTGACGCCATTGACCACGGTCGCGAGCAGATCGCCGCCGCGGTTGATCAAGGACTCATGCGCCAGTTGCACCGCGTTGAGGGTTTCTTCATGACCGCGACTGAAGCCTTTCACCACGGCCACGATGGTGCAGCCGAAGTTATTCGCCAAGTCGGCGTTGAAGTCGAACTCCAGCGATGGCACCAAGCCATCGAAGTCCGTCCCGGCGCAGAGCACCAGATCGCATTTCTCCTCGAGCAACTTGAAGCGGTTGAGAATCAGCTTGAGCAACTCGTCGTAATGGCCGCTGGCCACCAACTCGCTGGCAAGCCCGGCGGTGCAGCCATAAAGCATGTCATTGGCGAAGGGAAGGTCGTAGCGCTGTCGGATCAGGGTGGTCAGGTTGTCGTCGTCGATTTTTTTGTTGACGATGGGGCGAAAGAAGCCGACGCGTTGGTTGATTGCTGTCAGCATCTCCATAAAGCCGAGCACGACAGCGGACTTGCCGCTGCCTGAGCCGGCGCCGGCGATGTAAAGGCTTTGCATGCTGAAACCTCTGTGGTCAGAAATTAAGGTCGCTGAAGGAAAAGTCGGCCATTCTAGAATTGTTGGCGTTTTGTGTCTCGTGGGAATTCCGAGCTTGCGGTATACAAAAGCACCCTGGCAGTCCACAATCAAGCCTCATTCGGGGCGGTTGGTCGCTGAAGACTGAGCTTAGAGGGTGTCCCGCGGCCCGTCGTCCGCCGCGGATGGCCAGCCATCCCCCAACCATCCCCCCAACCATCCCCCCAGCCATCTCGCCAGCCATCTCGCCAGCTATCTTGCCGAGAGGAACAAGATGCACAATCATCATGCCTTCAATACTTGGCGCGCAATGGCCTGTGTCTGCGCTCTAGCCTGCGGTGTCTTGCCGTATCTGGTGGCCGTCTTTCCAGCGCGCGCGGCTGAGTCTCCCACTACCGGATCCACTGGCGGATCCACTGGCGGATCCAGTATTGAGCCCAGCGTCTATCGTTGCACCATGCCCGATGGGCGCATTGAGTTTCGCCAATTTCCATGTCACGGACGTGACGAGAGTCTGCTGATGGAGATTGATGATCGCCCCAGTGGTTGGACACCACCGGACCCGGCCGAGGTGTTCAAGGAAGAGCGAGCAACAACCGACCGCTCCAGCGGGACGCGCGGGGCCAGCAGCGATGCCCGCAAGGCAGCGGCGGTTGATCGTCGCCGCGAGGAAAAATGCTGGAAGAAGGAGCAACAGCTCGAACAAGTCAACCGCAACCTACGTGCCGGTTACAAAATCGGCGAGGGCCAGCGGTTGCGCCATAAGCGCGCGGAGTATCAGGATTATCTCAGGAGATTTTGCGATTGATGATGGCTCAGTTAGCGATGCCAAGACAGCAAACACAATCAGTCAGCGAGCGCGATTGGGACTCCATCGACAGCGTCTTTCTGGACATGGACGGCACCCTGCTTGATCTGCATTTCGACAATCATTTCTGGCTGGAGCATGTGCCCAAACGTTATGCCGAGGCACGCGGCTTGGCGTTGGAGAAGGCGCGCGAGTTTCTGTTCGCTCAGTACCGCGCCAAGCGCGGCACCCTGGCCTGGTATTGCATCGACCATTGGAGCGAGTTGCTTGGGCTGGATATCGCGCTGCTCAAGGCCGAGGTGGAGCACCTGATCGCCGTGCATCCGCTTGTGCCGGAATTTTTGGAGGCCTTGGCGACGCGGGGCAAGCGCCGGGTGCTGGTGACCAACGCCCATCCGCGCTCCCTGGCGCTCAAGATGGAACGCACGCGCCTGGCCGGGCATTTCGAGCGGGTGATCAGCGCGCACGATCTCAGGCATCCCAAGGAGGCCGCGCCCTTCTGGCGGGCCCTGCAAGAGGTCGAGCCCTTCGATCCCCGGCGCACGCTCTTTGTGGATGATAATCTGGATGTGCTGCGCGCAGCGGCGGATCATGGCTTGCGCTGGTTGCTGGCCATGTTGCAGCCGGACTCCAAGTTGCCGCCCGCGCGGATCAGCGAGTTTCCTGCTGCGCTTGGGTTTGCTCCATTGATTGCGGAGTTGTTGGGCTCATCGGCCCCGTAGCAGGTGGAGCTTGGTTAGCATATTGCCGAGACAATCTGTGAGCCGGGCCGCGCTCGTGACCAGGGCTTGGCCTAGCGCCGAAAATGGCGTCAAATCGGTGATCGGGCGCGCCATCCAGGGCGATGCGGACTTCGACCCTTTGGCGATCCCGGCTGATCGACTCAACGGAGATCCAGCTTGAGCAGCGACATTTCAATTAACATCGGTGCGCTCATCGATGCGGAGCAAGTTTTTCTCGAGCACGATTCGACGCTGTCCGACGCCCTGACGCTCGTGACAACAGGCGGCCAAACGACTGTCTTGGTCATGGATCCAGGCCGCCAACCGCTCGGCGTGGTGACGCAAGCGACCTTGCTGGCGGCCTGGCAGAGGGGCCTGCCGGTGACGGCATCCGTGGTCGAGGCGATGACATCGGACTTTCTGGTTCTGACCGAGGGGCTTGACCCGCGCAATGCCTGGACGCGGTGCCAAGCCGAGTCGTCGCTGCCGCTCGTGGTGATGGACCTGGCTGGCAAAGCCATGGGCGTGCTTGCGGCCGATGCGCTATTGAAAGCGCTTTGCGAGGCGCCGTCGCGACTGCTCACCGAGTGTCAAAAAAAGGAGGTTTCCCTCGCCGAGCAGGAGGCTAATTTTCGAAATTTCTTCAATACGATCAGCGATTTTCTCTTTATTCTCGACGGCCAGGGACGGGTTCTGCACGCCAATGCCGCGGCGGTCGAGCGTCTTGGCTATCGGCACGATGAACTGATCGAACAGCCCGTCCTCCTATTGCATCCCGAGGACCGACAGGAGGAGGCGGCGCGGATTGTCGCCGAGATGCTGGCGGGTCGGGTGGACCATTGCCCGGTGCCGCTGCGGCGTCGCGACGGCGGCACCATTCCCGTGGAGACCCGGGTGGTGGCTGGTCGATGGAATGGGCAGCCGGCGCTGTTCGGCGTCTCCCGCGATCTCTCGCAACTGGCCGCCTCGGAGGAGAAATTCGCCAAGGCTTTTCATTTAAGTCCGGTCGCGATGGCGATCAGCGGACTAGATGACGGTGTTTTTCTTGAAGTCAACGGCGCCTTTAGCCGCGTGACCGGCTACACCAGCGACGAGGCTATTGGCCACAGCTCAAAGTCTTTGCAACTCTTTGTTCATCCCGAGCAGCGAGAACGGATGGTTCGGCAGGTGCGGGCCCTCGGATCGGCGATTGGCGTCGAGATTCAGATTCGCCATCGCGATGGTCAGATTCATGATGGCCTATTCAATGCCGGCATGATCTGTCTCCAGGATCGTAAGGTGATGCTGACCCAGATGCTCGATATCAGCGCGCGCAAACAGGCCGAGGAGCGCTTGCGTCTGGCCGCGCGGGTCTTCGATCATGCGCAAGAGGGCATCATCATTTGTGACGCGGCGGTGCGCATTGTCGAGGTCAATCCGGTGTTCAATCGCATAACCGGTTTTGCCGCGGCCGAGGTGCTGGGGCGCAATCCGCGTTTTCTTGCCTCCGGACGCCATGGCAAGGATTTCTACCGCGACATGTGGCAGACAATCGATGCGCGGGGCTACTGGCAAGGGGAGATCTGGAATCGCCACAAAGCCGGGCATCATTATGCCTGTCTGATGAGCATCTCCCGGGTCTGTGATGAACAGGGCGAGCCGACGCATTACATCGCTGTCTTCTCGGACATCACCTTCAACAAGATGCATCAAGAGAAGCTCGAACAGCTGGCTCACTTCGATCCCCTGACGCGCCTTCCCAATCGCGTGCTGCTGGCTGATCGCATGCGACAGGCCATGGCTTATGCGCAGCGAAATAACCAGCTTTTGGCCGTCTGCTATCTTGACCTGGACGACTTCAAGCCAATCAACGACAGTCATGGCCACGACATTGGCGACCTGCTGCTGGTGAACATGAGTGAACGCCTGCTTAAGATCCTGCGCGGCCAAGATATGATCGCGCGGCTCGGGGGCGATGAGTTCGCGCTCTTGTTCGCCGGACTGAACGCTGCCGAGGACTGCGAGCCCTTGGCCGCGCGAGTGCTGAAAACGCTGGCTAAGCCGGTGCTGATCGATGGCAGGCGGCTCCAGATTACAGCCAGTCTGGGCATGACCCTATACCCGGCCGACAACGCCGATGCGGACACCTTGCTGCGCCATGCCGATCAGGCGATGTATCAGGCCAAGACGACCGGTCGCAACCGCTTCCACCTGTTTGCTGCCGGGGCTGATCAGCAGGCGCGGGCCGAAAACTGAAGGCATCAAATCTTCATGCACATTATGATGACGAAGCATCGGATTTCGGCTTGGACCGTCGCCGCCGGCGCTTTTTCGGTTTCTCGCCCGCATCCGTCTCGGCTTTGTCTAGCGTCTGGACATCATGCTTGTGCTTGGATTTGTGCTTATGTTGATGATCATGCCCGTGACCACTCTTGCCGTCGTGCTCGCGCGTGTTACGCCGTGGCGGGCGGACTCGGCTTGAGGGATCGATCTCGGCCAGCAGTTCGCCGCCCAGGGTGCCCACGGGAATTTTCGCGCCGATGTAGTCTTCGATCTCTGGCAGGCAAAAGGCATAGGTCTCGCAGACAAAGCTGATGGCATCGCCTGCCGCGCCGGCACGCGCGGTGCGCCCGATGCGGTGGACATAGTCCTCCGGGTCTTCCGGCAGATCGTAGTTGATCACATGGCTGACATCGGGAATATGCAGT
The DNA here is from genome assembly GCF_036208045.1 of Thiorhodovibrio winogradskyi. Taxonomy (NCBI): domain Bacteria; kingdom Pseudomonadati; phylum Pseudomonadota; class Gammaproteobacteria; order Chromatiales; family Chromatiaceae; genus Thiorhodovibrio; species Thiorhodovibrio winogradskyi. The sequence continues at coordinate 4,227,793 of NZ_CP121472.1, read as the reverse complement.
CCGCGCGCGGCCACGTCGGTGGCGACCAGCACCGGCAGCTTGCCCTCCTGAAAATGGCGCAGCAGCCTCAGGCGCTGCTTTTGGGGTACGTCGCCCGAGAGCACGGCGGACTCGATGCCATTGCCTTCCAGGTAGCTCCACACCAGCTCGGCTTGACGTTTGGTGTTGATGAAGACCATGACCCGACCATCGTCAATACCACGCAGCAGGCCGATCAGCAAGGGGATTTTCTCATCATTGCCAACCATGTAGCAGCACTGGGTGACACGGTCGGCGGTGACCTTGTCCGGTCGGATTTCGACCATCAGGGGGTCGTTCATGTGCTCATAGGCCAGCTCGGTGACCCGATAAGACAGGGTGGCCGAGAACAGCATGCCCAGGCGCTCCTCGGGCGGCGGCATGCGGCGCAGGACGAAGCGGATGTCCTTGATAAAGCCAAGATCGAACATGCGATCAGCCTCGTCGAGGATGACCACCGAGATGGATTTGAGATCGAACACCCGCTGCTTGAAGTAATCGATCAGCCGCCCGGGGGTGCCAATCAGGATATCCACTCCGGCGCCAATTTCATCGCGCTGTTGCTGGTAACCGGTGCCACCATAGGCCAGGCCCAGGCGAAAGCCGGTATGCTTGGCCAGCACCAGGGCGTCTTTGTGGATCTGCACCGCCAGCTCGCGCGTGGGGGCGAGAATCAACACCCGCGGGCCGCGCGGCGGGCGCTCCGGGTCGGGCGGGTGGCGCAGCAGATGATGCAGGGCGGCGACCAGATAAGCGGCGGTTTTGCCCGTGCCCGTCTGCGCCTGGCCAGCGACATCGCGGCCTGATAATGCAATGGGCAGGGCCTGGGCCTGGATGGGGGTGCAGAAGCTGAAGCCGGCCTCGTTCAGACCGTCGAGAATGCGCGGGTCGAGTGCGAAGCTGTCGAACCGGGTTTCCGTAAGATGGGTTTCAGACATGAAAAACTGTTATCGCTCCGATCTTTTTGCCGCCGGGTGGCGACAGGACTTGCAAAACTTGATATCTTTGGCTGAAATAGCATCTTACCCGAGGGTGTGGTACAAGGCGAGATCGCGGGCGCCATTCCCTGCCGCTTGTTCCAACGCCGCTGATCCTGTCAGACTTGCCCCTGCCAAAACTTACCCTGCCAAAACTTAGCTGACAGAGCTTGCCCTGTCAGACCTGTTAATAACTGTTATTCACTGTTATAAATCGGCTGTCTGTGCTGCAGTGTGAGCGGGGTTGTCATCCGGATAAGCCGGGCATGACAGCGTCGGTCGGGATTCAGAATGATGGGGCGCAAGCTTCGCCCCAAATGTCCCCCAATTTCCCAGGCCTTGGTCGCTGCCGCATGGCGTCACCTTGCAGCCGGGCAACCGCTAGGCGCGCGTGCGACCGCTCAATCCCAAACTAAAACGCTGACCTCTCAATGGAGACTGTACACTGTGAGCGATAAAATCCTCCATGTAACGGATGACACTTTCGAACAGGATGTTTTGCAGTCCGCGACACCTGTGTTGGTTGATTACTGGGCCAACTGGTGCGCACCTTGCAAAATGATTGCGCCAATCCTCGAAGAGATTGCCGAGGAATATGGCGAGCGCATTAAGGTGGCCAAGGTTGATATCGATGAGAACCGTGCCGTTACCGAGCGCTTTAATGTGCGTGGTATTCCAACCTTGATTTTGTTCAAGAACGGCGAGGCCGAGGCGATCAAGGTCGGTGCCGTGTCCAAATCCCAACTCACGGCCTTTATCGATAGCAACCTCTAACTCGCGTCGCGACGGTGTGCATGGCGACGCTCTCGGCTGCGCGTTGCGACGCCCGACAGCTATCTCCTGACCTGTTATTCGCCCCAACCTCCGTCGCGATCCCGCGGTTGTCGGTTCCGACGCCGTTCCTTCCTTCGCCCACATCCCGCACCGCATCCGCCGACCTTGCGAAGGTTGCCCGGACGGCGGCCTTTTCCATGCGGTTTTCGAGCACCTCTAATGAATCTCACTGAATTAAAAAAAATGCCCATCCCGGGTCTGGTCGAACTGGCGCAGTCCATGGAGATCGAAGGGGTGGGTCGCTCGCGCAAGCAGGACCTGATCTTCTCCATTCTTAAGGTCCAGGCGAAGCGTGGGGAGGATATCTCCGGCGACGGCGTGCTGGAAATTCTCCAGGACGGTTTCGGCTTTTTACGTTCGGCTGATGCGTCCTACCTTGCCGGCCCGGACGACATCTATGTCTCGCCGAGTCAGATTCGACGCTTTGCCCTGCGCACCGGGGATACCATTTCCGGCAAGATTCGCCCACCGAAAGAAGGCGAGCGTTATTTCGCGCTGCTCAAGGTCAGCGACATTAACTTTGACCGGCCGGAGAATACCAAGAACAAAATCCTGTTCGAGAATTTCACGCCGCTTTTTCCGCAAAGGCGCCTCGGGCTTGAGATTGGCAATGGCAGCACCGAGGACATTACCGCGCGCATCATTGATTTGGTCGCACCCATTGGCCGCGGCCAGCGCGGGTTGATTGTCTCTCCGCCCAAGGCGGGCAAGACCATGATGCTACAGAATATCGCCCAGTCGATCGGGCACAACCATCCCGACTGTTACCTGATTGTGTTGCTGATAGACGAGCGCCCGGAAGAGGTCACTGAAATGGCCCGCTCGGTGCGTGGCGAGGTGATCTCCTCCACCTTTGACGAACCCGCCACTCGCCACGTGCAGGTGGCCGAAATGGTCATCGAAAAGGCAAAACGCCTGGTCGAGCATAACCGTGATGTGGTGATTCTGCTCGATTCCATCACCCGTCTGGCACGTGCCTACAACACAGTGGTGCCATCCTCGGGCAAGGTGCTGACCGGCGGCGTGGATGCTAATGCGCTACAACGCCCCAAGCGTTTTTTCGGCGCTGCGCGCAATGTGGAAGAGGGTGGCAGCCTGACGATTTTGGCCACCGCCCTGGTCGACACTGGCTCGCGCATGGACGATGTGATTTACGAGGAGTTCAAAGGCACCGGCAACATGGAGATTCACCTCGACCGGCGCATCGCCGAGAAGCGTATCTTCCCGTCCATCCACATCAATCGTTCCGGTACTCGCCGCGAGGAGCTGCTGATGGCCCAGGCCGAGCTGCAAAAGATGTGGATTTTGCGCAAAATTCTGCATCCCATGGATGAACTCGCGGCCATGGAGTTTCTGGTTGACAAGCTCAGGCACACCAAGACCAATGGGGAGTTCTTCGATTCCATGCGCGGCTAGTCTCGGGGCCTGGCCGGGCGTTTGGAGCGCGCCGCGGCCATGACCTCCATTGGCCCGCCACCGGCTCGGCGTCTGGCGGTTGCCGTGCTGTCCGCGCTGCTGCTCGGCGTCGCGGTCTGGCTGGCCGTGGTACTCATCTCCGACCTGCGCGCCTTGCAGCAGGACAAAAGCGCGCTGGCTGAGTTGCGCGATGTCAAATACGGTCTCTTCAATGCCGAGCTGTGGGTGGAGCAGCTGGGGGACATTCTTGCCCGCAAGATCGACAGCTTCGAGATCAACGAGGACAGCCGCCCGGGCCTGAAACGCGCCCTAGAGCAAATTCTCGACCGCCTGCTGGTGGAGATCCAGGGCTATCTGGAGCGTCGCAATCAATCCGGCGGCAACTTGCTTGAGCGGGTGCGGGGCGGCCTGGAGCAGCGGGTGCGGGATTGGCTGATTGACTTCGACAGTCTGCGCGCGCGCGTGCCCTATTATGCCGACCAGCTGCTGTTTGAACTGCAGCAGCCTCACACTAGGGCCGAGCTTCAAGGCTATCTCACCCGTTTGCTCGACCAGGCCGCCGCGACCAGTCTGGCGCGGGTCGACTACAGTGCTTTCAATGCCATTCTCACGCGCCATGGCTGCGAAACTGGTGTGGACTGTGCCGAGTGGCTAAACGTCCGTATCCAGGAGGGCGAGCAACACAGTCGGCAAAACGCGCTTTTACTGCTTGGCCTGGTGCTGGCCCTGTTCGCGCTCAATTTGCTCTGGACGCGAACAGCCGGGCGCCTGCTGCCCGAGGTGCTGGGGCTCCTGACCGGCGCCGTGTTGGTGCTACTTGCCGTCGGCGTGCTCACGCCCATGCTGGAAATCGAAGCCCGCATCACCGAGCTGAGCTTTCTGCTGCTTGATCAGCCGGTGCGCTTCACCGATCAGGTGCTGTATTTTCAGAGCAAGAGCATCATGGATGTGGTGCTGCTACTGGCCCGCACCGGCGCCGCCGACATGCTGCTGGTCGCGGTGCTGATCACGCTCTTCAGTCTGGTGTTTCCCACGCTCAAAATCCTCGCCAGCCTGCTTTACTATCGCGCTCCGGCAGCCGGGACGGTTGGTGTTTGGCCGGCGCTGGTGCGCTTTTTTGCGCTGCGTTCGGGCAAATGGTCCATGGCGGACGTGCTGGTGGTGGCTGTCTTCATGGCTTTCATTGGCTTTGACGGCTTGATTGACAGCCAACTCCTGATGTTGGCGGGCGGTCAAAGTGCGCCGGCTAGCCTGGATGTTTTCACCACCAACGGCACACAACTTTCGATTGGCTTTTTTATGTTTTTAAGCTTCGTGATGGGCAGTCTCACCCTCTCCACCCTGCTGGAAGCCGACAACGCGGCGAAACGGGAGCCGCGGACATGAAAGCCATGATCCTTGCCGCCGGACGCGGTCATCGTATGCGTCCGCTGACCGACAGCATCCCCAAGCCGCTGCTGCCGGTGGCCGGCAAGCCGCTGATTCAGTATCAGGTCGAGCGCCTGGTCCGCGCGGGCTTTTGTGATCTGGTCATCAATCATGCCCATCTTGGGGGCCAAATTGAGCAGGCGCTTGGCGATGGTGGCCGCTTTGGCGCGCGCATCCGCTACTCACCCGAGGGGCAGGCGTTGGAGACCGGCGGCGGAATTTTCAAAGCCTTGCCGCTGCTTGGCCCAGGCCCTTTTCTGGTCACCAATGGCGATATATTCTCCGATATCGACTATCGCGCGCCGCGGCTTGCCGCGGGCGATCTGGCGACTCTGGTGTTGGTCGATAACCCGCCCCAGCATCCGCAAGGGGATTTTGTCCTCGGCGATCATGGTCGGCTGTGCGGCCAAGGCCAACGGCGGCTGACCTTCGCCGGAGTCGGCCTGTATGACCCGGCGCTCTTTGCTCACTGTCAGCCCGGTTCCTTTCCACTCGCACCCCTGTTGCATCAGGCGATTCATCAGGGTTGCGCCGGTGGTTATCATCATCGAGGCCAGTGGATGGACGTCGGCACACCCGAGCGTCTGGCGCGGCTCGAGCAATTGTTGACGGCCAATGCTTGAGCTCTAGCCCAGCTGTCCTCGGCTGTCCCCCGCTGTTCCCAGCTGTCAAGAGCGCACCAAATTATCACCATGGGTCAGGACATCACCGACAGCCGCTTCAAGCCATCGGACTTTGCCGAGTTTCAGCGGCGTCTGGAGCATGAAACTGACCACCTAGCGCGTCTCTTTGCCGAGGATGGCTTGGCTGCCGGCCCCCGCGAGCTGGGGGTTGAACTCGAAACCTATCTGATCGACCGCCATGGCGCTCCGGCGGATGCCATCGAGTCGGTGCTGGCCGCGCTTGATGATCCGCTCGTGGTGCCGGAGTTGGCACGCTTTAATCTTGAGCTCAACACCGCACCCCGGCGGTTGCACGGCAATGCCTTTAGCACCTTGGGCGCCGAGCTCGACGCCCGCCTGGCTCGCTGCCGCCAGGCCGCGGCGGCAGATGGGGCGCGGGTGGTGGCCATTGGCATTTTGCCTACCCTGCGCCCGGATCACCTGGTGCTTGCGCGCATGACCGAACGTGAGCGTTTTCATGCGCTGAACGAACAAATCTTTTCGCTGCGCGGAGATCTCCCAATTCGCGTCAATATCAGCGGCGAGGAGCAGGTCCAGTTGCTCCAACCCAACGTGATGCTCGAAGCCGCCGCCACCGCTTTTCAGATTCACCTCAAGATGGCGGCGGCGGAATCGGCGCGTTATTACAATGCGGCCAAGATTCTGTCCGCGCCCATGGTCGCGGTCGGGGCGAATTCGCCGCTGCTCTTTGGCCGCGAGCTGTGGGCCGAGAGCCGCATACCCTTGTTTGAGCAGGCGGTGTCCGTTGGCGGCCCGGCGCTGCGGGAACGCTTTGGATTTGGTGTGCGCTATGCCAAAGGCTCGGTGATGGATTGCTTTCGTGCCAATGTGAGTCGCTACCCGGTGCTCTTGCCAGAGTTGAGTGAGTCCCCGCCCGAGGCCCTGACGCATCTGTGTCTGCACAATGGCACTATTTGGCGTTGGAATCGTCCGCTGATCGGCTTCGAGCCCGATGGCAGACCCCATCTGCGCCTGGAGCATCGGGTGCTGTCCGCCGGGCCATCGGTGGCGGACAATCTGGCCAATACGGCTTTTTTTATCGGTGTCCTGCACGGGCTTGCCATTGCCGAACAACCACCGGAGGACCGCTTGCGGTTCTGGCAAGCCAAACGCAATTTCTATCGCGCTGCCCAACATGGTCTGCGAGCGCGACTGGTCTGGCGCGATGGCGCCGAGGTGCCGGTCGCGCGCTTGATCGAGGATGAACTGGTTCCCCTGGCGCGCGAGGGTCTGACCCGACTTGGCATTGATCGCGACGAAGTCCGCCACTGGCTTGATATCATTGCCACGCGTGCTCGCCTTGGTCGCACGGGCTCGGCCTGGCAGTGCGCCTGGGTCGCGCGTCATGGCCCGCGCTGGGAGGAGCTGACTCTCGCCTATTTGGCCAATCAGGAATGCGGCCGCCCGGTGCACGAATGGACCTTGGACTAATGGCTCGGCCAAGATTGTCATTACTGGAACTCTACCAGCTCCCGCCAGGCCTGCTCGACTGCGACAGTCACGAGCTTGCGTCCATTCTCGGTGGTCCGGCGTTACTCCACTTGCCAGGCGAGCGCGCCCCAGCGCTCTTTGTCTCGGTGCTGATGCATGGCAATGAGAGCGTTGGCTGGGACGCCATGCGCCTGGTGTTGCGCGAGCGCCTCGGGCCGGGTGGAGCAGGACGGCTGCCACGCGCGCTCAGTTTGTTTATTGGGAATCCGGCCGCGGCCGCCGTTGGTCTGCGCCACCTGCCAGAGCAGCCGGATTTCAACCGCGTCTGGCCCGGCAGCGAGCTTGCGCCCACGCCGGAACATGCCATCATGGCCGGGGTGGTCGAGCGCATGGCCGCGCGCGGCTGCTTCGCCAGCATTGATTTGCACAACAATACCGGCAACAACCCGCACTATGGATGCCTGAATCGGATTGAGCCACCCTTCTTGCAGCTTGCCGCGCTCTTCTCGCGCACCCTGGTGTATTTCATCCGGCCGCGCGGGGTGCAGTCACAAGCTTTTGCCGAGCTTTGCCCGGCGGTGACACTCGAATGTGGCAAGACCGGCCAGCACTACGGCATCGAGCATGCGCGCCATTACATCGAGAGCTGTCTGGAGCTGGAGTCACTGAGCGATCAGCCGCCGCCCGCCCAGGATGTCGATCTTTTTCATACCGTGGCCCAGGTCAAGATCGCGACTGGGGTGAAATTCGGTTTTCCCCCGCGTGCTGCCGATCTCCTCTTGTCGCCCGAGCTTGAGCAGTTTAACTTCCGCGAGCTTGCCCCTGGTACGCCCTTTGCCCGCTTGCGTTCCGCCCAAGCGGCCGCCTTCGATGTGCGTGATGAAAACGGCCAGGATGTCGGCGCGCGCTTCTTTGAGCTCAGGGATGGTGAGCTGCGCCTGCGCATCCCCGCCATGCCCTCGATGCTCACCCGCGACGAGCGGGTCATTCGCCAGGACTGTCTGTGCTACCTGATGGAGCGCCACGACATCGGCGTCTGATGGCGATGGCTCGCCGCCGGTGTTGAGACCACTCTGGCACGGGGTCGATGCGGGTGTGAAACCGGCATCATGGGCGGCAACAGAAGAGGTCCAAACAATCAGGAAATCCGTCACATGGAACACGAAAAAAATCCCCTGAGTGACCGCATTGATGCACTGCACGCCGTACTGGAGTCAGGCTCGGTCAAAAAAGCCCAGCGCATGCTCAATGCGCTGCATCCGGCCGAGATTGGTCATGTGATCGAATCCCTGCCGCCGCCTCAGCGCCAGCTGGTATGGGAGCTGATTGACCCCGGTGTCGAGGGCGAGGCGCTGCTCTATCTGCACGACGATGTGCGCGATGACATCCTCAGCCGCATGAGCTCGGACCGCATCCTGGCCGCGGCCGAGGGGCTGGACTCCGACGACCTGGCCGCGCTGATTCGTGACCTTCCTGGCACCATTACCTGGGAGGTGCTCAACAGCCTGGACCAGCAGCGCCGCGAGCGTCTGGAGATTTCTCTGGCCTATCCAGAGGACAGCGCTGGGGCCCTGGTCAACAGCGATACCGTCAGTGTGCGCCCCGAGGTGACGCTCGACGTGGTGATGCGCTTTCTGCGCCGCTACAAGGACGGCTTGCCGAATCTCACCGATCATTTGATCGTGGTGAATCGTGGCGGGCGTTACCTGGGCATTCTCTATTTGAGCCATTTGCTCACGCACGATCCGGATGAGTCAGTCGCCGAGGCCATGACCCTGGATGTGCCACCCATCCTGGCGAGCACCAGTGCCCGCGAGGTGGCCAAACGCTTCGAGGCGCACGACCTGGTCTCGGCTCCGGTCATCGATGATCAGGGGCAGGTGCTCGGGCGCATTACGGTTGATGACGTGATGGACCTGATTCGCGAGGAAGCCGAGCACCAGTTCATGGGGCAGGCGGGTTTGAGCGAGACCGAGGATATGTTCGCCCCGGTGCTGCTCAGCGCCCGGCGTCGCGCGCTTTGGCTGGGGGTGAACTTGCTCACGGCTTTTCTGGCCGCCTGGGTGATTGGCCGCTTCGAGGCCACCATCGAGCAGATCGTCGCGCTGGCGGTTTTGATGCCGGTGGTTGCCAGCATGGGTGGCATCGCCGGCACTCAGACGCTCACGCTTGCCATCCGCGGCATCGCCATTGGTCAGCTCTCGGTCAAAAACATCCGCTGGCTGCTCGGCAAGGAAATGGCCGTGGCGTTGTTGAATGGCCTGATCTGGTCCCTGGTGGTGGCAGGTGTCGCCTTTATGTGGTTTGGTAGTGGTGACATTGCACTCATCATCGCTGTGGCCATCGCCTTGAATCTGCTCGTTGCTACCTTCACCGGTGCGCTCTTGCCGCTGATGCTGCGGCGCTTCGGCATCGACCCGGCGCTGGCAGGTGGCGTGATTTTGACCACGGTCACCGATGTGGTGGGGTTCATGGCCTTTTTGGGATTGGCGACAATCTTTTTGCTGTAGTGGGTCTGAATCGATTTTGCAGCCAAGCCGACAAGAGCACCGGTTGGGCTGTCGCAAAGAGCGCAAATGACGCCGCGTGGGCATCCATTCTCCCTGATTTTGCGGTTTTTTCTTGATTAGGCATGCCTTTTGCTTTGGTCTTTTCTGCCAGAGGTGTTTTCGCTCCTCTGGGGTGACGCCGCACGTTGAGCCTCAGGCCAGCGCAGGCGACTCAAAGGCGATATCCGTGCTCCGGGCTCTGTTGGAGGGCTCCAGAATGACCAGCAATCCGTTTGAGGCTCTTGCGGCGATCGCGCCGAGCATCGCGCCTGCTGCCGTTCGCATCAACGACACCACCCTGCGTGATGGCGAGCAATCCGCCGGGGTGGCCTTTTCGCTCGATGAAAAGCTGGCGATCGCGCGTGGACTCGATGCCCTTGGCGTGCCGGAACTGGAAATCGGCATCCCAGCCATGGGTGAGGAAGAACGCGCCTCCATCGCGGCGGTCGCCGAGCTTGGGCTGAATGCGCGACTCATGGTCTGGGCGCGCATGGTCGAGCAAGATATCGCTGTCAGTCGCGATTTGCCGGTCGATTTGATCGATCTGTCGATTCCGGTATCGGATCAGCAGATCGCGCGCAAGCTTGGTCGCGACCGTGCCTGGGTGCTCAAACAAATTCGCACCCAGGTGCCGCGGGCGCTGGACGCGGGTTTTCAGGTGGGCGTTGGCTTTGAGGACGCCTCGCGCGCGGACCCCGAGTTTCTGCGCCAGGTGGTTGAGACCGCGCAAACCGCCGGCGCCAGGCGAGTGCGTTATGCCGATACCCTCGGCGTGATGGATCCCTTCGGCGTTTTCGCTGCCATCAGCGATCTGCGCGCCCATTGCGACTGCGAGATTGAAATGCACGCCCATGACGACCTCGGCATGGCCACGGCCAATACCCTGGCGGCCGTGCGGGGCGGGGCCACCCATGTCAATACAACTGTTCATGGCCTGGGTGAGCGCGCGGGCAATGCCGCGCTCGAGGAAGTGGTGATCGGCTTGAAGCATGTCCATGGCTGCGCGACTGGCATCGATCTGACCCATTTCGAGAGCCTGTCTGAATTGGTGGCCAGCGCCTCGGGCCGGCCAGTCGCCTGGCAGAAAAGTCTGATTGGCGCCGGGGCTTTCACCCACGAGGCCGGTATCCATGTCGATGGGCTGATGAAAGACCCGCGCAACTATCAGGGCATTGATCCGGCCGAGCTTGGCCGTGCTCATCGTCTGGTGTTGGGCAAGCATTCCGGCCGCCACGCGCTCTGCCGCGCCTATGCCGAGCAGCTGAATACTTCCTTGAGCGCAGAGCAGGCAGCCTGTCTGCTGATGCGTGTGCGCCGTTTCGTGACGGAAAACAAGCGCTCGCCCGAGACGGGCGATCTGCGCGCTTTTCTCTCGGAGATAGACCCCGGCGCCGGTGGCAGCCTGCGCTTGCAATAGAGCGCGCCCCCGGCGCCTTCCATTGCAAGCCATCACCAGCCAATTGGCGGAATCGCTGTGGATTTACTCGATTTTACCGGCCAGGAGATGTACTTCGACGCCCCGCTGCCGGCGGAGGTGGATGCGCTCCTGCACGATGCCGCGACCGACTATGGCAGCGATGGTGGAGCCAGTGCCGAGTTGGCCTTGCTGCGGGCTTATTTTCTGGCGCCCGAGCATCTGTCGGTGCTGGTCGCGCTCTATCGTTACTATTACTACCAGCACCGGCTGGAGGATGCGCTCATTGTCGCCGAGCGGGCGCTTTTCTTGACTGCCCGTGACCTGGGGCTGATTGGCGGCTGGCGCGAACTCGATGAGAGGAAGTTGCGTGTACTGAGCCGAGAGGCCATGCCCTTGACCCGCTTTTTGCTGCTGGCGCTCAAGGGCGCCGGCTATCTGGAACTGCGACTGGAACGGGCGAGCGCGGCGCTGGAGCGCTTCGAGACACTCGCTCGGCTTGATACCGAGGGACGTTTGGGTATCGATAGCCTGCTGCGCCTGGCGCGTACTTTGGTCACTGAGCAGCGAATTGAGGGCGCCGGGGACAATCTTCATGTTCTGCGCCGCCCCTGATCCGGAACCAGACCCAGCCTCAGACCCAGACCCAAAATTAGGCTCCAGACCCAAAACATGATCCCGATCCAGACCATTAACTCAAGAGGCTAGCCGCCATGTCCGACACATCACAGACGCTCGAGGAATTGGATCTCGACGAACTCGAAAGCGCCGAGGATTTCCTGACCTATTTTGGTATCAGCTTTGACCCTGCCGTGGTTCAGGTGAATCGCTTGCATATTTTGCAGCGCTTTCATGATTATCTCGCCGAGGTCGAGAGCCTGCCCGAGGGCGCGCCCAAGCAGAGGCCCGAGGACAGACAGGCGCGGTTCGACCTGCACCGGGATCTGCTCGAAGGCGCCTATCAGGATTTCGTGCGCTCGGATGCGCGCACGGAGAAGGTGTTTCGGGTGTTTAAGCAACAGCAGCCGGTGACCGTGGGTCTGGATTCGCTCTTGGGTCAGTTGCATCATGCGCCCAGCCTATGACTACGGCGATCAGGTGCGGGTCATCCGCCACCTGCGCAACGACGGCACCTTTCCCGGTCGCGATCGCGGTGCCCTGCTGATCCGGCGCGGCAGCACCGGCTATGTGCGCGATGTTGGCACCTTTCTGCAGGATCAAATCATCTACAGCGTCCATTTTGTCGACCAGGATCTGGTCGTTGGCTGCCGCGAGCAGGAACTCCAGCCGGCGGAGGATTTCTGGGTCGAGAGCCGTTTCGACACCCGTGATCGGGTGCGCGCCACCCTGACCCTGGCCAGTGGGGGGCGGCTGCTGGTGGAACAGGGCACGGTTGGAGAGGTGGTCAAGGTGCTGCGCGGCGAGCGAGACCTGCTCGGCTACCATGTGCAGTTTCCGGGCGCCAATCTGCTGCAAGTGCCGGAGTCGGCGCTCGAAGCCGTCGATCCCGCGGATGAGCGGATGGCCGATGATGGGATCTCCGCGCCGTCCGCACCATCGGGGCCAGTCGCATGAGTGCCCCGGCCCGCCATTCCCAAGCAGTCATTGGCCTGGCGAACAATGCCGGGCAAGCATGCCAACCAGCGGAATATGGCTACCACCTGCTGCGCGCGGCGGCGGATCAGTTCTCGTGCGGACTCGCCGCCCTGAGCGCCGAGCAATGGCCGCAAGTCAATGCGCGCGCCGAGCAAAGCTTTGCTCTTGAGACCCTGGTGCTGAATGCGCCGGAAGCCCAGGGTGTTTGCATCCCCGAGGATCACATCGAACAGGCGCTGGCCACCGTGCGCTCGCGTTACGCCGACGAGGCAGAATTCCGCGATGAACTGGCGTTGAATGGGCTGGATCCGCCGACCCTGCGTCGCGCCCTGCAACGTGAGCTCAGCTTCGATGCCGTGATCCGCGCCGTCGGTGCCTGCCATGCGCCTGTGACCGAGGCCGACGAACAGCGTTTCTACCAGCTGCATGCCGAGCGCTTCCGCCGGCCCGAGACCCGCGCGGCGCGCCACCTGCTGATCACCATCAACGAGGAATTCGCCGAAAATTCCCGCGCTGTCGCGCGTGCGCGCATCGAGACCCTGGCCAGGCAGCTCGAGCCAGGTGATGCGAGGGCGTTCGGCCAACTCGCGCGCGGCCATTCCGAGTGCCCAAGCGCGCTGCAGGACGGGCAACTCGGCAACCTGAGTGTCGGGCAGCTCTACCCGGCGCTCAATACCGCCCTCTTTGCGATGACAGAAGGCGAGGTCAGCGGTGTGCTTGAATCCCCCCTCGGCTTCCACCTGTTGTTCTGCGAGACCATCACCCCCGCCAAGACCATCCCGTTCGAGCAGGCACGCGATCGCATCCGCCAAGTGCTGAGCGAGCGTTGTCAGCGCGAGATGCAAACAGCCTGGATCGCGCGATTACGCGACGGGTCGGAGCCCTAGCGATCACCATAGCCGGCAGTTAGACCCAGCCATCATCGTCGACAATGGTCCGTGTTGCCGTGAGTATGATCGCTCCACCGGGAAAGGCGCCACCGATTGGGTTGGTAATGTCCAGGTGAAAGGTCTCGTCGGGTTCGGCCACCAGATCGCCGATAACCTCGACGGCGATGACAGCTTGGTTTTCGTTTGGGTAGAGATTCAGGGTTCCATCCACAGCCAGGTAATCTGAGCCTGCCATGGCCGTGCCATCTCGGGTTGCGAAATCAACGCTGAGGATTTCATCGGGATCCTCCCGCATCCCATTGAAGGACACCATGAAGTACGCCAGGCTGGTGCCGTCGTTGCCCTCGGTGATGACTTGCCGCACTTCCGCCGGTGTTGTGGGCGCGTTCGGCAGGTTTGAGCGTAACTGCTGATCGATCCATTGCTGGTGACTGCTGACACGCGTCCAGGCCCCCAGCTCGCCATAGCTGCTATTGAGAAAGACATCGATATCCGGGTTAAGTCCGTTTTTTGACAGTCTTGCGTTGTAACTGGCGATGCCCGCTATATCGCCTGAGATAAAAGCAGGGCCGCCACTGTCTCCCGAGGCTAACATGCCTTCCTGATCGCCGAGCCCAAGTCCGCTGATGCCCATGATTTGACCGAGGGCATCATTGCGAATCTGGCCGTTGTCAAAGTCGGCAATTAATTGATCGCCGAGGATCGGGCGCCAGGGCATCGAAACGCCGGGTTCGGTTGTTAGAGCGGCGGCATCGGCTTCAAATCGATTCTCGGCTTTGAGCCGCGAATTGCCGCTATTCAGTCGGGGTAACGCTCCTGTGTCTCCCGTACCTGTCTCTCCATACCCGATAAAGGTGAAAATTTTGCCAATCTCGTCATTATTACGATACAGATCATAGCGTTCTGCGCTGATTGGTGCCGGTTCCGATAGCCACAACAATGCCAGATCCCGATTGGAATTGACGCGGTCGTAGTCAGGGTGAAGCGCGATCCGTGAGACCTTGATGCTCTGTGTTCCGGCAAGGATGTCGAAGGCGACCGAGAGTCCGGTGGTGTTAGTATCGCTTAAAACGTGTGCGACTGTCAGCACTGCCCGCCCATCGAACAGGAGGACGCCGGTTCCGTAAGTGCTGCCGGTGCTGATGCGGACCACGCCGTCAAATCCGCGGCCGGGTCTGGCAGAATTTTGACCATCCCCGAGAGGATTAACGGTAGTGGGCATCGACTGGGATCTCCGTGTATGAACTCTCTGCTCCACTCGCCGCATAATGGTGGAAACAGGGTTTAAAGTAAGTGTGATTCCGTCATTCTAAACTCTGGATTAGGCTTTGTGATGTGCAGTAAGACGGATTTTCTTTGAAAGCCCCCCGTTTTGCGCTTGGCCGGTGTGCTGGTGCAAGTTGATATTGGAAAGTCCGAAGCAGTACTCACGGCAGGCAAAGCTTGCGTTGCATAATAGAGGGTTTATTCGCGCTGGCCTGCGTGATGCGTGCAGGTTGGAGTGAGCCATTTTCTTAGCGCAAGAGCCTTTATGGATGGACTCCGGTTCCCGATGAATGTTCCGACCGAAGCTGACTTGGTGGCTTGCCTCCTGCGCGACAGACCCAGGCTGCGCCGACACCTGAGAACGCTCAAGTCGACGCTCGGGCAAGAGTTTGGGCGCGACCCGTTGGAGCAAGGTCTCGTCAATTTGCAGCAAGCTATGTCGCGTTCCCAAGCCGTTGTCGAGCAACGCCGTCAGCTTGCTCCGGCGATTGTCGGTTACCCACCGGATCTGCCGGTGAGCGCGCGCCGCGAGGAGGTCGCGGCGCTGATTGAAGACCATCAGGTGATTGTGCTCTGTGGCGAGACCGGCTCCGGCAAATCCACCCAGTTACCAAAAATCTGTCTGGAGCTGGGGCGCGGGCTGTTTGGGCGCATTGGCCACACGCAGCCGCGACGCATTGCCGCACGCTCGCTCGCCAGTCGCATTGCCGCCGAGTTGGGTGCAGGGTCAGGCAAAGGGCCGGGCACGGAACTGGGCGGCCTGGTTGGCTACAAGGT
Organism: Thiorhodovibrio winogradskyi; assembly: GCF_036208045.1. Lineage (NCBI taxonomy): Bacteria > Pseudomonadati > Pseudomonadota > Gammaproteobacteria > Chromatiales > Chromatiaceae > Thiorhodovibrio > Thiorhodovibrio winogradskyi. The sequence goes on along the minus strand of NZ_CP121472.1, from coordinate 4,212,514 downwards.
GCGCTTCAATGACCGGGTGCGACCGGAAACGCGTATCAAGCTACTGACTGATGGCATGCTGTTGGCCGAGATTCAGCAGGATCGCTGGCTGAATGAGTACGACACTCTGATTATCGACGAGGCGCATGAGCGCAGTCTGAACATCGATTTTCTGCTCGGGGTGCTCAAGCAGCTGCTGCCCAGGCGCCCGGAGCTGAAAGTCATTGTCACCTCGGCCACCATCGACCCGCGGCGGTTCGCGCGCCATTTTGCCGATCCTGATGGCACACCGGCTCCCATCATCGAAATCTCCGGGCGCACCTATCCGGTGGAGACGCGCTACCGTCCGCCGGCCGAGGAGCATGCGGGTGAGCGCGACGAGGCCATGCAGGCCGCCATCTCCGAGGCCGTCGCCGAGCTGGCTAGGGAAGGGCGTGGCGATGTCCTGGTGTTTCTCTCCGGCGAGCGTGAGATTCGCGAAACAGCCGAGACGCTGCGCAAGCACCATCCGCCGGCAACCGAGATTCTGCCGCTCTACGCGCGCCAGGGCCCGGCCGAGCAGGCGCGCGTCTTTCAGCCGCACGGCACCCGCCGGGTGGTCTTGGCGACCAATGTCGCCGAGACTTCGCTCACTGTGCCCGGAATTCACTATGTGATCGATCCCGGCTTCGCGCGCATCAGCCGCTACAGCCATCGCACCAAGGTTCAGCGTCTGCCGGTGGAGCGGATCTCGCGGGCCTCGGCCAATCAGCGCCAAGGGCGTTGCGGGCGCATCGCCAACGGCATCTGCATTCGGCTCTACGACGAGGACAGCTTTCAGGCGCGCGCCGAGTTCACCGAGCCCGAGATTCAGCGCACCAATCTGGCCGCTGTCATCCTGCGGATGAAGCAACTCGGCTTCGGCGCCATCGAAGATTTTCCCTTTATCGACGCGCCCGATAGCCGGCTGATCAACGACGGATATCGCACCCTCGAAGAGCTGGCCGCGCTTGATGCCGAGGGTCGGCTCACCCCGCTGGGCAAACAGCTCGCGCGCCTGCCGGTCGATCCGCGCATCGGGCGACTGCTGCTTGCTGGCGCCGAGCACCACTGTTTGCGCGAGCTACTGATCATCGCGGCGGCCTTGAGCGTGCAGGATCCGCGCGAACGCCCCTTGGACAAGCGGCAGGCGGCGGATGAAATCCATGCCAGCTTCCGCCATGAAGACTCGGATTTTCTAGGCTTTCTGAATCTGTGGAATTTTCTTGCGGCCGAGCGGCGCAAGCTCTCTCGACGCAAGTTCCAGAATCTGTGCCGGCTGCACTTTTTGTCCTGGACCCGCGTGCAGGAATGGCGCGATATTCACGCCCAGTTGCGCGAGCAGCTCGGGGAAATGGGCTTGGTTGCCCGACACGAGCCTGGGGTTCCCGCGCGGGAGATTGAGAATCAGACGGACCCCTTGGATCAGGCGGCCGCGGGCAGCTATGAGGAAATCCATCGCGCCTTGCTGACCGGGTTGCTGAGCAATATCGGTGTCAAGGACGAGCAGCGGGAGTATTTGGGCGCGCGCAACAGCCGCTTTGCCATTCACCCCGGTTCTGGCTTGGCGCCCAAACGCCAGCGTGGGAATCAGGCACAGGGCGAGAGCCAGAAGACGCCGAAATGGATTCTGGTCGCCGAGCGGGTGGAGACGACCAAGCACTATGGGCGCACCGTCGCCAAAATCCAGCCGGCCTGGATCGAGACCGCCGGTGCCCATCTGACCCAGCGCAGCTATTTCGAACCGCACTGGCAGGCGCGCGCGGGCCAGGTCGCGGCCTTCGAGAAGGTGACCCTCTATGGGCTTACCCTGGTGCCCAGGCGGCGGGTCAACTATGGCCCCATCAACCCGGCCGAGGCACGCGAGATCTTCCTGCGCTTTGCCTTGACCGAGGGCGACTTCGACACCCGCGCGCCCTTCTGGCGCCACAATGCCGAGTTGATCGAGTCCGTGCGTCACTTGGAGGCCAAATCCCGCCGGCGCGATATTCTGGTTGATGAGGAGGCGATTTATGCTTTCTATGATCAGCGCGTGCCGAGCGGCATTTACTCCAAACCGCAATTCGAGCGTTGGCTGCGCCAGGCGCTCAAAAAGCAGCCCAAGATGCTGCACATGAGTCTGACGGACGTGATGCGCCCTGACTACAACCGGGAGGCCGCCGGCATCACCGCCGAGGCCTTTCCCGATGCTCTGCGCGTCGGCGCCACCGAATTGCCGCTGGACTATCATTTTGACCCTGGCCATCAGGCCGATGGCGTCACCTTGGTGCTGCCGCTGCCGCTGATCAACCAGATCGCGCCCGAGCGTCTGGAATGGCTGGTACCTGGCCTGCTCGAAGAGCGCATCACCGCCCTGCTGCGTGGCCTGCCCAAGCCGATCCGCAAGGCGCTGGTTCCCGTCCCGGAGACAGCCGCCAAGCTGGTTGCGCGACTGTCACCCAGCGAGCGGCCGTTGATTCAGGCGCTGAGCGAAGAGGTCAGGGCCCTGACCGGCCAGGTGATTCCCGAGGATGCCTGGGATGAATCCGTCATCCCGGAGCATCTGCGCATGAAGGTGCGGCTGATTGATCAGGACGGTCGTGCCCTGGCAACCAGCGGGGATCTGATCGCGCTCAAACGCCAACATGGACAGGCCGGCGGCGCGCGCTTTGCCGCGATCCCCAGCGCTGGGCTGGAGCGCGAGGGACTCACGCGCTGGGACTTCGGTGACGTTCCTGAACAGGTGGAACTGGACCGCGGTGGCATCCGCTTGCGCGGTTATCCGGCGCTGGTCGATGAGGGCAAGACGGTGGCGCTGCGGGTGCTGGATTCCGAGACCAGCGCGGACCAGGCCATGCGCGCCGGACTGCGGCGGCTGATCATGCTGCGGTTGGCGGCCGACATGCGCGCGCTGCGCCGGCAGTTACCTGGGCTTGATCGCATGCGCTTGCAGTATGCCAAGGCGCCGGTGGCCGCGACAGCCCAGCGCGGAGGGCCCCCCGATCTGGCCGACGAGCTGATCGCATTGATCCTGGATCTGAGTTTTCTTGAGGATCAGCCGCGGCCGCGCAGCCAGAGTGCGTTTGAGCAATGCCTGGCCAGGGGCAAGCCGCGCCTGTTCCCAACCGCGAATGAGGTCCAAGCCCTGGCCGCCGAGATTCTTGGCAGTTACCAAAACCTGCGCAAGCAACTGGCCGGCGTGACCCAAATCAACTGGCTCGAGTCGGTCCGCGACATGCAGGGACAGCTTGATGGGCTGGTGTTTCGGGGATTTCTGCAGCAGGTGCCCTTTAGCCAGCTCAAGCACTACCCGCGCTATCTGAAAGCCATGGGGCAGCGTGCCGAGAAGCTCTTCCATGCCGCCGGGCGCGACCGCGCGCTGTTGGTGGACCTCAGACCACTGTTGGACCAATACCAGGAGCGCCAGAAGGCCGCCAAGAACGCGGGGCGCGAGGATGCAAGGCTGGCTGAAATCCGCTGGATGCTCGAGGAGCTGCGGGTGTCCTTCTTTGCCCAATCCCTGGGGACGGCCTATCCGGTCTCGATCAAGCGGTTCAAGGCACGCTGGCGCGAGTTGGGTTTGTGATGCCACATGCGCTTGCCTGGTCCTGCGTGTCTTGATGCACGAAGTCCAGCGCACGAGCAATGATCATCAGCAGGCCGAAAAATTCCGCCCGGATCACTCCGGGCGGATCGCTGTGGCTTAGTTTGCCGCGGCGGGCGCCGGTTGTGCGGCTGCTGGTTGCTCGGTTGCTTGAGGGGCAGCTGGTGCCATCATGTCACCAGCGCTGTCTTCCATGGGCATGCCCATGGGGCCGTACCCCGGATGGGGATGGTTGCAGCGCGGGCCAGGATGCATGCAGCGCTTTTGGCCGTGCCAGCCGCGACCCATGCCGGGGCTGGGACGATTGGCACCTGGACCCATGCCGCGACCGGGTAAAGCCGGTGGCGCGCCAGCGCCTGGCATGTCACCGAAGTCCGGCATCTCGCCGATCACTTTCTCAATGGCCTCGCGCTGTTCCTCGCTCAGGGCATCCATGGTTTCGCGGAACTTCTCGAAGCGTGCCTTCATTTCCTCGCGACGTTTTTCCGCCGCTTTCCAGGGTGGCATCTCGGGGAGTTCAATGCCATGCTCGGCGGCGCGTGCGCGGGTCTCTTCCCAGCGTTTCTCGCGCAGGGCATCGCGCTCCTCTGGCGTGATCCAGGGGGCATAATCCGGCGAGGGCATGCCGCGCCTTTCACCCGGCTCCCAGGGTGGCATCTCGGGCATTTCAAAGCCCAGCTCGCTGGCGCGGCTGCGCAGCTCCTCATAACGATGCTCGCGTTCCTCGGCCATCTTTTTGTGGCGCGCTTCCATGCGGGCGATGATGTCGTCCACGGACTCTTGAGCAGCCATGGGAGGCGGCGCTGTTGGCGGCGCGGGCGGTGCCGGCGGGGTAGCGGCCGCGGGCGCGGCGGTGTCGGTGGCCAAAACGCCTTGGGACAGGCCCAAGACCGCGGCAGCGATGCTTGCGACTAGAATTGATGTGGATGGTCGGGTCATTGTGTCACTCCGTCAGTTGGTTCTCGTTTCGGTGGTTACTTTAGCTGTTTATGTTGCCGGGCGCTGGTGCATCGGTGTTGCTGTCTGAGATCGCGCGGATCCGCCTTTGCCGCCAATGCACGGGATGGTTGCAGAGACAGATGCCGTCAGCCCGATACCCGGCACGCAAGACCATAGCATGGTTCCGCCTTGTATTGAATCAAGAACCCGAGCGCGCTTGAGTCATTCATTGGAATTGCAGATGTCATGGCCGGGCAGTGATGGGCAGGCGCGAGTGCTCCGCGGTTGGTAAGATCGCACTCTGGAGTGCGGCGGGTCAGCCAGAGTGCTGATCCCTGAGCGAGACAGTGAACAATCGGGAGCGGATGCAAAACATGCAGATTGGCGATTTAATGGTCACATCAGGGGTGAAGTTTGGCACCAGCGGCGCGCGCGGGCGTGTGGAGGACATGACCGATGCGGTCTGTTACAGCTATGCGCGCGGGTTTCTCAGCTACTTGAGCCAGACCAGCAGCCTTGAGAGCGCAGGGGCCGTGGCGCTGGCTGGCGATTACCGCGAGAGCACTGGGCGCATTCTGGCAGCCTGTGCGCAAGCGGTGCGCGATGCTGGTTGCGAACCGCGGTATTTTGGGCGCATCCCGGCGCCGGCGCTGGCGACTTACAGTTTCGCCGCCGGCATGCCCAGCATGATGGTCACCGGCAGCCATATTCCCGAGGACCGCAATGGCATTAAATTTAATCTGCCAACAGGGGAGATCCTCAAGGACGACGAGGCCGGTATCGCGCGGCAGCACCTGGAGTCGCCGCCGGATCTTTTTAATGAACAGGGAGGTTTTCGCGCCGCTTCGCCCGCGTTGCCGCCGCCGTCCGACGCCGCGCGCGCGGCCTACCGGCGGCGCTTTTTGGATTTTTTCCCGAGCGGCTGCCTTGCTGGTCTGCGTATTGGTCTGTATGAGCACTCCACGGTTGCACGCGATCCGCTGTTCGAGATTCTGAGCGGACTGGGTGCGGATGTCACCCGACTTGGCTTTTCCGCCACCTTCGTGCCAGTCGATACCGAGGCTATCCGTGGCGAAGACTGGGATCTGGCCCGTGACTGGTGCGCCAGGGGTGACTTCGACGCCCTGGTCTCGGCCGATGGCGACGGCGACCGCCCGCTGCTAGCCGATGCCAGCGGGCGTTGGCTGCGCGGCGATCTGGTCGGCATCCTGTGCGCGCGGGCGCTGGGGGCCGCGGCCGTTGCCACTCCAGTGAGCTGCAACACGGCGGTCGAGCGCTTGGGTGCTTTTTCCAAGGTGTCTCGCACCCGCGTCGGCTCGCCCTATGTCATCGCCGGAATGCAGGCTCTGGTCGATGACGGGTATCGCCCCGTGGTCGGTTATGAGGCCAATGGCGGCTTTCTGACAGCCTCTGATATCGAGCGCGACGGCTGTCTGTTGCCTGCTCTGCCCACCCGGGACGCGGCCATCGTTGCCGTGGCCGTGCTGGCCGATGCCAAGGCGCGGGGTCTCTCCCTGGCTGAACTCTGCGCCGGGCTTCCGCCGCGCTTTACCGACAGCGACCGCATCAAGGACTTTCCGGTCGAGCTCAGTCGCGAGCGACTTGGCGCCTTCAACACCGGCGATCCAACCGCCGATTGCCAGGCCTTTACTGCCGCCTTTGGCGATGTCTTCGCCCCCGTGGTCGCGATTGAACATACCGATGGCGTGCGTGCCACCCTGAGCAACGGGGAGATTCTGCATCTGCGCCCATCGGGCAATGCACCGGAATTGCGTGCCTATACCGAGGCCGGTAGCGCCGAGCGCGCGCGGGAGTTGAATCGGCAGTGCATGCGGGTGCTGCAGAGCTGGCGCTGAGAGTGCCGCACTGACAGAACAGACGGAATCCGAGCGCGAAACACGCCCATGGAATGGCTGGATGTCGCACCGCTGCTGGTGGCCCTGGCGTTGGTCAGTGGTGCCATCGATGCCATTGCCGGCGGTGGCGGACTGCTGACCATCCCGGCGCTGCTGTGGGTCGGGTTGCCGCCGGTCGTGGCACTGGCCACCAACAAGGCCCAGGCTGTTTTCGGCAGTTTCGCGGCCACGGCGCATTTTGCCCGTCAAGGCATGATCAAGCCCCTGCAAGCCTGGCGTGCCGTGTTGGCGACTTTCATCGGTGCTGGCGTCGGCGCGCTCCTGGTGCAGCATCTGGCAAGCGATCTGCTTGAACAGCTGATCCCGCTGTTGCTCATTGGCTTCGCGCTCTACTTTGGACTCTCGCCCCGGGCGGCCGATATCGACTCCCGCCAGCGCCTTGGCGCGACCAGCTTTGCCTTGTTGATCGGTTTTGGCGTCGGCTTTTACGATGGCTTTTTTGGCCCCGGTACGGGCACCTTTTTCGCCGCTGGCTATGTCGCCTTGCTTGGCTATCATCTGCGCCGCGCCACGGCCCATGCCAAGCTGCTCAACTTCACCAGCAATTTGGCGGCACTGCTTGTTTTTGCCGCTGGGGGGCATGTGATCTGGGCGCTAGGTCTGCTGATGGCGGGTGGTCAGCTGCTCGGCGGTTGGTTCGGTGCCCATCTGGTTCTGCGCCACGGCGCTCGGCTGGTGCGGCCGGTGCTGGTAGCGGTGTCTCTCGTGATCTCGATCAAGCTGCTGATCTAATCGCGCGCAGCGCCATTCTTGCAAGGCCTCTGCTGTCGAGGCGAAAGAATTGAAAACATTCATAAAACGCCTTGGTGTTCTGTTGATAATAGGGATTGTTGCGATGGGTGCCGCGAAGGTTTTTCAAGCGGACATCCATGCGGACATCTATGCGCTCATCGGTCAGTTATCCATCAAGTTGCGGGCCTTTTTGTCAGACACGCCCGAAGATGCAGAGGCTCCAGGGCGATTTCCCGATCGCGCTCGAGAGGACTCCAGTGCGGCGAATCTTTACGGAATTCCCGCTGACCATGGCTATTCCGATGAGGCATTGCAGCGCTATCGTGCGTGGATTGACCAAGCCATTGAGCACTCAGAGAACAGACCCGTCATCATTGTCGATAAGCTGGCGCGTACGCTGGAATTGTGGATTGACGGGGAGAAAGAGGCCTCTTTTCCAGTCGATCTGGGTCGCGATCCCATCAGTGATAAATTTGTGGAAGGGGATGGCGCGACACCGGAGGGTGTTTATCGGGTAACCTGGGCCAGGGATCGTGGTCAAACACGTTTTTACCGCGCCTATCTGCTGGATTATCCGAATCAGACGGATTTGGATGAGCTGCGGGATTTGCAGGCCAAAAACCTGGCCAAATCCACCGCCACGGCGGGCGGTCATATTGAGATCCATGGCGATGGCGGCATGGGCATGGACTGGACTCTCGGTTGCATCGCCTTGTCTAATGAGGACATGGACAAGCTTTTTTCTTATTCGCTCAAGGCGGGAACGCCAGTTACCATTGTCAGGTACGGCACCAGGGAAAACTACTGAGCAAGCCTGCTAGCGCGAGCGATCCTGGTTTTCTTGCGGAGAGGTGGGCTGATCTAGAGATCAAAAGTTATCAGCCGCCGGCCAGTCGATGAGCGCTCCGGGCAGGGCGGCGACCTCGGTGCTGGATGAGGGATCTGGCAGCGGAAAAACCAGCCTGCTGCAGACCTTAGCTGCTTTCGCGCAACAGCGCCAGCATCTCGGTGTAGCTCAGACGGCTGCTGTCGTCGGTGCCTTCGAGCAGGGAGTCGGCGGGATCGCGCTTGTTAGCGTGGAGTTTGAGGATGCGTTCCGCGATGCTGTCCTTGGCGACCAGGCGGTAGATGGTGACCTGGCGCTCCTGGCCGATGCGGTGGGCGCGATCCGAGGCTTGATCCTCGACCGCTGGGTTCCATCAGGGGTCCATGTGAATCACAGAGTCGGCGGTGGTGAGGTTGAGCCCCGAGACGCCGGCGCGCTCCAGTTGGAGCAAACATCTTGTCCGTTCCGCGCATTTTCAGCCTTAGGCTCACACGAAGGATCCATGGATGTGATAGCCCTATTACTGGTCACGACTCGCGACGAACTTGAATTTCTAGTTTACGAAAAAAAGAGTCCAAACTATTGAGTCAGTCGTATGAGCGTGATGACTATCCCTGACTGGAGCACCGAAGGCGTTCTGCCGCCGGTTGACTAGGACTTGAGATTACGCAGGAAACGGGCTGCTGGCCTTGCACCCCAATGTCGAATACCACACACGCGGCACTGAATGGTTCGTCGCTGCGCCAGCGGAAGACAGTATGCCGAGCAGTAATCGCGTTGCTGGAGACAAAACCGATGTCCGGTCTTTCGACTATAATGCCAGGCTTATTGGGTTGAAGCGCTGCCCGCGTGGCGAGTCTGGATGAACAGGCAACAGGCACCAGCACTGATTTTCGGCCTCCTGGTGGTCTTGGCCGCTGTCCTAACCAGTGTCCTTAGCGGTTCTGCGTTCGCCCGCGACTACCGTATCAACGTCGGTTATCTGCCCCTGTATGCCGAGACCAAGGATCGCGGCATCCTCATCGACGTGATCAAGGCCATGGGCGCGGAATACCCGGATGGCGACCTCCACATCGAGGTTTACCCCTTTGAACGCTCGATCCACAATGTGGCCCAGGGCCTGGCGGATTTGCATTTTCCCATTGTCGGTAGCGCCGACTGGGGTGCTGAAAATGATCCCTACGAGGACGAACTGCGGACACGCGGATTGCGACGCTCCACCTGTAGTTTGACCAAGAGCCATTTTCCGCTCTATCGGCATCGTGACCGTCCTCCGCTCGATCTGACCCGGCTCGCTGACTACCGCATCGAAACCGATGCTGGGCACAAACTTTTCTTTGAGTTCCCGATCCAAGGCACCACATGCCTGCCGTGCAGCGTCGAGAAACTCGCCGCTAAACGCATCGATGGCCTGGTCTTTGCTTCGCGCGAGATCGATTTGATGATCGAGCAAGCCGGTCTGACCGAGGTTACGCGGCAAGACTTCCGTATCTTTGGTTCCAAGTTCATTATGCCGAACACTGCCGAGGGCGATGCAACCGACGCCATGCTGTGCGCGGTGATCAGTCGCATGATCCGCTCGGGCACCCTGGAACGGGTGGCGCGTCCTTACAGCGCTTACTTTCTGCGCGAATACGGCGATCCCTATTTGCCAACGCGCAAGGATATCGAGAAGCTGTCCCCTTGACGCAGATTCAGACCGCGCGCTGCCAAGATGTTGTCCTTTTTCTTCTCACCACGCCGCTCACCGCTCGCGGTGCGCCTGCTGTTCACTATCCTGCTGACCAGCTCGCTGATTACCTGCCTGGCCGTCGCGGTGCAGCTCTACACCGAATATCGCGGTGACCTTGGACTCATTGAGCAACGCCTAGACCAAATTCAAGGGAGTTACAGCGACTCCATCGCCATCAGTGTCTGGAATTTCGACCGTAAACAGTTCAGCAGCCAGATCGAGGGCATCCTGCGTTTTCCCGATATCGTGTTTGCTGAAATTCGCGGCCAGGACGATGAGCTGATCCTCGCCGAAGGCCGCCGGCAAAAAACCCGCGTTATGCGCCGGGAGATCGCGCTGGTCACCACCGACTTTGGTCAGGCCGTCAAACCGGGGCGGCTGATTATTGTCGCCAGCCTGGATCAGGTTTACAACAATCTGTTCCAGCGCGGCCTGATTATCCTGGTGACCCAGGGCATCAAGACCTTCATCATCTCCATTGTCATCCTGTTGGCCTTTCACTGGATGGTGACCCGGCACCTGTACCAGATTGGCATCTACGCGCGTCAGATCGACCCGCTCTCCAGGCAGCGATTGCAGATTGAGCGCCGCCCTGGCAGCCACGATGAACTGGATTTCATTGTGCAAGCCATCAATGACATGCATGACAACATCCAACGCAGCTATCAGACCATCGCCGATCTCAACCAGGGTCTTGAGCACAAGGTCGAACAGCGCACCCGCGAACTCCAGGCTTCCACCACCAAGTTCCACTATCTGTTCCAGAACGCGCTGGAGTCGATCGGCATTTTCCAGGACGGTCGCTGTGTCGATCTCAATCACTCCGGGCTGGCGTTGTTCGGCTTCGCCACCCTTGACGAGGCGCTGGGTCTGCCGGCCACCGCCTTCGTCGCCCCGGAGTCGGTCGCCATGGTGCTCGACAAGCTCGCTCGTCAGGACACAACCCCCTATGAAACCTTGGGTATGAAACGCGACGGCAGTCAGTTCCCCATGTTGGTGAGAGGTCAGGACGCCGTCATCGATGGCAAGCCCACACGTATCACCTCCGCCATCGATCTGACGTTGATCAAGCTCACCGAGGAGGCGCTCAGACGTGCCAATCAGGAGTTGGAAAAAATCGCCCATACCGACCCCTTGACGGGCGCCTTTAATCGTCGCCATCTCGACGAAGTCGCCAGCCGCCTGGTGGCACAGGCCAGGCGCGAACATCAGGATGTCGCCGTTGCTATCATGGATCTTGATGATTTTAAGCTGATCAATGATAGATTCGGACACGATGTCGGTGATCGGGTGATCCGCGTTCTGGTCGATATCCTTCGCCAGCACACCAGACAGAGTGATCTGATCGTGCGCTTTGGTGGCGAGGAGTTCGTGCTGTTGTTGCCAGCGACCGAACTCGCCGGCGCCGAGCATGTGGCCGAGAAAATCCGCCACGATGTCGCTGGCAGCTCAGTTGCCGCCCCCTTGCGGTTTACTCTTAGTATCGGCGTCACCCTCGTCTCGCGCCGGGATGGGGACATCGCCGAGACCATCGCGCGTGCCGACCAGGCGCTATACCGAGCCAAGCGCGAGGGAAAAAATCGCCGATGTAGCGCACCTGTCTCCGATCCGCTCAGCCAAAAAAGCCCGTCCGATCACGAGCTGCATGGCCAGTGCGCTGAGCTAATCGAAGCGGCCTATGTTAATGATGCCCCACCCAAAGCGGCCCCCACATGCAGAGGCTTAAAGCCGGGAGCCCCCGGGGCTTGATGATGAAAACCAGCGGCCCGCGCCGCTCAGGCATGTTGCACCAGCGCCAGCATCTCGGCATAGCTCAGGCGGCTGCTGTCGTCGGTGCCTTCGAGCAGGGCGTCGGCGAGGTCGCGTTTGTTGGCGTGGAGCTTCAGGATGCGTTCCTCGATGCTGTCCTTGGCGACCAGGCGGTAGATGGTCACCGGGCGCTCCTGGCCGATGCGGTGGGCGCGATCCGATGCCTGGTCCTCGACTGCCGGGTTCCACCAGGGGTCCATGTGGATCACGTAGTCGGCCGCCGTGAGGTTCAGCCCCGAACCGCCGGCACGCAGGCTAATCAGGAACAGATCGCCGTCGCCGGCCTGGAAGGCGCTGACGGCCTCGCGGCGCTTGGCTTCGGGGGTGCTGCCGTCGAGGTATTGGTAGCGGATACCATGCTGGTCGAGGTGCTCGCGGATGATGGTCAGGTGATCGACGAACTGGCTGAACACCAGCGCCTTGTGGCGGTTTTCCAGCAGTTCCTCGACCATCTCGGCGAAGGCGTCGAGTTTGCTGCCGGGCAGCTGGCTGTCAGGTAGGGCAAGACGTGGATGGCAGCAGACCCGGCGCAGGCGCATGATCTCGGCGAGCAACTGCATGCGTTGCTTACCGGGATTACCGCTGGCCTCCGCAGTGGCGAGGCGGTCGATGGCTTCCTGACGCACGGCCTCGTAGAGCGCCTTTTCGCCGTCGCTCAATTCCACCGACAGGGTGATCTCGGTGCGTGGCGGCAGTTCGCTTAACACCTCGCTTTTCAGGCGCCTAAGGATAAAGGGCCGCAGCAACTGGCGCAGACGGGCGCGGGCGTCGCGGTCCTGGTGCTGTTCGATGGGGTTGGCGAAGCGCCGGTTGAAGGATTCGAGCGAGCCGAGCAAGCCTGGATTGATGAAGCGGAACAGGTTCCACAGCTCGCCGAGATGGTTCTCAATCGGCGTACCGGTGGTGATGATGCGAAAGGCGCCCTTGAGCTGCATCATGGCCTTGGAGCGCTGGGTGTTGGCGTTCTTGAAGGCTTGGGCCTCGTCGGCGACGATGGTCTGCCACGGCACTTCCGCCAGGCGTTCACCCTCGCTTTGCAGCAGGCCGTAGCTGACCACGATGAGATCGAAAGGCCCGGCCTGCGCCAGCATGGCGGCGCGATCACCGGGCCCGAAGCGCTTGGGAGTGAGCGTGGGGGCGAAGCGGCTGGCTTCATCCAGCCAGTTGCCGCACACCGAGGTGGGCGCCAGCACCAGGGTCGGTCCCTCGGGCGCGCGTGAGAGGATTAGCGCCAGTGCCTGCACGGTTTTGCCCAGGCCCATGTCATCGGCCAGACAGGCGCCGGCGCCCCAGTGCGCCAGGCGCGCCAGCCAGCGGTAGCCGTCGATCTGGTACTCGCGCAGCTCGGCTTGCAGGGTGGAGGGGATTTTCGGCTCCAACTCGCGTGCCTCGGTCAGCCGCGCCAGGCGTTGTTCCCAGTCTTTCGATTCCTCCACTTCCATGCCGTCGATCAGCTCGGCGATGGCTGGCGCGGCCAGCGGATGGAAGCGCCCGCCATCGGTCAGGCCGCGCAGTCCCTGCAGCCGTTTTTGCAGCGCCTCGCTGAGCGTCAGGAAGTCGCGCTCGCCCAGGCGCACGAAACGGCTGTCGGTCAGGGCGGCCAGCAACTCGCGCAGTTCCATGACCCGCCCGTCGGGCAGATGCAGGCCACCGCCGAGGTCGAGCCAGTCCTGCTGGCTGGTGACTTTGGCGCGCAGTTGCTTCAGGCCGGCGGCGGGGGTGAGGCCAATGCGCTTACCCTTCGGCCAGTCGAGCACCACGGCATCGCCGAGGGCGTGGAGTTCCTCGAGCGCGCTCAGGGCGGTTTCCGGGTCGGCGAGTTGCCAGCTCCAGGCGGCGCTGCCGGTTCTTTCGGCTTCCAGCGTCGGGCAGCGGGTAATGAGGTCGTTGGCGCCGCGGCGTTCGTCCTTGAGTTTGCGCGCGCAGCGCAGGGTGCGGCCGCCGATCTCGGCGAACAGATTGGCGCTGCCCTCGCCGGGGCGCAGTTGCGGCCCGCCGGCGTCGCCGAAGGGGTGCAGGAACACCTCCAGGCTCAGGCCATCCTCGACGGGTTTCAGGTGCAGGTGTGCGCGCGTGTCGGCCGGTACCGTCTCGGCTGCCTCGCTGCCGGCGACATCGCCGATATCCGAGTGGATGGTCAGCATGGGCGCCACGGCGGCCAGGCTTTTCAGCAGGCGTTTTTCCTGGCCCTTGGGTACGCTGAGTCCGTGATCACCCAGGATGGCGCCGATCTGTTTATGCTCGGGCAGGAATTCAATGACGCGCACCCGGCGCGCGCCCTCCTTGATGGCCAGCGCGCGAATAACGGCCCGCGGGAACGGCAGGATGGAGACCAGAATGTCATCACGGCACTTGGTCACTTTCATGGTTGGCGCGGCGCGGACCAGTTCGACCGGGGTGCTGTCATCGAGACTGGTGAACACCAGCGGATGACCCACGGCGGCGAGCAGGGCGCGTTCGGGATCCAGATCGTAGGTGGTATGACCGTAGTAGCCATAGCCCTCCTCGCGCACAATGCAGGCGATGATGGCTTTGTCCTGGGCGCTGAGATGCGGCATCTTTTCCCCTTCCTCGGCCAGGCGCTTGAGCGCGACCGCGCGGCCCCGGGTCCAAGCGCCGCCCTTGGTGCGCTTTTGTTCGCGCGGTTCCAGCGTGGTCCAGTTGTTGTGCAGGCCGAGCAGCCAGATGAGCCGGAGGTCCGCTTGGGCTTGGCTGTCCTGGCCGCCGCGCGGGCTGGCCTTGAGCCCTGAGAGTGCCTCCAGCGCCCGTTCCCAGCTCGGTTTGGGTTGCAGCAGCTCGGTGATGGTGACAAATCCGCGCGGCGCGGGATCAAGCGCCGGCATGGGGCAGTCGAAGTTAAAGGCCCTGAGCAGCGCGACGGCCTCCCTGGCGAACCAGGGTTGCTCGTGTGTGAGTGCTGTATCCGCCAGACGCGCCAGCGCGGCTTGGCAATTGACCGTGGGACGCTCGCCAAGCCAATGCAATGCCAGGTTCCTGAACAGCTGCGCCATCGGGTCTAGGGTGGTGGTGGTGTTGAGATAATAGCCTTCGGGGGACTGGCTTTGTCCTGCCAAGACATCGATGAGTTCGCCGAGCATGCGGTAGCCGGACTGAAGAAAGTCGAGCTCAGCACTGCGCAGCGCTATCTTGATCTGCGCGCGCGCCTGGATCATGTCCTCGGCGTTGCTCCGTTGCAACAGGCATAGCAGATGGAACACCCCGGCCAGATTTGGCAGCATGACATTGCGCTTGCGGCTCGCCTTGCGCACCGCCTGCATGGCGGCCTCGAAGTCGGCGAGCGCTTGGCTGTAGTCGCCGCGCAGGAAGTCGAGTACCCCTTTGGCGGTTAGTGCCTCATTGTCCGGCAACTTGGCGAGCAGCGGATCGAGCTGGCTGGTCGGGGTCTCAAGCAGCGCGAGCGCGGCATCGGGGTCACCCACGGCGGCGATTTGCAGGTCGATGAATTCCTTCATGGTTTGAGTTCGGGCAGCACCAGGTTGAGCTTTGCAAGCCCCTTGCGGAAGGCGGCGAGCTTCTTCTCCGGCACACAGATTAGCCGCTCCCCGGCGCGGTGGCACTGCGCGGCCGTGGCCGGATCGCTGCCGAGCAGATTGGCCAGGGCGGCATTGCGGCATTGAATCAGCCGCGCGGCACCGGCGTCGATCAGCGCCGTGGCGCGTTCATCCAGGCTCGCGAACCAGTCGGTCAGCTCCGGCGGCGGTTCGCCCTCAAGCGCGCCGAGCAGAAAGGCGCGGATGCGCTCGCGTTCCTCGGCATTGACGTTCTGGTTCAGAATGGCATCGGCGTCCAGGTGCCAATGTTTGGCTTTGTCCTCCCGGGCGATCTGCTCCAGCGCCAGTCGTTCGTCCGGCTCGGGTGGGCGCAGCAGGTGCAGGCTCAGGTCGGACGCGACGCTCAGCAGGGCGGAACGCTCGGGCAGACGCGGGTTGTACTCCTTGGTCAGCCCTAGACAGTAGGCGCCGAGGTCGTTCAGGCGCAGGTAGGTCAGCCCATCGTAGCGGCTGAGGAAGGAGAACTCATCCGTGCCCCAGAGCCCGTGATAGCCACCGCGGGCCTCGTAGGGCAGGGTATAGGCAATATCGATCAGGCCCAGGGTGGCCAGGTATTCGAACAGATAAACCAGGGTGTAGCGCGCCTCAAGGATCTCGAAGGCATCGCCGCCGTCATAGCCCAGGCTGCCGTAATTGGCGTCGCAAAAATACAGCTTCCATGGGTTGCCGGCGACCTCGAAGCGATGATGCTCGACTTTCATCAGGCGGAACAGATCATCCACCGCCACCCAGCGGCCGAGCGGACAGCCGGCGTGCAGCGCATCGGCGATGACCTCGCGTCGCTCCGCTGGCGGCGAGAGCTTGACCCCCTTGGCGGTCTGGCCTTTGATCAAATCCACCCGGCGTAGCTCATCCGGCGTGCCCTTGGTCTGCCAGCGCTCGAACAGCTGCTCGACCACCTCATGCAGGGGTTGGGACAGGGCTTTTTTGCCGCGCGGGGTCAGAGCCAGCTTGCCGCCATCGATTTTCGCCAGTCCTCCGGCCTGCAACAGCAGTGGCCAGGCGAAGGGGCGAATCGGGCGGATGGAGCCGCCGGCATAGCGCGGGCCCTCCTCGTCGTCCTCGGCGCTGTACCAGTCGCCCTCGAGCAGCAGGGCCTCGATGCGGCCGATGGTGGCGGCACTGGGCAAACCAGTCTTGGCGCCCACCGCCACCTTGCCCGCCGCCACCAGCCGCAGCACGGCGGGCAGTTCCAGGCGCACTCTGGGCTCGGTCTCGGCGCGACGCAGCCTAACATGGTCGTTTTTCGCGCCGCGATCGATGGTCTTCGGGAGTTGGTCATCGTCCAGGGTGTCGATGATCAGGGGCGCCGGTGGCGGAATCAGGGCCGCCAGACGGGTGGCGAGGTCTGGCGGGATGTGCCGGCCGAAGAATAGGATTTGGAGCGCGCTCGGCGCGGCCTTTGGCTCGGGTTCCGAACGCGGTCTAACGTAAGTGTGGCGGGAGCGGGTAAAGTGCCCTGGCAGACGACCGTACTTGGCCTTGAAGCCGACTCCGTCAAACCGGCCTTGCCAATTGTGCACCGCCTCGGCCACCGCGAGGCGTTCCAGGTCCTCAAGCCGTTCGACTGTCGTTGCCAGCCCATCGGAGAGCAAATGCCGGTTGATTGCCTCGACCATGTCGCCCTTACGGTAGAGGCCAGCGGCGTTGGGCAGATGGATGCGCAGGAGTTTGAGTTCGTTGACGGTGCAAGAGTTAAGAACTTCTTTAAGCGTCATGGTCGTATCGGGGGTGCTATCGGGTGGTTTCGTTTCTCTCGGTGCCGGGGTGTTACCCCGGCGGCTGCTGTGACAGCTGGCGAGAGGATGCTGTTGAGAGGATAAGTGGAGCCTCCGCGGACCCATGGCTGGAGCGAGCCTGGTCGCGGATGGCGGATTTTAAATCAGGCGCATTTCTGGAGTGCACGATGACCAGCGTATTAACTATTGTTCTTGGTGTCCTTCCTTGTCTGCTGGCGGCTTGCACGTCCGCGCTGGCAGCCGAGACTCACGCCTGCGATGTTCTCGGCAAGGCGCGGGTGGCCGAGGTCACTGGCCTCCAGGTAGAGGAGGTTGAGACCCAAGCGCCAAATCCGCTGGGGCAAAGCATCTGCTTTTTCAGCCTGCCCGATCAAGGCTTGAAGCCTCGTTTTGTTCAGCTGCAGCTCACCGACTCGGAGAACCCGGCGTTGAAGAGTAAGCAGATGACAGCCGAGGGGCTTTACAGCAACAATATGTCCTTCCTGGAAGGAGCCCGGGCGGTTGCGGGAATTGGAGACAAAGCCCTTTGGGGAGGTTCCGGGCTCACCTTGGGAGCCGGGCTGCATGTGCTACACGGAGATCTTTATTTTAGCATCATGGTGGCTTCCGGAAACCCGCAAACGAGCTTGGAGCAGGCCAGCATCCTAGCCAAGACGGTGATCAAAAATTTTGACTCCCGGCATTGAGCCTTAGATTCGCGGTAAGCCCAGGACTTGAACAAGTCGAGGTGAGTTTGGCGAAAGTTTCATCGAAATTTCCGGCGGCGAGCGCGGGGAATCCTAGGTTTTTGGGGATATAGGCAAGTAAGCACATAATGACGCATCCTATTCGTGTTGGCCTGATGCCGCCACTGACAGGTCTGGTCGAACTCTACGGGCCGGAGATTTCCTGGGCCGGACAAATTGCCGTGGCCGAAATCAACGAATCCGGCGGCCTGCTGGGGTGCGAGCTGAAGTTGATCATCGAAGACGATGGCAGCATGCCGGATACCGCGGTCGCGGCAGCCGAGCGCCTGATCGACACCCATTGCTGCGAGGTCATCATTGGCAACCTGCTCAGTAACTCACGCATCGCGGTGGCAGATCGGGTGGCCGCCCCGAGGCGGTTGCCCTATCTGAATTTTTCCTTCTACGAAGGCAGCATTTCCAACCGCTATTTCTTCCACTATGCCGCGCTACCCAATCAGCAGATCGCGCGCATGATCCCCTACATGGCCGAGCGTTTCGGCTCCAAGATGTTTTTTGCCGGCAACAACTATGAGTGGCCGCGCGGTTCAATCGACGCGGCCAAGCGTTCCCTGCGCGCGTTGGGCGGGGAAGTGGTTGGCGAGGTCTATTTGCCGCTTGGTTCACCGGCGGAGCCGCTGGAAGCCCTGCTCGAGGATGTGGCCTGCTCCGGCGCGGATGTGTTCGTGCCCTATTTCGCCGGCAGGGATCAGATTGAGTTGCTCAATCGCTTCGCCAAGCGCGGGCTGAAGCGCAAGATGGCGGTGGTGATGGGGCATTATGATGAAGCCATGGTGCGTTTCCTCGAGCCACAAGTGCGTGTTGGCCTCTACTCGAGTAACACCTATTTCATGGAGGTCAATACCAAAGTCAATCAGCGCTATCTGCAACGATTGCGCGCTCATTCGCAGGTCGATGATCTGTGGCCCGGCGGTCGTGGCGTGCTGACCAATTTTGGCGAGGGAACCTATTGCTGCGTGCGCGCCTATGCCCAGGCCGTCGAGCAGGCGGGTACCACCGAACCAGAGGCCGTGGTGGCGGCTCTGGAGCAGGGCGCGGTGGAGTCCTGTCAGGGTCTGGTGCGCATGGACCCACACAGCCATCATGCCGAGGTCAACAGCTATCTTGCTCGCTGCCGACTCAATGGCACTTTCGAGATCATCGAACGCTTCGGGCGCATCGCCCCGGAGATTCCGGCGCGCTATCGAGTGGAGCCGCGCAGAGGGCTGCACAGCGAAACGCAAGCACCGCTCAAACTGCAAGAATTACCAGCCGCCGGCAGCACCGGCACCATCGACGGCCTGTTTCGGCGCATTCTTGATCTTGCCGATGTCGCCGTGATCGCGACCGATGTCGAGGGTGTCATCCTGCAGGCCAACCTGGGCGCTTGCCGCATGTTCGGCTATCAGCCCGAGGAGTTCATCGGCCTGAGCGTCCATCTGCTGCTGCCGCCCCATCAGCGCCAACATCATGCGGCGGCGCTGCGCGAGTTCGAGCAAAGCGCCGCCCTGGAAATGCCCATGGGGCATCAAGGCGAAATATCAGGTTACCGCAAGGACGGGACGCCCTTTCCCGCCGAGGCGGCCATCAGCAAGTTCCGCGATGCCGAACGAACGGTTTTGGTCGCGACCTTGCGCGACATTACCGTCAAACGCCAAGCCGAGCAGGAACTGACCTGGCGCGCGACCCATGATCCGCTCACCCGGCTGCCCAATCGGGCGCTGATTCGCGAGCGGCTAGAGCATGCGCTGGAGCGCTCGGAGCGTAGCCGGCAGTGCATCGCGCTGCTGTTCATCGACCTCGATCATTTCAAGCTGATCAACGATACCTATGGCCATGATGCCGGTGATCGCCTGCTGATCAGAGTTGCCAATATTCTGCTCGAACATGTCCGCGCGGGTGACACGGTCGGGCGGCTGGGCGGTGACGAATTCGTGGTGCTGTGCGAGCAGGTCGAGCGCATCGAAAGCATTGAGCATCTGGCCGAGCGCATCAATGACGCCTTGCGCCTGCCCATTGCCCTGGAAGGGCGCGAGTTGGTCTGCACCGCGAGTATCGGGCTGACCCTGGGCCAGGGCGGGTCGAGCACGGTTGAGCAGATGCTGCGCGATGCCGATGCCGCCATGTACGTGAGCAAGGAGCAGGGACGCGATTCCTGGCGCCGCTTCTCCACCGACCTGACCGCGCAGGCGCGCAAGCGGCTGGATATCGTCAACGGGCTCCGCCAGGCTATTGAGCGCGAGGAACTGCACTTGGTGTTTCAGCCCATCCTGGCCACCCAGAGCGGTCGCATTCAGGGGGCCGAGGCGCTGCTGCGCTGGCAGTCGCCGGATGGCCCCGTCTCGCCGGCGGTTTTCATTCCCATCGCCGAGCAATCCGGCGCCATTTTGCCCATTGGGCGCTGGGTGTTCGAGCAGGCCTGCGCGACCCAGGCCCGACTGCACCAGCGTAATGACGGTCAGTCGCCTTATCTGTCGGTCAATCTCTCGACGGTGCAATTAAATGATGAGCGTATCGTGCGCGACTTTGCGGCCATCATCGAGCAGACCGGGGCCGATCCGAACGGCCTGGTGCTGGAGCTGACCGAGACCTCGCTGTTCGCGGATGTGGAGAAGAATCTGCGCGTCCTGCGCGCGCTGGCCGATCTTGGTCTGCGGGTGGCTGTCGATGATTTTGGCACTGGCTATTCGTCCCTGCTGCAACTGCTGCGGTTGCCGGTGTCCATGATCAAAATCGACCGCGAGTTCATCGATGGCATTGACAAACATGCCGATGCGCGCCTGATTGTGAGCGCCATCATTAAGATGGGAAAGGCGCTGAACAAAGGGTTGATCGCCGAAGGGGTAGAAAACGACGCCCAACTCTTTGAATTGCAAGCTCTGCGATGCCAGTGGGTGCAGGGGTTTCATCTCTACCGGCCGATGCCGGAGCAGGCGCTGTGCGAGGCGCTGACCCATGAGCGCGGCGCGGAGGCGGCCGAGGCGAAGCTTTACTATGTGGTCTATGTCAGCCGCGCGCGTGATGAGATGAGCGAGGCGCAGCTGAATGCCTTGCTTGAGGTTTCGCGCCGCAACAATCGCGAGATTGGTGTGACCGGGTTTTTAATCTACCAGGCGGGTTACTTCATGCAACTGCTCGAGGGGCAGCGTGACATCGTCGATACGCTGATGGAGCGCATTGCCAGCGATCCGCGCCACCAGAAACCCAGCGTGATCATTCGCGGCTATGCACACCGCCGGCTGTTCAACGACTGGTCGATGGGGTTTTGGAACATGGACTTCGCCCTTGCCGCGGACATTGATTTCATGGACTGGCAGAAGCGTACCCTCTCGCTGCTGGAGGCCAGTCAGGACGCGCGTTTTTGCTACGCCTTGTTCGAGGCGCTGAGTCGTACCAATTGATTAGGTGTTGGCCGCGTCAGGGGCTCTTGGCTGTGGTTGTGCCGCGTTGTCGCTAACCTGGGGGTGGCGATACCTCGCTTACTGGATATGCGCCAGAATGCCGTCGAGTTCGTCGAGGTTATTGTAGGCGATGACTAGCTTGCCAGCGCCGCTGCCACCGTGTTTGATTGCAACGCGGGCGCCAAGGCGGTTGGCGAGGTCGTCTTGCAAACTGCGGATGTTGGGGTCTAGCTGGGGTTTTTCTTTCTGGGCGTCGTCGTTTTCCTCGTTTTGCCAGCGGCGGACCAGTTTTTCGGTTTCGCGCACGGATAGACCGCGATTGACCACCTCGCGCGCGGCGTCGCTCTGGTTGCGGCCTTTCAGGCCGAGCAGGGCGCGGGCGTGGCCCATTTCCAGTTGGCGCTGATCCAGATAGGTCTTGGTATCGGCTTCCAGCTCAAGCAGACGCAGCAGGTTAGTAATGGTGGTGCGGGATTTGCCCACGGCCTCGGCTACCTGCTGGTGTGTGAGGTTGAATTCCTCGGCCAGGCGGTGAAGGGCGCTGGCTTCCTCAAGCGGGTGGAGGTCATCGCGCTGGATGTTTTCAATCAGGGCGATGGCCAGGGCGGTTTTCTCGTCAACCTCACGCACCACCACCGGAATCTTGGCCAGCCCGGCTTGTTGCGCCGCGCGCCATCGGCGCTCACCGGCGATGATCTCATAATCGCCGTCCTCGAGGCTGCGCACCACTATGGGCTGTAACACACCCTGTGAGGCAATGGAGTCGGCTAGCTCGCTCAGGCTGTCAGAATTGAACTCGCGTCGCGGTTGATAGCGGCCACGGCGGATACGCTCGACGCCGAGTTCAGTGATGACTTCATCCGCGCGCGCGGTGGTTGGGGAGTCGTGCGTCGGGTCGGAGGCGCCAGTGTTGCTTTGGTTGTTGCTTTGGTTGTTGCTTTGGCTGTCGCTCGCGGCGCTGCCGCCAAGCAAGGCGTCCAAGCCGCGGCCAAGACCTTTTCTTTTTGTGCTCATTCTTGGTTGTTCTATGCTCAGGCCGCGGCCGGCGCACGCTGGGCGCGGCCAAGCATCTCGCCGGCCAGGGCTTGGTAAGCAATGGAACCGCGCGAACTGGAATCGTACAGCAGCACCGGCAGGCCATGGCTGGGGGCCTCGGCCAGACGCACGTTGCGCGGGATGATGGTGGTGTAGACCTGCGCGCTGAAATGCTCAATCAACTGGGTGGAGACCTGATTGGCCAGGTTGTTGCGCGGATCATGCATGGTGCGCAAAATGCCCTCGATGGCCAGGCCGGGATTGCGGCTGTCCTGAATCTGGCGAATGGTGTCGAGCAGGGCTGATAGCCCCTCCAGGGCATAATACTCGCATTGTATCGGAATTAGCACGCCATGGGCGGCTACCAGGGCGTTCAGAGTGAGCATGTTCAGCGAGGGCGGGCAATCAATCAGAATCTGGTCGTAGTCACCAGCCACAGTGCTAATCACCGCGGCCAGGCTGCGTTCGCGCTCTTCAGTGTTCATCAGGCCGACTTCAGCCGCGGTCATGTCGCCATTCGATGGCAGGAGGTCGAAGCCGGGCGCCGGTTCTTCCACCCGGACGCGACAGGCGTTGAAGTCGGCGTCACTCAGCAGCAGATCGCAGCCGGTGAGTTCCAGGCTGTTTTTATCCACTCCACAGCCCATGGTGGCATTGCCTTGCGGGTCCATGTCGATCAGCAGCACGCGGCTTTTGAGCGACGCCAGCGAGGCGGCCAGATTCACGGCCGTGGTGGTTTTACCCACGCCGCCTTTTTGGTTAGCGATCGCGATGATTCTGGCCATAGGTTCAAGGGCTTCAGTCGATGCGGATCAAATGGCGCTCGCCAGGCACGAAGGGAACCTCAAGTCGGGTGACGCTTACCCGCGTGACGCTTGGGCCCTCACCGGTGGCACCCGCCGGGGGCCTGAGCGTGGCGATTTCATCATCCGGCCGGCGGCCTTTGTAGGCAAGCAGTGCCGCGCCCGGCTGGCGCAAATGGGCGCTGCCGCTCCACAGGGCTGCAAGCGGCGCGAGCGCACGAGCCGTTATGGTAGCGAATTTTTCCGCCGGCTGATATGACTCAAAGCGCGCTTGTATCACTGTGACGTTGGCAAGCTCCAGACTGGCGGCGGCCTGTCGCACAAAACGGGTTTTTTTGCCGATGCTGTCGAGCAGGACAAATTGCAGCTCCGGGCGCGCGATGGCCAGCGGAATGCCGGGCAGGCCGGCGCCCGTGCCCAGATCGAGCACCGGTGAGGCAACAAAGGCATCGACGGCGGCCAGGCTGTCGAGCAGGTGGTGGCCAATCATGTCCAGCGGATCGCGCACGGCGGTGAGGTTGAAGCGGCTGTTCCAGTGCGCGAGCAGATCAACGTAGTCCAGCAGGGCGTTGCGTTGGGCTTCGCTGAGGTTGGCGACGGGAGCGCCAAGACGCGCGCAGCCCTGATGCAGGCGATCGCTCAACGGTTGGCGCAGGGAGGCAAGCATCAGGCACTCTGGTACGCGCTGGGCGGGGCAGGGTCGGCTAGTTGTTGGTGCCCTGATTGATCCCTTGGGTTGCTCGCCTGGTCAGCGGCTTGACTGATCGACTGGATACGCTTTAAGTGAATCAGCAATAAAGATACGGCCGCTGGCGTCACACCCGGAATACGCGCCGCCTGGCCCAGGGTGGTTGGGCGTGTTTGCTTGAATTTTTCCAGCACCTCGGCGGAGAGTCCGCGCACCCGGTCGAAGTCGAAATCGAGCGGTAGTGGCGAATGTTCTTGGGCCAACTGGCGCTCGACCTCGGCGCGCTGGCGCTCCAGATAGCCTGCATACTTGGCTTGGATCTCGAGCTGCTCGCTGACCGCTGGGTCCACCGCGCCTGGGCTAATATCAGGACCAATGCCGGGAATCGCCATCAGGCGGGCATGGTCGATTTGGGGCCGGGCGAGCAACTCAAGCGCGCGCAGCTCGCGTTTCGGCGGCTCGCCGAGATACTCCGCCAGCGCCTCGGCCGCCGCGCTGCCGGGTCGCACCCAGGTCTCGTGCAGACGCTGCTGTTCGCGGGCGATGGCCTCGCGCTTGGTGGCGAAGGCTTTCCAGCGCGCCTCGTCCACCAGCCCCAGTTCGCGGCCGATCTCGGTCAGGCGCAGATCGGCATTGTCCTCGCGCAGCTGCAGCCGATACTCGGCGCGGCTGGTGAACATGCGATAGGGCTCGGTGGTGCCGCGGGTGATCAAGTCATCGATCATCACACCCAAATAGGCCTGATCGCGACGCGGGTACCAGGGTTCGAGCCCGCGCGCCTGGCGCGCGGCGTTCAGTCCGGCCAGCAGGCCCTGGGCGGCGGCTTCCTCGTAACCCGTGGTGCCATTGATCTGCCCGGCGAAGAACAGCCCGCGAATGGGCTTGGTCTCAAGCGAGGGCAGCAGGTCGCGCGGGTCGAAAAAGTCGTACTCAATGGCATAGCCGGGGCGGGTGATGTGCGCGCGCTCGAAACCCGGAATGGAGCGCACCAGCGCTTCCTGCACATCGTAGGGCAGGCTGGTGGAAATGCCGTTAGGGTAGATCTCATCGGTGTCGAGTCCCTCTGGCTCGACAAAAATCTGATGCGAGGCCTTATCGGCAAAACGAAAAATTTTATCCTCGATCGACGGGCAATAGCGTGGTCCTATGCCTTCGATCACGCCGCTGAACAGAGGCGAGCGGGAGATGCCTGCGCGAATGATCTCATGCGTGCGCTCTGTAGTGCGGGCAATGTGGCAACTGAGCTGGCGCGGATGGTCCGCCGCCGTGCCAAGATAGGAAAACACCGGTACAGGGATGTCACCGGGTTGCTCGGCAAGCTGGCTGAAGTCAATGCTGCGCGCGGCGATGCGCGGTGGGGTGCCGGTCTTGAGCCGCTCCACCCGCAGTGGTAAAGCGCGCAGGCGCTCGGCCAGAGCGAGTGCGGGCGGATCCCCGGCGCGCCCGCCCCGGTAGTTGCTTAGCCCGATGTGAATGCGTCCCCCGAGAAAGGTGCCGGCGGTGAGTACCACAGTGCGGGCGTGAAACTCCAAGCCCATCTGGGTGCGCACGCCGGTGACGCGCGCGCCGGCCCCATCACCATCGAGAAGAAGATCGTCCGCCGCCTGCTGAAACAGATCCAGCCCCGGCTGGTGCTCCAGCGCGCGGCGCACGACGGCTTTGTAGAGCATGCGATCAGCCTGGGCGCGGGTGGCGCGCACCGCCGGGCCCTTGCGGCTGTTGAGAATCCGAAACTGAATCCCGGCAACATCGGCCGCGCGCGCCATCAGTCCACCCAAGGCGTCGATCTCTTTGACCAGATGCCCCTTGCCGATGCCGCCGATGGCCGGGTTGCAGCTCATCTGTCCCAGTGTTTCGATATTGTGCGTCAGCAGCAGAGTGTGTGCGCCAAGACGAGCCGAGGCCAGTGCGGCCTCGGTGCCGGCGTGGCCGCCACCGATGACGATGACTTCATAGTCTAGTGTTGCCTGCATGGATGTTCTGTTCCTGCATGCCAGGTTTGTGCCATCACGGGCGAATCGCTGCAGTCTAGCCGAATGTGAGGCAGCGCGCCTGAGGAGCCGAAATGATCCATAACACCTCCTAGAAACAAAGGCATTGCAGGGTATTTCCGGGCCAAGACACATCTGTTTTCTGGTCCGTGGTCAGTCCGAACGGTGCAGCGGTCCTCGCCCCTGTTTCAGTCGATCTTCAAGCCGGTCTACTCCTATATCAAGTTTTGGCATCAAGTTTTGGCATCAAGTTTTGGCATCAAGTTCTGGCAGATGATCGGTGTTCGCGGGGCGAGAGAAGGTCATCGACGGGGCGTTAGAGACGCTGAAAGCATTTGACCTTGAGCGGCTGTTGGCCTGAGGCAGATCACTCTGCGCAACGGCTCACTGCGGCTATAACGGATGGGGTTATTGGGTTTTTTGGGGGGCTTCTTTGGGGAATAGTTTGGACCAACAAGCAGATTTCGCTAGAGCAACTTTGACAGAGAAATCGGCCAGTCAGACAACTTTTTCCCGAGGGCGCGCAACACCCCAGAAACTCTTGACCCTGCCATGCCAAGTTCCCCGATGGCGTTCATAATAGGTTCAGATTGCCTTGCCACTGATAGCGCTGGCAGGCATAGTACTCGCGTATGTTGCGAATCCAATATCGGGCGTGCGCCGCGCCATTGATGCTCGCCTCGCGCTGGCGTTGTAGCCTGCGCTTCGGTCTTGGATTTCGCCTCCAAATATGGATTTTTGCTTTCAGATAGCGATTTATCATGAATACGAAAGAGTTGAATAACGCGATTGGACAACGGCTCAGAGAGGCCCGGCAGGCGCAGGGTCTAAGCCTGGCGCAGCTGGCGGAGCGAACAGGCAACGAGCTGTCGAAGTCCCGTATCAGCAACTATGAGCAGGGTATCCGTCGCATGGGCATTGAGCAGGCGCGAACCTTGACGCAAGCGCTGGGGACAGTCTCTCCAGTTTATCTGCTGTGCCTGGATGACTCGGCACCCGAGTTGTCGCCGGAGGAGCAGCGCCTAATCGGCAATTTCCGTGCCGCGGACCCAACCGGGCGTCTGCGGGTGCTCGAAGCGGCCGAGGAAGCCAAGCAGGGATGATGCGCGCATGAGCCAAGCTCCCGGTTTTCCGCGTTCTGCCGCGGCGCCTTTTTCTAGTGGCGTTTCGCGCAATCCGATGGCTTGGTCTGTGCCGATCAGATGACCTTGGCCACTGACACTGATGGCAATCGGCGGCGCTTCCAGCGTATCGGCCTTGACCGCGAGGTTCGGGTCGAGGCGATGGATCAGGAGACCTGGTGTCGATTGGTCGACATTTCGCTTCGTGGTTTGCTGCTGGAGGCCTGTGGGAATTGGCGACCAGTGCTTGGGCAACTGGTCGATCTATCCGTGGTGCTTGACGAGCAGGGTAGCTGTCAGATTCAGGTCAAAGGCGAAGTCAGGCACCTGGATGCCAAACAGATTGGTGTCCATGTGCTGGAAATGGATTTGGATAGCGTGGCGCTGTTGCGGCGGTTAATCGAGGTGAATCTCGACGATGATTCGCGGCTCGATGTCGAATTGCAGGCCATGCTGGTCGAGCGCGAAACCAAAGACTGAAACGGCGGACTGAATCGACGGAAAGCAATCGATGCAGGTGCCCTCGGCAATAGGAGGATCCTAACCGATGAAAGCCATTGCCATGAATGAGCCGGGCGGCCCCGAGGTGCTTGCGCGGGCCGAGCTTGAGGATCTCCGGATCGAATCTCCGCACGCGGTCTTGGTGCGCGTGCAAGCCGCCGGGGTAAACCCGGTCGACACCAAGATCCGTAGCCGCGGTCCAATGCGTGCGACAACCGGGCTTACCGTGCTCGGTTGCGACGGTGCCGGCGTGGTTGAGGCCCAGGGGTCCGAGGTGACCCGGGTGCGGCCCGGTGACAGCGTCTGGTATTGCAGCGGCGGACTGGGCGGTGTGCGGGGCAATTATGCCGAGTTCAATCTGGTCGATGAGAGACTCATCCAGCCTCTGCCAGCGGGGCTGGACATCGACCAGGCTGGCGCGGCGCCTCTGGTACTGATCACCGCCTGGGAGTCCCTGCATGATCGCGCCGGTATCCGACCTGGTCAGCAAGTGCTGATTCACGGTGGCGCGGGTGGTGTTGGGCATGTTGCCATTCAGCTTGCGGTCGCCGCTGGTGCGCGCGTGGCCACCACAGTCAGCAGCGCCGAGAAGGCCGATTTTGTGCATCGGCTGGGTGCGGAATGCGCCATCAATTATCGCGAGGAGTCCCTGGTCGAGGCTATCTCCGACTGGACCCAGGGGCGCGGCGTGGATATTGCGTTGGATACCGTTGGACCTGACGTTTTCCGTCAGACCATCCCTGCCATGGCGCTCTATGGTGATCTGGTGACCATTCTCGATCCTGGTTCGGATCTGGATTCCAAACTGGACTTGGGCGAGGCGCGCCTGCGCAATCTGCGCATGAGTCTGGAACTCATGCTGACCCCGCAGCTGCGCGATATCGGCGATGCGCAAGCGCATCAGAGCTGGATTCTGAGCCAATGCGCGGAACTCATGGCGCGGGGGCAGTTAGATATCCATGTCAGTGAGTCTTTGCCGCTCGACCGGGCAGCCGAGGCCCACCGCCGACTCGAAGCGGGCGGGATGAGTGGCAAACTGGTGCTGCGCATCGACGCTTGAGGTTGCAGGGGCTCATATCCGGTGTGCCTTGTTTTGCCGGTGAATTGTGAGTGATCCACAGCCCTTGCCACCAAGTCTACGCGTGGCTCTGCTGGCTGATACCCATGGGCCAGCTGATCCACGCGTCCTCTCCACGGTGGCGGGTTGCGATATAGCGGTGCATGGCGGGGACATTGGTTCGGTGGCGGTGCTGGCGAGCCTTCAGCCCAGGCTAGGGCAAGTGTATGCGGTTCGCGGCAATAACGATGTTCATCGCACCTGGCCGGTTGAAGAGCAGGTCTTGCTTGAACGCATTCCCGAACGCGCCCAGGTGGAGTTGCCGGGTGGCCTGCTTGTGGTTGAGCACAGCCATCGCATGGCAGCGGCTGGGCGTCATGAGCGGTTGCGGCGGCGCTATCCGCAGGCACGCGTCATCGTCTACGGGCACAGTCACCGTCTGGTTGTGGACTGTGACAGCTTGCCTTGGGTACTGAACCCGGGCGCTGCTGGGCGTTCGCGCACCTACGGCGGGCCGTCCTGTTTGGTGCTAACAGCCAGTCTCGATAGCTGGGAGATCGAGGAATACCGTTTTGCGCTGCCACCACGAGCAAAAGTCCAGACAGCGACTGATTGCTGAACAACCGCTTGTCGGAACCACCTTGGTTTTTGGGTGAAACGACGGTCTAAAGCCAAGCGAGATTTGGAAACTGGGCTACACTTTTCATTATGGCTCCTCACACAGGAGTTCAAAACGCCCTGACCCAGGGTGCGCGCCCCAGGCGCCAGCAGGACAAGGCCGGCATCCGCCGGCCTTACTCTTTTGGCGAATGCGCTACACTGCCAGGCATGAGCAAAAGCCCGGATACCCCACCCAAGTCCCTGCTGCGCCTGGTCGGGCGCGCCATTGCCGACTACCGCATGATCCAGCCCGGGGATCGCGTGCTGGTGGCCGTCTCCGGCGGCAAGGATTCCCTGTCCTTGCTGCACATTTTGCGTCACTTGCAGCGGCGCGCGCCGGTGTCCTTTACGCTTGGCGTCATCACGGTCGACCCGCAAATTCCCGGCTTCGATCCCGAGTCGCTGGTGGAGTATTACAGCCGCCTTGGGCTTGACACCCTCTACGAGCGCCAGCCGATCATGGAGCAGGCGCGGGCGCACATGGATGGCGATTCTTTTTGCGCCTACTGCGCGCGCATGAAGCGCGGCATCATGTATCGGCTGTGTCGCGAGCATGGTTTTGGTGTGCTCGCGCTTGGGCAGCATCTCGATGATCTGGCCGAAAGCCTGATGATGTCCATATTTCACGGCGGGCAGTTGCGCACCATGAAAGCACACTATCGCATCGACGCTGGCGACCTGCGTGTCATCCGCCCGTTAGTCTATTGTCGCGAGCGTCAAACCCGCGCCTATGCCGAGGCCGCCGCGCTGCCGGTGGTGCCGGATTCCTGCCCGGCCTGTTTTGACAAGCCGACTCAGCGCGATTATTTCAAGGAGCTGCTCGCGCGTGAGGAGCAGGCCAATCCGCGCCTGTTTGGCAATCTGCTGAGTGCCATGCGGCCCTTGCTGACTGAAGGCGATGTGTGAATAAGCCGGCTATTAGGCTAGGCTCGCTCAGCAATGGCGGTTCAAGAACCCGTCCCGGAGAACGATACAGTGAGTAGGGCTGCTCACAATGAGGGAGATGACGAAAGCCGACATCCTTGTGACAGGGAGTCGCTTGCCGACAAGATAGGACGGAACAGAGCCGGGCTGCGAGCGGTCGCTTTTTTGCAACAATGCGCAAAGTTAATCATGGGAATTCACGACCTGGGCTGGTCAGCACCCTGAGCGTCAGCGCGGACTCTTTGGCACAGCTTCGAGGCTCGACCATGTTTGATCGACTGGATGCCATTCAACCCATTGCCTCCACCCGTTTTGGCCATGCCTTGGGCAGTGGTGAAAACGAGCATCACCCGTTGCTTGACGGGCGCCCCTTGCCGCGCAAAGGCACCGGGAGAGGCGACCAGCGTGGCGGCGAGCGGCGCTCGGGCGAGAGACGTCGCAAGGAGCGCCGCTCCAAGGAAAGGCGTGACGCGGATCGGCGCGGTGATCTGCGTCTGGCAACCGAGCGGCGCCTGGAAGACAGACGCGCGCTCGATCGCCGCGATGGTGATCGCCGCCGTACCGAACGCCGTCTGCCGAGCGCACCCAGGTCCAACCTGCGCGGTCCGGCGATCTTTCCGTCGGGTTGGGGGCGAGCGCGCCGCCCGGTGATTGACGACTACGCCTGATGTTGCCGCAGCCGTTGTGCCATGGCCGCCGCTTCCAGCATCACGGCCGGCGTTGCTCCGCCGCGTACAGAAACGCCAGCAAGCGCGGGCTGTATTCAGGAATCTGCTCGCTTGAATCATGATCCCCACCGGGAATTTCCAGCAGTTCCAGTCCGCCCGGCGCGCCACTGCGGGCAATCACCCGCGCATCGCTAATGGGCACCGACCGGTCGGCATCGCCATGCACTAGCAGCACCGGGCAGCGGATGGCCTTGATCGTATTCATGGGCGCGATAGTCGCGAAGCGATGGCCAATTACCCATTCCACATAGCGCGCGACCAGGTCAATGATGGGCGCTGGCAGATGGACCTGGCGAAGATAACGCTCAGTCACCCAGCGCGGGTGGGCAAAGGCTGATAGGCTGACCACGGCCATGACATCATCGCGCCGCGAGGCGCTGAACAAGGCCGCGCCAGCGCCAACCGAATGCCCGATCACTGTAATGGAGCGTGCCGCATTCGCCTGCGTGGCTTGCAGCCAAGCGATGGCGGCATCCAGATCCTCGGCGAAGCGTGGCAGGGAGGAGAAGCTCGCACCCGGGCTGCGGCCATGGTTACGCGCATCGAACAGCAGCACATTGTAGCCACCGACATGTAGGGGCGGAGCAAGCGGCAACATCTGCTCGGCATTGCTGCCCCAGCCGTGCAGAATCACCACCGAGCGGTGACTCTCATCCGCCGGCAGCCACCAGCCAAACAGCGGCTTGCGCGAGCGACCGGGGATGGCGACGGTCTCGAAAGGCAGACCCAGGACGCCGGGATCGGACTGCTCGCGCAGCCGCTTGGCACGAAAACCAAGCTGTATGGCAAGGTGAAACAGCAGCCAGCCCAGCAGCAAGGCAGCGATCAGACTGACGGCAAGGGTGGCGAGGTTCAAGGGTAATGGCAGCATGGAGGACGCAGTTTGCCCGCAGCGCCGAAGCAATCGCCATGCATTCGATCAATGCGGCCGTCTAATGCGCCTCATCCCAATTCTCCCCAACACCGACATCGACAATCAGGGGCACTTTTAGCTCGGCGGCGGATTGCATCAGGGTGCGAATCCGGTCACTGGCGGATTCCACGGCGTCCTCGGTGATCTCGAATACCAGTTCGTCGTGTACCTGCATGATCATGCGCACTGGTGGGCGCTCGCGCTCGATCCAGGCATCGACGGCGATCATGGCGCGCTTGATGATGTCCGCCGCGCTACCCTGCATGGGGGCGTTGATGGCGGTGCGCTCGGCGCCCTGGCGGCGTTGCTGGTTTTGGTGATTGATGTCGGGTAGATAGAGCCGGCGGCCGAACAGAGTCTCGACATAGTGGTCGCGCGCGGCCTGTTCGCGAATGCGCTCCATGAAGGCTTTCACGCCCGGGTAGCGGGCAAAGTAGGTGTTCACATAGGCCTGGGCTTCCCGCCGTTCGATGCCCAGTTGGCGCGCCAGGCCAAAGGCGGACATGCCGTAGATGAGGCCGAAGTTGATCGCCTTGGCCGAGCGGCGCTGGTCCGCCGTGACCTCATCGGGCGCGAGTCCGTGGATTTCCGCCGCGGTGGCGCGGTGGATGTCCTGCCCCTCGGCGAAGGCGGCGAGCAGGCGTTCGTCGCCTGAGAGGTGCGCCATGATGCGCAGCTCGATTTGGGAGTAGTCCGCCGCCAGCAGTCGGTAGCCGGGCTCGGGGATGAAGGCGCGGCGGATAAGTCGGCCTTCCTCGCGGCGGATGGGGATGTTTTGCAGATTGGGGTCGCTGGAGGACAGGCGCCCGGTGGCGGCGACGGCCTGATGATAGCTGGTATGCACCCGGCCGGTGCGGGCATCGCGCATGCGCGGCAGCTTGTCGGTGTAGGTGGAGCGCAGTTTCGACAGGCCGCGATGCTCCAGAATCAGGCGCGGCAGTTCGTGGCCGTCCTCGGCGAGTTTTTCCAGCACGGACTCGGAGGTTGAAGGCGCGCCCTTGGGGGTGCGCGAGACCACCGGCAGGCCGAGTTCGTCGAAGAAAATCGCGCCGATTTGCTTGGGCGAGCCGAGATTGAAAGGGCGACCGGCAACCTCATAGGCTTGTTGTTCCAACGCCGCGACGCGCTCGGCCAACTCACGGCTTTGTTGGTTCAATTCATCGGCATCAATCCGCACACCCAGGCGCTCCATGCGCGACAGCACTGGGATCAGCGGGATTTCGATGTCCTGATACAACGCCTGCAGGCGCTCGTTCTGCTCCAGTCGCGGCCAAAAGCGGCGATGCAACTGGAGCGTAATGTCGGCATCCTCGGCGGCGTAGGGCGCGGCCTGCTCCAGCGCGATCTGATCGAAGCACAGTTGCTTGGCGCCCTTGCCGGCGATGTCCTCGAAGGCGGTGCACTTGTGGCCCAGATATTTCAGCGCCAGCGTGTCCATGTCATGGCGGCTGGCGGTGCTGTCGAGCACATAGCTTTGCAGCATGCTGTCGTGGGCAATGCCTTGGAACCTGATGCCATGGCCGGCGAGCACGTTCATGTCGTACTTGAGATTCTGCCCGAGCTTCAGGCGCGTCGGGTCCTCAAGCAGTGGCTTGAGCGCGGCCAGCACCTGGTCGCGGTCGAGTTGCTCGGGGGCGCCGGGATAGCGATGCGCGAGCGGCAGATAGGCCGCCTCGCCCGGCTCTATGGCAAAAGACAGGCCGACGATCTCGGCTTGCATGTACTCAAGCGCCGTGGTTTCGCTGTCGATGGCGAACAGCTCGGCTTCTTGCAGGCGCGCGAGCCAGCGTTGGAAGGCCTCCTCGGTCAGTATGACCTGATAGTCCGACTCCGCCTTGTTGGCCTGATCGGCCTTGGGGCTGGTTTGCTGCTCCAGTGCACTGGCGGTCTCGCTATCCGCCACCGCCTCCAGGGTTGCCAGCAGCCGGCGTGATTCGATGCGCTGGTACCAGGTACGCAGGCTGTCGGTGTCTGGTTCGGCGGGTGTCAGATCCTCCGGCGCCAGCTCCAACGCCACATCGCGTTTGATGGTGGTCAGCTGTCGCGCCAGCGGCAGTTGCGCCAGATTCGCGCGCAGGTTTTCGCCCACCTTGCCGCCAATGTGATCCGCGTGCGCCATCAGGTTATCGAGATCGCCATGCTCGCCCAGCCACTTGACCGCCGTCTTGGGGCCGCACTTGGGCACGCCGGGAATGTTATCGACGCTATCGCCCACCAGGCTGAGATAATCGACAATGCGCTCGGGCGGCACGCCGAACTTCTCGCGCACGCCCTCGGGGTCGAGCAGGTTGTCGTTCATGGTGTTGACCAAATGAATGCGATCCGTCACCAGCTGCGCCAGATCCTTGTCGCCGGTGGAAATGAGCGTGCGCAGCCCGGCCGCCTCGGCGCGGGTCGCCAAGGTGCCGATCACATCATCGGCCTCCACCTCGGGCACGATCAGCAAGGGCAACCCCAACGCGCGCACGATCTCGCGCAACGGCTCGATCTGTTGGCGCAGGTCATCGGGCATCTCCGGGCGATTGGCCTTGTAATCGGCAAAGAGCGCGTTGCGGAATGTTGGGCCGGGCGCGTCGAACACCACGCCGAGATAGCGGGGTTGATAGCGCTCACTTAAGTTGCGGATCATGTTCAGCACGCCAACCAGGGCGCCGGTCGGCTCCCCGCGCGAGTTGCTGAGCTTGGGTAGGGCATGATAGGCGCGAAACAGGTAACCTGAGGCGTCGAGCAGCACGAGATCGTAGAGCTTTGACATGGTGGCGATGATGACAGGGTTGGAACGGCAGGATCGAGCCAAGGGGGCTCAAAGTAGCACGATGCGACCGCTGGTGGCAGTGGGCATGAAGGAACGCGCGTGCGCTTGGCATGGCCGACATGCCTGCCGGAAAGCTTGCTGGAAAGCCTAATGGACACGCCGATGCAACAGCACAGCAGTCTGTTCGACGCCCTGCTCGACGAGCCGGCCTGGTTGCTCGGGGCCTGCTTGGGATTGTTCGCCCTATGGGAACTTGGATTGCGCAAGTTCGGCGCTCGTGGCCCTTCGACGCCCGTGCCGGGATTGATCGCGACGGCGGATCTGGTGTTGCTGCCAGCGGTGGTGATCCTGGTTGGCACCTTGTTGCGACTGGCGATCGTGCCCTTTGGGAGTGCGCGTGCCGATGAGCCGCTGCGAGTCATCATGGTGTTTGTCTTCTACATGGTACTGTCCTGGTCCCTGGTGCGGGTGGGCGAGGTGTTTCTGTTCGAGAAGCGCGTTGCCGACTATCGCGCCACCGTGCCGGCGCTGCTGCGCGCGATCGGCTACCTCGGTGGCCTGCTCGGTGGCATCAGTCTCTTTATGTGGCAGCAGGGCTATTCCATCACCGGGGTTTGGGTCTCGACCGGCGTGGCCGCCGCCCTGGCTGGATTCGCGCTGCAACGTCCGCTGGGCGATCTCTTTGCCGGTATTGCCATGGGCATTGAGCGCCCCTTTCAAATCGGCGACTGGATTGAGCTGCCAGGCGGCATCGTCGGGCGGGTTGTGGACATTAACTGGCGCGCGACCTGGCTGCTGGGTTGGGACAACAGCCGCCATATCATTCCCAATTCGCTGCTCGCTGGTCAGAACATCAAGAACTATGAAGGCGGCCGGCGTCAGTTCGCGCCCTGGTATTTGGTCAAGGTGCCGGCCGAGGTCGACCCGCGTTTCGCCACCGCCTTGCTGCTCGAGGCCGCCATGCGCGCACCCCACGTGCTCAATCGGCCATTGCCGGTGGTGCGACTGGCCAACGCCATGAGTCAGCCTTATGAATACATGGTGTGGGTGCATTATGACAACTATCCGGCCATGTTTCGCGGCCGCGAGGAGTTGTTCCGCGAAATTCATTATGCCTTTCTCAATGCCGGGATTCATATCTCGCCGCAAATCTCGGAATGGCGCACCCGCCGCGCCGATGCCAATACCCGCGAGCGTCCGAGTATTTTCCAGGCACTCAAACAGCTTGATCTCTCGCGCCAATGGACGGATGAGGAGATCGAGCAGATCGCGACCCCAAGTCGTTATCTCGACTTCGACGCCGGCACTGTGTTGCTGCGCGAGGGTGAAATTGCCGAGGCCTTCGATATCGTGATCCACGGTCTGGTGGAGGCCAGCATCACCTTGCCCGGCGGCGCGAAAGAGGTCACCGAGTTGCTCGGTCCCGGCGATTATTACGGCATCCTGTCGATGGCGACCAGCGAGCCGTCATTTCTTGAGTATTCGGCGCGAAGTGACGTGGTCCTGGTCCGCATCAGCTTCGAGTGCCTGCAGCGGGTTCTGGCCACGCACCCGGACCGCGCCGCCGCCCTGGCCGCCACGGTGAAGCAACGCTTCGATGCCGCCGAGCGCGCGCGCGAGGCCTCCCGCCGCCACGTACCCAAGCGCAGTTTTCGCGACATCCGGCGTCGGATTGAAGAATTGATCGGGCGGCGGGGTTGAGGTTGTCTGCGGGTATTTTGGGTTTGCGTTTGCCATCTCGCAAGAGAAACCCGGATACTTGCCTTTTTTTGACCCGGTTCTATTGAAGACCTCAAAGCCCCGATGCATCAGCGGATTCGCGCCACCCTTGCCGAGCATATCGAGACCATCCAAGCCTTGGCTGACCTCAGCGACGAGATCAAGGCCCTGGCTGAGCTTGGGGTGGCGACGCTCAAGGCGGGCGGGCGGATTTTGTGGATGGGCAATGGTGGCAGCGCGGCCGATGCCCAGCACCTGGCCGCCGAGCTGGTCGGGCGCTTTGAGCGCGAGCGCCCTGGGCTTGCGTCCATTGCCCTGACCACGGATACCTCGATTTTGACCTCGGTTGCCAATGACTATGGCTTCGAACGGATTTTTGCTCGCCAGGTCGAGGCCATCGGGCGTGCTGGCGATCTGCTCATTGGTCTGTCAACCTCAGGCAACAGCTCCAATGTGGTGTGTGCCATGGCGGTGGCCGGCAGGCTAGGGCTGGCGCGCGCCGGGCTCACGGGGTCCGATGGTGGCGCGCTGCGCGAGCAGTGCCAACTCTGCCTGTGCGTGCCATCGCGGCGCACCGCGCGCGTGCAGGAGGCGCATCAGCTCATCGGGCACCTGTTGTGCGATGCCATTGAGGCCGAGATGGCACCAGGTGGCCGGACATGATCCTGGCTGATCCAGTCGCGGTGCGCGCGGCCTTGGCCAATGGCTTCGGCGCTCGGCGCTTGCTGGTGGTCGGCGATCTGATGCTGGATCGCTACCTGTGGGGAGAGGTCCAACGCATCTCGCCCGAGGCGCCGGTGCCCGTGCTGCGACTGCGCCGCGAGACCGAAGTCGCCGGCGGCGCGGCCAATGTCGCGCGCAATCTGGCCGCGCTCGGGCTTGAGGTCGAGCTGGCGGGCGTGATTGGCGAGGATGCCGAGGCCGAGCGGCTGCTTGCCTTGCTGCGCGAGGCTGACATCGGCACCCGGGCCATACTGAGCACCAGCGAACGCGGCACCAGCACCAAAACCCGCGCCATCGGTAATCACCAGCAGATGCTGCGTATTGACCGCGAGGAGACCACCGCCCTGGAAGCCGGTCTGGAGGATGCGCTCTTTGCCGCGATTCAGCCGCTTCTGGCCGGGGTCCATGGCCTGCTGCTGTCCGACTATGCCAAGGGCGTGCTGAGCGGCGGACTTTGCCAGCGCCTGATCCAAGCCGCCCGAGCACTCGGCAAGTCGGTGTGGGTCGATCCCAAGGGGCTGGATTTTAGTCGCTACCAGGGCGCCAGCCTGATGACTCCAAATCGCGCCGAACTGGCCGCCGCCTTGGGGCAGCCGGCAACCGAGCTCCCGCCATTGCTCACAGGCGCCAATCGGCTGCGCGAGACACTGGGGCTGGAGGCGCTGGTCGTCACTCTGGGTGAACTGGGCATGACGCTGATTGACGCCCAGGGCCAACAGCAGATCCCGGCGGTGGCGCGTGAGGTATTCGATGTCTCCGGCGCTGGCGACACCGCCATTGCCGTGCTGGCCGCCGCCCTGACCGCCGGTCTGACAAGGACCGATGCCGTGGCGCTGGCCAATCTCGGTGCCGGCGTGGTGGTTGGGCGGGTCGGCACCGCGCGGCTCGAAG
The DNA here is from genome assembly GCF_036208045.1 of Thiorhodovibrio winogradskyi. Lineage (NCBI taxonomy): Bacteria > Pseudomonadati > Pseudomonadota > Gammaproteobacteria > Chromatiales > Chromatiaceae > Thiorhodovibrio > Thiorhodovibrio winogradskyi. The sequence continues at coordinate 4,175,034 of NZ_CP121472.1, read as the reverse complement.
CCGCCGAGCTGCTTGCCGCCATGGAACAGGACAATGCCAGTGCCCAGCAGGCAAAAATCCTCACGCCGGAGGCACTGCTGGAACGACTGCGCCACTGGCGCGATCAGGGCGAGCGCATTGTTTTCACCAACGGCTGCTTCGACCTCTTGCACGCCGGCCATGTCAGCTATCTTGCGCAAGCACGCCAGTATGGGCAGCGTTTGCTTGTTGGCTTGAACAGCGATGACTCAGTGCGCGCGCTCAAAGGCCCGCAACGCCCGATCATGCCCGAAGCCGACCGCGCCCTGGTGCTGGCGGCTCTGGTCGCCGTGGATGCCGTGGTCATCTTCAGCGAGCCCACGCCGCTGGAATTGATCCGAGCCATTCGCCCCGATGTGCTAGTCAAAGGGGCGGATTATCGCCCCGAGCAAGTCGTGGGTGCCGATGAGGTACAGCGCCATGGCGGGCAACTGGTGCTGATTCCACTCTTGCCCGAGCGCGGCACCAGCGCCATGATCGGACGGTTGAAGGCTCAAGTTTGAAACCACTAACAACTAGCAACTAACAACCCCAATGAACTACATCCTAATTCTCTACTACAGCCGCCACGGCGCCACTGCCGAGATGGCGCGCATGATCGCGCGCGGTGTCGAGGAAGAAGGCCTGGAAGCGCGCTTGCGCACGGTGCCGGCTGTCTCGGCGGTTTGCGAGGCTCTCGAGGACAGCATCCCGGCCACGGGCGCCCCTTATGCCACGGAGCAGGATCTGCGCGACTGCGCGGGTCTGGCGCTTGGCAGCCCGACGCGCTTTGGCAACATGGCCGCGCCGATGAAATACTTTCTCGATGGCACCTCTGCCCTGTGGCTGAAAGGCGCCCTGGTGGGCAAGCCGGCGGGGGTGTTCACCTCCACCTCCAGCCTGCATGGTGGGCAAGAAACCACGCTCACCTCCATGATGCTGCCATTGCTGCATCACGGGATGTTGCTGCTAGGCCTGCCCTACAGCGAAACCGATCTGCTGCACACCACAGGCGGTGGTACGCCCTATGGTCCCTCGCACCTGGCCGGTATCAATAACGATCTGCCGCTGAGCGAGGCCGAGTCACGGCTGTGCCAGGCGCTGGGCCGGCGATTGGCGCGCACCGCGCGTGCGCTGGCGGGTTAGGGTTCATCCCGTTTGCCATGCAACAACTCGGTCTGGCGCTGCGCCTGCCTCAAAGGCAAGTCCTTGCCAATTTCATCCCCGGGCGCAATGCCGAGGTGCTGGCCGCGCTGCGTGACTGGATGGTCGCCCAGGGCGCGTCCTACCTGGCCCTGCACGGGGAGTCCGGTTGCGGCAAGACGCATCTACTGCGCGCCGCCTGTGCCGAGCTGGAGCAGCATGGGCAGCCGCTAGTCTACCTTTCGCTGGCGCAGCCCGGTCTGGCGCCAGATGTGTGCGAAGGGCTGGAAGCACTGGGTGCCGTCGTGCTCGATGATCTGCACGCCATTGCTGGCAGCGCCCCTTGGGAGCAGGCACTGTTCGCACTCTTTAATCGCTTGCGCGAGCAGGGCGCGCGCTTGTTGGTCGCCGCCACCCGCCCGCCCGCGGCCCTCGCGCTAACCTTGCCCGACCTGCAATCGCGTCTGTGCTCGGGGCCTAGCTTTCTGCTCCAACCACTCGATGATGATGGACTGGATCGACTGCTAGGCCAGGGCGCGCGCGACCGTGGCTTCGCGCTCGATGCCGCCGCGCGCCGCTATTTGCTTTGCCGCTGCGCGCGCGATCCGGCGACCTTGCTGCGCCTGCTCGATGAGATCGACGCCGCGAGCCTGGCCCAGGGGCGGGCGCCGACCGTCCCCTTTCTAAGCACATTGCTGACCTCCCGCGAGCTCTGCTGACACAGCAGTCGCGGGCCTTAGATTAATAAGGTCGCCCGATGAGGACATAAAATGCGCTATCGCCGCTGGCGGACAGCCCCAGGCCCAGATAGGCTGGACCAATCCAGGTGTCCGAGCCAAAGAAGAGGCTGCCGCCAAGGCGGGTGCCCTCGGGCGCCAGATCGAAGGCGACTCCTTCGGCATCGTTAAAGCGGCTCTCGGGCAGCCAGCCGGCTTCCAACGAGGCGCCAAGAAAGAGTCCGCGCCCAAGCGGCGTGGCCAGGGTGGCGACCTGGCGATAGTAGGCCAGGGAGCCGAACACCATGTCGTTGCCGCGAAACTGCTCGTTGGCATAGCCCGAAAGCGTCAGGAAACCGCCGAGCGGAAACTGGTCGTAATAGGGCATGTCGGTGCCAAAACTGGTGCCGGCCTTGAAGTGCACAGCCAGGGTGTTGGGCCCGGCGCTGCGCGCGCCAAAGGCGGAAAACAGCGTGCGCGCATAGCTTGATTCAGCGCCCAGGGCATCGAGAGGCGCTTGTACCTCGAGTGTCACGCGCCGCCCGGCACGCGGCACGGCGGCGCGATCCAGGGTGTCGTAAGCCAGGCGCCCGCGCAGGCCGGAATCCACCACCCAGCCCACGGGAAGTTCGCGCGAACCCGTATCCAGATTGACATCGGTAATGCCCCAGTAAGGCCCGAGGCGCATCTCCAGATGGCTGCGGCTGAGACCGACATCGGCCCCCAGGCGCGCCCGGGTCACATCGTAGCGGGCAACCCGCTGATCGCCATCAAAGACGCTGTAAGGGGTTTGTTGGACATCGAGATAGGGCGCGACAAAGCCGGAGTGATCGAGGTCGAGCGGCTGGAACCATTCACTAAACAGCCGTGGTTCATTACCCAGTTCAAGCTCGTTGTACCACTCGGCGCCGAGGCGGTTCATCCAGGTCTGGCGATAATTGGCGCGCAATCCAAAGCGGCTGTCGCCCTGATTGTCGCTCGAGAGTTTCAGCCCAAAGCCGAGATAGCCCGGCCCCCAGCCTTTTTCCACCGCATCGACGATCAGCACCTCGCCGCCTTGCGCATCCGGCTCAAAGCGATAGCTGATGCGCTCGAAGTCCCCGCGTCCATAAAGGCGCTGAATATCGCGCTCAAGGTGCTCGCGGCCAAAGGGCTGACCACGCTGGGCTTCGATCAGTGTCTCGAACAGTTCGGCATTCACCCGCTTAAGTCCGGCAATCCGCACCTCGCTGACGCGCTGCACTGGCGCGCCGGCACCAAAGCGCGCGCGCTTCCAGGCAGCGTATTCGGTTTCACTCAGGCTGAAGCGGCGCAGCCGGGCGGCGCTTTTGCGCGCCGCGGCCACTCCGGTGGCGATGGCCTCGGCCGCGCGCGGAAAATCACCCGAGCCGATGTCGCCCAGATCGGGCACAATCAGCAGATCGCGCTGGGGATTGATCTCGGCCAGGGAGGTTTTGACGTTTTGTTCGGTGAGGATGGCGATCATCTGCCCGGTGATGCCCAAGAGATTGTCGAGCTGATCGCGGGGCAGAAAGCCCGAGCCAAGATTGACCACGATCAGATGATCGACATTCATGGAGCGCGCCACATCCACCGGCAGGTTGCGCACCAGGCCGCCGTCGACATAAATGTGATCGCCCCACACCATGGGCGCGAAAATGCCAGGCACCGCCATGCTCGCACGCAGCGCCACCGGCAGTGGGCCCTGATCGAATACCACCATGTCGCCGTTTTCAAGATTTGTGGCCACGGCGCGAAAGGGAATGGGTAGCGTGTCGAAGTCTTGGTTGGTCTCCACACCGCGCAGCAGATCGTTGAAAAACAACTGGACCTTCTGCCCGGCAATGGCGCCCGGCGGCAGTTTGACCTGCCTCCCGCGCACCCCAATCGAGAAATTAAAGCCGCTGGTCAGGCTCGCCTCCTGACGCCGGGACGGCCACTGGGAACGCGGCGGGTTGTCGTCGAACAGCTCGTTCCAATCCACCTCGAGCACCCGATTCTCGAGTTCTTGCGCTGACAGCCCGGCCGCGTAGCCGCCACCGACCAGGGAACCCATGCTGGTGCCGGCAATGGCGTGAATGGGAATGCGCAAGTCCTCCAGCACCTTGAGCACCCCAATATGGGCCGCGCCCTTGGCGCCGCCGCCTGCCAAGACCAGGCCAATGCGCGGATGCTTGGCGGTACCGGCGGCACCGCCTGGGCTTGGCACCAGCATGGCGCAGATGATGATGGGCAGAACAAAGGTCAGGAGCAACCAGCGTGGCATGACAACCTCAGGATGATGTTAGTTGCAATCGGTAAGTGGAGGGTGGGGTTTCCTGTGCGCGCTCTCGCTCACAGGCTTTGCGTGAAAGGGTATCCTATCGTGGAATTTATTGAAACACTCGCGAACCTCGGTACTCGGCAAGTCTGACCAGCAAGCATGCACAATCTCAACCCGGCCCAGGCCGAAGCCGTCAGCCACACCTCGGGCCCGCTGCTGGTCATTGCCGGTGCAGGCTCCGGAAAAACCCGGGTCATCACCCGCAAAGTGGCGTTTTTGATCAAAAAGCGTGGGCTTCCAGCGCGTGCCATCCTGGCGTTGACCTTTACCAACAAGGCCGCGCGGGAGATGAAATCCCGCGTGGGCGAGCTGGTGCGTGGGCGCGCCGCGCGCGGGCTCAGGGTTTCCACCTTTCACACCTTCGGGCTCAATCTCCTGCGTCGCGAACTCAAGCATGCCGGCCTGCGCCCCGGCTTTTCGCTGTTCGACCCCCAGGATGGGGAGGCGCTGCTCAAGGACCGTCTGGCCGAGGCGAGTCTGACCGAGATCGCCCCGGCCGCCGCCCTGGCCCGTATCTCCCACTGGAAGAACGACCTCATCCCGCCCGAGGCGGCCGCCAACGCCGCCGAGGATGATTTCGACGCCGCCCTGGCCGCGCTCTATCGCGATTACGAACGCAGTCTGCGCGCCTACAACGCGGTGGACTTTGATGATCTCATCCTGCGCCCGGTCGCGCTGCTGCGCGAGCAGGCGGCGGTGCGTGAGGCCTGGCAGGCGCGTATCGGCCATCTGCTGGTGGACGAATACCAGGATACCAACAGCGCCCAGTATGAACTGATCCGCCTGCTGGTTGGTGAGCTCGGTGCCTTTACCATGGTGGGTGACGATGATCAGTCCATCTACGCCTGGCGCGGCGCGCGCCCGCAAAATCTGGCCCGGCTCCAGGAGGATTATCCAACACTCAAGGTGATTATGCTGGAGCAGAATTACCGCTCCAGCGGCCGTATTCTCAAGCTCGCCAATGCCTTGATCGCGCACAACCCGCATTTGTTTGATAAGCGACTGTGGAGCGCGCTTGGCCCCGGCGAGCCGGTGCGCCTGCTCAGCTGCCGCGACGAGGCGCACGAGGCCGAGCGGGTGGTGGCCGAGATACTGCACGGGCATTTCGCCGAACAACATGCCTTTGGCGACTATGCCATTCTCTATCGTGGTAATCACCAGGCGCGGGTGTTCGAGCAAGCCCTGCGTACCCATCGCATCCCTTATTTTCTCAGCGGCGGTCAGTCCTTCTTCGCCCGTTCCGAGGTCAAGGACGTGATGGCCTATCTGCGCCTGCTGACCAACCCGGATGACGATGCGGCCTTTTTGCGCGTGGTCAATCGCCCGGGGCGCGGCATCGGCTCCACCACCCTGGAGGCGCTGGGTGGCTTTGCCGGGGCTCAGCATTTGAGCCTGCTGCGCGCCTGCGCCGCCGCGGGTCTCGGCGGCCCGGTCAAGGATCCGCAACGCGCCGAGCTGCGCGCCTTTAGCCATTGGCTCGAGGAACTGCGCGGGCGCTCGCGCACCGAACCCATCGCCAGCGCGCGCGCCTTGCTGAAAGACTGCGACTATCACGGCTGGCTCTACCAGCAGTCCAGTAGCCGCGCGCAAGGCGAAAAACGCATGCAAAATGTCGATGATCTCGTCGCCTGGCTGGATGCCCTGCACAAGGGTGAGCGCTCCGAGGGCAACCTGCGCGACGCTGGACTCGACGACCTGACCGCGCGCCTGAGTCTGCTCGATGTGCTCGAGCGCCAGGAGGAAGACGCTGGTGGCGACCGCGTGCATCTCATGACACTGCATGCCGCCAAGGGCCTGGAGTTCGAGCGGGTGTTTCTGGTTGGCATGGAAGAAGACCTGCTGCCGCACCGCGCCAGCATCGAAGCGGACGATCAAGGGTTGTCCGGCATCGAAGAAGAACGCCGCCTGTGTTACGTCGGTATTACCCGCGCGCGCCGTGCCCTGTGCCTGACGCTTGCTCGCCAGCGCCGCCGCTACGGCGAGACCATCATCTGCGAGCCCAGCCGTTTTCTCGCCGAACTGCCCGAGGGCGAACTGCGCCGCGACAACGACCCCAATGCGGCCGCGGACAGCCGCCAGCGGGGTCGGGCGCACCTGGATGCGCTCAAATCCATGCTGGGTGGAAATTAGCGTGATCGCCGCCGGCGTCGCGCCTGATAAGCGGCGATTTGCTGCACGATCTGGCCGAAGGGCAGGGCGTCGATGCGTCCAAATTCGGCAATGGCGCGCTCAATCAGGGCGTCAATGTCGCCAATCGACAAGGGCAGTTTGCGTGCTGGCCAGAGCGCCTTATGCAAGCCCTGGAGGCCGCCGACCTGCACCCGCAGCGCCTTGTTGTGGGCCAGCGCGGACTGCTGATCCAAGGTTTTCAGCGTGAAGCGGGCCTGGGTGCGCAACATCTCGAGCAGCGCCGCGCAGCGCGCCCGTGCCGGTTCGGCATTGCAGCTCACCCCCTCGCGCTCGGCCAGGCAGAAGCGACTGGCGCGTGAGCAGTCGCATTGGCCGGTCAGAATGGCCTTTTCATAGGGGCAGGCACATTCGTTGATTTCATCGTAGGTTTCGCGCAGTGCCTGGGAGTCCATGCTGTTGGTGGTCTGGTGCTGGTTGTGTGAGGTGTCGCGGTGTGCGGTGCTGGGCGGCCGGGATGCGAGCGGGCAGGGTGGTGGTCCGATCTCACTCCGTCGCGGTTGTTGCACGAAAGGACTCCAACTGGCGCCGGTCGCGCTTGGTCGGACGCCCGCGTGAGCGTGGGCTGTGCTGGGCATTTTCGCGCGCGGCGCGGACGAGTTCCTGGCGGCGCAGGCGGCTGGCTTCGTCCTCTTGGTACAAAAGCGCGGCCTCGCTGGCGGGGCGGCGTTGCTTGGCCAGGGCGAGCACCTCGACCTGCCAAGCCAGCTCGCCTTTATGAATCTCCACCCGGTTGCCGGGGCGCAGCGCGCGGCTTGGCTTGCAGCCTTGGCCATCCACTCGCACCTTGCCGCCATTGACGGCGGCGATCGCGAGCTGACGGGTTTTGAAAAACCGCGCCGCCCACAGCCATTTGTCCAGCCGCTGGCTGGTCTCGGGCGCATCGGCTGCCGCGCTCATGTCGGGTCTTCCCCGCGCAGCAGCGGATCGAGCCGGTCATCCATATCCAACTCGGCCATGTCATCATAGCCGCCGATATGACGCCCATCGATGAAAATCTGCGGCACCGTGAAGCGCTCGCTGCGTTGGATCATCACCGCCTCCTGCGAGGGATCCTGATCGATGCGGATTTCCTCGAATTCCGCTCCTTTTTTATTCAGCAACCGCCGCGCGCGCACGCAGTAGGGGCAGGAGGCGGTGCTGTACATTTCGATTTTGACCATGGCGCCTTCGACTCGACTGATCTGCTTTAATACCCATGGGAATCATCTGGGGGTCGCGCTTGGCCAGCCCGCGCGACCCCGCATCAGGATAACAAGTTTAGGAAGCCGCCCGATATGTATCGCGACACGCCCACGCCGACCCGGCTGCAAGATTACCAGCCGCCCGAGTTCCTGATCGACCGCGCCGAGCTGCGTTTTGATCTCGACGCCGCCGCGACCCTGGTCAGCGCCGAGCTTGCTATCCGGCGCAATCCGGCGGCCAAACGCGGCGACGGCTCGCTGCGCCTTGATGGCGAGCAGCTGGAATTGCTGGACATCGCGCTCGATGATCGGGCGCTGCCGCCGGTCGAGTATCTGCTCGAGGATCAATCCCTGGTGGTGCGGCGGGTGCCGGATCGCTTTTGCCTGCGTACCCAGGTGCGTATTCATCCCATAGACAACACCGCGCTCGAGGGGCTTTATGTCTCTGGCGACATGCTCTGCACTCAGTGCGAGGCCGAGGGTTTTCGGCGGATCACCTATTTTCTCGACCGCCCGGATGTGATGGCGCGCTTTGCCGTCACCCTGGTGGCGGACGCGGCGCGCTATCCGGTGCTGCTGTCCAATGGTAATCCCATCGGCCAGGAGACCGGCCAGAAGACCCAAGCGGGCGATCAGCCCGACGGCCGTCATCTGGCGCGCTGGGAAGACCCCTTTCCCAAGCCAAGCTATCTCTTTGCCCTGGTGGCGGGTGATTTGGCGCGCATGGAGGACAGCTTTACCACCGCCTCGGGGCGCGAGATTGCCCTGCATCTGTATATGGAGCCGCACAACCGCGACAAATGCGATCATGCCATGCGCTCGCTTAAAGCCGCGATGCGCTGGGACGAGGAGCATTACGGCCGCGAGTACGATCTGGACTTGTTCATGATTGTCGCTGTCAGCCACTTCAACATGGGCGCCATGGAGAACAAGGGGCTGAATGTCTTCAATGCCAAATATGTTCTGGCCAGCCCCGAGACCGCGACCGACCAGGACTTCGCTGGCATCGCCTCGGTGGTGGCGCATGAGTACTTCCACAATTGGACCGGCAATCGCATCACTTGCCGCGACTGGTTCCAGTTGAGCCTGAAGGAAGGCTTCACCGTGTTTCGGGATCAGGAATTCAGCGCCGACCAGGTCGGGCGCGATGTGCAGCGCATCATGGATGTCCGCGCCCTGCGCGCGCGCCAGTTCCCGGAAGACGCCGGTCCCATGGCGCATCCAGTGCGCCCGGACAGCTATATCGAAATCAATAACTTCTACACCTCAACCGTGTATGAGAAGGGCGCGGAACTGGTGCGCATGCAGGCGCGCTTGCTTGGCCCCGAGCGCTTCCGCGCCGCGACCGACCTGTATTTCGAGCGCCACGATGGCCAGGCGGTGACCACCGAGGACTTCGTGCGTTGCATGGAGGATGCCAGCGGCCTTGATCTGACCCAATTCCGCCGTTGGTATGAACAGGCCGGCACCCCGGTGCTGGACTGCACGGCCGACTGGGACGCGGAGCAGGGCAGGTATCGGCTGGAGGTGCGCCAGCACACCGATCCCACTCCGGGCCAGCCCGAGAAGGCGCCGCTGCATCTGCCGCTCGCGCTCGGTCTGATCGGTGCCGATGGGCGGGAACTGCCAGTGCGACTGGCCGGCGAAGCGACGCCAGCCGCGCCCGGCACCCGGGTGCTAGAGCTGCGCGAGGCGCGCCAGGTGTTTGACTTCGTCGGGCTCGGCGAGCGCCCGGTGCCCTCGTTGCCGCGCGGCTTCTCGGCGCCGGTCAAGCTGCGGTTTCCCTATTCAGACAAAGAACTGACCCGGCTGATGGCCGCGGATCCAGACGGCGTGGCACGCTGGCAGGCCGCCCAGCAACTGGCCGAGCGGGTGCTGCTGGCGATGGTCGCGGCGGCGGATAGCCCAGCGGCCCTGGAAGGTCCGGCTCCGCAAGCCTTTATGGATGCCTTCGCCGCCGCGCTGCGCGATCCAGACTCCAGCCCGGCGCTGCTTGCCGAGGTGCTGGCGCTGCCCTCGGAGTCCTATCTGGGCGATCAAATGGAGGTGGTGGATGTCGCGGGCATCCACCGCGCACGCGAGGCGCTGATGGCAAGGATTGCCGCTAGCCTGCGCACCGAGCTGCTCGCGCGCTATCGGGCACTGCATGCCGCGGAGCCGGTGGCGGGGCAGGGCACGCGGCCAGACCTGTCCCCAGCCGCCATGGGTCGGCGCGCGCTCAAGAACCTGTGCCTGGGCGTCCTGATGCGCGCGCCCGATGAGGAGATGCTCGCCCTGTGCCAGCGCCAGTATGCCAGCGCCGTCACCATGACCGACCGCATCGCCGCGCTGCGTGGTCTTCTCCGCCTGCGCGACAGCCAAGACGCCGACCTGGCCGAGCAGGCGCTGGCCGATTTTTATCAGCGCTGGTCTGGTGATGCGCTGGTGCTGGATAAATGGTTTGCCATCCAGGCCCAGGCCAGCGTGCCGGGCACCTTGGAGCGCGTCAAACAACTGCTCGGGCATGCGGATTTTTCCATCGCCAATCCCAACCGCGTGCGCAGTCTGATCGGTGCCTTTGCCAGCGGCAATCCGTCCTGCTTTCATGCCGCCGACGGCGGTGGCTACCGGCTGCTGGCCGATCAGATCGGGCGCCTCGACCCCCTCAACCCACAACTGGCCGCGCGCCTCTCGCATCCGCTGACCCAATGGCGTCGCTTCGATGCCGGGCGGCAGGCACTGATGCGCGCCGAGTTGGAAGGCTTGCGCGCGCGCGACGGTGTCTCGCCCGATCTGTTCGAGGTGCTGGGCAAGACCCTGGATGGCTAGGCTTGGGTCTTTGGTGATGAAGCCGCCGTTGCACCTGTCCCGGGACTCGCGGGCGCCAGCCGCGGGCGTCGCGCTTTGGGTCTCGCTGGCCGAGCAGCGGCTGGCGTTGCTGAGTTCGGATGGCACCTGTCGCTTCTATCCCATCTCGACCGCCCTGAATGGACCAGGCGAGTGCAATGGCAGTGGCTGCACGCCACTCGGCCTGCACCGGGTGCGGCTGAAAATCGGCGACGGCTGCCCGCCCGGGACCGTCTTTCGCGCCCGGCGGCCGACTGGGGAAATCTACAGCCCGGCGCTGGCGGCAAAACATCCGAACCGCGACTGGATTCTAACCCGTATCCTCTGGCTAACCGGGCTGGAGGCTGGTCGCAATCGCGGTGGCGACCGAGACACCCTGCGCCGCTTCATCTACATTCACGGCTGTCCGGACACCGAACCCATGGGCGTGCCGCGCTCCCATGGCTGCATCCGCATGCGCGACCCCGACCTGCTCGAACTCTTCGCGCGCACGCCCAGGGGTGCCCAGGTGCGCATTGATCAGGGCCCCTTGCCGCGCGATCTTTGCTGGAGCCAGGGCTGATGGGCGGGGCCCTGCTCGCTCGCCTGAGCGCCACCCTGGTGGTCATGCTGGGCGTCTCCACCTTGGTGTTTCTGCTGCTGCACCTGGTGCCAGGCGACCCGGTCGAGGCCATGTTGGGCGAGAGTGCTCGCCCCGCCGACCTGGCCGCGCTGCGCACCCATCTGGGTCTGGATCGACCGCTGTCGGTGCAATACGGGGACTATCTCGCAGGGTTGCTCAGGCTCGATCTGGGGCAGTCCCTGATCGACCAGCGCCCGGTCGCCGACATGATCGCCGAGCGCTTTCCCGCCACCCTACAGCTCACCCTGGTCGCGCTCAGCCTGGCGGTCATCATCGCCCTGCCGCTCGGGGTGCTGGCCGCGCGCCACCAGGGGCGAGCGCTCGATTCCGCCGCCATGGGTTTCTCTGTACTTGGCATGGCGATCCCCAACTTCTGGCTCGGTCCCATGCTGATTCTGGTGTTTTCCCTGTGGCTCGGCTGGACCCCGGTCAGCGGCCGCGAGGGCTGGAACAGTCTTATCCTGCCGGCGCTCACCCTGGGTACCGGCCTGGCTGCATTGCTGGCACGCATGGTGCGCGCCAGTCTGCTGGAAGTGTTGGGCGAGGACTACATCCGCACCGCTCGCGCCAAGGGTCTGAACGAATCCGCCGTACTCTGGCGCCACGCCCTGCGCAACGCCGCCCTGCCCATCCTGACCTTGCTCGGCCTGCAACTCGGCGGCCTGCTCGGCGGTGCCGTCATCACCGAGACCGTCTTCTCCTGGCCCGGCATCGGCAGTCTGTTGGTCGACGCCATCAAGGCCCGCGACTACCCCGTGGTGCAGGGCTGCGTGCTCTTGATTAGCCTGATCTATGTCGGCGTCAATACCCTGACTGATCTGCTTTATCTCTGGATCGACCCGCGCATCGGGCGGGCCTGATTCGTGATTGAACAACATCGGGAATAAGCGCGTTTCGATGAAGGCGAGTGGCGAGGTCGAGTCGCCGGATGAAACACCTGCTTACGTTGTTGGGGAATGAGGGTGCGATATGCCGAGTCCTTCGGTTCGGGAGCAGGGTTGGAAGGGGGCCAAGTGCCAAGCTCACTAGAAAAAACCTGGTCTGTCCCTGAGGTATCCCTGAGGTATCCCCACGAATTATCTTATTGATTCTGTCTTGATGAGCTACCCCTGATCAGGCCCAGCTCCTGGCGCTGCCTGTTACATCCGGAGCCTGATTGTACGGAAAAATTGTGGGGGATATCTCAGGGTCTGTCCCGGTTTGTCACACGCAGCGCTTATTGCCGGCGCTTGGCGCTTGCCTGCGGCTGCTCTGAAAGGGTACCAAAATGAAATCCAACCTGATGGACCTCTTCCATGCTGGCCAACACAAAACGCCCTTAAAGACTGAACTGAGGAGGCTGGTAGGTATACCTGTGATCAGAAATATTAGCGAAGACGATTCAGTATAATGTGCCCGGAATTCGGTTTCGCGGAACTCGCGATTGGCATCTCTGCAACTTGCTGATAAAACAAGCCAGCATTCAACCCAGGCTGCGGCAATCGGCCAAAGATCAAAACGATTGAGAGGATACTCGGCATGAAACCAATCCGGATTTCCGGCGGCCTGGCGTTCGCCATACTCATCATCATCAGTCTCCTGTCGGGTACCACCCTTGGATGGCTGCATCTCAACAATGCGCCTCAGACGTACTTTCCCCAAAATGCCCCGGCGGTGCAATTCGAGAACGCACTGCGCGAGGATTTCCCAACCGACGAAGTGTTGATTGCTTTATTCGAGGGCGACGATCTTTTCAGCGATGACTTTCTGGTTCCCTTTCGCCGCCTGACACAGCAGCTTCAGGCATTGCCGCTAGTGGATCGCGTCTTGACAGTTACCACGGTCGAGCAGATTCGCGGAACCGAGGATGGGTTTGGCGTCGAACCCTTGCTATCCGAAGCGACCATGGCCAGTCTCGAGCCTGCCGAACGCCGCGCGCGGGTGCTGGATGACCGCTTTGCCCCGGGCTTGTTGACGACGGAGCAAGGCGACGCGCTCGCGCTCATTCTTCGGCCCGAGCCGCTTGATGGCAGCCTGCAACGCTTGGCGCTGGAAACTGGCCTGCTCGAGGCGGTAGCGGAACAGGAGCTAACGGACAAGCTCATCGCGCTGGCCGGGCAGGTGGTGCTTGACGTCGCTCAGCTCCGCGCCATGCTGCACGACACCATGATTTTCGTGCCCGGCACCCTCGGCATCGGCCTACTGCTCATCTGGCTGATGTTCCGCCGCCTGCTGGCCGTGGTCATCAGCGCATTGACGATCAGCGCCGTGGTCCATTTCAGTCTGGCCCTGCTAATCATCGCGGGCAAGCCCTACACATTAATTTCCGCCATCCTGCCGCCGCTGATGTCCGCCTTGACCATCGCGATGCTGATTCACTGGTTCAATGCCCTGACCTTGGCTGACCGACATGGACTGAGCGGCGCCGAACGCATCGACTGGGCCTACCAGCGCATCGCCCGGCCAACGCTGTTCGCGGCCCTGACCACGGCCGCGGGGCTGGCCTCGCTCGGCTTCAGTCCCATTCAGCCCATCGCCGCCTTCGGACTGGTGGCCGCTGGCGGGTTGCTGATGCAGTGCGCCATTTCATTGCTGCTGATTCCAGCTCTGCTGCTGCAATGGGATCATGCACCCTGGGCACGCGGGTCAGCCAGTGTGCGCTGGCTGGACCGGCCTGTCCGCGCCCTGCGCAATCTTGGTCTGCGGCGGGCCGGTTGGGTGGTCGGTCTGACCCTCGCCCTGATGGCGCTTGGCTTGCCCTTTATTAGTCAAATTCAGGTGGAAACCGACTTGCTGCGCTTTTTTAAATCCCAAGCGCCCATCAGTCAGGCCACCGACCATATTCAGGAGCGCCTCACCGGCGTGACCACGCTTGAGATCGTTTTCGACGCCCCCGAACGCGATGCCCTCAAATCCCCCGAGCACCTCAGGCGCATTGCCGAATTACAGAGCTGGCTGAACAATCATCCTGCGGTCACCCGCACATTATCCCTGGTCGATCTCATCGAGGAAATGCACTGGGGCTTTCATGCCGAGGATCCCGCCTATCGCATGCTGCCCGACAATCGGGCACTGATTGCGCAGTATCTGCTCATCTACGATGGCGACGATCTCTACGAACTGGTCAACCGTGACTTCACCCGCACCCGTCTCACGCTCAATCTCAGTTTGCATGGCGCACGCGCGCTCAATGAGTTCATCGGCGAGATGAACGCCTGGCTTGCTGATCGGGAGATGGGCGAACTGCAAGTCACGGCCGCTGGATTCGGGCGCCTGTTCGCGGACCAGGAACAACTCACAATCGACGGGCAAATCCGCAGCCTTGCGGTCGCCATCGGACTCATTGCACTGCTGATGTTATTGATGTGGCGTTCGCTGGCTGACACGGCACTGACCATGATCCCCAACCTAGCCCCTGCTCTGCTGATTTTTATCATCATGGGGCTGTTTGGCATTTGGCTGGACATGGCCACGGCCATGATCGCCAGCGTCACCGTCGGCATCGCCGTGGACGACACCGTGCATTTATTTCACGCCTATCGCCGCCGGCGCCGGTCAGGGCGCTCCGTGGTCTGGTCGCTGGCCCGCGCCTATCGCCAGGCCGGCCGGGCGCTCACAGCCACCACCTTGATTCTGTGCGCGCAGTTCCTGCTACTGACCACCTCCAGCTTCGTGCCGACCATTCAGTTTGGATTATTGACAGCCATTGGCCTGCTCGCCGCCCTCTTGTTCGATCTGCTGTTCCTGCCGGCCTTGCTGGTGGTGCTGAGTCGCCCCGCGAGGAAACGCCGCGCGGAAGTACCGATTCCCACCTAAAACAAACCCCGTCCCACAGCGCCGAGCAATCAGAAGTCCCTGGTGGTGGATTGCAAGTGATAACGGCGCGCAAATCCGAAGGGATAGTGCACAGTGATTCTGGGCATGCAAGGGCTCCGATGCGGGCAGGCAGATTGCCCGTGTGGTAGACATCCTCTTGGCCCTGGAGATAGCCCTCCAGATCGGGATAGGATCCACCGCCGGTCGGTCCCGTGATCGGCAATGCGCGCGTGCGCGGGCTGAAATAGCCGCTCTTGAGCAACGCCGGCAGGTCGGTGGCGTGATCGGCGTGCAGATGGGTCAGGGCTATCAAGTCCAGATCGGCAAAGCGCGCCCCACTGGCGCCGAAGCGCGCGAAGCTGCCGCCGCCGAGATCGAGCAGAATCCTGGCCTGGCCATCCAGCCACACCAGATAGCCCGCGCTGGCTCGCCCGTGCTGGCCCTCGGGGCCGCCGGAGCCGAGCACTTGCACGGCGATTGCGTCTGAACAAGCTTGTCCGGCGGCACCCGCGGCCGCCATGCTCAGCAGCGCGCCGAGAACAATCGTTCTTAAGCCAAGCATGCGCATCCTCCTCACCAGGGTCGGGCAGCAATTCCAAATTTGGGTGTTCCATCTGGGGTAGAAGCGGCTTCCAGCCGCTTCATGGCGCGTCTACTGATAATAGGGCCAACAATCGGGCGCTGAACAACGAAATTTGGAATTGCTGGCGCGGAGCGCTCGCTGTTGCAGGTCAGTGCCATTTGTGGCATCGTTTTGGACGCAAGGGGCAGGTAGGATCGGGCTCGCAGCGGGCTCCTCCACAGCGCTGCGAGGGTATCTTCGCATAATCCGTCAGCGGCGTGGTCTTGCGATCAGTCTGGTCCGGGCTTAGTCTGCTATTCGTCTGATTAGTCGATTTTTTTATCCAGCCCACTCAAAACGAGCGCAAGGCCGAGATCAGGTCATCTGAATCTAAGGATAACCTTATGCACTGCCCCAAGTGCGGTGCCGCTCAGCCAGATGGCACCACCATCTGTCGGCAATGCGGCATCGTGTTCGAAAAATACTGGAAGTACCATTTGCGCCCGGGTGAGGCAGCGCCGCCAGTGGCGCGACCTGACTTGGAGGTCACCGCGGACTCCAGCCGCCCACCATGGCGGGAACTGGTGTTGCCTCCGACCACCGATGCCGATCCGCTGACCGCCTGGGCGCGCGCCGTGCTGCTCGGGATCCTGATCATCTGGGGTCTACCGCTGATCGGCTCCTCGGTGGACAGTAACGCGGTTGGCCAGTCCTTTCTCCACCTGATCAACCTGCCGTTTCACGAAGCCGGTCATGTCCTGTTCCGCCCCTTCGGTGCTTTCATTACCTCCCTGGGTGGAACCCTGGGACAACTGCTGATGCCTCTGATTTGTCTGCTGGTCCTGCTGCTCAAGACTCATGATCCCTTTGGTGCCGCCGTGGCCTTGTGGTGGTTTGGCGAGAACTTCCTCGACATCGCCCCCTACATCAATGATGCGCGCGCCGGGGTCTTACCCTTGCTGGGTGGGAATTTTGGCCATTCCTCGCCCTATGGCTTTCACGATTGGGAATTCATCCTGACCGAGAGCGGGCTGCTGCATCTGGATCAACAAATCGCGCAGTTCAGCCACATGACCGGTGCGTTCATGATGCTCGCCGCCATGGTGTGGGGAGGTCTGTTGGTGCATCGACAGATGCATGCCGCCAAGGACGCGCGCTGAGCCAATCGTCGCCAATTTGAAGATGAATGTACCCTTTATGAACATTCCAGAGCACGGCGGACATCCAGGTAGCGTATCCCAACGCCGGCGATGGTTGTTCATCGGCATGGTGATGCTTGTGCTGATTGCGGTCGCTGTCACCGGCGGTCTCTCGTACTACGTCGGCTCAAACCTCATTCACCCCCAACGCAAGCCGATCACCAACACGCCCGATGCCTATGCGCTTGTCTACAAGACTATCCGCTTCCCCTCGGCGGTGGACCAGTTGCAGCTGTCCGGCTGGCTGATTCCGGCCACAGGCGAGACCAACAAACTGGTGATCGAGGCCCATGGCTACGGCCAGAACCGCTCCTCCGATGCGCCCGCGCTGCCGGTTGCCAAGGCGTTGCACGAGGCTGGCATCGCGGTGTTGCTATTCGACTTTCGCGGCGAAGGCGAATCCTCGGGCAACAAGGTCAGCGTTGGACTCTACGAACAGCGTGACCTGCGTGGCGCCATCGCTTACGCGCGGCGGTTGGGATACCGCCATATCGGCGTCATCGGGTATTCCATGGGCGCGGCGACCGCGCTGGAGGTGGCGAGTGCCGACCAGGGCGTGGAGGCGACCATCGCTGACAGTCCGTTCGCCAATCTGTATGACTATCTGAGCCGCCACTTTTCGGTCTGGACCCATTTGCCCAATTGGCCCTTCACCCCGGAAATCCTGTTCGAACTGCGGGTGTTCGATCATCTCAATGCCCATCGCGTCGACCCGGAGCGCGATGCGGCCAAGCTTGGCCAGGCTCCGGTCCTGCTGATTGCCGGCACCGCCGATAAGACGATTCCGATGAGCAATAGTCTCGCGCTCTACCGCGCGCTCCGCCATGATCGCTCAGCAAGTCTATGGATTGTTCCGGGAGCGAAGCACGTCGGCGCCTATCGCGTCGAACCACAGCGCTACCTGGAACGGGTCGTTGGATTCTTCGACCAATGCCTGTGACATCTGCCTAGTCTAAATATATGCTGGCCTGTATCTTCGCGCAGCGCAAGGAACACATCACCATCAGCGGTTCGCGCTCAACTTTATGGCCGGTTATGTCAATGCCACCGTCGGCGAGATCGAGATGACGCTGGATGGCGCCACCTAGATCGACACCCGCGACAATGGCGAAGGTTTATGAAGTCCCGCTTGTCGCCATCGAAGGCGGGTGAGGCTTAGGCCGCTTCGGCCGGTCGATGAATGAACTGGGCATAATCAACATCAGCGCTGAGGATGTGGCCGACGGTCACTCCGATCATGAAATTGAGCATGATCAGTGACTGATGCTGGAAGGCCCATTCGCTTTGATTGCCCCGTATCCTTTGACGCACAAAATCAAACTCCGCGAGCATTGCCTGATGTTGGGCGCGGTGATTGTCAATGTCTGGATAGTTGATCTCACCCAACTTGTCTTCTTCGAAGCGGAAATGCGCTTCCAAGGCCCGTCCAAAGCGCTCGAACACCCTGAACAAAAGCTCATCATCGGACCTTTCTTGCGCAAGCTCACTGGCCTTCAGGGCCAGTTCGAAAATCGCCTCATGCTGCGCGTCGATGGTCGGTTCATCGACGCCGAAGTCCTTGTGCCATTCGAGCAGGGGCTTGAGCGAGTGAAAAGCTAACCCTTGTAGGGCATTGACGCGCCGACTGACATCTTGATGCATGATGAGACCCTCACGGTAGACGCGGGCTGACTGGAACCGTCCATCACCTTTGTTGGCATCGCGGAAGGCTTCACAAAACAGCTAGAAAACCTGGGGCAAGTCTACAGACTCAGCGGTGCAGCAAATACAATCAGACGGTTAAGAAGCGACGGTTCAAAACACCCCGTCGACATGGCGGGTCGGCGTTTCCCTGGTAATACTCCACCGTCTTGGTCGGTTTTAAGCATCTTCCGCGCCTCTTCGCAAGCTTTTTATTACAAAAAAATGACAATTGCCATGGCTTTTTTCCTGGCGCCTGCTGTTTGAATTCGGCTAAACCGGCGGTTGCCGGCAAAGGGTCATTGCCAACGGACAGGCCCACGCTGGCCAGTCCTGATATCGCGATGACGGAAAGGATGTCACCGGCCTCATACTTGTAGCTGCCGGCGTGCTTGTCGATTGTCTTCTCCTTCAGGCCACTTTCGGCGAGCCAGGCCTTGAAGCCATCAAGCAGAACCTCTTTCTCCTCTCTTAGCTTGTTGGCTTCTTGTTCCCAGTCGCTGTAGTCTCGACAGTGCATCTGCCATACCCAAGTCTGTCGTTAAGCTGCAGTAGCCTCGGATCTCAGCGTACTACCCGCGGCGACGCATCGCGGTCCCTGACCAGCCCCCAACCCCTGATCAGACAACCCCCCGGCAACCTGCCCGATTATCCACGGCGGCTCACTCCAGCCCAACCGCCTTGAATGCCGCATCCACTGGATCGGCAAAAAACGCCGTTTGAAACTTCGCGAACAACTCGCCGGGCACACTGGGGATGTCGCCGACACTCGCCATCGGCAGCAGGATGCGCTTGGCGCCGGAGTCGAAGGCGACTTGCAGACATTCGGCCAGGTTTTCGACCGGCACGATATTCCCGCCCAGGCTCATGTCGCCGAGGATCACCAGCTGACCCTGCAGCGGCTTGCGTAGCACGCCGGAGCAGAGGGCGACGAAGCTCGCCAGCGTCATCGCCTTGGCCGCGCCGGTGTTGTGCAGCTCCACCGTATGCAGGTGATAGTCGTGATCGCCGGCCTTCACCAGCCCGCTGACGCGCGGCAGGTTGGCCTTGAAGTAGTCGAAGGCGATGCGGGTCGCTTCCTTGGCCGCGCTGTTGCTGCCGAGCCCGGAGGTGGCGAATTTGCCGCTGCCAGCGGTGGTTTGGGTTTCCAGCCGGTACAGGCCCAGATGCCCGCTAGTGCCCGTCGCGATGGTGTGCAGCACACCGGGATTGAGCGGCCCCTCCGGAATCAACGCATCCCCGCCTTGTTCCGGCACGCTGATGAAGGTCTCCTCCAGGGTCTCCTGATCGATGAAGGAGAAATGCACGTCGAAAAATTCCATGCCGCCGATCTTCTTTAGCTGCTCCTTGACCCGCCGGCGCAGCTCCAGGGCATAGATCAGCACCCGGCGCACGGCGTCCTTGTCGAAGTCGCCGGCGGGATACAGCAGCTTCAGCAAGCCCGATACCGTCCGCCGCACGGCGATGGTGTCGCGCTGATTCAGATCCTTGCCGAGCCGAAACCAGCGGTCAATGGCGTCGGAGAAGTTGCGCTTACGCATCTCGCGCATGAACTCGGCCAGATAGTCCGTAATCAGCCCGTAGCGGTTGGTGAAGAACTCCGGGCGCATCTTCGGTATCTCCCAGCCCGGAATGTAGGCATGGAAGCGGTCGAAGAAAGCCGAATCGATCATCGACTCGGGAAAGGGGGCCAGCAGGTGACTGGTCTTCACCAGGGTATCGACCGGTTGATTGATATTGCCGACGAACATCATGCTGGCCGAAGCCTGTACCGACTCGCGCCCTCTGGCGAAGGAGCCCGAGGCCATGTAGTCCTTCATGATCTGCACCCCGTCCTTGTCCTTGAAGGCGATGCCGGCCACCTCGTCGAAGGCCACCAGATCCCACAGCCCGACCAGCCCGATGGTGCGCCGCGCCATGTTGTAGAACAGGTTGGCCACCGTCGTCTGCCCGCCGGAGACCAGAATGCTGTTGGGGCTGATCTCCTTATAAATGTGACTCTTGCCGGTGCCGCGCGGCCCCAGCTCGCAGGCGTTGTAGTTGTTCTCGACGAAGGGAATCATCCGCGCCAGCAGATGCCATTTGACCCGCTCGTCCAGGTTGGTTGGCTCCATGCCGGTCGAGCGGCACAAGACATCGATCCATTGCGCTTCGTCGAAGCCGCGTCGGCCCTCGAACAGTTGCTCCAGGTCCAGGTTCGGCATCTGGATGGGCTTCAGCTCGCCGATACTGAAGGGCGAGCCCTTGTTGCCTTCCTCGTGAAAATAATGCAGCGTGACGATGCACCAGATGCCGCCGACCAGCAGCTTCTCGTAGTCCTTGACGAAGCGCGCGCTGATCTCGGCATCCTTAACGCCTAGGTTCGACAACAGCGCCTCATACAGATCGCGGCGCTCGTTCAGCCGCACTGTCACCTTGTCGATCACCTTAAAGCTGCCGCGCTCCTTGACCTTGGACTTGATCTTCTCGGCCTCATCCGGGCGCACATAGTTCTCCGCCAGAATGGTCTTGACCGTCTCCAGCCCGTCGCGGATGGTCGCCTCGTCATCGGAGGCGCAATACATGCCGAGCAAGTACTCCAGCACATAGACCGGCACATTCGCGCCTTCCTTGATGCGCTTGGTCAGGTCTTTGCGGACCACCTTGCCGGTGAAGTGTTGGTTGAGGAGGGTGTCTAGCATGGGGGGGGGGGAGTTAAGAAGTTGGGAAGTTGGGAAGTTGGGAAGTTAAGAAGTTAAGAAGTGGGGAAGTTAGGAAGTTAAGAAGTGGGGAAGTTAAGAAGTTGGGAAGTTAAGAAGTGGGGAGGTTGGGATGTTGATCAGGTTAGACGGGTGATGAATTTGGTGATCATCTTTTGCAGTTCTTCCAATAGGGATAATAGGTTTTTTGCATTCGCATCGGCTGTATACCCTAGACGGATCGCAATCAGGATTTGTGTTTCGACCTCCGCCCGCGACCCTTGGGCAATGCGCAAGAAGCGGCGGAACTCGGCGGGAGAGTCGCGGGCCTGCCCTTCGGCGATATTGGACGGGATAGAGACTGCGGCGCGTCGGAGCTGCTGCGTCAGCCCATAAAGCTCCTCGCGCGGAAATCCTCGCGTGAGTCGGTAGACATCCACAACAACCTCCATCCCTTTCCGCCAAACAATCAACTCACGATAACTCTGCACACCAGCCCCACTTCTTAACTTCTTAACTTCTTAACTTCTTAACCTCCCAACTTCCCAACTTCCCAACTTCCCAACTTCCCAACTTCCCAACTTCCCAACTTCCCAACTTCCTCAAAAATCATTCCCAAACAACAAATCAATCACCACATCAAAGCGGGCTTCTTCCACGTCGGTTTCGGCGTTGCGCAACAGCAGGTGATAGACCTGCTTGCTATCGAATGGGCGACTTTCCAGCGTCAGGCTCACGGTTTTGCGCCAATGATTCATATCCGCCGAGGGGCTGTCGAAGGTCAAGGTCTCGACGTTGGTCACCGGCTCGGCACCGTCGTAGAGCGCAATTTTGAGCGTGACGGGCTTGACCCGCTCGCTCACGGCCTGGTTCTGCATCAGCTCGAAGCGATGGCGGTTGGTGGTGACCTTAAAGTTGTTCCCGAGCACACTGACCCCGACGGTTTTGATCTGGGTCTTGGCCGCCTTGCCGCCGCCCTTGTAATGCTGCACCCGGATCACCGGGATCGCAATCTCCTGCGGCATCGCCCCACCATGGACAAAGCGCGCGCCGCCGATAAAATGGAAGCGATTGGCGCCCTTCGGCACCCAAAACGCCATGGCGCTGTCTGTGCTCTCGGCAGAGACGCCGGCTGTGATCCCGGCAGTGATGGCGGTCGAGCCGCGAAACGCCTGGTCGCTCTCGGGCAGGTTAAACCCTAGCAGATAGCGCTTCTTGGCTTTGATGGTGCCAGCGGGCTTATCGGCGAGGGCGTTTTTGTCGGTCTCCCCGAGCGGTCGCTCCTGAAACAAAAACCCATGGTCGGCGGTGATTAGGACAAGGTTGCCGTTCAGGCTGTTGACGATCTTGGCCACCAGGTCCGCCAGCTCATCAAGCGCCTGGCGCACCGCGTGAAAGGTCTCGGCTTCGGTGGCGAGCTTGTCGCCGATGGCGTCGATGCGATCATGATACAGATACACCACCCGATAGGGCTTGATGAAGGCGCGGCCCTCGTCCTTCTTCATCGCCATCAAGGTCTCGGCACGGGCCGCGATGCCCTCGACCGCCGCCAGCACCTTGGCGCGTTGCTCCAGTGAGCTGCAAGGCAAGCCATCCACGCGCGGGTTGGCGTTGGCGTCATAGGTGAGCTGTTGGTGCGGCAGCAGGGCCGCCATGCCGAGCCCGGTGTAGGACGGCAGCACGCCAAGCTGCGCACTGAGCTTGGCATCGAAGCGATAGCGGCCGTTCAACTGCGCGGTCAGCTCCTGCGCCGCCTCATGGCGCAAGGCATCGCTGATGATCACAAACACCCGCCGATCCGCGCCTTTCGCCAGCAAGGGCGCGATCTCGCGGGCGAAAAAGTCTTGCTGATTGGGCACCTCGGGCAGCCGCCAGTGCGCCAGCAGGCCGTTGGCCAGGTGCTTGTTCCAGCGCAACGCCAGCTCGGCCACAAAGCCCTGGCCATAGCTTTGTTCAACCCGCTCGCGCAAGGCTTTGAGGATGTCCCAGTCGCGCGCCTCGGCGGCATCGGCGCAGACGCAGAAGTGCCGATACAGCTGATCGAAGCGATACAGCCGCTCGGTGTAGGCGGTGAACAAATCCCGCGCCGTTGCCGGCTCCGGGTTTAGTGCCTCGGCATTGCGCCGCGCGAACAGCTCCGCCGCCGTCGCCAGCGCCTGATAAACCGCATGCAGCGCCTGGCGCGGCGCGGCCTGGGTGTCGGCCAGTTTGGTCGAGGCCCAATAGCCATCCTGGCGGCGCGAGACCAGGTCGCGAATGGCTGCGGCATCGATGGTGTCCGCCGTCTCCAGCACCCGGTCGCGCAGCCGGCGGGCGATGGCCTGCTCGACCTGGAGGAAGGTCTTGGCCTCCAGCAGAGCATTCAGTGTCAGACCGGCGAGTTGCTGATCGAGCTTGATCGCCTCGGCGACCTGGGCCGACAGCTCCTCATAGGAGGGGCTGCGCGCCCGGCTGTCGCGCCACTGCGCCAGGCACACCACGGCATTGGCGACCCCATGCTTGGGCAGTACCAGATGCCCCAGGCCGGCCGGCAAGGCTGGCCCCAGCGCATGGGCCAGGTCGGAGACCAGCAGCCGAATCAACAGGCCTTGCAGCGAGGGCGCCTCCTCGCGCCACCCGAAGGACTCCGCCACCAGCTCCCAGAACGCCGCCTCAAGGCCATACTTGGCCAGTTCGCCCCAGACCGCAGGCGGTTCGTCGAGCCGGCCCTGGGGGATGGCATCCAGCAGCGTGATCAGCAGGGTGAAACACTCAGGGTGATCGGCCTTGATCAGCACCGCGATCATCTTGCGATCGATGGTCGCAGCGTCATCCTCGGCGCTGACCAGCTTTTTCAGCCGCTCAAGCCGCTCACGGTTGGCGAAGAACCTAGCCCGTTCGGCGAGATGCGCGCGCAACGACTGGGTGGACAGCCCCAGATCAGCCAGCACCATCGACGCCCGGTCAGCGCTGAAGCTGCCGCTGTAAAGGCGGATATCCAGCAGCCAGTCCTCATCCGGCGCGGGTGGTGCGCACGGAGCGTAGAGCAGATAGCGACCACTCGGGTCGTCCAGCTCCAGGCGGACCTTGACCTCCAGGGCCGGATGCTCATCGAGTCGCAGCAGGCTCACCCCGTCGAGCGTCTCGACCAGCGCCGGCAGGTTCTCCTCGAACGCGCGATCCGGGTCATGCCAGAACACCAGACGGTGGCCGTCCTGGTGGAAGCGCTCGTGCAGGGCGTCAGTGATGCGTTGGGTATCCATGGATCAGGCCCAGAGGCTTGCCAGCGAGAAGCGCGTCGCCTCAAACGGCGGCTGCGATACACCAGCATCGTCGCTGAGCGTGTCTAATAGCCGCCAGCGCCCGTTGCCCTGCCGCGCGTAGATCTCCAGCGTGCGCGCATTTGGGTCGATTAGCCACAGAAAAGGCACCTGCTCGCGGGCGTAAATGGGCATCTTCACCGCCCGGTCGGATGCCGCGGTCGAGGGCGACAGGATTTCGCAGACCCAATCCGGCGACAGCTCGAACCAACTCGTCTCCGGCAAGGTCGGCAGCCGCTCGCGCCGCCAACCTGCCAGGTCTGGCACCAGAATGTCGCCGCCGAGGTGCAACTCAGGCTCATCAATGATCCACCAGCCGCCAGGTCCACCGAGCCCGCCGTCATAAGGCCCGCCAATCAGATAACCCAGCGCGGAATAGGCACGAGCATGTTTCGGTGCCGGGCGGGGATGGGTATAGAGCGCGCCATGAAGGATCTCGCCGACCAGATGCTCCGGTAGTTCGAGGATGTCCTCGTAGGAGGCGAGACGCGCGGCGGCTGATTGAGCTGGTGGAGTCACGGCATCTAGTCCTTGAAATCGTCCAGATATTCATCTGCATCGGCGATGATGGTGAGATCTTCGGGTCATCCATCAAGACCCCAGTCCGACGCGGAGGCGCTGCTCATCACATCGCCCAACTCGCGGACCTTGCCGGCGAGGGCTGGCGGTGGGACGCGTCGTTTTCGTTGAAGGAATGCCTCGGTATCCTCCTGCTTGACGTCGCCGGTGGGCGATGTGACGGCATAGCGCTGTTCGGGAAGCCGGCGGCTATGCGCGTAGATGATCTCGGCGATGGACATGGTAAGTGGGTTCCTGTCAGGAGTGATCGGGGCGACTCATCCGCGCTCTTAGCGCTGACTCGGTGATTCAGGCCGCATCAACATAGTGTAAACCTAAGGTGAGTATCGGGCGATCTCGGGTTAGGACATTAGATACCTGGGTGTCCCCATCAGTCGCCCTCTCCAAGGAACGACTGCGCAATCTGCCGATTCACCTCGGGGCTGTCCCAATCATCCTCAGGCGGTGGAAGATGTGCGCAAGCCCCAGGTCGCCTTGCTCTTTCGGATCCGGTTCTCTTGAAGCCACTTGGTCGTGGAGTGGCCACAGAATGATCTCCGTTTTTTGGTGACGAAGCGCCTCGGGCACCGGATCGAATCTGGTGTGCCGTCGTACTTGGGCGCTTCTTCACTTCTTCCTTTTGACAACTTATGGACTGGCCTCCCCGGCTAACCGCAACGCCTCTTGCTCCATCGCCGTCGAGAGGCGAAAACCCGCCAGTTTCAGACATCAGGAAACGCGGAGCCAAACTCATCGCGGACCTCCTCGGCGACCAGAATGTGGCCATAGACGCCTTCCAGCAATGCCAGTAAGCCGATATTATCCAACGCGATCAAGGGGCTGGTATTGCAGATGGTCTCAGGCACGCTCAACATCCTGGGCCAAGTCTTCCGCCGGGTAGTTAAAGAGCGTGACATCCTGGCGGCCCAGCAGCTCGATAAACCCTCGTTTCGAGAGTCCCGCCAACTGCGCGGCCTGTCCCGCCGACAAGCGGCCCTGCTCATACAACCGAGCCGCGAGCGTCAGAGCCAGATCAGACGGGCTGATGTCAAGGTCATCGGGAAGCGGCAGTACGGCATTCATGGAAGGATCTCTGAATAAGTGAGGAAGTGGAGAAGTGAATAAGTTAGGAAGACGAGCGTGCAGTCGGACTTGGGCGCTTCTTGACTTCCACGCTTCCCCTGCCATGCGTATCCAGCGGGAGCCTCACGGCATGTAGCCCTTGAAATCGTCCAGATGTTCATCGTCATCGGCAATGATGGTGAGCTTCCCCCGCGCGCTGCCATGGCGCTCCCTATCGGCCGCAAACTCTAAGCAGGCGCGGATGTCGTCAGGTTCCAGCTCCGGAAAGTCTTCGATGATCTTATCCGCTGAAAGGCCGGCGGCAAGCTGATCCAGGACATCGTAGACGGTGATGCGCAGCCCCCGCACACAGGGCTTTCCGCCGCGTTTGCCGGCCTCAAGGGTGATGCGTTCTCGGTAGTTCATCGTCATTCTATTTTCACCTCAGCGAGCAGGTCGCCGAATTCGTAACCAGGATCAGTCGAGATCCTGGCGCGGGCTGTCCTTGCCAAGGTCGGTGTTGGGGATGTCGTCGGGGAAGTCCTCGCTCAGTCCGCCGGCGACTGCCGCAAGAAACGCCTCGGTGTCGTCCTGCTCGCCGTCGGTGGGCGATGAGACGGCATCCATCAGTGTTGGGGTGAAACTAATCTGCGTTCTCGGACACATTGATCGCCTTTGGTCCAGCGAGCTGCATTAATACCCTTCCTGATCTCGCATTGTGCGACAAAACTCCCCGGCACTAACGCTCTGCCGTGGGAGCCCGGCGCGAAATTCAGCCAAGTTTGGAAGAGTAGCTGTGTCGGCGGACATCATCTGCTGATCCGCTGCCTTCTTACCAGAATCGTCTTCGGCTGTCAGATCAAGTGCTCGCAGGACGGCCTCGACTCGGCGATGCCGCATGTTATCGGGTACCGGGATGCTTGCCGGCGCATCTTCGTAAATCATGGTTACGGAAGTCATAGGTAAGGTTACCTTCGGACAGATGCAAAGTTTCGGTTAGTGGCGGATTTAAGAAGTTAAGAAGTTAAGAAGTTAAGAAGTGAGGAAGTGAATAAGTTAGGAAGACGCTGCGTCCGGCCACAGTTCACGCCGCCATTTCAAATGATTTTTCCACTGCGGATGGAAGCTGAATCGGCACAAAGCGATCCGCGGAGTAGAGGTAATCTTCGCCGCTTTCATCGATGATTCGCAAATCGCCATCCGCTGCCGCGTCTTCATCTGGGAGGACGCGATAGATTTTGTGGCGTTCGAGAGAGGCGGGATAGTCGGCGTTGTTGATACAGACCGCATAAGCGATTAAGTGATCCGGATTTCTCATCATTCCAGGTACCTTTTGCGTTTAATTTCTCGTTTACCAATCCCATGCGCCTCGTACCAATGCAGCTCTGCCCGGCGCTCGCGCCCGTTGCTCAAGCGAATCAACGCATATCCCTTTAGCTTGCGCCAGTTTCCTTTTCCGTACTGCCGGTTCAATCGCGATAGATCCCGGATGCCGGTGCCGCGTGTGATCAATTCGACGTCGGTGATCGTTCCGATCAGATCAAACTCGGACATGCGATCAGGCGCTCTTCTGCCCCGTCACCGCCTTCACCTCGGCCAGCAGGTCGCCGAACTTGCCGTAGTTGACCTTTACCCCGTCGTCGAGGTCGAGGGCGATGCGCTGGTCGGCGTGGTGGCGCAGTTGTTCGTCGAAGCGGCGCAGTTCGTCGAGCTGTTTGCCGAGCTTGTCGCGCTCTTTTTGCAGACGCTTGGCCTGGGCGCCGCTGCTGGCGGCTTCGATGTCGTCGGCCAGGCTGTCGATGCGCGCGGCCATTTTGCTTTGCAGCGGGACGACGTATTCCATGCGCATCCGCGCCAGGGTGCCTTGGTGGTAGCGGTGCAGGTAGACCAGGCATTGGAAGGCTTTGTGTTTGCCGCTGGTGAAGCACCAGTAGATCGGGCGCTTTTTGTAGGTTTGCAGGTGGTCTTTGAAGAATTTGTCGGCGAGGTAGCGGCGGATGGTTTCGCGGGGGGATTCGGTTTTTTTGGGGTTGAGGTTGGCGGCGAGGAAGGCGAGATTTTGGTCAAGAAGTGAAGAAGTACGGAAGTTGGGAAGTGAAGAAGTAAGAGGGGCGGCGCTTGGGTCATCTGCTTCTTCACTTCTTAACTTCTTAACTTCTTGACTCTCTTCCCCCCACACCACATCAATAAACTCCACCACCCGATTCGCGGCGTCGTCCTCGAACCAGTCGGTGTCGGTGATCGGCAGGATGCCGTCCTCATCTGGGGGGAAGAAGGGGCGAGGGGTTAGGGATGAGGGGCGAGTTTGCGTTGCAGCGCGTTGAGCATCTTCGAGAGTTCTGTCAGCAGCGAGAGGATCGTTTCGACTTGCGGGTTCGTCACGTAGCCCAGCCGAAGGGCGATCAAAGTCTGTGTTTCCACCTCGGCCCTCGATCCCTGGGCGATCGAAAGGAAGTTCCGATACTCTGCCTTGCTCTGACGTGCATGACCCTCCGCGATGTTCGATGGTATCGAGACTGCCGCTCGCCGAATTTGATTGCTCAAGCCGTAGCGTTCCTCGGCCGGAAAGGTCTTGGTCATTCGGTAGACTCGCTCCACCAGTTCCATCGCCTTCTGCCAGACGATCAAGTCCTGGTAGCTCTTCACTAACCCCTGGGTGGGGAGGGGTGAGGGGTGAGGGGTGAGGGGTGAGTTCTTCATTCCGGTCTTTTCCTTCGTAGATTGTCCAGAAATGCTCGTTGCCGGAGTGTGCGTAGATCAATCCCGGGCGATCCAGACGATAGCGACCCATCATGCAGCCGATGGCGTAGGAGACCAGTTCCTGCATCGTGTCTTCGCGGAAGCGTTTGGCTAGCTCGGGGATTTCGTAGGGGTCTGGGTTTAGGGGTGAGGGTTCAGGGGTGAGGGGTGAGGGGTGAGGATGCATCGTCTTCACTGGACCCTCATCCCTCTTCCCTAACCCCTCTTCCCTAACCCCTTTCCAGCCGTAGCGGTAGGCGGGGTTGACCGTCAGGGTGATTTGGTCAATGGGGACTTCGGGGGTGAGTTCGTCTTGGAGGCCGTAGGCGTCGATGAAGAGGCGGTTGTTTTCCTCTTCGAGGCGTTTCATCTCGGCGATGGTGTCGCGGTTCCGGGTGATCCAAGCGGTGTAGCTGGATTCGAGGATCGCGGTGCGGTCGCAGGAAGCTTCCAGGAGAGGGAGGGATTGGAAGTCCCAGGAGCGTTCGTAAGCGTTCCAATCGGCTTTTCCACCTTCGACCAAGCGCCAAACCTCGCGCCATAATTCGCCTTGTCCGCCGATCTTTTGCGGCAGTGGAAGAGATGCAACGTGCCCAACTTCCGTCTTCATTCCAGTACTAATGAACCGCAGAAAATATCGGGCGGCGCTCGAGCCAAGCAGTCCGAGCAAGAAGCACAAGGATTGGCCACTTTTCGGCTGAACAAACGGGCTAACATCGTCAAACGCGTAGCCGGAACCAACTTGGCGCACGAAAAACCGACCATTACTTACACGGTTCCAGACGATAGATTCTCTGAAGTAGTGTTCTTGATTTCGTAAAGACGCGTTATGAGTATTCAGAATGTCTCTTCCAGAATTCTGAAGATTTACCAAAGCATCGTTATTGCCGTACCACTTTCGGCGGTCTCCGCCTTGCTGAAGCGGCACCCAGCAGCGGCGCAGAGTATTTGTTTGGGTCCACTCGGAAAAACTAAGATACCGGTCTGCAGAGCTTACCTCAAACCATTGTCGGTAATGGCTTTCGTTGTCGCCGCTCTGTATACCAATTCTCGGGTTAGCTATTTCATTTAACTTTTGGCGGTCGAAGCTTGTGTACACTTGCGTTGTAGCCCAGTAAGCGATCGGGCTGCCGGGTATTTTCGCAAAGTTCGTGTTTGAGCATAGAAAGCGTGGCTTTTCAAAGAATCGGCGCACTATCTCATCGTTGGTAGCGACTTTGCTGTGCTCGGAAAAAAGGCGAAGAAACGTTCCCCGAATCGCATGAGGCGAAGAGCGTTGCAGCACAAACGAGCAACTCCCGAAGTCAGCACCCCAAACACCCCTTCCGTTGTGCACTAGCTGTTGAATGGGGGCATCTCGGCAGATCGCTCTCCTAAGGTTCTTGTAAGCGGACAGAGACATCCAGTTTGGAATGGTTATCATCCCGACGCGTCCTGCGCTCGCCGTAAGCAAGACGTTACGCAATAGGAACGCACCGTAGAGGTCACCCTTGCCCGCCTCATAACGCGCCTTTACAAAATTCTTCAATAGCGCGCAGAAATTGCCGCCCCCCATATACGGCGGGTTCGCTACCACTGCCTGGTACTGCGTCGCCAACATTCCAGCCTGCCGCACTAGTGGCCCTAATCGCTTGAGCGCCTCGGAGACAAACAGGTCGTGGCTGGTCAACTCGCTGAGCTGTTGCAACGCCGGCAGCTTCTCCGCTAACCCCTCCGGCACCTGAATCAACGACCCAAAAGTCCGAGCATGCCGAAACAACTCCACCAACTCATCCACAGCCTCCGCAATCCCTTCTTCACTTCCCAACTTCTTCACTTCTTCACTTCTTAACCCCCCCGACTCCTCCAACGCCATCACATTGAGCGTCACCCCCCGCTCCAACACCCGCCGATCATCCTCCCTTGCCTTCATCATCAACGCGAACCCGGCCAACTGCGCCGCGCGCGGGTCGATGTCCAGTCCGTACAGGTTCTTCTCCAGAATCAGCTTCGGAATATCCCGCAGCCGATAGCCACGCTCCAGATAGATCGCCTTGAACAGCTCATAGGCCTCGACCAGGATGTGGCCGGAGCCGCAGGCGGGGTCCATCAGGGTCAAGTGTTCAGGGGAAAGGGAATAAGAATTAGGGGTTAGGGGCGAGGGGTGAGGGGTGAGGGCAGAGTCGTCAGCGTCCCCACTCGCCCCTAGCCCCTCACCCCTAATCCCTCGATCCTCTCCCCTCGCCCCTAAACCACCCGCCTTCTCCGCCAACCACTCCCGCTGCATCTTCTCCAGCTGCGCCTGCACCTCCGGGGTCTGCTCGGCGGGCTCGATGTAATAGGCCATCTGCGCCTTGAGCGGCGAGTCGGGATAGGTCGCCAGCCACTGCGCGCCGAGGCTGTTCTGGACCATGTACTTGACGATCCAGTTCGGGGTGAAGAGCTGGGTGGCGGCGGGGATGTCCTCGCTCTTGACCACCTTGCCGATGACCTGGTCCTTCTTCTCGGAGATGTAGAACTGGTACAGCCAGCCGATGATCTCGATCGGTTGCCAGTCGGCCTCGGGGATAGCGCTGACCAGCTCGCGGATCAGGGAGTCGGTTTGCAGCAGGCGGTCGGGCAGCAGCAGCTCGGTCTCGTCGTCGACCGGCTCGAACAGGAAGGGCATGGCCTGGTGCAGCGCGCGGCATTGGGCCAGCAGCAGCTCGCGATAGAGGGTCTCGTCCTGGGTGCCGTCCATCTTGAGCTCGATGACCCGCTCGCGCTCCAGGCCGGGCAGCTCGACGTGCTGGGCCTGCTCCAGGATCTCCGGCGGCGCGCCGCTCGCGCCCACGGCGGCGGGATGGCTGAGGACGCGGTAGCTGTGATCAAGGAAGCCGTGCAGCTCCATGTAGCGGATGGCGATCAGGCGGTTGAACCAGGTGTAGGCGGCGGCCTCCATGACTGGCTCGAAGCCCTGCGCGCGGATGCGCTCGGCGAGCCGCGCGCGCTGCCGGGCGATGCGGCGCGGGTGCGCTTGGCCGTCGATGACCAGCAGCTCGCCTTCTTCGCGCGCCTCGGCGATGCGCTCGGCGCTGAGCCCGAACAGCCCGGCGCGGCGGGTGACGGCGGCGATGAAGTCGCGGCGGGCCTTGGGGGCGTAGGTTTTGAGTTTGTTGGTTTGCATGGAGGTCAGTGGCCTTCTTGGTTCAGACTTGAGGCTTGCAGCGTTCTAGGCGGTCTGCACGATCTCGGATGTTGCTGGTATCAGCACCTTTAGCGATGCCACGCATCTCGGCCAGCGTCGGGATCGGCACCAGGGTAATGATGTCGCCCTTTGGGATGACCGCAAAGCGCTGACCTGCTTGCAGGTTCAGCTCTTCACGCACGGCTTTGGGTAGGGTGAATTGGAAGCGACTTGAGAGCGTGATGGCCGGCATGATTGGGACAAGACCTCATGCGTAGTCGTAGACCGGCGTTTCGATCACCCGCACAGGCCTTGCATGTCCAGCGATGATGGACTGAATGTGCTCAACGGTTTCTGGGGCAAAGTATTCCTCGCCGGTCTCCTGGCACACGCGGGCTGGCACATGCTCGATCACGTAGAGCTTGCCGGCGTGCTCGACCCTGTAGGTTACCTGGGTGTCGATCATTGTTTCTTGCATCGCTTCATCCCTCGCTCTTCTTGGAACGGCTAGGCGTACATTCGATGACGGTCAGCCAGCCATTTCGTTGCATCAGGTTCATAGACTGTGATTATCTTCACGAGCGGCCGACTTGGGTAGCTACAGACGATATGCAGCGCGCGTCCGGCGACGCTGTAACCCAAGATGAGACAACTCGGTCCATACTTATCATCCGGATAATCTTCAATGATTTCCGCCTTCCCAAGCAGCGCCTCTTCAAGCTCGGCGATGCGGATGCCACGCTTGATGCTCTGGTCGAGTGCATGACGCGATAGCTCATAGTGGCGCGATCGGATCTTGTCCTGAATCTCGGCGATCATCAGCGAAGCTCAATGCGATCACCCGCGGCAATCACCGTCTCCAGCGCTCCGCGCAGCTTGTCGAGGTACGCATCGATATCGGCCTGAGTCTCCAGATAACCCTCCGGTGCCAGCGCGGCGGGCTTGATCACCCGGCGCGGTTTGACGTAGGGCTGGCCCGGTTTCTCTTTGACGCCATCGCTCGGTTGCTTCGGCGGCGGCGGGGCGCTGGCCTCGATCTTGGCAAAGGCGGCGTCGGCTAGTTCCAGCGCGCGGATGCCGGCCTGGGTGATGTGCGCCAGGCTGGTCTGGGCGGCGATCTGCTGCTTGAGCTGTTGCAGCGGATACAGGCATTGGTTACTTAGGGTGTTATCGGCCTGGGCGGCGTCCAGCTCGCTCTGTACCTTGGCGAGTTGTTTGTCGATTTCGGGTAGGATCCGGTCGCGCTGCGCGGCAATCAGCCCGTCATTGACCTGCTCGATGCGGTGGATCAGCCCGGCGGCTTCCTTGACCATGCCGTAGGGCGCGGGGGCCGCGAGAATCTCGGCGATGCGCTTGAGCGCGGCGGCGGCATCGCCATGCTGCTCCAGCTCGGTGCGGTTGGCCTGGAAGCGCTGTTTGGCGTCAATCAGCTGATCCCAGGCTTGGCGCTGGTGGGTGTAGAAGTTGCGCAGCTCATGGATGTCGTCGGCCAGATCAAGCAGGTCGCTCTTGCGCGCAAGGAATTGCTCGATGAGGCTGACGCTGTCGGTCTCGGCGCTGAGTGCCTTGATCACGCCGAGCGCGTCGGCAATGGTTGGTCCGCCGGGATACTGACCGGTGCCGGCTAGGGTTTGGTACTCGCTGAGATCCCCGCGCCAGCGCCCGAGCTGTTCGCGCAGGTGGGCATCGATGGCGTCCTCGCCATCGGGGGCCAGGCTGCTGAACAGCTCCTTGGCGAGCTGCCGCGCCTGCTGGAGCTGGCCGCTGTCGACGGTTTTGCGCTTGATCAGCCGCAGTTTGCGCCACTTGCTCGGCGAGGTGAGCGGCTCATAGGCTTTTTCCAGGCTCAGGGTATCGCCGTCGAGCACCAGGCTGATGTCGCCCCGGCGCAGCAAGCGGGCGATTAGCAGCACCACCTCCCATTCCGGCCAGCCATAGGGCCGGCGACCGAAGCGCTCCTGCACCAGGGCTTCCAGCACCATGGCATGGTTGGCGCTGGCCATCAGCTCGATGTGCTGCGCCAACTCTTGAATGGCTTGTTGATTGCCCTGGCCGGCCTCCAGCGAGAAGCCGAGGTCATCGACATCGGTGGCGCTGAGGATGGCCTTGATCTCGGCCTGGGGGTTGGCCGATAGCTGGGTGAGGTAGCCGAGCTTGTTGAAGCTGTTGCGCACCAGATAATTCAGCCCGTCGATGATGACCTGGGCCGCGCTCTTGGCTTTGGTCGGGACGGGCTGACCGGCGGCATGGCAGGCGGCCTCCTGGCCGTGCGCGTCGAGCATGCGCAGCAGACGCGCGCGGCGCTCGCGGTTTTCTTCCTGACGCTCGCGCAGGATGCGCAAGGTGGTGTGGGAGGCGCTGCCGTCGTTTTTGCGCCCGACGTACTTGTCGGTCTGGATCAGGGTGCGAATCTCGCGTGCTAGGGTTTTGTCATCGGGCAGCTTGAGGATGAGCGCGCCGCCATCGGCCGCGCTGTTGAGAATGCAGCGGGTCTCGTCATAAAGGCCATAGTCGTCGGCCAGCGGGGTGATGACGGAGAGCACCAGATCGCCGTCGCTGCGCTGCCCGTGCGGGTGCAGGTCGCACAGGCGGGTGAGGCCGAAGTCCTTGCCGTTGTCCGGAAAGCGGTGCTTGCGTAGTCCCTTGAGCACGTCCTCGAACAGCAGCTCGGCGAGCAGCTTGGTCTCCTCGGCGGGGCTGAGATCGATGTCCTTGATCTCGCGGCTGATGTCGCGCTCCTCGTTGGTGAGGAAGAAGAAGTCCTCGCCATTGCGGCCGATCAGGGTTTCGCGCTCCAAGCGTTGCAGGCTGGCTTCGATCTGGTGGCGCAGGGCCAGGCGGTCGGCGTCGATGCGGTCGACGAAGAGCGTCACCAGGTTATCGACGTTGCCGCGAATCTCATCGACATAGCGGATCAGGAACAGGGTCTTGAGTACCAGGGTATCGAAGGGGTCGAGCTTGTCGTTGCGCTCGGCGTTGTCGATGGTCGACTTGACCACCCCTTCGAGAAAGCTCTCGATGGCCGGATAGAAGCGGTACAAGGGCACCAAAACGCCGACCTCGGTGTCCCTGAGCTGGGTCGCGGCGGACTGAAAGGCATCGAGCATCGAGCGCTCGCCGCGCGCCAGATGCAAGCCGGTGACGCCGTGGCGGCGAATGGCCTCGAAGATCTTCTGCACCAGCTGGAACTGGTAGGGCGCAAAGGGATAGACGGCGGCGAAGTCGGCGGCGTCGGCGAAGGGCTTGAAGGTCATGCCGACGTGGCTGAAGCTGAGCTGGTTCTTGAGGATGTCGGCGCTCTCGGCATAGACCTGGCTCAGCGCGGCACGCGCCGGCTCGGTCTTGGTCAGCAGGCGCTTCTGGATCACCTCATCGACATTGCCGCTGGACAGCGACAACCGGGTCTTGAAACGGCCCTGAATCTTGGAGAAGTCATTGGCCTTGGACGCGCGCACTTCGCCGAGGATGGCGTCGATGTCCTCTTGCGAGGTGACCACCACCCAGGCGCGCCCGCCGCAGGCGGTGCCGAGGTTCTCGGTGATGGTTTGCAGGCTCAGCATCAGGTGGGTGTCCTGACCGATGAACTGGCCGATCTCATCGACCAGGAAGACGATGCGGCGGCCTTGGCCGGGTGCGGCGGCTTGCCCTGGGTGCGGTTGATCCAAGTATTCGCGCACCCAACCGGCGAAGTTCTCCACCGTCAGCAGGGACTCAAAATCGGCTTCCGCGCGCTCCAGCCAGGCGCGCGCGCCCTCGGGGCTTTTGCCCAGCGTATCGGCCAGGGCCTGAACGATCTCGTCCTGATAGAAGCTGTACCCGTCGCGCTCGGCGTCCCAGTCGACTCCCGCGACGGCATGAAAGGCGGCCTTGAACGCCTGAAGCTCGCCCTGCTGGTCGAGGCGGCGCTCGATATCGGCCAGGTGCGGGTAATCGCCGCTGTAACCGAGCTTCTGGTTGAACACCTTGAGGAACACCCGCAGGATGGCGTCGCGTCCGCTGCTGTCGGCCTTGCTGTCGATGTTGAACAGGATCACATCGGTGTCGGTACTGAGCGCGCGCTTGATGTCGCCGGCGAGCATGGCGTCCTGGATCTTGCCGTCGAAGAAGTCAATCGCCCGCCGGGTCTGCCCCTGGTAGCTGATCTCGCGGTTCTCGAGCAGGTAGGACAGGATCTTGAGGAAATGCGACTTGCCGGAGCCGAAGAAGCCGGAAATCCACACCCCGATCAAACCCAGGACATGTGGGTCGCCGGCCTGGTCGATGGTCTTGAGAAAGGCGTCGAAGAAGCGCCGGAAGTGGGTGTCGAGCTCCTTGGTGATGACATACTCGTCGAGTTCCTGCCACACCGAGGCGGCATCGTCCTGATCGGCCTTGATCACGCCGTTGATGGGGCGGTCGACGGGTTTGGTGAAAAGGTTTTTGATGAGCATGGGGGGGAAGTGAAGAAGGGGGGAAGTTAAGAAGTTAAGAAGGGGGGGAAGTTAAGAAGTTAAGAAGTTAAGAAGGGGGGAAGTTAAGAAGTTAAGAAGCGAGGAAGTGAGGAAGTTAAGATAGGGAGGAAGTTGGGAGAATTGAAGTGGAGAAGAAGAGCGGATGTCTGCAATTTGTAAAATCAATGTATTAGGATGTTGCGACATCTATGGGACACATCCGCAACACCTCACTTCTTAACTTCTTAACTTCTTAACCTCTTAACCTCTTAACTTCTTAACCTCTTAACTTCTTAACTTCTTCTCAATCCACCAACCGAAACGCCCTATAATAAGGCTTGTCTTGCAACAGACCGAACAGCCGCAACGACTGGCCGTCATAGACGCCGGGATAGAACAGCACCAGTGGCGTGCTGCCCATGCCGGCATGCAGGTTGTTCAGAAGATTGTGAGTGCGCAGCAGCGGGTAGGCGCTGCCGATCCCGGAGACCAAGACCAGATCCTTCGCCGCCGGGTCCGCTTGGTCGATCAGCGCCGCGGCCAGCTTGCCCGCGTCGAGCGGGGCGGCCAGTGCTTTGAGTACCGCGGCATCGCCCTTCTTGCGCTGCAGATCGAGCGCCTTGGTATAGAAATTCCGCGTCTTGAGTGTATCGATCATCAGCCGGAACAGGTTAACGTGACCGACGCGCAGATCGGGCCGTTGTTTCGGGAGCTGCTGCAGCAGAAAGGCGATGTGCTCGCGTACCGCAGGCTCCTGCTCTGGTGGGTAATCGAAGGCGTAGAAGGGGATCTCATTGCCAAGCCCCCGCCCGTGGAGAAAGTCATCCCCAGTGATCCGAGAGAGAATTTCGTCGAGCCGCTGGTTGAAGTCGCCGCTCATAGGCTTGCGTCTCGGTCAGGCTTTTCAGTCAGTGAGCTGAATACAGCGTAACGCATACCACTGCTCGGCCTCGCGTAAGACCGTCACCACCTCGGGAGCAATCTGCAGGGGTTGCAGTGCGTGCGCACAACCGGCTGCAATATACCCGGCTTCGCGTAACATGCCAAATGCACGCGTTCGCAGGGTCGTGCGCGTCGACTCATTCCAGCTTGGCATGCGCGGATCACGCATCCTGCAGTCATCGACGTACTGGTCCCAGTGCGCGCGTTTGAGCTGCCGCTCCAGACGGCGGTAGAGATCGCGCACAACCAGATCAAGAAAGTCACCAAGCAGAGGAGAGTAAGCGGCGGTGGCCGCAATAACCGACTGTGTCGCCACCGGCCGGCTGCCATCGCGAATCAACTCCCACAGACTTGCAGGCATGCTACGCAGCCGCGCCCGGATTAGATTCGCTTTGGTGATCGCCGTCGATGGCGAGCGTTTGGCCAGGACGTTCTCGACCCGAATCGCCTGCTCCCACCGCTCGCGATCAACGCCCTGGAGCAGTAAACCGGCCACCAGCCGACTCTCCGGGACCATCAGTCCGCCCTTGCTGAAGTTGGCTTTGTAGCGCCCGATATGCTCCAAGAGACGCCCCGAGGTTGTAAGGATTGGGATGACTCGTGCCGACCAAACACCGAATCCGCAGGAGTAGCAAAGATCGCGATGG
Source organism: Thiorhodovibrio winogradskyi (assembly GCF_036208045.1). NCBI lineage: Bacteria > Pseudomonadati > Pseudomonadota > Gammaproteobacteria > Chromatiales > Chromatiaceae > Thiorhodovibrio > Thiorhodovibrio winogradskyi. The sequence continues at coordinate 4,137,300 of NZ_CP121472.1, read as the reverse complement.
AATCAATCCTACACCAGAACGCGATGGTGGGAACGCGACGAAGGTCGGCAGCATCGAATGATCCCTACGAAGCCCGTCTTGAATTCGATCCCAGCGATGCCGGACCTGCCTGAAGACATGCTGGCTCAGCGGTAAATGAGTTGGACCAGAACTTAGCGACAAGTGGGGCCGTGCTTCAAAAGAGGCGATGCAGCGAATCGTCGCCGGCTAGCGCCTGCGCTGCGAGCTTACTGGCGAGCGCATCTGCGACCGGGAGGTTGGCGTCTGTTTCCCAAGGCACCTGTGGCGACACCAACAACGGCTATGCGCTTGCCATCGATGGCGCCCCGATCGAAACCCGCATGTTCAGCATCGCCACCCTCGGCTACGCCCCAGATGAAGGAGGGCTGCAATATTGGGTGAGCAACATCAACACCGATCCAAGTTGGACTCCAACAACAGTCGCCCAGAGCTTCTTTGACCAACCGCTGGTCGAGCAGCAATACCCCGCCGAGCAATCCAATGACGTTCTGATCGAAGCCCTCTACCAGAACCCCTTCGGTCGCAGTGCCGACACCGAGGGGCTTGCCTATTGGCAGGGTGAACTAAACAGCGGGCGCATGGCGCGCAACCAGATGGTCATTGCTCTGATCGAAGGCGGGTGGGTCAATCCCGACGCCGCCGCCGACATGGCCCGTTTTGGCAATCTTATCGCGGTTGGCCTCGCTTTCGCCGCCTATCAAGCCGAGCACGGTATCCAGTACAGCCAACTCACTGATACTGAGCGATCAGCGCTCCGTCAAGCTGGCCGCAAGGTTTTGGCCAGTATGACCGAAGATGAAACCACCCGGGATGCGGCGATTGCCAGTATCCCGGCGCTGCTTGAGTCTTTTGTCAACTGAGCTTGCAGCCACGGTGGGAGGAATGAGCGAGCACGCGGGCGTACCTTTTGGTACGTCCGTTCTTGGCCGAAAGTCGACACTGAACGCATTATCTTCGAGGCACAGAAGCAGAGCGCCGATTGTCGAAATACGCCGAGAGCGACACCCCATCACAGGCTAGACTTTTGAGTGTCCACGGCGTATCCGGCGAACTCGGTTACCGATCCCGACCTCGACGCGCTAAATTTGGACCCAAGTTTGAAGCTCTGCGTCAAGGAGGTCCACTTGCCCGGACTTCACTTCCTCCACACCAGATCAGGTCAGGGCCTGCCTATCAGCGCCTGCAAGCACTGCTGCGTTGCCCATGGGGCCGATGCAGTACGACGCGCTGATAAAATGGGGAAGCCTCGGCGGAAGGCTTCGCCGGGGCTCGGAGCCGCTTGAACCAAGAGGCGGTACAGACTGCTCAGAGAGGCTCCACTGTCGCTGTCAAAAGTGTAGCTGAGAGTGTGGCTTAACTCAGACCAATCCAGAATATTAGCAATAATAACAATTATTTAGAGAATCTAAATGGCGGAGAGGGTGGGATTCGAACCCACGGACGGGATCAACCGTCGCCGGTTTTCAAGACCGGTGCATTCAACCGCTCTGCCACCTCTCCGGGAATGGGGCTGGGGCGCGAAAACCTTTGCTGTTTTGAGGTGATGCTGTCGGAACGTCACCTGGGTGAAGGAATCCGGTTTGTTTTAGGCGCGCTTTGGGCGCCTTCGTTTGTGGCTGAGCATTTGAGCGGTAGGGGCGGCGACGCGCCGCTCCCTGTCAAACGAGCAGGCAAGCATACCCTAAGCTGCGTTCAGGTTGCTAGTATTTTTGTGCCGCGGCAGCTCTGACGCACGACTTTTAAGCTCAAGGCGCTGGACCATGGATTTGGAGAATTTTCGCGCCGAGTGGGGTGCAAACCGCCCATTGGCACCCTTGTGGCGGAGCCTGACGGAGCAACCATGGCCGCCGCAGACCCTCGCGACAACAGGAGCTCGCCGCCTGCTTTGTCAGCAAGTGGTGGCAAGCCCGCGGATCTTGAGCTCAGAGCAAGCTCAATTGAAGGGGCGTTGCAGGCGCTGTAACACTTAGCGCGCGCTGGGTGGCGGAGGAGCGCTGGCATCCGCGGTAGCAGGGGGTTGGCTGACCGACGGTGCCTATGAGTTGTCGCTACCCTATGCACAGGAGCCGGAGTTGGTGATGGATATTCTATAATACAGCCCGGACTATGAGGTGGTGGCACCGGCGGAATTGCGCGTTGCGGTGGCGGAGCGTCTGCGACTGGCGTGTGCGGTTTATGCTGGTGTGGGCGAGTAAAGATGAAAGGCCATGCTGGTTACTTTGAACGATAAGCCGATGCTGGTGCATTTCTGGGGAACTTGGTGCTCGGTTTGTCGGCTGATGGACGGCGCCATCGCCTGCATTGCGGAGGATCATGCCGTGGTCAGCGTAGCCATGCACCGGGTAATGCACTGGGCAATGCAGCCGAGGTGCGCGCTCATCTGGATGAGAACGGCCATGCGTTTCTGGCGTTGATGTATACGAATTGTCATTTGGTCGGCCGCTGGCGAGTTGTGGGGGTGCCGGCAAGCCGAGATTCATGGAAAGCTGTCCGAATGAATACCTCTCACACTGTTTTGAATCGACTTAAGGCCAATCTCGCGCGGGCGATCCGTGGCCAGGCGGATGCGATTGAGCTGCTGCTGGTGGCGCTGCTCAGTGGCGGGCATCTGTTGCTCGAGGATCTGCCGGGGACGGGCAAGACCACGCTGGCCAAGGCGCTGGCGCGCTCGCTGCGTGCGGAGTTTCGGCGTGTGCAGTTCACGCCCGATCTGCTGCCGACCGATATCCTGGGTGTGTCGGTGTTCGATCCTGGCGCGCGCGCCTTCGATTTTCGCCCTGGGCCGATTTTTACCCAGATTTTGCTCGCCGATGAGATCAACCGCGCCTCGCCGCGCACCCAGTCGGCGCTGCTTGAGGCCATGGGCGAGGGGCAGGTGAGCATCGAGGGACGGGCGCGGGCGCTTGATCCGCTGTTCTTTGTCATCGCCACCCAGAATCCGATTGAATTTCACGGCACCTATCCGCTGCCGGAAGCACAGCTCGATCGCTTCGCGCTGCGCTTCGCCCTGGGGTATTTGAGCCCCGAGGATGAAACCGCGGTGTTGACCGAGCGTCGCCTCGGCGAGCCGCTCGACAGCCTGGAGCCAGTCGCCACGCCCGAGGAAATTCTCGCCCTGCGCGCGCGGGCGGCGGAGGTGGCGGTCAGCCCGGCGGTGGCCCGTTACATGGTCGAGCTGACGCGCGCGACTCGCACCGCCGAGGGCGTGATCCTGGGCGCCGGGCTGCGTGCCTCGCTAACCCTGATGAAATGCGCCCAGGCGCTGGCGCTGCTGCGCGGGTTGGATTTCGTCACCCCGGATCATGTCCAGCGCCTGGCGGTGCCGGTGATCGCCCACCGTCTGGGTCTCGACAGCCAAGCGCGCTTTGGCGGGCGCGACGCGAGCCTGGTTGTGGCCGAATTGCTTGAGCGCCTGGAGCCGCCGCGCTGAACGGCTGGGGCGGACTGTGCGGACTGAACCGATGGGGCGGATGAACGTGGCCTGGCTGCGCGCGTCGCTCTACCCCGGTTTGCGCCGGCTGGAGCGCTGGCAGCGCTTTCAACACCAGGGGCTGACGCCGCTGGGGCGCTTCGTGCTGGGGTTGGGTTTCGCCGCGGCCATCTTTGGTATTGACCCCCGGCTCAATCAGCTCTATCAATTGTTCACCCTGGCGCTGTCCTTGCTGCTGTTCGCGGGGCTGGCGGCCGTGGTCGATGGCCGCTGGCGGCGCGGGCAGGTCAGCGCCAGCCGCGAGCTGCCACGCACCGCGAGCGTCGGCACCCCGCTCGACTACCGGGTGCGCTTGCATTGTCGGGGCCGGCGGACCTGGCGCGCTTGGTTTCTCACCGAGCGCTTGCCGGATCCAACGCCAACGCGCGCGCAGTTTCGCGACTCGCGCCAGGGTGCCGACGCGGGCGATGCTTGGTTTGATCGCCTGATGGGCTATCCGCGCTGGCGCCGGCTGCTGGCGGCCAACCGCGCGGTTAGGGTCGGTGAGCCCCAGGCCGTCGACCACCTGAGTGTCAATCAGCTGACCCAGGTGCGCCTGCGCCTGACGCCGTTGCGCCGCGGCTATCTGCGCCTGCCTGGCCTGTGGCTGACGCGGCCCGATCCGCTGGGCCTGGTCCAGGTGCGGGTGAGGGTTCCCCGCGAGCAATCCCTGCTGGTGCTGCCAAGGCGCTATCCGGCGCCGCGACTCAGCCTGCCGGGGCGGCGCCAGTATCAGCCCGGCGGCTGGACACTGGCCGGTGCCGTGGGCGATTCACAGGAATTCATCGGGCTGCGCGAGTATCGCCCGGGTGATTCGCCACGCCTCATTCACTGGCCGAGCTGGGCGCGCTCCGGCAGCCCGCAGGTGAAGGAGTTTCAGGATGAATTCTTCACCCGTCATGCGCTGGTGCTGGACACTTTCGCCGCGAGCGTCAGTCTGAATGCTGGGGATGCCCGAGATGCGAGCGACGCGACCTTCGAGGCGGCGGTCAGCGTCGCCGCCTCCCTGTGCGACCGCATCGGCGACGAGGACAGCCTGCTCGATCTGCTCTTTGTCGGCGCCGAGACCTATTGCTTCACCGGCGGGCGTGGACTCGGCGGCGTCGGGCAGTTTTTGGAGATCCTCGCCTGCGCGCAGCCGGCCGCCGCGGGCAGCGTCGCCCAGCTCGAGCAGGCGCTGCGCGGACGCATCGGCCAGCTCAGCGCCCTGGTGCTGGTGCTGCTCGCGTTCGACGCGCCCCGGCGCAAGTTGGTGCGCACCCTGGCCCGCGCCGGGCTGCCGCTGCGGATTCTGGTGATCTCCACGCGGGATGCGCCGGCCCTGAACGCTGGCTGGAGCGGACCGCCGGCGCAGCCCATTCATCCCGAGCGCATCGGCGAGGGTTTGGCGCAAGTGGTTGAGTGAAAATCCATGCTATTGGGTGAATGTGATTGGGTGAATCCCGGAGACTGGGCTTGAACCCGTCCGTGATCGGCAGCTCGGTTCCGGCGCGATTGCGGGCGTTCTGACATGAGTCCCTGTTGGCGTCTTTGCTCTTGTCCATCCCGTGACCAAGCAATGGCCCGGCTAGCCTGTCGGATAATCCTCAAGACAGTAGGGATGGAGAAACGCGCGTTGCCAGAAGGCGTCCCGCTCGGCGCGACTCAATTCGGCTTGGTCGCAGAGAGGGTTCCAGGATCCTTCCAGGGTGGCACGCTGATGATCAATCCAGTCGCGGGCTTGGGTTTGTGTCAGACCGAAGGCGGGCGCGGCGGCGAGGCAAGTGACCAGCCTGCTGTCGCGGCGCTGTCCGGTCAGCAGCATGGCCTGGCTCGCCTCGCCGCCGGTGCGCAATTGCGGGCAGATATCATAGGCCGGGGTGAGCCGATAGCGCTGCCCGTCCCAGAAGGCGGCATGATTGCGGGCGTGATCATCGGTATTACCGCACAGAATGTTGAAGACCATGCGGCCAAAGAGTTCATGGAGCGTCGCCCGCGGGGCGCTGAAATCCCGCCGAACCCGGTGGGCCAGATCCTCATAACTGGCATAACGCGCCTCCAGCTCGCGCAATCCGAGCAGCGTCAGTGCCGACAGCATCAGTCGTCGTTCCCAGCCGGCGGGCGTTCGCCGCCGATCAAAACGATCAATCAGCAACACGTCGCGCCCGAGCGCCCGGGTCAGGGTCACCGGCGCCACCTCAAGACCCACCCGGCTGGCCAGGCGCATGGCCAAATATTCCGCCTTAACCACGTTAAACAGATCGGAGCTGGTCGAGAACTTGGCGATTTGGCGCGTCGATTCGCTCGCCAGCAATGCCTTGGGGCGCGCTCCGCCGATGGAGGTGCCATGCTGGAGCGCGAGCGCCAGGGCGGGCGACAGGGGCTCGCCGCGCTCCAATCGCTCGGCGGCCTCCGCCAGTTCATCCAGGCTCGCGCTGGCCGCCGTGCGTGCCCGATAGGAGGTGGCGGAGGTCTGAAAATCCAGGGCGCCGATGCGATCCGACCCCGACTCGAGCAGGTAGGTCAAGTCATCAAGCTCGACCCGTGCGGCCGCCGTCCCGCGCTGCCCAGTCAAGCGTTGGACGATGACACGCCGGCCCCAGGCATCCGGCGCGGCATCGCGCAGACAGGAGGGGATGTCATCATCGCGCTGGCGCTGAACGCCGGGTTGCAAGGGCAACTCATCCGCGAACAGGCTGATCGCTTCCGCTCGGTCCAGGTAGGAGCGACCATAGGTAAAGGAATAACCGCCGCGCGCCTCCCGCACAAGCCGACCGGCGACCACGGGTGCGAGCATTCCAGGCAGCCAAACCCAGACATAGGCTTCTCGGTTCGTCTGCCGCTCAGAAGTCATCGTCGACGCGATCCTCTTGGGGGCGGCGCACGCGCGATGGCAAGAGTTGCAGCTTCTCCTGTTGACGCGCCAGCTCGCGATCAAGTAAGCCTTGCGATTCGAGCGCGAACAGGGGGATGCCAACCAGGGTGGCCGCCTCGAAATAGGTGCCGATGGCCACGCCGGGTGCGCCCTGGATGACGCGGCGGATGGTCAGCACGCCGACGCCAACCCGCTGGGCCAGTTCCTCGCGCGACCAGCCCTTGCGCAGCCGGCCTTCCTCAATCAGGCCGCCGAACAGGCGCAGGGCGTTGTGAGTCTCTGGGGTGAGCATGGGGCGCGACATTAGGCTGTTATAATCGTGATACTTAAGACGTTAAGGCATCAAATTGTAATACTTGCTGGTGCATCCGTCATGCAGCATTTGTTTGTGCCGAGCGCTTTTCCGGGGGCTTGGTGCCCGATGAACTCGAATGGGATGAATCCAGGTCGATGAACCCCAATCCACCATGGCTGTTCACGCTCACGCTGCTGCTGTGGAGCTGGCAGAGCGGCGCCTGGCTGCCGGGGCTGGCGCTGGCGGCCTGGTTCGAGTGGACCATGCGCACCCGCTCGCGCTGGCGGCTGGCCGACCGGCATCTCGAGCGCCTGGTCGATCTCACCAGCCTGCTGGTGCTGGCCCTGGTGCTGTTTGAATACAGCCGCGGCCCGCTCTCGGCGGGCATTTTTGCCACGCTGCGCTGGTCGCCAGTGCTGCTCGCGCCCCTGCTGTCGGCGCAGTTGCTCAGTGCCCGCGCCGGTGTCAGCTATCGCGCCCTGTTCCTGTCGCAGCGGCGCAGTCGCTCGCCCGAGGCCGACCGGGTGCTGGATCTCACGCCCATCTATCTGGCCGCCTGCGTGCTGGCTGCTGGGGTCGGCACGAGTGCTGGTGGCGGCGCGTCGCATCCCCTGGGCTATCTGGGTGGCGTGCTCGTGCTCACGCTCTGGGTCAGCGCCTGGCAGCCGCGAGCGCGACCTAGGCGCCAATGGCCGCTGTGGCTGGCGCTGCTGATCCTCGCCGGCGCCCTGGCCTGGGTCGGGCAGCAGGGAGTGACCCAGGCGCAGCGGCGGGTCGAGGAGCTGGCGGTCAACTGGATGAGCGGGCTGCTGTGGAGCGAGCGCGATCCCTACCAGGCGCGCACCGCCCTGGGCGAGATCGGCGAGCTGAAACTCTCGGACCGCGTGCTCTATCGCGTCACGACCGATGCGCCGCTGCGCCAGGCCCTGCTGCTGCGCACCGCCAGCTATGATCGCTATGCCGGCGCCACCTGGTTTACCCATGAGCGGGCCTTCACGCCCGTGTCCATGGTTGGCGGCGACTGGCTGTGGATGTCCGCGGAGAGAGCGCCGACAGCGCCGGGCGCGGAGAGCGGGGGCGCCGACCAGCGGGTGCGCATCGGCGGCTATCTGCCCAGGCGCGGTCAGTTGCTGCCGCTGCCGAGCGGCGCGTGGCGCCTGCGCGATCTGCCCGTCGACAGCCTTGAGCGGCAGTCGCTCGGCGCGGTCAAGGCCAAGGATGGACCACCGCTGATCCGCTACCAGGCCTTTTTTACCGCAAGCGCCCGTCACGACCGCCCGCCGCAAGACACCGATCTGCGCGTGCCCAAGCCGGAGGTGCCGGTGTTGCAGGCGCTGGCCGCCGAACTGGGTTTGAACGCACAAAACACCGCCGAGACCATCCGCCGGGTGCGCGCCCATTTCGCCCAAGACTTCCGCTACAGCCTCAGGCTGCCCGGCGCCCCGTCGGGGCGGACCGAGATCGGGCATTTTCTCACCAGTACCCAAGCCGGCCACTGCGAATTCTTCGCCTCCGCCACTGTGCTGCTGTTGCGCCAGGCCGGCATCCCCGCGCGCTATGCCGTCGGCTACTCGGTGCAGGAAGCCGATGCCGCTCCCAACAGCTACCGCGTGCGCCGCAGCCACGCCCATGCTTGGACGCTCTACTGGGACAGTGGTCACTGGCATGATTTCGACACCACTCCGGCGCTCTGGGCCGCGCTCGAAGCCAGCGAGCGTCCCGTCTGGCAGCCGCTGGCGGATCTCTGGTCGCGGCTGTGGTATGAGGTGAACCTCAGCCGCCTGGAACCGGGGCAGGGCACGCCGCTCTGGCTTTGGGGTGTGCTCGGATTGCTGTTCGCGCTGCTGGCCTACCGCCTGCGCCTCGGCCAGCGCTGGACCGCCGCGCGCACGCGGCGACGTGACCGGCGCGCGGCCGCCCCCGACAGCCCGCTCGCGCCCATCGCCACCGCGCTGACCCGCGCCGGCTGGCCGCGTCGTCCGGGCGAGACCGAGCGCCAGTGGCTGACGCGCCTGAAGCACAGCCAAGCAGGCGCGCGCGAACTGCCCGCGAGCGAGCCGCTCTTGCACCTGCATGAAAAATCCCGTTACCGCCCTGGCGGTCTCGCCGCGTCCGAGCGCACCCGGCTTGAGGCCGAGATCGCCGCCTGGCTGGCGGCCTGGAAGGCATCCTAAGGAGACCTCACGATGAGCAGTCAGCCCCGACTTGCCGCGCGATTGGCGCAGATTCAGCCCTTTCATGTGATGGAAGTGCTGGCGAAGGCGCGGGAAATGGAGCGCGCCGGTCGCTCGGTGATTCATCTCGAGGTGGGAGAGCCCGACTTTCCTACTCCGGCGCCCATTGTGGCGCGTGCCGAGCAGGCGCTTCGCGCTGGGCTGACGCGCTACACGCCGGCTGAAGGTCTGCCCGAACTGCGAGCGGCCATCGCCGACCACTATCCCGCCGCCATCCGCCCCTCACCCGAGCGGATCGCCCTGGTGCCCGGGTCCTCGGCGGCCTTGCTGGTGGCCTTTGCCCTGCTGCTCGATCCGGGCGATGAGGTTCTGCTCGCCGACCCCGGTTATCCCTGCAACGCCAATTTCATTCATTTGCTCGGTGGGGTTCCCAAACGGCTGTCCTGCGGCCCGGAGGTCAACTACCAGCTTAGGCCCGAGGCCATTCGCGCGCACTGGAGCGAGCGCACCCGCGCGGTGCTGGTGGGTTCCCCGGCCAACCCAACCGGCAGTCTGGTGACGGCAGCGGAAATGACCGCGGTGGCCGATCAGGTGCGCACGCTGGGCGGCACCCTGGTGGTCGATGAGCTGTATCACGGCCTGGTCTACGAGGGCGATGTGCGCACCGCCCTGCATGATGGTGATGACATCTTCGTTGTCAACGGCTTCTCGAAATACCATGGCATGACCGGCTGGCGACTCGGCTGGCTGGTCGCGCCCGCCGGTTACCGCCGCGCCGTGGCCAGGTTGTGCCAGAATCTGTTCATCTCGGCGCCGACGATCTCACAACAGGCAGCGCTGGCGGCCTTCGCGCCCGAGGTCAGCGCCGAGCTGGTCCGCCGGCGTGAAGCCTTTCGCGCGCGACGGGATTTACTGGTGCCCGCGCTGCGTCAACTCGGCTTCAAAGTGCCGCTGCTGCCGGCTGGCGCCTTCTATGTCTACGCCGATGTCAGCGATCTGACCGACGACAGCGCCGCGTTCGCCGCCAGGATTCTCGAGCAGACCGGCGTCGCCATTACCCCCGGGCGCGACTTCGGCGTCTATCGCCAAGCCGAGCACCTGCGCTTCTCCTACGCCGCGCCCCTTGAGCAGCTCGAGGAAGCGGTGCGACGACTGAGCGCCTGATTCCGGGGCGGCGAAATCAATTGTCTATTGTTTTAAGTGTCTCCGACGGGGCGGGAGGCGGCTTGGGTCTCGGGACTAAAGCGAGCAACATCCTGGTCATCGACCAAGCCCTCGGCGCGCAGCACCATGAGGGCAAGGGTCGCCGAGGAGCGGCTAGAGTGTCCGAACAGGCGCCCGATGTCCTTGTCACGCTGGCGCGTCAAACGCGAAAGCGCATCGAAGCGTTCAGCCGGCGGTCGGCCGTCGTGGTCGCAGAGCGCGCGGCAGTCCTCCAGTACCTTGGTGGTGAAGCGGTTGAATGCCTGTTCACGCACGGTTTTGAAAAGTTTCCAGTCGGATTCGGGAATGGGTGATGACATGGCGGAATAGCAGTCAGATTGGTTTTGATGATGCGTTGGATGTTCGCTCAACCCGGCTTTTGCGATCACAGCGAGTCAATAGTCTGGTCGAGTCTGAAGAGCCGCAAGCGCTTGATTTAACTCGTTCCCACGCTCCAGTTGTTGAGTTGGATTGTTTTTCCACGGATTCCCAGGCGCGGCCTTCGGCTCGCGCGCGGGCCGCCTTAAGATCGGCGCGTTCGCGCCTTGGTGTTTGTTTCCGGGGTCATGGCGCCGCCGGTCAGCACCGCGCGCAGTGCATCCTGGGGACTGACCGAGAGCGGGCTGATGCGGTTTCGGTCGAGATACAGGGTGTAGCCGCCCACCTGGTAGCTCATCGGTAGGTAGACCGCGACCAGGTCGAGCGCGGCGGCACTGGGGTCGCTGGAGAGTTCCGTCAGCCGGGCCTGCTCCTGCATCACGAAGCCCAGCAGTCGCACCTCGGTGTCGCCCAAGGGGAGCCTCACCATCACCGGGCGGCCCAGCTGGCTGCCGTCGCTTTGGTTGAGAAAGCGCGCCACATCCTTAAGTCCCTGGAACACGCTCTTGACCAGCGGGATGCGGTCAAGGATATGCTCGAGCAGGTTGACCAGCCAGCGCACCAAAAACAGATTCGCCAGCAGACCAGTGGCCAGCGTCAGCAGCAGGCCGACCATGAAGCCGAGGCCGTGGAAATACCAGCCCTGGGGCAACAGGCCGCGCAGTCCGGCGCCCACGATGGTCTCCACCAGGTGGCCGAGCCAGACCAGCAGGCCGAGCGTCAGGGCCAGGGGCGCGAGCAGGGCGATGCCTTGCAGAAACAGATTGCGCAGTCGTGTGAGCAGGCCGGTCAGGGAAAAGCGGTTTGACATCGGGGGGGAATCTCCAATTAGTTTTCATGTGGCGCTATCACTGGCGCGCGCTTGCCGGGTCTCATTCGTCGCTCTCCCATTGCGGTCGCGGCAAGCCGCCGATCACCAGATCGATGGCCTGATCCGGCGTCAGTCCATGCGCCATCAGAGTCTCGAGCTGGGTTTGGTCGATGCTGCCGATGGCGGCCTCTTGGGTGACCTGGGCCAGCGGGTGGGCCTCCCGGACCACGGGCACGGCTTCCGTCCGCGTCGAGGATCCGCGCGCGATCAATTCAAGCGGCTTGTGGGCCATGCGAGAGCACCCCCGGGCCGATGGTGAGCGACACCACGTCCAGCAGCCGTCGGCCGCCGCGTTCCAAATTGAGTTCCTCGATCTGCAGCAGTTGCTCGGACATGGTATCGGATTGCTCCAACAGCAGGTGTGATGGCCGCCGTGGCAGCCCGGGTTGTGATCATTATCACCCTGGTTCCTGACCTTTGGGGGGTCCCTGACCTTGGGGCGCGGTTTTCGGTAACGCTGAACCCATCGGCCTTTCCCTAACAGCCCGTGCCCGGTCGGTCCAACGCGGGAAAGCGGGGCAGAGGGGGTCAGAGGGGGTCAGAGGAGCCAGTGCAGGGGGCGCCAGGCATTCGATCAGACGCCAGCCGTGGAGCCCTATGGCCCCCGTTTGTCCTCGGCCTTGGACAAGGAGCCAGCAAGTGCTGTTCCAACTCTCGCTGCCAGTGATTGACGGGCTTCGCGGTCGAAAGCCCCGGTGGCACTGGGGCATTTGCCGAAGGCGCTGGTGGATAAGATACAGCTGCTCGCCCTTCGGGAAAGGCGGATGTGGTCGGTGTGTCCCCCGGGGTTCGCTCCAGAGTGCGCTCCGGCGCGGACCTGGGCCGCCGGTCGCCGTTCCTGGCGCATCTCTTTAGCCCTGGTCCCCGGGGCTGGAATCGGCGCCGGTCCTGGTCCTTGGGCGACGGCTCGCCAGCAGCAGTTTCCCGGCTTGGGTCAAGAGCACCGGCAACAGCGAGAAGACGGCGATCAGGCTCCATCCGACCGGGGGCAGGGGCGCGGTATCCAGGGTCTTGGCGGCCGCCAGGAGCACAATGGCCGCGATCAGGGCGCCGAAGCCGGTAATGGCCAGCCAGTGGCGGCGCTGCACGATGAAGCGACGAATGTTGCGGAAGATATTGCGACCAATGCTCGATGACATGCACCAGGGTCTCCAGGGCATCGTCCTTGAGCACGATGTCGGCCGCCTGGCGCGCGACCTCGGTACCGCGCCCTTGGAGGCCATCCGTGCCGCGCCGCCGGAGGTGGTGTTCCTCGATCTGGGGCTGCCGGACATGGACGGTTTGGCGGTGGCGCGCGAACTGGCGACCTGGCCCGAACGCCAAACCCTGACGCTGGTCGCGCTATCAGGCTATAGCCTGGCCGAGGAGCCTGAGGCCGAGACGCTGTTCGAGCAACGGCTGATGAAGCCGGCCAAGCGAGCGGACTTCGAACGCGTGCTTGCCGCCGCTGGCGGCCCCGAGGAGATAAGCCCGGCGATCAACCCGGCGATCAACCCGGCGCGGTAGGCAGCAGACTGAGGTGGATGCGAGTGCTGTTGTCGGCGTCCGATGTCTCCATGCGCAAGCTAAGTCCCATGGTGTCGGTCATCAGTTTGGCGCTATAGGTGCCAAGCCCCGAGCCGTTGCGTTTGCCTAGGGTGCGGTGTTTCTCGAAGAAGCGGGCGCGGATGGGGGCGGGAACCGCGCAGCGGTTGTTCAGGGCGAGCGCGACAGGCGGGCCGGAATGCAGATCGACGCGGATTCGCTCCCCAGCTGGCGAGGCATCAATGGCATTGAGAAACAGCTGTGAGATTAGTGAAACTGAAGTTTTGCCCTGCTCGCTGGGATCTTGGCGCGCCGGGCCGCTCCCCCGGAACGCACCGGGGAGTGGCGCGGCAAGATTGAACGCTCACTGCCAAGTCCCCGTACGGTGATGTCGCGGTCGGTCAGGGTGCCGATGGCCTGGTTGCCTTTCACCACCGGCAGGCGCGGCTAGGGCCTGCATCCTTGGCCCGCGCAGTGCCTTGAGCAGCACGCCGATGGTGGTGCCGTTGTGCAGCAGGGCGCTCATGATGGGGGAGATGCGCCCGAACACGGCGCCGATCAGCAGGGCGGTGTTGACGCCGACGGCGATGTTGAAGTTGCCGCGGATCAGGGCCATGGTGCCGGTGGTGAGTTCGCGCGCGCTGGCGATGGCGGCGAGCTGGTCCTCAAGCAGCAGGATGTCGGCGGTGGCGCGGGCGATGTCGGTGCCGCGCGGCATGGCGATGCCGACATGGGCGGCGGCCAGCGCCGGGCCGTCGTTAATGCCGTCGCCGACGAAGGCGACACGGTGGCCGGCGGCGCGCAGTTGCTCGATGAGGCCGGCCTTGGCCTCGGGTTCGAGTTCGGCATGCACCTCGTCCAGCCCGAGATCGGCGGCCAGCGCCTCGGCCTTGTGGCGGCGATCACCGGTGAGCATGATCAGCCGCTGGATGCCGAGGGCACGTAGCCGGGCCATGACGTCCGCCGCGTCGGCGCGTGGGCGGTCGCGCAGGGCGATCAACCCCACCGGACCTTGCGCATTGGCGACATAGAGCAGGGTCTTGCCTTCATCGAGCAGGCGATTGATGCGGCGCTCGTGCGGCTTGAAATCAATGCCGACGTGCTCTTCGAGATAATGGCGGCTGCCGACCACGATGCGCCCGCCCTTGATGTCGGCCGAGAGGCCATGGGCGACCAGATAGTCGATCTCGCCGTGGGAGATGTGGGGCAGATCCTGCTCGCGCGCGGCGGCGACCACGGCCTGGGCGAGCGGATGACTGGCGTGTTCCTCGACCGAGGCGACCAGAGCAAGCAGATCGACCTCGGTGCAATCGCACTGGCGGTCGAAGACCAGTGTTTCCGTGACCTCCAGGGCGCTTTCGGTCAGGGTGCCGGTTTTGTCGAACACCAGGGTATCGACCTCGGCGAGTTGTTCGATGGCCTCGCCGCCCTTGATGAGTACGCCATGCTGGGCGGCTTTGGACAGCGCCGCCTTGAAGGCCACCGGCGTGCCGAGCTTGAGCGCGCAGGAGTAGTCGACCAGGAACACCGCTTGCAGCCGGCGCAGGTCGCGGGTCAGGGCATAGACCAGCGCGCCTGTGCCCAGGGTCAGGATCACGCGCTGGTCGGCCAGACGCTCTGACAGGCATTGGGTGGCCGAGCGTTGGTCGAGCGCTTGCTGGATGAAACTCGCCACCCGAGCTTGGGTGGTTTCGGCGCCGACCCGCGCGGCTTCCACCCGCAGTCGCCCTTCGCTGAGGGTGGAGCCGGCGATGACCCGCGCCGGGGCCTCCTTGCGCACGGGGACATTCTCGCCAGTGACGCTGGCCTGATTGACCAGGGCGGTGCCGGACAGCACCCAGCCATCGACCGGAATCGCCTCGCCAACGCCAATGGCGACTGTCTCGCCGGGCTGGACCTGGTCGGCGCTGATCTGGACCAGTTCGCCGGCGCGTTCCACCCAGGCCAGGGCTGGCGGTGGGCGCAGCAATTGGCGCAGCAGTCGATCGGACTGGCGTTGGGTGCGGTGCTCGAGAAACTCGCCGAGCTTGAGCAGAAAGTCGGTGATGTTCGCGGTTTGGTGTTGTCCGCCGGTGGCCGCCAGCCCCACCGCCACGGCATCGAGTACCTCCATTTTCACGCCGCGCTTGACCAGGGTGTCGATGCCCTGGAGCAGGGTCGGGCCGATGTTGAGCAGGGTTACCAGCGCGCGCAGTGGCGGCGGCAGCAGCGGCATGGCGAGCATGGTCAGCAGGCCGCGCACCATGGGGATGGTGTCGGCGCTGGGTGGGTCGAAGCCCAGACCCAGCCCTGGCAGGGCGTCGACAGGATAGGCGCGCAGATGGGCAAGCGCGGCGGCGCGCGCGCGCGGCCCGCCGGCGTATTCCAGTATCAGCGCCCGGGCGCGGGGATTGGCGCGCACCGAGCGGACGGCGGGGCAGGCCTCCATCCAGAGTTCAAGCGCGCCAGCGGGATAGTCGGGCTGGTTGAGGGCGGGAATCCGCAGCCGCAACCGGCCGGGCAGTTGGTGGATGAGTTGATAGTGCATGCCCGGTCGGTTGCCGAAGGGTAAAGGGTGAAGTTGGAAAATGGGATGGCGCGGTAGCGGGCGGTCCTGGATGTCAGGCGTCCTTGTTGGCCTCGGCTTGGACTTCGGCCTCGGCATCGTGGAAGCGTTCCTTGACTTCCTCCACACCGCTTTGCACCAGTGTCCAGGCGCGCACGGCGCTTTTGATCAGGGTGCGCTGGACGCTCTCGTTGGTGAGCAGGTAGGCGGCCGCGGCGCCAATGAGGGCGCCCTTGATGAATCTGTCGTTGGAAAGATTCAACCAGGAGGAGTTGCTTTGGTAAGGGCGCGTCGCCATGCCGGGTGGCCAGTCGGCGCCGGGGCCATAGCCTGGATGCTGGCCACCATGGCTGCCATAGCTGCCATGGCCGTTATAGTTGCCATGGCTGGGGGGAAAATTGCCACTGCCATAATGAACTGGATCCGGCGCGGGGCTGTTGCGTGCTCCATCATGGCCGTGACCGGGCATGCCGCTGGGGCCGTTCGGATTGGGGGGATAGTTCATGGGGACTTACTCGTTGTTGGCTTGGGTTGCAGAGGATGTGGGCGGGCTCGTGCTGTCTGTCGTCTGGGTGCCTTGACGGCGGCGGTTTTTGCTCAGACCACGCAAAAAGACTACCAGCGCGGCACCGACGACCAGTCCGCCGGCACCCTCGACCAGTTTTTTCTTGATGCCGTGGCGTTGGCGCCGCGGCCCTTGAGAGGAGTTCATCGGCGTGTTCTCTTGGGTTCGGATTGGGGCGGTATGTTTCGGTTGGATGTGGCGGCGGCCTGGCTCGCTGCCGCGCGACTGTCGGCCGCGTAGACCACGGCGGTGCCCGCCGCGAGCAGCACCGCCAGTCGGGTCAGCCCGGTGCTGGAGACCGCGTGCGCGGCGGCGCCGGCCACCGCGCTGGCGGCTGCGCTGATGGCGGCCACCCGCAGCGTCTCGCGCACCGCCTGGCGTGCGCTGCGCTGCTTAAGTTGCAGGGCGCGGATTTCCTGACCAGCCGCGCCAGAGGCGCCGATCACGGCGCCCATGATCGCCATTTGTGTTAAGTCCGCGCACAGATTACGCGGGGCGGGGCAGGGCGCCTGCATGGGTTGGCCCTGTGTGGTTTGAACTGGGCTGGGTTGGTGGGGAAAATTCGGTGGCTGGGTCATGTGTCCGTCTCCGCGGGCGCGGCCGCCTTGTCAGCATCTGACTTGCCACCGCCGAACAGCAGATTCCGCACCCCATCGTTACTCAGCAGCATCACCGCCGCGGCGCCGACCAAGGCGCCTTTCCAGAAGTCGGTATCCTCGAAATTCAATAGCCGCCCAAGACTGTTCAGCCCGTTGCCGCCGCTGGCGATTTCCTCGATGAACTCGGACATGCCGTTACGTTGGCCGTGGCCCTGGTGCCCGCTGGCCTGATGGTCTGACTGATGGCCGGAAGAATAGGAATGACCGGGATAGGGGGCATGATAGGGATCGTTCGGATAGGGCGCGCCCGGAGCCGCCGGTGTGGCCCAGCCAGGATAAGTGGGATGGGTCTGGTATCCGGGAGGCTGGTATCCGGGAGGGCTATATCCGGGAGGCAGGTATCCGGGAGCCCCGACGGCATGCGGCGGCAGCTCGCCGGGATGCGGTGGATTACCCGGATAGCCATACCCTGGATGCGGGTGGTGACCGTTGTGCGGAGAGAAGGTGGCTTGTCCAGGGCCAGGTTGGGCCCGCGTCTGGGAAGCGGCGCTAGGCTCGGGACCGAGCGTGGCCTTGGATTCGGAGTGCTCAGGCGGGCAGCCTGATGAATGCTCGCTCATTGCGGGTGTCTCCCGATGCAATTTTGTCAATACGGACCGCTTGGTCGGTGTCGGATTGCTCTGATGCGAAAAATAACAAGAATGATTGTTGATAGCAAGCTTGACTCAAGCCGCCCGAGCCATCATCCCCAGCCATCGCCGGCGGCGACTCGGGCCGACCAACGCCAGGGTTTGGATCAATCCTGGCCGGTGTTGAGCGTGCTGGCATTGATCCAGAGCACAGCGTCCTGGGATAACTCCTTGCCCTCATGCTCGTTGTCCGGACCCGAACCCAGGCAGGCGAAGCCCCAGACCCCGGGTCCTGGAATGCCAAAGGTAAACTCACCATCGGCATCGGTGATGGCGACAACAGCGGTTGCGGGCACATCGCCTTTGGATTCGGCCGAGGAGGCATTGGCCGCCATGTCGATCTCGGTGTTGATGTACTCGATCTCGCATTCCACACCCGGGACTGGCTTGCCATCGCGTAGCAGTTGACCGCTGAAAGTGCCGCCGGCGTAGACCTGATAGGGCTTGTTTAAAGGAATGATTTCTGTTTTCAGGCCGAGTGGCTTGTTCCAACCGGTTGGCATGCCGCCCTTGTTGATGATGGCCTTGGTGATTTGTTGAATATACACGTCCTCGCTTTCTTCATAGTAGGGGGCGGGGACCAGCACGAAACTATAATCGCCATTGCGGCGAACCTTATAGCTCGCCTCGTAGGCTTTCGCCTCGTTATGGCCACCTTTCCAGGTGATGGGTTTGAGGCTCCCCATGAGGTCGGTCTTCTCGCCCTTGAAGATGACGAAAAAGTCTTCCGGTTCGCCCATGTCCATCACATGGCCGTTTTCCATCGGGTGACCGAAAACCAGCTTGAAATTGATGTTACCGGGTTGCTCGAGCATGACCTCTGGCGTGTAGAGGAGTTGAAAATGGGCTTGGGCGACGCCGGTGCTGAGGGTGGCGGCTGCGGTCGCGGTGAGCAGAGCAGTTTTAAGCGTCACGGATGGTCTCCTGGTTAAAGATGGGCGGATAGAGATGTATTGCATGGATAAAAAGAGAATCGGAAAGGAACGCAAAAGCCTTTACGTGTGGGTCGTTACTCGAGGATATCCTTGCCGTTGATCTCGATGCTGTGACCGGGGCCGGCGTCGAAGACCACGCTGTATTCGCCTTCCGGCTTGTCGAACTCGAATTCGCTGTCCTCGCTCATCTCGCCCTCGATCAGGCTGTTGCCCTTGGTGTCGACAACCATGATGCCGACGCCGGAGGCGGAGGAACCATCTGAAAAGCCACCTTCACACAGGACGGTGCCGTCGCCCATGTCATAGCAGGCGCAGAGTGGAGTGTGAGCAAAGGCTGCGGTGGCGGTCAGCAGTGTGCTTGCGAGCAGGGAGGAAAAAACACTGAGGCGCATATCATTCTCCTGATTGAGTAAAGACGACCAGCAAGTCGAGGTTTAACGGGCACCGAGACTGGATGTTGGTGATGAATGCTGACAAGGCGACGGCACCCTGCTCCCCGTCTTCAGCAGGTATCGAACAAGCCGGGTGGAATGAGTTGACGGGTCGGAGCCGGCATCCATCAGCATCTGAGAGAAGATCTTAGACGAGTACATCAAGAAAGTAAATGCTATTCGGTCGCATTACTATTAATTAGGCTGGCTCGAGGTTGGGCAGACTGAGTGCTAGGGTTTGACGACACTGCACTAGATGCGCGGTCGCATGGCACGCGAAGGCTGTCAGGAAGGGTGAGTTCTGTCTCTTCTGCAAGGAACCGGTAGGGCTGTTCGGCGAGCTTGGGGTGCAGGCGGCGTGTGCTTGTTGTCCAGCGGGTTTGCCAGTAATTCCAAATTTGGGTGTTTCATCTGGTTAGAAGCGGCTTCCAGCCGCTTCATGACGCGCCAAGATGGCGGCGTCTACTGATCACCGGGTCAACAACCGGGTGCTGGAAAACGACATTTGGAATTGCTGGGTTTGCAGCCGCCATGATGCGCTCCTTGATGCGCTGTTATGATCACGCCAATGTCCACTTTGCACCGCGCCAGAAGCCGATATTCGACCAACCCCGGGCAGCTGCCGTCGTTGTTAGCCGCCGCAAGGGGCGTGCGTCAGGGCTGCTCGCACTAGCGCGCGGATGAAAAGCCGGCGGCAATCAGGTAAAGTAGCGGATTCTGATTTGTCCCTGAATGTTTGACGCGAGACCGCGATCTGGCGGTCCGTCGTCTTAATGCCCGCCAATTGCACCCACTCACTCTTACTCCAAATAGCCGCGGAGATCTCGTCATGGCCCCTCTTGCCGATCTGATCGCTCCCTCCATTTTGTCCGCCAACTTTGCCCGGCTGGGCGAGGAGGTCGACAACGTCCTTGCCGCCGGCGCGGACATTGTGCATTTCGATGTGATGGACAATCATTATGTTCCCAACCTGACCATCGGCCCGCTGGTGTGCGAGGCACTACGCAAGCATGGCGTGACCGCGCCCATTGACGTCCACTTGATGGTGAAGCCGGTTGATCGCATCGTTGGTGACTTCGCCGCCGCGGGCGCGACCTATATCACCTTCCACCCCGAGGCCAGCGAGCATATCGACCGCACGCTCCAGCTCATCCAGTCAGAGGGTTGCAAGGCGGGGCTGGTGTTCAATCCGGCCACGCCCCTGGATGCGCTGGAGTATGTGATGGAGCGCATCGACATGATTTTGCTGATGTCGGTCAATCCGGGCTTTGGTGGTCAGAGCTTCATCCCCTCGGCACTGACCAAATTGCGCCAGGCACGTGATCTCATCAAGGCCAGCGGGCGGGAGATTCGCCTGGAGATCGACGGCGGCGTGAAAGCCGATAATATCGGCGAGATCAAGGCCGCCGGGGCTGATACTTTTGTCTCTGGCTCGGGCATCTTCGGCAAGGGCTCGGACAGCGACCCCAACCGCTACGACAGCATCATCGCCAAGATGCGCGACGAGTTGGCCAAGGCCAGCTGAGCAGCGGGCCTTGACGTTTCCCCCTGTTGCCGCCAACCAAGCCATGTTGCCCAACAGCTTTCGCCCCGGCCTGGTGCTGGTCGACCTCGACGGCACCCTGATCGACAGCGTGCCGGACCTGACCTACTGTGTCGATCAAATGATGCACGAGCTTGGGCGCCCACCCCGGGGCGAGCAGGCGGTGCGCAACTGGGTGGGCAATGGCGTCGAACGGCTGGTCTCCCGCGCGCTGGCCGGCTCACTTGATGGCCGGCCCGGTGCCGAGGACTTCGCCCGGGCTTATCCCATCTTTGTCGAGCTTTACGCCCAGCACACCCACCAGAACTCGGTGCTTTATCCTGGTGTGCGCGAGGGGCTCGGCTGGCTGCGCGCCCAAGGGTATCGGCTGGGCTGTGTGACCAATAAGGCCGCCTGTTTTACCGAGCCCTTACTGACCCATTTCGATCTGCGTGGCCTGTTTGAAATCGTCATCAGTGGCGACAGCCTGCCGGAGAAAAAGCCCAGCGCCTTGCCATTGCTGCACGCGGCCGAGCATTTTCGGGTCGAGCCGAGTCAGGCGCTGATGGTGGGCGACTCCATCAGCGATGTGAAAGCGGCGCGCGCCGCTGGCTTTTTCATTGTGTGCATGAGCTATGGCTACAATCATGGCCAGGATATTCGCGACGCCCAGCCGGATGCCGTCATCGACGCCTTGCCGGAACTGGCCGGTCTGCTGGCCCAACAACACCCATGACGCCCGAGCACTATCGCGCCCTGGTGGCCCGGGGCTATAACCGTATCCCGCTGGTTTGCGAGGTCCTGGCCGATCTCGATACCCCGCTGAGCTGCTACCTCAAGCTGGCCGAGGGGCCTTATTCCTATCTGTTCGAGTCGGTGCAGGGCGGGGAGAAGTGGGGCCGCTATTCAATTATTGGCCTGCCGTGCCGTACCTTGCTCAAGGTGTTTGGACGCACTCTGCGCATCGAACGCGATGGCCAGTTGGTCGAGGAGATCGAGACCGAGGATCCGCTGGCCTGGATCGAGTCCTTCCAGCAGCGCTTCCGTGTCGCCGAGCATCCGGAAATGCCGCGTTTTGCCGGTGGTTTGGTTGGTTATTTCGGCTACGACAGTATCCGTTACATTGAGCCACGGCTGCGCGAGTGCCCAAATCCTGATCAGCTTGGCACGCCGGATATTCTGCTGATGCTGTCCGAGGAGGTGGTCGTGTTCGACAACCTGCGTGGTCGCATCTACATGATTGTGCATCTAAATCCGGATGCCGGCGATGATCTCGCCAGCGGCCATGCCCGCATCCAGGCGTTGGTGTCGCGCATGCAGCGCGGCGCGCCCCGGCATCCGACGGAGCAAGCACGGCGCATCAGCGAACAGGATTTTGTCTCTGGCTTCAGCCAGACGGGGTTCGAACAGGCGGTCACGCGCATCAAGGACTATATCCTCGCTGGCGACTGCATGCAGGTGGTGCTCTCGCAGCGGCTGTCCATTCCCTATGGTGCCCGTCCGCTCGACCTGTACCGGGCCTTGCGCGGTCTGAACCCCTCGCCCTATATGTATTTTCTCGACCTCGGCGGGTTCCAGATCGTCGGCTCCTCGCCCGAGATCCTGACCCGGCTCGAGGACGGCGTGGTCACTGTGCGTCCCATTGCCGGTACGCGTCGGCGTGGCTATACCGAGGAGGAAGACCGCGAGCTCGAGGCCGAGCTCCTGGCCGACCCCAAGGAATTGGCCGAACATCTGATGCTGATCGACCTCGGGCGCAACGACTGCGGCCGGGTGGCGGAAGTGGGCTCGGTGCGGATGACCGACCAGATGATGGTCGAACGCTACTCCCATGTGATGCACATTGTCTCCAATGTGACTGGCCAGCTGCGCGCGGGCATGACGGCCATGGATGTGCTGCGCGCCACCTTCCCGGCCGGCACTGTGTCTGGCGCACCCAAGATTCGCGCCATGGAGATCATTGACGAACTGGAACCCGTCAAGCGCGGCATTTACTCAGGCGCCGTGGGTTACATCGGCTTCAATGGCAACATGGACACGGCTATCGCCATTCGCACGGCGGTGATCAAGGATGGTGAGTTGCACATCCAGGCCGGTGCCGGCGTGGTGGCGGATTCAGTCCCGGAGTTGGAGTGGAAGGAAACCATGAACAAGGGCCGGGCCATTTTCCGCGCCGTGGCCATGGCTGAGGCGGGAATCGAACAGCATCCTTGCGTGGGGGATGACGCGCTGGAGTGATCACCCGATCCAAACAGGCCAGTTTGATGGCCACATATCTGATAATCCGAGCGCTGCAGAGTTCAGCTCTGGTGAAACGCGGATTCCAATCCCAAAACCCTGGCGGTGCTGATTGTTGACCTTGAATGACAATAGGTTAGCATCTTTTGCGCGTAAAAAAAACACATAAAAGAGGGAGGAATCCTGGTTAACTGACGAAAAGCAGTGGTTGGAGTTTTAGGTTTTCGTGTAGGATTGGCGACATTGGTTGATGGCGATGACGATCTCTATCCGCCCTCTGGTGTGCAATGATCAAGAAAATCCTTACCGAACAGCTTCGCCCAGGCATGTACATCCATGATCTCAATTGTGGGTGGTTGGACCATGCGTTTCTGAGTAGTAGATTCGCTGTCAAGAATCACGCGGTCATTGCCAAGATTCGTAAGACGGGTGTTAGGGAACTCTATATCGATACCGAGAAGGGTTCGGATGTTGCCGACGCGCGCACCCAGCAGGAAGTCGAGCAAGAACTCGATGACGAGATCGGTGCCATTGTCGAGAATCAAGCCGATGAACTGACCGAGGTTCCATTGCACGAAGAGCGCGCGCGAGCGGAGTGGGTTCTGCGGCAGGCTGTCTCGGTGATCAATGGCCTGATGTCCGATCTTCGCCTGGGTCAGCAGCTCGATCTGGAGCAAACGGCGCCAATGCTGACGGAAATGACGGATTCTATTTTCCGCAACCAGCACGCCTTGCTTGGCCTGCAGCGTATCCGCCGCCGCGACCGCTACACCTTCGAGCATTCCGTGAATGTGGCTGTCTTGATGATCGCCTTTGGTCGTAGTCTCGGCTTGGAACGGGACGTGCTCCATGAGATCGGCACTGGCGCGCTCTTGCATGACATTGGCAAGACGCTGGTTCCAAGCGATATTCTCAATAAGCCGGAGCGTTTGACGGAGCATGAGCTCAAGATCATGCAGGAGCATGTGGAGCACACTGAACGCTTGCTGAATGCCGCGCCCGGTATTTCACCCGCGAGCTTGCAAGTGGCCGCCGAGCACCATGAACGCATGGATGGCAGCGGTTACCCGAACAGGAAAGCTGGTGAGGCCATCTCCCAATTTGGCAGGATGGCGGCCATCGTGGATATCTACGATGCGATAACATCCGATCGTGTCTATCATCAGGGGATGGAGCCGAGCCTGGCGCTGCGCAAGCTGCTCGAATGGAGTCACTATCATGTGGACTCTGAGTTAGTTCAGCACTTCATCCGCTGTGTCGGCATTTATCCTGTCGGAACCCTGGTGCGGCTAGCCAGCCAACGCATCGGCATGGTGATGGAGTCCAATTCCAATCATTTGCTCCAACCGGTGGTGCGCGTTTTTCTCGACGCCAAGCGTCGGCGCTATCTGGATGTGCACGACCTGGATCTATCGGATCCCGCGGCAGCCGGTAACGAGCGGATTCTCAAAGCAGAGCACACATCGGACTGGCCGGCCAATCTCCATGGAATCGCCAAGCTGGCCATTCAATGAACGGGGGGCTTCGATCCTTGCGTTAGCTCACTGGTGCTGCTGCTCGACGAGGTCGATGCCCTGGTCGGCGACACTTTGATCTCGCTGGTCCTTCAATTGCACTCCGGCTACATGCAGCGACCTGCCCTGTCCTTTCCGCACACCTTGGTGCTATGCGGTGCTTCTGATCTGCGTGACTACCGCATCCATGCTCCCTCCGAGTTTGGGCCGATCACCTTCGCCATGATGAGCCTTGATCGATGCCGCCAAGGGTAATGGTATGGGCCAGTGATGGTGTATAGTGGACCCCAATTTTAGGACACTAAATTAAGTTAGTTTTGCCTCATCTGAAGAGACTTGTAAAGACTTGGAGAGAGCAGATGAGTGAGAGACAACGCAAGACCTTCAGTGCCGCTTTCAAGGCCAAAGTAGGCTTGGAAGCGGTACGCGGAGTGAAGACGACTAACGAGATTGCGCAGGATCACGGGGTTCATCCGGTCCAAGTAGGCCAGTGGAAGAAAGCCATCGTGGCGGACGCCGGCAAGCTGTTCGAAGGCCGGCGCGGGCGCAAGAAAGTGGACGACAGTGGCGACGAAGAGCGACTCTACAGCGAGATCGGGCGGTTGAAAATGGAGCTGGACTGGCTGAAAAAAAAGTCCGGGGTGAGCCTGTGAGCGTGCGTCGCGGGTGGATCGACATGGGCGGCCTTGATGATGGCGGGTTAGCGGTCAGTCGCCAATGTGCGCTGCTTGGCGTACATCGCTCTGGAGTGTATGCACACCGCCATGATCGTATTGCCGAGCCGAGCGAACTGGATCAAAAGTTGTTGCGGCTGATTGATGCGGAATACACCAAGAGACCATTTTATGGGAGTCGACGCATGGTTGTGATGCTGCGCGCACAAGGCTATGCGGTCAGTCGCAAACGCGTTCAGCGTCTCATGGGCGTTTTAGGTTTAGCCGGCATGTTGCCTGGGCCTCATACAAGCAAGCCGCATCCTGAGCACAAAATCTACCCCTACTTGTTGCGTGGGCTGGCCATTGTACGGCCCAACCACGTCTGGAGCAGTGACATCACCTATGTGCGACTCGCGCATGGATTTGCCTACCTGGTGGCCATCATCGACTGGTACTCACGACGAGTCCTTTCTTGGAGATTGTCGAACACAATGGACACGGGCTTTTGCATCGATTGCTTGGAGGATGCGCTGCGCCACTATGGGCGCCCGGAGATCTTCAACACCGACCAGGGCGCGCAGTTTACCAGCCTCGCCTTCACCCAGGTGTTGCGTGACGCCGAGGTGGCCATCAGCATGGATGGGCGCGGCAGAGCCCTGGACAACGTCTTCGTCGAGCGTCTGTGGCGCAGCGTCAAATGGGAGGACATTTACCCCAAGGGCTATGAGACGCTCACAGAGCTGTTCATGGGCCTCTCGGCGTATTTCCCCTTCTACAACGGTGAACGCCCTCACCAGGGGCTTGGCTACCGAACGCCGGACGATGTGCATGTGAGCGGCAAAGGAGGTGGTGTCGTGGTTGCTGATCACTTTGGCGATCGCCCGCCAGCGGAGTCGTCGGCTCCGCTACGCTCCGCCGACGACTCCGCTGGCGAAGAACTGGGGCAGCGCCAATCCGCTGCGACTGAACTGGGCGCGCTAACTTAAATTCGGGGGAAAACTGTCCTTGACATGGGGTCCACCTCAGTGTTCGAGCTGGCGTGACACTTTAACGCATCGGCGGGTACGGAGAAGTAACCGCGCGAGCAGACGAACAGTTTATGAATAAAGTCGAACCAGGTAGGTTTGATTGTTAGGTTTGATTCTTTATTGGCGACGTTCGATAGTGCCCGATGGTTCTCAGGCCCACACAAGCCCATCAGGGCGCCAGGCCCGCTTCGCGCAAGCGCGCGAGTAGGCGCTCATTCTCCGCACGGGCCTGCTCGAACTGACGTTCGGCGCTTTCGCGCTCTCGGCGCTCTTGTTCGGCCTGCCGCATGGCCTGCTCGGCCTGCCAAACAGCCTCGTCCAGCGCCGGCAGCCGATCGCCCCTGTACCACAGCCGGACTTTACGGCCTAGCTGCCAGGCCTCGGACGGCAGGACTTCGATCTCCAGTCCTGGAATCGTCTGACTGCGATAGCGCCGATCATCCGGTGCCGGCCATTCCCGGTAGCCGCCGTTGGTGTCATCAAGGCTGAACCAGCGCAGCGCGCGGCTATCCTCGGGTTCGGGATAAAGCAAGAGGAATTCCGGCACGCCGTTCGCGGCGTTTAGCTCGCGCATGCGCACCGTGTCTTTCTGTTCCTTGGCTAGGGTCGCTGTGCTGACTAATTCCACCACGAGGCGGAGTTCCAACGCGGTGATGCGGCTGGGGTCGACCGGCTCCGCCAGGGCGTAGTCGGGGTAAAAGGGCTTTTGCTCGCTGGTCTCCGCGATCCAATACCAGATCGGGTTGTCGCTGAGCACGCGCAGGGCGGCGGCGCTGGCGACTTGACGCAGGAAATTGCCAAAGTCGTGGACCATCTCGGCATGAGCAGTGGATTGAGGCATGTCGAGCTCGTGATCGTAGTAGGGGATGCCGTCGTAGTGCTCGGGTGGATGGGGAAGAGCGCGCAGCCGCGCCCGAGCGGCGCGTATTGCCTCTTGTGGCTCGAACCCGGCGCTGGGTAGGGCGCGGGCTGGCGAGGTTGAACGGGTATGGAGACGCGGTTGAAGCGGGGGCATGGCGAGCTCCTGGTGGGGCGGTTGTTGGCCTGAATAATAACGCAGGCCGCTGCAGCGAGCTTGTTGCGTTGGCCGGCCACAGCAATTCAAAATTTGGGTGTTTCATGTGGTGTCTACTGAGAACCGGGCCGACAACCGGACAGATCTTCCGGCGTGTACGCTGTAAAATTACCGAATAAGCTTTTGATAAAAATGAATAAAAAGCCTAACCCGCGGATGAGCTTACTGACTACATCGCCGTGGTGGCGCTGTTACTGCAGCGCTTTGGCGGTTTGGCGGAGAAAGCGCAGGCCGAGTGCGTCGAGGAGGTTGCATTGCTCCTCATCAGGTTGAATGAGACGCGCATAACGGCAGCCTTTGACCTCGTGGATCAAATAGGTCAATCGACTGAAAGCCACTAATGCATCATCGACTGTCATGGCATGGGGATCCTCATCGAACAGGTCTGGCTGCAAGACGTCCCGATAGCGAAACAAGGGCTCAGAAGAGCACGAATCCGCAGACAAGGTCTGCGCGCTGATGTAGCGCCAACCATCGGCGCTCAGGACCGCTTTGCCCTTCACCTTGAGCATGCCACGATCACCGATGAAGACCACCTCAGCACCAGGCTGGTGGCGATAACCAGCACCAGCAGGAGCTGCAGAATGCGTCCAGGCGCGGCTTCGCGGTCCTTGGGAAGGGTGTTTGCGTCAATGGGTTCATTGACCAGGCGCTGGTAGAGCCCATCATTGGCCGGAAGCCACTGGCCGGAGTGCGATTGTTGCCCCTTTGGGCCAAGCATCTTCAGCACCTAAGGCCGGGTTCACAATGCAACATGCTAAAGTACAGTTAATCTCACACGTCAGTATGGAGAATCCATTGTCTTCCGAACAATTTCCCGCCAACTGGGATGAGAATGATTACCTGCGGCGAAATCCTGATGTCGCGAAGGCTTTGACTGGTACGTCGAGCATCAGGAGCGGCTACGATCATTATGTCCGGTGGGGCCTGTTTGAAAACCGAGAAGGAGGTTGGCGTATCGAGGAAACAGATAGTCAAACCCGCTACTGCCTTGATCCATGGATTTACCAAGAAATCGATCCGAGAGGACGTGTCGCGCCTTGCTGTGTTCACCCACATCTCTTCCCACTGATCGACGATGCCGCCGAACCCGAAAATGTCAGAAACCAAGAATCCCTCCGGGCTTTAAGGCTCAGTCTGCTTGAGGGCAAACTAAACAGATACTGCGCGCAATGCCACATTCGTTCCTGGACATCGACCAAAGTCTTGACCACAGTGCTTTCCAAGTGGCTGCGCGGGAAGCCATCATTGCAAGAATCTGGCCCCCTGCGTCATCTACGAATCGATGTTACCGGGCGTTGCAACTTGCGCTGCACCTACTGCGCGGTCAGTCAGCCAGAATATCTGGGTCACGACATGTCGGAAGAGACTTTCCAGCGCATCATGCGGATGAGTGACATGAATCCGAAGCAAACTCGGATAATGCTCAATGGCCATGGAGAAACCACCTACCATCCCGACTGGATGAAGATGGCCCGGCAACTGCTTGCTGGTGGATTCAAAGTCGATATCCTGTCTAATTTCGCCAAGCCTTTTATCCCCGAGGAGATCGCACTGCTGGCACAAATGAGCGTTATTCAGATTAGCCTGGATACAGTCGACCGTCAGAAATTAAAGAGTATCCGCCGACATGTCAGCCTGGGGACCATACTCACTAACATGCACCAGGTGCGCGCAAAGGCCCGCGCGATCAAGACTAAGCCAGCCTGGAGTCTGAGTTGCGGTGTCTATGAACAATCAGTGCCTGGACTTGAGGACTTGGCTTGGTTTGCAATCGAGGCCGGATTTGCTTCCATCACCTTGTGGAATCTCGTCAGCTATCCGGCCGTGAACCATAACCCCGTGGTAGGTTTGGATCAACTGCCCATTGAGCAAGCTCTGGCAATGAAACAGGAGGTGCAAAGAGTGGTGCAACTGCTGCGGAATCACTCCGTGGCGGTCGAAGTGGCAGGCAATTTTCTTGAAAACACACATCCGGACTCGGCCTGCCATTCCCCTGACAGTCTGACGAGTGAGCCCGCGGCCTAAAGATCCAGTGTTGGTTCGACAGTTGTCGCCACTTGTTGTCTGAGTGAATAGAGAATGTACAAGAAGCTAACGGACCGCCGGCCAGGGTCCCCGCCGCAACCGGGGGCGACAACGATCAGGCAAGGGAATCCGCTCTCCGATCCAGGTTTGCGCCCGCGCCAGATGCCCACCCGAGACCGCTGGGCAGTCCCGCGCTAAGCCTGCTTTTACCAGCATGGGCTCGAGTTCGCTGCCATTCGGCAGCCAGCAACGACCAGAGAAGGTCGTGCGCTGCCCTCGGCGACAGATGCGGCAGCTTAGCTTCTGTTGAAGCGTGAGCGCCTGTAAATAGTCGCGTGCCGCCGCACCCGCGGGCGTCGTCGCCGGTGCAACCGCGATGCGATCTAGCATCACGCGCCCGGCATGTCCCTGAAGGCTATGACCATCTGGCACCCGTGTGACTACTATTTCGATGTCTTCCTGGCACCACCAATGGCGTACCAACCCAATCACCGCGAGGCCAATCAGCGCCAGCGCCAGTGCGGGACCACGCAGGAGTCGTCTCCAGACAGAATGAATGGGCAATGGCATAGTACCTGGCTGATTTTGAGGCTAGCCTTTTCAACATACCCAGGATGCCCCCAGCCCAGTGCTAAGTTTGTCAAACCGAAACCTCATGCAGTCGGTTGCGGCCGCTGCGTTTGGCTTCGTAGAGGGCGTTATCGGCGGCTTTTAGCAGGGCATTAGGTTTGTTCGAGTCTGGTTGGGTAGCGGCGACTCCGAGGCTGACGGTGACGCGATCCGCGGTGTCTGAATGGGCATGTGGCAGGTTGCGCGTGAACACCGCGGCCCGGGCCCGTTCGGCCGTGGCGCGGGCGCCCGCTTGATCGGTGTTGGGCAGCAGGAGAACAAACTCCTCGCCACCGTAGCGGGCGATGGCGTCACCCGGGCGTTGCAGGCTGTTTTTAATGGCGTTGGCAACCTCGCGCAGGCAGTCGTCGCCGGCGCCGTGACCGTAGTTGTCGTTGTAAGCCTTGAAATGGTCGACATCAAGCATGACCAGCGCGAGCCAATGCTGTTCGCGGCGCGCTCGCAGCCACTCCTGCTCCAGCAATTGGTCGAAGCGGCGCCGGTTGGGGATGTAGGTCAGGCCGTCGATCAGGGCCAGTTCCTCGAGCAGATCGGTCTTGAGCTTGAGGTTAATGTGGGTTTTGACTCGGGCGCGCACCACCGGCAAGTGAAAGGGCTTGGGGATGTAGTCCACCGCACCCAGGTCGAGGCCGTATGCCTCGTCATCGACACTGGTCTTGGCGGTGACAAATACAATGGGAATGGCGCTGGTGGCTGGGTCGGACTTCAACTTTTGGCACACCTCGTAGCCGTCCATGCCGGGCATCATGATGTCGAGCAGGATGAGATCTGGCGGCTGGTCGGAGCGTGCAATCTCAAGCGCCTTGCTGCCGTGATTGGCCACGCGGATGCGGTATTCTGATTTTAGCGCTTCGGCTAGAAGCTGGATGTTCGCCGGCACGTCGTCGACGATTAATATAGAAGCTTGTTGCGTCATCGATCACTGTTGGTCGCTTGGGAGAATTAAGTGGCTAGTGAGGAGACCGCGGCTTGCGCCGGCTTGCCGAGGGGAAGGCCGGGGTGAGGCTGGCTAGTGTATCAGCGGCGGTCTCGTAGTCGAATGAATCCAGTGCCTGCTCGACGCGAGCGAGGATGCGCAAGGCGGCTGGGCTGGCGTCCTTGCGCAGGGCGCCGAGCAGACCTGGGGGGACGTACTCATTATCGGCAAGTAACTGGCGCAGCTTGGCCAATTGTTCGGAATCGATGCCTTGGGCGTTGTCTGGATTGATGTCGGGCGCGGAATCCTGATGAGCCAAGGGACTTTGCGCGGTGGCATCGGGTACTGCTTGGGCTGTCTTGATCCAGCGCGTCAAGGCTTCGACCAGGCGGGTCGGGATAATGGGCTTGCCCAAGTGATCGTTCATGCCGGCGGCCAGGCAGCGCTCGCGGTCGGATTCCAGGGCGGCGGCCGTGAGCGCGATGATGGGCACATCCGCATTGCGGGCGCGAATGGCCTCGGTGGCCGCATAGCCGTCCATCAGCGGCATTTGCAGGTCCATCAGCACGGCGCCGAAGTCCTCTTGCAACGCCAGGTCGACTGCCTCGCGGCCATTGTTGGCCAGAGTGACCGATGCGCCAAGCTGGCGCAGGATGCCCTCGGCGACCATTTGATTGATGCGATTATCCTCGGCCACCAGGATTCTGACGCCTTGCAGCGGGGAGGTCATCCGTGGGTTCTTGTAGACGGAATGGGGCCGTTCTTGGCACTGGCTTTGCGTCACATTGGCGATGGCATCGAAGAGTGCCGAGGGGGTGACCGGCTTGGTCAGCAGGCGCGGCAGTTCGGCGTTCTCGGCACGCGCGAGGAGTTGGGCCTGCTCGACGCTGCTTACCATGAGGACCACGGGGGTGGGCGGATCGCCAATGGCGCGCGGCGGCGGCGGGCCGTCGGCCGGCATCGGGTCCGCGGCAACCGGACAGAAGCGACATTCCAGACACTGCTTGGCTTCCAGCAGGACCAGGTCCACCGGCTGACCTGCCGCCGCCGCCCGGGCAATGGCCTGACGGGCGCCAGGGCAGTTGCTGGCTTCGAGCAGCGTCATGCGCCAGGATTGCAGAATCTCGGCAAGCAACTGGCGCGCGGCCGGGCGCTTGTCGACGATCAGAATGCGGCATTGGTCGATGTTATGCGGTGGCGCGCCAATGCGCGCGGCGGCGCGCTCTGGCATGTCAAACCAAGCATGAAAACAAAAAGTGCTGCCCTGATTGGGGGTGCTGCGCGCCTTGATGGTGCCGCCCATCAGCCGCACCAGACGCTGGCTGATGGTCAGGCCGAGCCCGGTGCCGCCATAGCGACGGGTGATGGAACCATCGGCCTGGGTAAAGGCCTGAAACAGCTTCTCGACGGTGTCCGCGGCCATGCCGATGCCGCTATCCTGCACGCTAAAGCTGAGTTCTATGCGATCCTCGCGCTCGCTCACCACCCGAATGGCTAGTTCCACCTGGCCTTGTTCGGTGAACTTGACTGCGTTGCCAACCAGGTTGTTCAGTACCTGACCAAGCCGCATGGGGTCGCCAATCAAGTGACGAGGCACCTCGGGGGCAATGCGATAAAACAGATCCAGCCCCTTGGCCTCGGCCGCGGCTTGAAACAGCGCGGTCAGCTGTTCGAGCAGATCCTCGAGCCGAAACTGAGTCTGTTCGAGCCTGACCCGACCGGCCTCGATCTTGGAGTAGTCGAGAATGTCGTTCAAAATACCGAGCAGCGCGCGCGAGCTGTGGCGGACTTTCTCCAGATAATCGCGCTGGCGCTCATCGAGTGGGGTGCCCAGGGTGAGTTCGGTCAGCCCAATCACGGCATTGAGCGGGGTGCGGATCTCATGGCTCATGTTGGCCAGGAATTCGCTCTTGGCGCGATTGGCGGCCTCGGCGACCTCCTTGGCGGCGAGCATAGCCGCCTCGCTGGCGCGGCGCTCGGTGAGATCCAGTACGTGATTGACGGTCAGCGTCAGGCGCCCTCGCTCGTCGCGCACCGCCGAGGAGTTGAGCAGGATGGGCACGCTGTGGCCGTCCTTGTGGAGATAGCGCTTGTCGAGCTGGATTTGATCAGTCGCGCCGCTGACCAGTTGCTCCAGCGCGCTGAGATCAGCCGGCAGATCATCGGGGTGAGAGATGGACTGGAAGTCGCGCGCCAGGAGTTCCTCGGCGCTGTAGCCGAGGATGTCGCACAAGGCCTGGTTGACTTGCAGCCAGCGGCCTTCGCCGTCGACCAGCGCCATGCCGTTGGGAGCGATCTCGAAAGCACCGCGAAAGCGTGCCTCCTCGCGCGCCATGCGCTCCTCGGCCTGGCGGGCGTCGGTCACGTCCCAGTTGCAGCCGATCATGCGGGTGGGCTGCTGGCCCGCGTCGAACAAAGGGCGCGCGGCAACCCGCAGCCAGCGTGTCTCGCCCTGGCGCAGGATGCGGAATTCGGTATTGAGTTCCTCGCCCGATTGCAATGACTCAGCCACCAGTCGCTCCATGCGCGGGCGGTCCTCGGGATGCAAAGCGAACAGCCAGCGGGCGTAATTCTCCTCCCCATTGCCGAGCGGCACGCCGTAGAGCTGGTACATCTGATCGTTCCACGCCAGGCGCTTGGCGACCAAGTCGCACTCCCAGATGCCAATGCCGCCGGCGCTGGTGGCGAGCATCAGGCGTTCGTTCAGGGCGCGTAGTTCGGTGACGTCGCGGAACATGGCGTAGAGCACTTTCTGTTCGTTGACGACCGCGAGCTGCACCGAGACGATGATATTCAGCACCCGCCCATCACGGCAGCGGTGGCGCGTCTCGAAATCATCGCGCCCGCTTTGGTGAATGCGCTGGATGTGTGCCTCAACCGCCGCGGCATCCTCGTTGGACTCGTAGTCAGCGATGCGCAGCCGGGAGAATTCCTCGGCGCTGTAGCCCAGACGTTCGTGGGCGACACGGTTGAAATGCAGTGGCAGGCCGGTTTCGGGGTCGAGAATCACGATGCTCTCGGGCGACATCTCGAAGAAGGCGCGCAGCCGTTCCTCGGATTGGCGCAGTGCCTCGTCAGCCTGTTTTTGATCGGTGATGTCGCGATTGAGTCCGCGATAGCCGTGCACCTCGCCCTGGTTGTCGAAGATGGGCATCCCCGAGAAGGCGAAGCAGCGCCGGCCGCCTTGTTTGGTTCTGAGCCAGTTCTCGTGCCGACCGAGGGGGCGGCGTTCGGCGCGAGCCTGCTCGAAAATAGGACGGACGCGTGCCTCCTCGTGCTCATCCATGAACACAAAGGGCGTGTTGCCCAGAAGTTCCGCCTCGGTGTGGCCGAGCAGCGGCTCGACTTGGCCAGCGACATAGCAAAAGCGCCCCTCGCGGTCCACTTCCCAGATGAAATCCGCTGTGCTGGCGATGATGTCCTGCAGCCGCTCCTCGCTTTCCGACAGCCGGCGCAGGGCCGTGTGGCGATCAGTCAGGTCTCGCTGCACGCCAAAGTGCCCGAGAATGCGTCCCTGGTGGTCATACAGACAGCGGTAATCGCCCTCGATGAAGATGGGCGTGCCGTCAAAGCGGCGCTCGTCGGTCTCGGTGTGCAGCCGACCTGTGTCGAACAGTCTCCGCCACTGGCGTCGCCCTTCCGCCGGATCATGCGCAAAAAAGTCCACCGGACGCAGGCCGATCAGCTGCTCCGGGCGCGCGGCATACTGGCGGCACATGGCGTCGTTGACATGGGTGATGCGCTGGCGCTCGAAGACCTGCTCGAGCACACGCTCTTTATCCACGCTGTCATCCCAGCGCAGCGGCTCGTCGAGCATCATGAAGAACAGGCCATCGAGCGACTGCTCGAACAGCATGGCCAGATGGCGTGGGTCGAGGTTGGTGGGTAGTTCGGAACCAGGAGTGCCAGGCTCGGTCGGCAGTGCGCACCAGCGTCCGTCAGCTTGCTGCGAAAAAGCGCCGGCATCGCGCAGCACAGCGCAGGTTTCAGCGCAGAACTCAGTCGGCAAGCCAAAGGATTCTGCCAGCGTCTGGCTGGTGAGGCCGGGATTTGCTAGCACGAATTGATGCAGTGCGCGCTGCAGGGGGGTGTGCGCGGACGAAAAGGCCAAGCGGGTGTCGGCAGGCGGAGCCTTGGCGCCGGGGGATGGCGGTGTTTTGGTGGCGGAATTCATGAACTGGGTGAAGCCCTTACCATGAAATAGCAGAATCACGATCTGCGTAAAAGCGAGGTAATTGGCCAGATTGTCAGCTCAATCACCCCACGGCTGCGCAAGGATAACACGGCGTGCCGATTCCGAACGGACGCGCGGCGCGTCAAGGGGGCGACTGTTAGACACCCCCCCTCAGGGCATAATCCTAGAAAGAGCAGATGTTCACTTAGTTCTATTATGTTAGGGTTCGTTTTTCTTATGTAACTGATTTACAAGGCCTGGGGAAATTGCGTGCCCGCCATGTGGTTCTGCAGCCTTCCGATTAGCCCCTGGTAGCACCCAGGCCAGTTGAATGCCGACCGAATTGATATCGTACAAAGTTGGTGAAGATATATTGCAGAGTGATGGTGCCAGCAATGGCTTCAATCGCGAGGAAGGCGACGATGCCAAGCGCCGTGTTGGCAACCCGGGCATCCGATCAGCGTCGCGCATGCGCGGCGGTGAAGCGCAGCGCGAAATCTTCCAGCGTCTCGTTTGCCGCCCACTGGTTGTATAACGCTTTGCCGGGATAATCGGATTATGAGGGCGCATGGCTTCAGTCCAGATTCTAGCCTCCATGCACCTTCATCATCTCTACTGTCGCAGTCGCGCGTGCCTAATACTTGCCCAGTGCCTTCATGATCATTTGATGAATGCTGTGGTAGGACAGGCCGGGCTTGAGGTACATCACCGCGCAACTGCCGGTGCGCAAATTGATCCCGTGCTGTTTGGCGAGGGCGGACGCCTCTGGGGTATCTTGGCCCATGTGGATCCAGACGTGCTTGATGCCGGCCTCAGCCGCGCGCGCGACCCAGTCCTTGGTGTCAGTCCTAGGGGCTTCGATAATCACCGCTTCGACCGGCTCGGGCAGGGCGCTAAAATCCGGGTAGGCTGGATCACCGTCAATCTGCCGAGCGCTGGGATCAACGGCCAGTGCCTGTTTGCCGAGCCTTTTCAGCCCACGGTAGCTGAGCAGAGGAAAGGGTTTGATTGCTGAATGACCGACAACGGCGTAGCGATTAAAGTCGAAAAAGTTGTGGTAATTGGAAGCCATAAATATGTCTCAGTCGAATCTGCGGCTCTAAGGGTCTGCGGCTGTAAACCATTGAGGCCTATTCCCATGGTGTGCGTCGTATCGGCGTGGCCTTTGATGGCAGCATCTAAGCTTCGGATCACAAGAACCAGTCGTCTCCCACCTGATATAGTGTATCCACGTAGGCCGCCTGACTGCGATTTTCCGTGCTATCAGCAAAGAACATCAAGACCTGTTCTCGAGCAAGCCCTTGCCGCGCCATCGCCTCTTCCCAATAGGCGAAACCCGCCGCGTCGGGCAGTCTACCCAAAACATTTTCGCACATTACGGTAATGAACCGTTGCGCCGACATCAGGTCGTCGTCACCATAGCGGTTTGTGAATTCCGGCGAATCAAGAAAAGCACCGGCGATTACCTCGAACGGCATGCCGTTCGCACGCTGATCGATCCAGAAATTCAAGCCATGGACTTCCGGATCTCTACCCAGACCCGCACTATAGAGCAGCGCGACATTCGTTGCCTCCGCCCGCGTGATACCAACACCTGGATAGCCACCAACGCTTCCGTTGGGTGCTGCAATGCTCAGGCTATATGATGGAAGTGATATCTCCTCGTGGATCGACTCTGACGGTATAGGTCTCATCAGCATTGACACTGTAGGTTATCGTATCTCTTGTGCTGCTACCGGTCGATGCTTTTACTTCAGTTCCGTTGCTGTCATACAAACGCAAATATACTATTCCAGTTGAACTTGATACGGTTAGTCCTGAAAGATCGATCGAGACTGTTCCATTTCCCGATGATGTAAACCGGTAGTAGTCATTGACTACATCGACATGGCCGGTGATTGTCGCTTTATCATTACTGTCAAACTTTACGAATTCAGCGGAGCTGATGCTATTTCCGGCATCACCGATATTTGCCCCATTGACGTAGTCCTCAGCATCATGAACGCTAAGGTGATAGTTCGCGGTGACAAAATCGACTGGATCAACTTTGACGAAAAAAGTCTCGCCAGCATTAACACTCTATGTTAGGTGTGCGCCCGCTGAAAAATTAGATACATCGCTGTCTACTTGATCTCCGTTGCTGTCATACAGTCTCATATAGACAAGGTCATATGTTCCGAGGCCAGTTAACCCCGTCAGTTCGATTGAGACAGTTCCGCTCCGTTGTGATGTGAAACCATATGTATCATTATCCCCAGCGATATGACCGGTGATGGTCGCATTGCCATTCAGGGCCGCCGGGGCGGAGAATTTACAGAAGATCGGGCTGGATGGCAACGCCATGCGCAAGCACGAAACGGTGGTTGAGTTCGATCACGGCCTCTTGGTCTTTCCGCGCCTGACCCGCGGCCTTGAGTCCCCGGTTGTCGGGATCACCATACCAGCCGATTGCCAGCCAAGGTGACCTAAACAGATCTCAGAACGACAGGGAATCTGGGGACTCTGGGGACTCTGGGGCCAACAGGAGCACCGCCGACTCAGCACCATTTCCTTAACCACAATTAAAATGCTAGATTGACAATCATCAAGGGGGCCGCACAAGAGCCAGCCAACGACATGACAACAACGATGGAGGAGTAACGATGCCCAGACGCATCGAGATAAACCGCGTGGTCCGTCTGTGGGCAGCGCTCCTGGGGTTGATCCTCTCCCCCGCTGTCTTCAGCACCGCGACCAGCAACGCCACGCCTGAGCCAGTTGGAATACCACTGATGCCAGATGGCGAACTCATGATCGACCATTTCGATCCCGAGACTGGCAAACGCATCATCCCCAACGAACGCTGCCTGACCTGTCATGGCGACCAAGAACATCGCACCGATGTGCGCGACGATGGCTCGCCAGTGGAGATCTTTGTCAACAGCCAGCAGATCAAGGACAGCGTCCATGGCGGGCAGCAATGCACCAGTTGCCATGTCACCATTGACCGGGTTCCGCATCGCAAGGCGCCAGCGGTCATCGTCGGCTGCATCGAGTGCCACCGGGACACTTGGGAAGCGCACAAGGATGATCCGGATGACAAGTACGCGCGTCTTGAGATCGTCAACCAGCAAATCGACAACTTCATGCACTCGGTCCATGCCCAGCCGAGCGAACTGGACCAGTCGCGCACCAACGCCACTTGCTACGACTGCCACGATGGGCACAATATCGGCGAGCTAGGCAGCATCCAGCGCGCCGAGCACCGACTGAACAACCCCGAGATCTGTGGGCGCTGCCACGAACAGGCGCTGGCGGATTATCGCACCTCCGATCACGGCAAAGCGGTGATGGAGGAAGGCGACAGCGAGGCGGCCGTCTGCTCCGATTGCCACACCACCCACGAGATCGCCGCCTCCGCGACCGACAAGGCCCAGTGGCAGATCACCGAGAACTGCGGGAACTGTCACCAAGAGGCCCAGCGCACCTATTTCGCGTCCTATCACGGCCAGGTGCATCGCCTGGGGTACACCGAGGCGGCTAAGTGCCACGACTGTCATGGCGGGCATCTGGTCAAGAACGAGGATGACCCGACCTCGGAAATCCACGCCAACAATCGGCTGGAAAACTGTCGCGCCTGTCATAGGAACGCCAACCGGAATTTCCTCGGCTTCTGGCCGCATGGCGATGCCGAAGATCGGGAAAATTACCCGGATCTGTGGGCCTTCAAAACCTTCATGGATATTCTGATCTTTTCTGTCATGGGCTTTTTCTGGGTCCATGTGCTCCTGTGGCTGTACCGCGAAATCATGGATCGCCGCCAGGGCAAAGGTTTCAACGAGGACTTGAGCCAGCCGGATGTGGTCTATTTCCGCCGCTTCCCGCTGGTGTGGCGCTGGATTCACTTCCTGTTCGCCATCGCCACCATGACGCTCATCCTGACCGGCACCACGCTGCTGTTCTCGCATACCGCCTGGGCCAAGGCGGTGGTGGAGTTCCTCGGCGGCATCCGGATGGAAGCGATCATTCACCGCACCGCCGCCATCATCTGGTTGAGCATCTTCATCCTGCATCTGGTGCTGGCCTGGCGCAATATCCGCCGCAACCGCGCGACCTTCAAGTGGTTCGGCAGTACATCGATGCTGCCGAACTTAAAGGACCTCAGGGATCTGCGCGACATGTTCAAATGGTTCCTCGGCTGGGGACCGCGGCCGCGGTTCAACCATTGGACCTACTGGCAGAAGTTCGACTATTGGGCGCCCTTCTGGGGTGCCACTGTGATCG
Source organism: Thiorhodovibrio winogradskyi (assembly GCF_036208045.1). Taxonomy (NCBI): domain Bacteria; kingdom Pseudomonadati; phylum Pseudomonadota; class Gammaproteobacteria; order Chromatiales; family Chromatiaceae; genus Thiorhodovibrio; species Thiorhodovibrio winogradskyi. The sequence continues at coordinate 4,098,703 of NZ_CP121472.1, read as the reverse complement.
GCCTCTCCGGTTTGGTGCTCTTCATGCCGGGGATCACCTCGCTCATCCTGCCGGGCTGGAGCTTCAACATCGCCAACCTGGTGCATGCCGAAGAGGCGCTGCTGGCGGCCATTTTCCTGAACTCGGTGCACTTCTTTAATGTGCATTTCCGCCCCGAGCGCTTCCCGATGAGTACCGCCATCTTTACCGGCGTGATTCCCATTGATGAGTTCAAGCACGACCACCGGCTCGAATACGACCGGCTGGTGGAAGCCGGTGAGCTGGAGAAGCATCTGGTACAGCGCCCGTCGCGACGCGTCTCACTGGCGGCCTCCTTCATCACCACCGTGCTGATCATGACCGGCCTGGTCTTGCTCACCCTGGTGCTGATTGGCCTGGTCACCGCGCCGAACTGAGGGGGATGGAGACAATGAACAAGAAAAACACCACCATGCCAGCGTCTGTTCGCCAGCTGCTGCTGCTCGCCTGTGCTCTGCTACCGGCGACCGCCGCCGCCGGGCCAACCGGGCCAACCGGGCAGGCACTGGCCTTCACCTGCGCTGGCTGCCATGGCACCGATGGCTCCAGCGTCGGCCCTTCCATGCCGGCCATCGCCGGGATGGACCCGGAGGTCTTTGTCGATGCCATGCGGGCCTATCGCGAGGACCAGCGCAATCCCAGCATCATGAACCGCATCGCCAAGGCTTACAGCGATGAGCAACTCGAAGCCATGAGCTGGTTCTTCGCCAGCCAGCGCTTGCGGGTGTTCCCGCAGGAGTACGACGCCGCCCTGGCGGCGCGCGGTGTGGATCTGCACCAAGCGTATTGCGAAAAATGCCATGAAAACGGCGGCCTGCCCGGCGATGCCGGCACCCTGGCCGGGCAGTGGATCCCCTACCTCGAATTCACCATGGAGGACTTTCTCAATGGCAAGCGCCAATGGCCGCGCAAGATGAAGCGCAAGGTCGATGCCGCCATTGCCGAGGCCGGGGACCAGGCCATCCCGGCGCTGGTCAATTACTACGGCAGCCAGTCATCGACCGCTGCCACCGGTGCCACCGGTGCCACGGGTGTGAGCGCGGATCAGGAGCAATGAGCATGACCGAGATGAAACGCAGAACCTTTCTCCGCGCCGCCGGTGGTGCCGCTGCCCTCGGCACCCTGGGGTTTCCCGCGCTGGTGTTGGGCGCGGCCCGCCGCGTCGTGGTCGTCGGCGGCGGCGTGGGTGGTTGCACGGCGGCCAAATACCTGCGCAAGCTCGACCCCAGCCTGGCCGTGACCCTGATTGACCCCCAAGCCGCCTACACCTCATGCTTTATGAGCAATGAGGTGCTCAGTGGTGAGCGCACCCTCGAATCCCTGACCTTCGGCTATGACCGGCTACGTGCCCATGGGGTCCAGCTGGTGCAAGACTGGGCGGTTGGCATCGATCCGGATAAGCAGCAGGTGATCACCCAGGGCGGCAACCGCTTTGACTACGACGCCTGCGTGGTCTCCCCGGGGGTTGACTTCAAATGGGAGGCGATTGCCGGCTACGATGCGCAAATCGCCAATGAGCGCATCCCTCATGCCTGGTTCGCCGGGCCGCAAACCCTGCTGCTGCGCAATCAGCTCCAAGCCATGCCAGAGGGAGGGCATGTGGTCATTGTCGCTCCGCTCAACCCGTTCAAATGCCCGCCCGGCCCCTATGAGCGGGCCTCGCAGATCGCCATGTATTGCCAGCACCACAAGCCGAGGGCCAAGGTCACCATCCTCGATGCCAAGGATGCGTTCTCCAAGCAGGGGCTGTACATGGAGGGCTGGCGCAAGCTCTATGGGTATGGCACCGACAACAGCCTGATCGAATGGGTGAGTGCCGCCGCCGGTGGCGCGGTGGAGGAACTCGACCCGGATACCCGCACGCTGGTCGGCTTGGTCGAGGACTTTCAGGGCGATGTGGTCAACATCATCCCGCCGCAAAAAGCGGGGAAGATCGCCTTCGCCGCCGATCTGGTGGAGGGCGACTGGTGCCCGGTTGACAAAGGCACCTTCGAGTCCAGCCGCCACCCCGGCATCTATGTGCTAGGCGATGCCTCCAGCGCCGAGAAAATGCCCAAGTCCGCCTACGCCGCCAACTCGCAGGCCAAGGTCGCCGTCGCCGCCATCATTGCCCGCTTCCGCAACCAGGAACCGGGGGATCCCACCTTCGTCAACACCTGCTACAGCATCGTCGGCGAAGACTTCGGCATCTCGGTCGCGGCCGTTTACAGCCTCGATAGCGACACCAACACCATTGAGCCGATCCCCGGTTCCGGCGGCGTCTCACCCACCAACGCCAGCCCGGAGATTCGCGAGCGTGAGGTCAGCTATGCCCACAGTTGGTTTAAGAACGTCATCAACGACATGATGGAGTAACTCTTCTGACTGCTCTGGCAACCTAACCCAGGCTGTGAAAATGGACCATGGAAAGATGCCTCAAGAGTGTCTGGATCGCACCGCACGACGTAGCTTGGTTACACCGGGCTCGATGCATTAGTTGACAGATTAAATCCGACTGTTATAGTCCGTCTTAAGGCGCGGACAAGAGCGCGCCAGCCCAAGATCGCTTGCGACCAACCACCATGGGAGCCACGCCATTATGATGCAGCCCACAGCGGATTTTTCACCCGCCTATCATCGCTTCACATCCATCCACCAACCCTTGCCCCTTGATGAGGATGGATTTGTCATCGACCCCAATGTTTGGACAGATACCCTCGCTTGCTTGCTGACAGCCCTTGATGGACGTGGCACCCTGGAACCCGAGCACTGGTCGATCATCTATCACTTGCGCGAACATTTCCTCAGCTACAACGCGCTGCCACCCATGTCTCAAATTTGTCATGAACACAGCATGATGCGGACTCGTGTCAAGGAACTCTTTGGGAGTTGCCGCGCTGCCTGGCGCACGGCCGGTTTGCCGAATCCTGGACCCGAGGCACTGGCCTATATGAGCTAGCTCGCTGGCTCCCCGGCAACCGCGCCGACGATCCATCCTAACTTTGAGACACTCCGGGAGACTGCGTGGAAATTCATGTCGATGTCGCCGTCATCGGCGCGGGCCATGCTGGCCTGAACGCGGTCAAGGAGGTCCGCAAAATCACCGACCGCTGGGTACTGATCAATGGTGGCCCGCTCGGAACCACCTGTGCCCGGATTGGCTGCATGCCGTCAAAGGTGGCGATCCATCTCGCCGAATCCTACAAGGCCAGGGATAGATTCAGCCGCTATGGCGTCTCCGGCGGTGAGCACCTTGAACTTGACCGCGCCGAGGCATTCGAGCATGTGCGCGACCTGCGCGATACCTTCGTCGACCTGGTGCTTGCCAACACCACCGATGAGATGAGCGAGGAGCAGCTCATTGACGGCTTCGCGGAATTCCTGTCCTCCGGCGCCGTGCGCGTGGGCGAGCGCGTGGTTCATGCCGGTGCTTTCATCATTGCCACTGGCGCTCGTTCCGTTGTTCCTCCAGTGTGGAAAACTGCTTTCGGTGAAGGTCTGCTCACCGTCGATACGCTCTTTGATCAAGAAGCACTACCCGAATCGATCGCTGTCATTGGCCTCGGTCCCATCGGTGTCGAAATTGGCCAGGCCCTCGCGAGGCTTGGCATCAGGGTGACCGGTTTTGATCATGGGACACGATTGGCACGACTCACCGATCCCCGGGTGAGCGAGGCGGCGGTGGATGTGATTGGGCGCGAGATGCCCATTCATCTCGGACATGAACCAAGGGTGGAGCCGGTCGAAGGCGGTTTTCGGGTTCGGGCCGGCGCGGCCGAGGTTCAGGTCGAGAAGCTGTTCCTCGCGCTGGGTCGGCAGCCGAATCTATCAGCACTCAAGCTGGAACGCCTTGGCGTGGCGCTCGACGAACGCGGCATTCCCATCCATGACCCGCACACACTGCAACTGGGCCAATTGCCGATTTACCTGGCGGGCGACGCCAATGGCCAGATCGCGAACCTGCAACGTGCCGCCGAACAAGGGCGGATCGCGGGCTATAACGCGACCCATCGCCTACCGCGACGCTACCGACACAAAACGCCCATGTCGATCATCTTCTCGGAGCCCAACATCGCCTTTGTCGGCCTTCGCTTTGCCGAGTTGGATCAGTCTTCGACAGCAGTCGCGACCCAAGGTTTTGGCCCCGTTGGACGTGCACTGATCATGGGGCAAAATCGCGGCCTGCTGCGCGTCTATGCTGCGCACCAAGATGGGCGCCTGCTCGGAGCTGAAATGGTTGGACCGCGATGCGAGCATATCGCACACTTAATGGCTTGGGCAGTGGAAACCAAGATGACCGTCAACCAGGCACTGGAAATGCCTTTTTATCACCCGGTTATAGAAGAGGCGCTGCAGGACGCGCTACTCGAACTACGCGACCAAATCGGGCCTCTCCATAATGGATGAGGTCGCAAGGCTGCTGTCGCAAAACCGCAAAAACCGGGACGTTCCGTCCCCTGCCGCACAACCATGAAGCACTTCCAGCTGATCCTGATCAAGCCAACCCACTATGACGACGATGGTTATGTCATTCAGTGGCTTCGCTCGGCCATGCCCGCCAACAGTTTGGCGGCGCTTTACGCTCTGGCGCTTGACTGTGCCCGGCGCCAGGTGCTCGGAGAGGGGGTCAGCATCCACCTCTGGGCCGCTGACGAGACCAATACCCGCATCCGTCCTGAGAAGTTGGCCAAAATGATTCGCAGCCGAGGGGGCACCGGCCTGGTGGCCTTGGTTGGGGTGCAGAGCAATCAGTATCCGCGCGCACTGGATTTGGCCAAAGCTTTCCGCGCTTTGAATGTTCCTGTGTGCATTGGCGGCTTTCATGTAAGCGGCAGCTTGGCCATGCTCTCCGGTATCTCCCCGGAGTTACAGGAAGCACTCAGCCACGGCATCTCCCTCTTTGCCGGCGAGGCCGAGGAAAGCCTGGAGACCGTCCTGACCGACGCATGGAACGGAACCTTAAAGCCTATCTACAACACTATGGCGAACCTGCCCTCCATCGAAAATGTCCCGACGCCCTTTCTCTCCAGGGAGCAGGTCAAACACACCGCTGGGCGCCAAACCAGCTTCGATGCCGGGCGTGGTTGCCCCTTTCTTTGCAGCTTCTGCACCATTATCAACGTGCAAGGACGAAAATCACGCTACCGCGGCGCCGATGATGTCGAGCGCATTATTGCCGACAACCTGTCACAGGGCATTGATCGGTTTTTCATCACCGATGACAACTTCGCCCGCAACCGCAACTGGGAAGCCATTCTGGATCGACTGATCGCGCTGCGACACCATCAGCGCTTCAACTTGTTCATCCAGGTCGATACCCTGTGCCACCGCATCCCGCGCTTCATCAAGAAAGCCGCTGCGGCTGGCGTTAAACGGGTGTTCATCGGATTGGAGAACATCGACGAAGACAACCTGCAACATATTAACAAAAAGCAGAACCGACTCAGCGAATATCGCGCCACCTTCCTCGCTTGGAAGCGCGTGCGCGTTTTTACCTTGGCCGGCTATATTGTTGGGTTGCCAGAAGATACGCCGGCATCGGTCATGCGCAGCCTCTCGATCATTAAGCGTGAGCTTCCGGTCGATATGCTGGAGTTTTTTTATCTCACTCCGCTGCCAGGATCGCAAGATCACAAAGAGTTGCTCGAAAGCGCCACGCCGATGGACCCGGATCTCAATCAATATGATCTCAGTCATGCGGTGACGGATCACAGCAAAATGTCCCGCGCTGAATGGGACGCGACCTACCGCCAGTGTTGGGATACCTACTACAGCGATGAGCACGTCGAGACACTCATGCGCCGTGCCCACGCCTTTGGTATTAGTCCCAAGCGCATTATGGAGAGTGTTGTCTGGTTCTACGGCAGTGTGCTGGTTGAAGGTGTTCATCCGCTGGAAGCCGGCATCTTGCGACGCAAATACCGCAAAGACCGACGTCCTGGTCTGCCCCGTGAAAGCCCGCTTACCTTCTATCCTCGGCTATTGAAGACACTCGCAATCACTCAATGGACGCTGGCGCGCTTGTTTTGGAAATACTACTGGATGCAAAAGCGCATCCGCTCCGCTGCATCCAGCCGGGATTATCGCGATGAGGCGATCATCTCGGAAGATTTCTCGACATCGTAACTTAGCTCGAAGATTTGCGCGGCAATGATGTAAAGGACGCTTTTGTTGTCGCTTCGAAGGGCTAAGAAGCCACTGGGTTTTCCATGCATGTAGCCGTCCTTTCGTTACCTCCGGATACAGGTCGTTGAGTTGACCATACCCTTGCTTTAGCGGCTTTTTCTTAAGCGGTGCATGGCCGTTGTATCCGGGAGGTATGCTCCGACGATGATTTTGTCATGGTTGTCGAAATATTTGGTCAGCCGGTGCGCCAGAAAATCGCATGCTTGGGTATCTGGCTCGGGCAAGCGCAGAAATCCCCCCAGCCTTTTTCTTATTCCCGCCGCCACTGCTGGATGTGTCAATCCAGCTATTCTTTAGAGTGAAAATTCACTTTCCGTTTTGCTGGCCTCTTCTAGGGGGTTTCGGAGTCAGGCTTGCTTCGCGTGCATCGGGTATGGTGTCGAATCACCTCTTCCAGATCGAATTTTTGATGAATCTTATCATTTCGTGTATATCATCGCCGAACACCCACCGCGAGAGGCAAGTCTTGGGATGATTGCGCTTGTTTCTTGACAATATCTCCGTGGTCGAGCAATCTTTCCTTGCGGAAATCGGGGGATGCCAGTCGCCAAGGACGCTTGGCTGGGCTTGCAGAAACTCCGTTTTGCGTTACGGCGCCCCTGTGGTGTCGAAAATGGCGTCGGGCCTGCGGCAGGCATCGTTCGGCTGTGAACCCGCGTCGCGATCATATCAAAGCTCCGTTTCAGCCATAGACGAGGGTAATCATCATGCAGTTCGCTCAAGCCAAAGCTCGGTCAGTCAGGTTCTTGGTAGTTTCCGCGGCGGTCTTTTTGTTGGTGGCCGGATCAATGATGATCCTTCCTGGTTCAGCCAATGCGGCGGTGCCCTTCCGGGCAACGACAGATTTGAATGTACGCGCCTGCCCGTCAACGAATTGTGCGGTGATTGGGGTTCTCCGGCGTGGTAGTTGTCATGCCGCTCAAGCCTGGGTCAAGGACCGTACCTGGTTGCGGATCAACTTCCGCGGCAGGCGTGGCTTTGTCTCTGGTCGCTATGCGCGGCGGGGTTGCTAGAGGAGAAGCGCCCGATAACGTATCGTGTTAATGTGATCCAGTAGCCTCATCCTCCGGGGTGGCGCCGAACCACATAGAGATTTAGTTACCATCGTTCGCGGCTGACCGCGTCAAGCGGTCAGCCAGTATTTAGCAATTCCATATTTCGTTTTCCAGCGCCAGGTTGTTGGCCCGGTTATCTACACCAGAAGAAACACCCACATTTTGAATTGCTGGCCAGTATTTGGGTTGCCGAGACGCCTTGGTGATGCCCAGATGGGGCAGCCAACCCGGTTGGTTTAGACAACCCAGGCTAGCCTCCGGTCACGGGCGGGAAAAAGGCTACTTCGTCGCCAGGCTGAATGATGGTATCAGTGCCAGCGATGGATTGATTGACGGCGGCGAGGATTAACCGCGCGGGGGCGAGCGCCTCGGACCAGGGTTGGCCGCGCGAGGCGAGTTGGGTGCGCAGTTCGGCGGTTGTGATGGGGGATTGCAGCGGATAGTCCTCGCCCTCACAGCCAAGTGTCTCGCGCAGGCTGGCAAAATAGAGCAGGCGGATCATGTTAGCAACTCGCTGAAGGGCAGAAAGTCGACCATATCCCCGTGACTGATTTGGCTGTGCTCTGGAATCACCACCAAGCCAGCGGCCCAACTGAGTGAGGTGATGGCGGCCGAGGAACGGCTTGGAAAGACCTGGACCCGGGGCTGGCCGTTGTCGCCCAGTAGCAGCCGGGCACGCTGGTATTCTCTGCGTTTTTCCGGCTTTTTGGTTGCGAAATCGGCGCTGACGCGCCAAGGGCGGGACAGTGGGCTGTCGCTGATGCCGAGGCGACTCCCCTGGAGTTTGAGGATCAGCGGTCGGGCAAAGAGCGCGAAGGTGACGAAAAGTGACACCGGATTGCCGGGGCTGCCGATAAAGGCGACCTGACCAATACGACCGATCGCAATCGGCTTGCCGGGGCGCATCGCGACTCGGGGCAGGTCCAGCGTGCCAAGTTGCTTGAGTGCCGGGCGGACGTGGTCTTCCTCGCCGACCGAGACGCCGCCGCTGGCGATAACCAGATCGGCTTGGTTGGCGGCTTCGCGCAATGCCTGCAGGGTCGCCTCGAAGCGGTCCGGGATCATGCCCAGGTCAATGACCTCGCAGCCCAGGGCGCGCAGCAGGCCGGCGAGCATGAAGCGGTTGGAGTTATAGATCTGCCCGGGTTGCAAGGGGTGGCCGGGCAGGATAAGTTCATCGCCACTGCTCAAAATGGCGACGCGCAGGCGCCGGTAGACTTGCAACTCCGCGATACCGACTGACGCCGCGAGCGCCAGATGTTGGGGGCCGAGTTTGGTGCCCGAGTCCAGAATATGATCGCCTGCGCGAATGTCCTCGCCGCGCTGGCGGATATTGGCACCGGGCTTGATCAATGCCTCGAGGTTTGCGTGCTCATTCGGGGCGATATGCAGCCTGTCCCCATCCTGGCGGCAGATTTCCTGCACCACCACCGTATCCGCGCCATCCGGCACCGGGGCGCCGGTGAAAATGCGCGCGGCTGTGCCATGGAGGAGGGGGCCGGGCTGGCTGCCGGCGGGGATGCGCTGGCTGACGAGCCACTCGGGCGGGTCGCGGCTGAGATCGACATGGCGCAGCGCATAGCCGTCCATGGCGCTGTGGTCCCAACTGGGCTGATCGATGGGGCTAATGACAGACTGTGCAAGCATGCGTCCGAGGGCCTGATCCAGCGGTAAGGCTTCCAGCGCTAGCGGCGGAAAGTCGCGGGCCAGTATGCGCGCGATGGCCTCTTCGACAGTGAGTGTCCTATCGCTTTCGGAGTCACAGCTGTTGTGCTGGTTGACGGTGGTCATGGTGGCGATGCTTGGTTGCTAGCGCTCAGCTCTCGCTGAAGCGTTCAATGAGCTGCGCGAAGTTGCATGGCCGGGTGCGACGGTCGAGTTGTGGGCCAAGAATGCCATCCCAGGCGGTGCGGCAGGCGCCGGTGGAGCCCGGCAGGCAAAACAGCAAAGTGGCATTGGCCATGCCGGCCAGGGTGCGCGACTGGATGGTGGATGCGCCAATGTCGCCGAACGATAGCGAGCGAAACAGTTCGCCGAAGCCCGCGATTTCTTTGTCCAGCAAGGGCATTAGCGCCTCGGGCGTGTTATCGCGTCCGGTCACGCCGGTGCCGCCGGTGCTGATCACCACTTGCACCTCGTTATCCGCGATCCAGTGTGAAAACACGGCGCGTAGCAGATAGCGATTGTCGCTGCAGATTTCACGCGCCATCACGCGGTGACCGGCGGCGGTGGCGCTCTCGGCGAGCAAATGGCCGGAGCTGTCGTTTTCCATGGTGCGACTGTCGGACACCGTTAGGATGGCGAGATTCAGCGGCAGGAAGTCGAGGTCTTGGTGATGGGACATGAGCGAAACCACTAAATCTTTGGCAACAGGATGACGAGCCAGATGACCACCACGAAGGCGATGCTGGAGAAAACCGCCGCCGAGGCGATGTCCTTGGCGCGGGCGGAGAGTTCGTGCCGCTCCAGGCCGACGCGGTCGACATTGGCCTCGATCGCGGAATTGAGCAGTTCGACAATGGGGACCAGCAGCAGGCTGCCGACCAACAGGGCGCGCTCAACCGGAGTTTCGGCCAGCCACAGGCCAAGGGGAATGAGCGGAATGAGTAGTATGACTTCTTGACGAAAGGCTTCCTCCAGCTCAAAGCAGGCTTTGAAGCCTCTCATCGAGTAGCCGAACGCATAGATGATGCGTTTTAAACCTTTTTGATTTTGATGGGCCATGTCAATGGGCTCATTACGGGTGGCTGTCGGCTGGCGGCGTCCAGGCCAGGTCGAGGTGACGCGCGGCGCGGACGTCATCAAGGCGCTTGACAGGCAGGCTGTGCGGCGCGGTGCGCAGGATTTCCGGATTCTGCTCGGCTTCCGCGCGAATCGCGATCATGGCTTCGACAAAGGCATCGAGCACTTCTTTGCTTTCGGTCTCGGTTGGCTCGATTAGCAGGCATTCGGGTACCAAGAGCGGAAAGTAAGTCGTGGGCGCGTGAAAGCCATGGTCGAGCAGCCGTTTGGCGAAGTCCATGGTGGTGATGCCATGCGTCTTGGCCTCGCGCTTGAGCGTGATAATGAACTCATGGCTCGCGCGGCGCTTGGGGTAGGCAGGTTGAAAGCCTGCCTCGCTCAGGCGTTTGAGCAGGTAATTGGCGTTGAGGGTGGCATATTCGCCCACCCGCTGCATGCCTTCAATGCCGAGCAGGCGGGCATAGATATAGGCGCGCAGCAGAATGCCGATGTTGCCGCCGAAAGCGGTCAGGCGGCCAATGGTCTCGGGGCGGCTGTGCTCGTCGTGCCAGACAAATCCCTCCCCCGGGCTTTCTCCCGCGCGCGCGACCAGCGGAATGGGCAGATAGGGCTCGAGATGCTTGGCCACACCCACCGGGCCCGCGCCTGGTCCGCCGCCACCGTGCGGGGTGGAGAAGGTTTTGTGCAGGTTCATGTGAATGACATCAAAGCCCATGTCGCCCGGGCGGACCTTGCCGAGAATGGCGTTGAGGTTGGCGCCATCGTAGTAGAGCAGGCCGCCGGCGGCGTGCACCTGTTTCGCGATTACCTGGATGTTGCGGTCAAACACCCCGACAGTGCTTGGGTTGGTCAGCATGATGCCGGCCGTCTGGGGGCCGAGCGCCTGGCTTAGTGCCTCGACATCCACGTCGCCGTCGGGCCCTGTTGGAATCTCGCGCACCTCGAAGCCGGCCATGATGGCCGAGGCGGGGTTGGTGCCATGGGCCGCGTCCGGCACCAGAATCTCGCGTCGGCCATGGTCGCCGCGCGCGTCGTGATAGGCGCGGATCATCAGCACCCCGGCCAGCTCGCCCTGGGCGCCGGCGGCGGGCGCGAGCGATACGGCGTGCATGCCGGTGATGGCCTTGAGCATGTCCTGCAATTCATACAGGCAGGCCATGACACCCTGGCTATGGCTTTCTGGCGCTGCCGGGTGACGCGCCAAAAAACCGGGCAGGGAGGCCAGGCTGTTACAGGCGCGCGGGTTGTACTTCATGGTACAGGAGCCGAGCGGATAGAAATGGGTGTCGATGGAAAAGTTCTTCTGCGACAGACGGGTGTAGTGGCGCACCGCATCCAGTTCGGAGACTTCCGGCAGGGCCGGGCGGGTTGCGCGCCGCAGTGCCTGGGGCAGGTCGTCGCAGTCGGCAAGACTTAGTGGCGCCTGGGCGGCGGCGCGGCGGCCAGGGTGTGAATGGTCGTGAATCAGCATGGCGAATCTGAGATCAGTTCTGGGATCAGTTGGCGCTGGCGTGGGAGAGGGCGCGGCCGAGCGCGTCGCGAAAGTGGTCGATGTCGGATGCGGTGCGCGTTTCCGTGGCGCACACCAGCAGGCTGCCATTGAGTTCGGGATAGGAGCGACCGAGGTCGAAGCCGCCGAGGATGTTCTCGGCGGCTAGTGCCTTGAGGATCCCGTCGGTCGGCCGAGGCAGGCGCACCACTTGCTCGTGAAACACCGGGCGGTTAAAGACGGGCTCGACCCCCGGGATTTCGCACAGCCGCGCGGTCAGGGTGCGCGTATTGGCATGGCAGGCGGCCGCGACCCGCTCGAGCCCCTCGGCACCGAGTAGCGACAGGTGAATGGTCGCCGCCGTGACCAGCAGCCCCTGATTGGTGCAGATGTTGGAAGTCGCCTTGGAACGGCGAATGTGTTGCTCGCGCGCCTGCAATGTCAGAGCGAAGCCGGGATTGCCGTCAAGATCGAGAGTTCTGCCGGCGATGCGCCCGGGCAGTTGGCGCACCAGCGCCTGGGTGCAGCACAGAAAGCCCAGATAGGGTCCGCCGGAGGCCAGCGGCATGCCAAGTGGCTGGCCCTCGCCGCAGGCGATGTCGGCGCCGCCTGTCTTGCCAGTCTGGGTGCCCCAGTCGCCGGGTGGGCTGAGCAGCGCCAGGGCAACGGGATTCACTAGCCCAATCACCAGGGCGTTGTGCTCGTGCCCCCAGTCGGTCAGGCTGTCGACCTCCTCGAGTACGCCAAAGACGTTTGGCTGCGGGACCACCAGGGCCGCGCAGGGTGCGCTGGCGGCGGCCTGCTCCAGCGCCGCGATTGTGGTATGGCCGCCGGTCGGATCATAGGGCACCTCGACCAGCTCGATGCCTTGATGGCGCACAATGCTGCGCACCGTCTGGCGGTAGAAGGGATGGACGCTGGCTGGCATCAGCACGCGTGCGTTTTTCACCTTGCGGTTGGCGCGCACCGCCATCAGCACTGCCTCGGCCAGCGCGGAGGCACCGTCGTAGAGCGATGCGTTGGAGGCATCTAGGCCGGTCAAGGCGGTCATCATGGACTGGAATTCATAAAGCACCTGCAGGGTGCCCTGACTGGCCTCGGCCTGATAGGGGGTATAGGCGCTGTAGAATTCCCCGCGCGTGGCAAGCTGCCAGACTGCCGCTGGAATATGGTGCTCATAGGCGCCGGCGCCCAGGAAGCACAGTGGCTCGCCATCGGCGCGCGCACGCTCCCGCATCAGGCGGGCAACGGCCATTTCCGGCTCGGCCCTCATCATGGCAGGGGCCAGGCCGGAAATCTCGCTGGCGCGCAATTCGGGCGGGATTTCGTCAAACAGCTCTTCGATGCTCTCGGCACCAATGCGGGCCAGCATCTCCGAGGTGTCTTCAGGGGTGTGGGGAATAAAGGGCATGCGTTGGTTTCAAGTCATTGGCCCCGGCTGGCGAACTGCCAGCCAGTGGGCGGTGCGGAGTGAGAGGGTGCGGTGACGCGACTCAAAGCTAGGCGCCAACTCGTCAGGCACGAGAAGGGGCACGGCTTTCAGTCTTCGGCGATTAGCTCGCCGTAGGCCTCGGCATCCAGCAAGGCTTCGATTTCAGTGGGATCGGCAATCGTCAAGCGAAAGATCCAGCCTTCGCCATGGGCATCGCCGTTGATCAGTTCCGGGTTGTCAACGAGCAGCTCGTTGACTTCCACCACCTCGCCGCTGATCGGGCTGTAGATATCGGAGGCGGCCTTGACGGATTCAACCACGGCGCAGGCCTGTTTGGCGCTGAGTTCATCGCCGATGCTTGGCGTCTCGACAAACACCAGGTCGCCCAACGCTTCCTGGGCATGGTCGCTGATGCCGACGGTCGCGGTGCCGTCGCCGTTGTCCAGCAGCCACTCGTGGCTGTCGCTGTAAACTCGATCTGTGGGTACCTGGCTCATGGGATCCTCCGGGCTGTGAAGCGAGGGTGAATGAGAGCGTATATTGGGATGGTGGATTGGGGGATCAGCGGACCCGGCTAGCGTGGGATTTTAATCTCGCCATGGCGGACAAAGGGTGGTTTGACCAGACGCGCGGCGAGTCGCTTGCCGCGAATCTCGACCTGACAGGCGTCCGTGACCTCCGCTGTGATCCGCGCCAAGCCGATTGACCGCTCCAGGGTGGGCGAGAAACCGCCGGAGGTGATCACGCCGGCGCCTTGGTCGTTGACAACGATTGGCTGGCCATGTCGCAGCACGCCGCGCTCAAGCAGCAACAGACCAACAAAGCGCTCGGCGAGCGGCGCATGGCGTTGCTTCTCCAGTGCCGCGCGGCCGATAAAATCCCGCTCGCTCGGCTCCCAGGCGATCGTCCAGCCAAGGCCACTGGTCAATGGTGAGACCTCCGGGCCCATGTCCTGGCCGGACAGGTGCATGCCGGCCTCAAGCCGCAGCGTATCGCGCGCGCCCAGTCCGCAGGGGCGTATACCGGCATTGAGCAGCCGTTGCCATAGATCAATCACTTGTTCATTGGGCAGGATGATCTCAAGGCCATCCTCCCCGGTGTAGCCGGTGCGAGCGACAAAGCATTCATCGCGCTCGCAGGCATGGAAGGGTTTAAGCTGCTCAAGTGCTGATCTCAGATCCGCCGAAAGCAGCGGTAGTGCCTTGGCGCGCGCCTCGGGGCCTTGCACCGCCAGCATGGCCAGATCGTCGCGACGGGAGATGACCGGCGCGAATGGCTCGGCCTGGGCGTTGATCCAGTCCAGATCGCTGTCGGTGGTGGCGGCATTCAGCACCAGACGGTAGCTGTCGGCGCTGCGTCGGTAGAGGATGAGATCGTCGATCACGCCGCCGCTGGGATTCAGCATGCAGCTGTAGAGTGCTCCGCCAGGGTCTTTGATCCGGGCGATGTCGTTGGCAAGCAGGTAGCGCAAAAAGTCGCTTGCATGCGTGCCCGAGATGTCGAGGGCGCGCATGTGGGAGACATCGAAGACCCCGGCGGCGCGGCGCACGGCGTGATGTTCCTCGATTTGAGAGCCGTAGTGCAGGGGCATGTCCCAGCCACCAAAGGGCACCATGCGGGCGCCGGCTGCCTGGTGCGCGGCAAAGAGGGGGGTGCGATGAGCCATGAAAGAGTCTCTGGGTCGGGGCTGCTGGAGTTGGGTTGGGCACAGGCTTCTTGGGCAGACGTGAAAAGGGCTTGTGTCAAAGGGCAACCTTGACTCTTTTTCGCGTTTCCCGGATAGCTTGTCGCCCTTATGGGTCGCCCTAAGGGGTCGCCTGGGTGACATAAGGCTGATCGTGTCGATCATCCCAGAGGATGAAAGCGTTATTTCACGGTCATTCCGAATGACAGCGAGTTGAGCTTGTCGCCAATATTTGCACCGCCCCTCTGTCCTGAACCTGAGAGTTTGCCCTTGGGTGTCGCACGCGGATGACGTCGCGCGACACCTTGTCGGGCTGCCCCTTCGGTGGGTTGGTCCGCAGTCGTATCAAGCCCTGCAATCCGCCGATGGATGTTACGGTGGATAGTGAAGCAGTGCCTGCACTGGCGGACAAACCGCTCTCCAGAGTCGGAGCTGTTTTCGCGGTCCTGGGTGCCTGAGCGATTCCGGGCGGAGTTGCGCCTTCGGCGTCGGCCATGGGCCGATCTCTCCCGCGACAGCGTTCCGAACGCCAACTATAACCGTGCTCGCACTGCCTTGCCAAGACGGGGATTGTGGTTTTCTCGAAAGAAGCTGTCCGTTTGACTTATGATTGATGCGGGAGATAACTGATGAGAGCCTTGGAAGATTGAGGCCGGCAAAGGCCTAATTCTGGGACGACTGATGATTGATGACTCAAGCCATGCGCGTTTGGCGCGAAACAACGGAGATTGCATGCAGCTCGACCGACAGCTTCTTGCCCTGAAACAACTGGTGCTCAGCACCCTTGATGACATGAAAGCCCGCGATGTCCAGGTGATGGATGTGCGCGATAAGACCTCGGTGACGGATCTGATGATCCTGGCCTCCGGAACCTCCGATCGGCATGTAAAGGCCATTGCCGAGACCGTGGCCTACAAGGCCAAGGAGGCTGGTGAAGCTCCGCTGGGGACCGAGGGCGTGGCCGAGGGCGAGTGGGCGCTGGTGGACTTAAACGGCATTGTGCTGCATGTGATGTTGCCAAAGGTACGGGACTTCTACAATCTGGAGCGCTTGTGGTCGGCGCCGACCCTGGTCAGTTCCCAGCCCGCGCGACAACTGGCCGCGGGCTGATGGCGCGTCTCGCCCTCACAGCAGTGTCATCCTCCGCACTGGCAAGATGCGATGAAGGTTAGCTTGATTGCCGCGCTGGCACGCAATTTCGTCATCGGGCGCGACAATGCCCTGCCCTGGCACCTGCCTGCCGACCTGGCGCACTTCAAGGCGCTCACCCTGGATAAACCGATTGTGATGGGCCGGCGGACTTTTGAATCCCTGCCTGGTCTGCTGCCAAGGCGTGAGCACATCGTGGTCTCGCGCGACCAAGATTATCAGCCGTCTGGGGTGGCCGTCGTGCGGAGTCCGCAAGAGGCCGTTGTGGCTTGTGCCGGCGCGGCGGAACTCATGGTGATTGGCGGTGCGTCTCTCTATCGCGCCCTGATGCCGCGGGCAGCGCGCATGTATCTCACCTGGGTGGAGGCGGATGTCGAGGGTGATGTTGATTTTCCGCGCTGGAATCCCGCGCATTGGCGAGAAGTCGCCAGCGAGCCGCGCCCGGCGGATGCACGTAACCCATATGATTTGCGTTTTGTGACCCTGGAGCGATACGTTCAGGCTGCTTGAGCGGGCTCACACCGGGGGCAGCCGGCGATGAAATCGGCCAGGGTTTGCAAGGACTGCAGGAGATGGTCGTTATTCGCCGGGTTTGGCATGGCCGGGACAGTCGATGGCAATGCGCTCAAAGGGTTTTTTGCGACGGACCCGAATCGCGGTCAAGTCCCCGCCCCACAGGCAGCCGCTGTCGATGGCCCAGAGGTTCTCCTCGGTGTGATAGCCAAGGGTTGACCAGTGGCCGAAGATGATGCGCTCATCGCGGCTGCGACGACCGGGCACCTGGAACCAGGGCAGGGCGCCCTCGGACTGCTTGCCTGGCAGTCCCTTCTCTTTTAACAGAAGTGTGCCCTCGGCGTCGCAGTAGCGCAGCCGTGTCAGCGCATTGACGATGAAGCGCAGGCGATCCATGCCGCGCAGGTCATCGCGCCAGCGGCTCGGTTCGTTGCCGTAGAGCCCCTGCAGAAATTCCTGATAACCTGGATCGCGCAGCGCGGACTCCACCTCGCTTGCCAAACCGGCGGCCTGGGTGCAGTCCCACTGGGGTGGGAGTCCGGCATGGACCAGGGCGACATTCTTTTTTTTCGAGCGGAAAAACAGCGGGCGGTGGCGAAGCCAGTGCAGCAACTCATCGCGGTCGGGTGCCTGAAGGATGGCGTCCAGGGTGCTGTCGCGGGCTTGCTGCTGATTGCCCGCGGCCAGTGCCAGGAGATGAAGATCGTGGTTGCCCAGGACGACTGCCGCACACTCGCCAAGCGCTTTGAAAAATCGCAGAACCTCGAGTGACTTGGGACCGCGGTTGACCAGATCGCCAACCGACCACAGGCGGTCGTTGGCTGGATCGAATCTCAGGCGCTCGAGCAGGAGTGCGAACTCGTCGTGGCAGCCCTGGATGTCGCCGATTGCATAAGTAGCCATGGATGTTTGTTGTCGTTCGGCTGGCGGTGGATGCCGGGGTCGTGCCGGTTGGGCTCCGACCAAGGCGCGCGGGATGGAGAGGGCCTGACGGGAAGGCGTTTCTAGGCTCTCTTTGAAACTTCTTGAGGTGCCATGTGTCTGCTGCCCAACTTGGCGATTGGGCAGCGACCGCTGGTCGCTTGTCGGTGAATTTTCCCTTTTCTAAATTTCAGTCTGTTGTAAACTTAGGATACCTAAATCCTTAGATTTGCTGTCTAAGTCCATGTCATATAAGCGTCGTCAAAAGATAGATCTCTTCCCAATCCTGGTGATTGTCGTCGCCATGGGGCTCTCGCTCACCGTGGCGTATCAGGTTCACCTATTTTACGGCAATGGTGAGTCGCCAGTCGCGAGTGATCTCGTGGTCAGATCGGCGGCGGGCGGTTGAGCCCTCTCCAGGACTCGGGGGCTGAACGATGAGCAAGCTACGCGTGGCGGTGATAGGTGTCGGTTATCTGGGGCGTTTTCATGCGTTGATTTACTCCAGGCTCGCGCGGGTCGAGCTGATTGGGGTGGTGGATACCGATGCCCAACGGGCGGCGGCGGTCGCGGCCGAGGCGGGAACCCGCGCTTATCACAGCGCCGATGCGCTATTGGCTGAGGTCGATGCTGTCAGCATTGTGGTGCCAACCAGCGCGCATCTGGCCGTCGCGCGACCCTTTCTGGCTCGCGGAATCCATGTGCTGCTGGAAAAGCCCATCGCCGTGGATACCGCCGAGGGCGCGGAACTGGTGGAACTGGCCGAGCGCAGCGGCGCCTTGCTGCAGATTGGCCACCTGGAACGCTTCAACGCCGGCGTCATGGCGCTGGCCGAGCGTATCAGGCAGCCGCGCTACATCGAGGCACAGCGCCTTGGCGCCTTTGTTGAGCGCGCGACCGATGTCGATGTCGTCACTGACCTGATGATTCACGACATTGATATTATCCTAGCGCTGGTCGACAGCGATCTGACAGAAGTCCGCGCCGTTGGAACGCCGGTATTGACCGAGCACGTGGATATTGCCAGCGCGCGCCTGGAGTTCGCCAATGGAGCCGTGGCTAACGTGGTGGCTAGTCGTGTTTCCGAGAAGAAAATTCGCCGCATCCGGGTATTTCAACCACGCACTTATCTGTCGCTCGATTTTGCCGAACAATGTTTGGATGTGGCCACGCGCGAGGAACAGACGGGGCAAGGGCGTCCGAGCATCCTGCGCGAGAGTATCGCGCTTGACGCCGTCAAACCCCTGGATGCCGAGATCGCGGCCTTTGTCGATGCCATTGCCTTGGGACAGACGCCGCTGGTCGATGGGCGCGTTGGCCTGAAGGCGCTCGCCGTCGCGCTCCAGGTGCGCGAGCGCATGGCTTCAAGCGAGCCATTGGCCCTTTAGCGTTCGGCGCGCTCGCTTGGGGGTCTGGCTTTCTCATTGATGCTGGTGGCTGGCGTGCGCTTTGCGATGCTGCTTGGCGATGGCGATGGCCGTGTCGATGGCGGCCTCCAGGCTGCCGTGATCGGCCCGGCCGGTGCCAGCGAGATCAAGCGCGGTTCCATGGTCAACCGATGTGCGGATAATGGACAGGCCGACTGTGATGTTCACGGCGCGGCCAAACCCAAGATGCTTGAGCACGGGCAGGCCTTGATCATGGTAGAGCGCCAGCACGGCATCTGTTTGCGCGAGACGATCGGGCACAAAGACAGTATCGGCCGGCAGGGGGCCGGTTAGTCTCAAGCCGCGGGCTTGCAGTGCCTGCACGGCGGGCCCAATCAGGCTCTGTTCTTCCTGTCCGAGATGACCACCCTCGCCGGCGTGCGGATTGAGACCGCACACCAGGATGCGGGGCGCGTCGATACCAAAGTCCTGTCTGAGCGCGCGCTCCAGTGTGGTGATGACACGCTCGAGCAATGCTGGGGTGATCGCGTCCGGGACGGCTCTCAAGGGCAAGTGCGTCGTCGCCAGCGCGACGCGCAGACCGGGTGCCGCAAGCAGCATGACCGGATGACCGCCGCAGCGCGCGGCGAGAAATTCGGTATGACCGGAAAAGGCGAAGCCAGCCTCGTTGATCACGCTTTTTTGAACGGGTGCCGTGACCATGGCATCAAAGCGGCCATCGCGGCAGCCATCGCAGGCCTGCGTCAGGGTATCGAGCACATGGGTTGCGTTAGCGGGGGTCAGGATGCCGGGATGGACCCGCGCGGCTGGGGGAAGACTTTGCAGGAGCTTGAGTTGTCCCGCCTGTTGCGGGCGTGCCGGCGCGGTGGGATCGAATGGCATGAGCGCCAGAGATAGCCCGAGCGCGTCGGCGCGCTCGCGCAGCAAGGCGGCATCGCCGACCACGACCAGGTCGGCCGGGTGAGCCTGCTGGGCGATAGTGACGCAGACATCGGGGCCAATACCAGCTGGTTCACCGGGAGTCAGGGCAAGGCGCGGAATGAAGGGCTGGCGAGCGTTAGTCGGCATTGTCCGCGTCGCCGGCGTCGAACTCCTCGAGACGAATTTCCACGAAGGCTTCATCCCGTAGCCGCTGCAGCCATGTTTCGGTTGCGTCCTCGGCCTTGCGCGCGCGAATGGCTTCCACGGCTTTCATGCGCATCAGATCCTCGCGCGTGTCTTGGTTGCGACGCTCAAGCACCTGCACGATGTGCCAGCCAAAGGAGCTTTGGAATGGCTGACTGATGTCGTTTGCCGCCAAGCTGTTCATGGTTTTCTCGAACTCCGGCACGGTATCCCCCGGGCTGATCCAGCCAAGATCGCCGCCTTTGAGCGCGGAGCCGGTGTCGTCGGAATTGGCCCGTGCCAGGGTCTCGAAGGAGTCGCCACCGATAATGCGCGTGCGCAGTTGCGAGAGTCGGCGTTTGGCGTCGGCGTCCGAAACCAGTTCGTTGGTGCGGATAAGAATATGGCGCGCATGTGTTTGGCTGATGGGCTTGGGATCATCGCCCTTGATGTCGCTCACCTTGATGAGATGAAAGCCACTGGGGCTGCGGATGGGGGCTGATACCTCGCCCTTGTCGAGTTGACGGGCAGGTCCAGCGGCCAGGTTGGGCACATCGGCCATGGCAAACCAGCCGAGGTCGCCACCCTCGGCGGCATTGCGTCCGTCGGAATTGGCGGCGGCAATGCGCCCAAAGTCTTCTCCCGCGCGCAGTCGTTTGAGCAGGGACTGGGCTTTTTGCTCGGCGGCGCTGATGTCCGTGGGTGTGGCCTCGTCCGGCAGGGCAACAAGAATGTGCCGCAGGCGTACCTCGCGACGTTCGAGCAGGGAGTCGGATTCGGTCTCGAGAAAACGGTCGATCTCGGGCTCGCTGACGCGGATGTCCCGAGCGACCTCCTGTGCCTGCAGCCGCGAGGTCAGAATTTGCATGCGGGTGTCTTCGCGGAAATCCTTGAAGTTGACCCCACCAGATTCCAACGTGAGTTGCAACTCGTCGAGCGCCATGCCATTGCGCGCGGCAATGTTCTCCATGGCCTGGGTCAGAGTCGCATCGTCGATCTCAATGCCCAGCTGCTTGGCACGCTGAATCTGCAGGCGTTTCAGGATCAGACGCTCGAGGACCTGCTGTTCGAGTTTGGCACGGGGCGGGATGGCGCCGCCGCTTTGCTGAAGCTGAGGCAGCAGGAGCTGGATTTCATTCTCAAGCTCACTTTGGACGATGACATCGTCATTGACCACGGCCACGATGCCATCGAGTGGCTGGATGGTGGCGGCAAGCGCCTGTGTTTGACCGAGGACGAGCGTTAGCAGCACAACGGCTGTCAGCCAAGCTGTCATCCAGGCTGGGAGCCACGAGTTGATGCTGTTGGAATGGCGCATGTTAATTGATCTGATATCCGGAAATTCTAGGTGCCAGGAATTCGCCGATCGAGTCGCCGATGCGACCGAGTCCTGCAAGTTCCAGTTGCACCATGACCGAGGTGCTGCCGGTGGCAGTGTCGCTGTCTCTGTCGTTGATTAAGTATTGGCCCAACAGGCGTAAACGCCAGCAGCATTGGCCGAACTCGAGTCCTGCGATGGCTTCCATGGTGTGTTGTTGCTTCATCGAGTAGAGCCAACGGCCAACCAATTCGGTGCCGCCTTCGCTGATGGGCCAGCGGAAAGATAGATCGGTATCCTCATAGTCGGAGTCCTGGTTGAAGCGATACGCAAGGTTCAGCAGGCGGTCGTTATTGGGGTTGCGATACTCGAGTTCAAAAGTGCGCTTATTCCACGCAGTGCCATCCGTCGCGGCGTCCTCTTCAGTCGCTTGCGGATCCCATTCCAGGCTGACACGGCCGTTCCAGTGATCGAGCAGCTTTGCGGCGATTTCGCCTGCATAGGGGGAGCCAGGCTGGATGTCTTCCGAATCTGAGATCTGTACTCGACGGTCGGCGAAATAAAACATACGACCAATACTGGCGCGCAAGAATTCCTCGCCGTTGCTCTGACCCAGAGTGCGTGAGGTCAGCCCCAGGGTCAGTTGGTTCGCATCGCCGATGCGGTCAAGGCCGGTAAAGCGGTTGGTTCGGAACAGGTTTGAATAATTGAAGCCAAGCTCGGAGCTGTCAAAAACCGGTGTTTCGCTCTGGTCCTGGTAAGGCGTGTAGAGATAAAACAAGCGGGGTTCTAGCGTTTGCAATGCGCGGGAGCCAAGCCATTTGATTGGGCGTTCAAACACCAGTTGTCCGTCCAGGTCGAAGGTGGGGATGGCATGGGAGGGCGCATCGGGGAAACCTTCTTCCTGATCCTCAAGCTGGTATTGACTCAGGTGGACGCCCAAACTTGGGATGAGATGTCCATAGCTGCGCCGCAGCGGCCAGTTCAAGCGGGGAAAAAGCACGAAGCGGTGACCATTGACGAGGCTATCATGATGGAAATAATCATATTGGGTGTGGAGGGTGGCATTGAGTCCCGGGCCAAAATCGAAACGCGGGAGGGTGAGCAAAACCTGCGGCAGGCGGCCGTAGGTGCTGCTGCTGGAATCCAGGGTCTGATAGGTTTGTATGAGTCCCGTGAGTGACCAACCATTGCCAGCGTAGCTCAGAGTGCCAGACTGGAGAAGATGACGGACGCTGGTCTCATCAAGGCTAGTGCCCAAATCATCCAGGTAGTCATCATCCGATACTCGATTATAGTCGATAGAAGTCGCCCATCGCTGCCAAAAACGCCCGCTTTGCTCGATATGCAGCGAGCCACGCGAACGGTTGTCGTAGGCGCTATCGCTTGGAATGAGCTGACCGCTGATGGTGCCTTGATCACGAGGGGTCAGATAGCGGAATTCGCCTCCGAGCATGGCGCCGCGCTTGCTCATATAGCGCGGGAACAGGGTCGCGTCCATGTTTGGAGCAATGTTCCAGTAGTACGGCAGGGTGATGTCGAAGCCGTTTTGATCCGAGTTGCCAATCATGGGCACCAGAAATCCGCTTTTGCGCCGGTCGTCGATCGGGAAGCTCAAATAGGGGGTGTATAGGACCGGAATGTCCGCGATGCGCAAATGCACATCGCGCGCCTTGCCGCGTCCAGTTACTTTGTCCAAGTCAAGCTTGCGCGCATGAATTGACCAGGCTTTATTGTCTGGTTTACAGGAGGTGTGGTAACGGACTCTTTGTAGATGCATCAACTCGGGGGACGCGATCTCGATCCGTTCCGCCTGGCCGCGCAAGTTGGTCTCGCCGCTGAAGCGATAACTGACGCCAGTAATACGGCCTGATTCATTGTCTAGGTTAACCTGAAGGTCCCTGCCAATCAGGCGAATCCCGGGGTAGGCAAGGTAGCTTTGGCTCGGCGCGGTGACCTGTCCGGTGTCGTGTTCAAGGCGCAGGGTTTCAGTAACAATTGCCTGCGAGCCCCGCTCGAGATGGACGCCACCGAACAGCTCTGTCACTTGCGTGTTCCGGTGATGGATCATGCCGCCAGCTTCTACATCAATCGGGGTGAGCGGATCAAGGGGAGGAGGGGCCTGATACGGGCCGAGCCGAACCGGTCTTGGACCGCAGTGGTCCCAGTCAAGGCCCTCATACAGCCGCGGGATCCTGGCTGGGGCGTAGAGAATACTGGTTTGCTCTCGTTCCCCTTCGGACTGGTGTGCCGCGGACTGGTGCCCTTCAGTCATGGCTGTGCCAGCAGGCGCGGGTTCGCGGCTGACAGAATCAGGCGTGGTCACTGTGGCAGCTGTTGGCATTTGGGTGGAATCGGCCGTCGCGGTCAAGGCCAGCATCAGGAGTGCGGTGGCGGAGCTCGTGGCGAATCCGCGCGCTAGCGCCGGAGCACGTGAAGCCGCGCCCGGTCCGAGCAGGGGGCCGTGCAGGAGTGGGGATGCCTTTGTCTGCAACTGTCGGGATCCGGTGTGAAGGTCTAGCCTGGACGTGGGGTCAGTGGCGCATCGGCACCGCGCGAGCTGGCAAAAATCGCATAAATGCGGTTTGGCTTCAAATCGGCGTGCGCTTTGACAGTTGGAGCATGGCGCCACTTCCGGTATCTTAACCCCTTGGTTACCGCTTCCGTTTCACTCAATTTAGACCTGACCGAGTTGATCGTCGCCATGCCTGATATTTCTCCAATCCGCGCCGCTTATCCCGTCACCCGCATGCGCCGCATGCGCCGCGATGATTTCTCTCGCCGCATGATGCGCGAGACCCGCCTCTCACCTGATGATTTTATTTATCCGGTCTTTGTGCTTGAGGGGCAGGGAGAACGCGAGCCCGTGCCCTCAATGCCCGGCATCGAGCGTCTGAGCATCGATCTGCTGGTGGAGGAGGCGCGCGCCATTGTCGCGCTGGGGATTCCAGCCATGGCGCTCTTCCCGGTCACCCCCATGGAGGCCAAGTCGCTTGATGCGCGCGAGGCCTTCAATGCCAACGGCCTGGCGCAACGGGCGGTGAAGGCGCTCAAGGATGCCGTGCCAGAGCTTGGAATTGTGACCGATGTGGCGCTCGACCCCTTCACGACTCACGGTCAGGATGGTCTGATCGACGATAGCGGCTATGTCATGAACGACGAAACCGTGGATGTTTTGGTCAAACAAGCTGTTTCCCATGCCGAGGCCGGTGCCGACATTGTCGCTCCCTCGGACATGATGGACGGGCGCATCGGCGAGGTGCGCGCGGCCCTTGAAGCGGCGGGCCATATCCACACGCGCATCCTGGCCTACTCCGCCAAATACGCTTCGAGCTTCTACGGCCCATTCCGTGATGCCGTGGGTTCTTCGGCCAATCTTGGCGGTGGTGACAAGTACAGTTATCAAATGGACCCTGCCAATTCCGACGAGGCCTTGCATGAGGTCGGACTGGACCTGGCTGAGGGCGCCGATATGGTGATGGTTAAACCCGGTATGCCCTATCTGGATATCGTGCGCCGCGTCAAGGACCAGTTCGGTGCGCCGACCTTTGTTTATCAGGTCAGCGGTGAATACGCCATGCTCAAGGCGGCCAGCCAAAACGGCTGGCTCAATGAGCAGGCCGTGGTGCTCGAGTCGCTCACCAGCATTAAGCGCGCCGGGGCCGATGGGATTCTGACCTATTACGCCAAACAGGCCGCGCTCTGGCTGAACGGTTAAAAAAGGCGCGCGCGAGAGCGCATTTCTCTGGTGCCTGCCATTGACGCGAGATGCAAGTGGCGAACAATGAAGACTCTCAGAAGGCGCACACTGATCTTAAGCATTTAAGGCGGAGGGTGGCACATGACTGATCGTTACGCCGTGATTGGCAATCCAATCGCGCACAGCAAGTCCCCCGCCATTCATGCGGCTTTCGCGCATCAGACCGAACAGGATATGGACTATGGCAGGATCCTTGGCGATCCGGATGATTTCGCCGGCGATGTGCGGGCCTTTGTCGCGGCGGGCGGACGTGGTCTGAATGTTACTGTTCCTTTCAAGGAACGGGCCTGGGAACTCCTCGATGATCTCAGCGATCGAGCGCGGGCGGCACGTGCGGTCAACACGCTTATGGTGTCTGATGGCGGCATTTTACATGGAGATAATACTGACGGCATCGGCCTGATTCGCGACCTTGCCGAGAATCAGGGTTTCTCCTTCCCCGGACGCTCGGTGCTCCTGGTAGGTGCGGGTGGTGCTGCCCGCGGCGTGCTCGTGCCGCTGCTTGAGACCGGCGTCGCGGCGCTGACCATTGCCAATCGCACCGCCGACAAAGCACATGCTCTGGCGGACGCCATGCGCGCCATGGGGCCCGTCAGCGGCTGCGGTCTCAATCAACTCTGGGATCAGCGCTTCGATCTGATTATCAATGCCACTTCGAGTGGTTTACATGGGGCGAGCCCTTCTCTTCCCTCCCACTGTCTCGCCGAGCGCGGCTGGGTCTACGACATGTACTATGCCGATACACCAACCCCCTTTTGCCGCTGGGGTCAGGAGCGGGGCGCTAGGCGTGTGCTCGATGGGCTTGGTATGCTGGTCGAGCAGGCAGCGGAATCCTTCCTGCTCTGGCGCGGTCTGCGCCCGGATACCGTGCCGGTGATCAAGGCGCTTCGGGAAGGCCAACTATGACCGAATTAGCTATGACGGAGAGACTGTATCAACCCCGCGGATGATGAGTACCGGGTTAGCGGCAGGTACATTCCCCAAAACCGAAATAGGTCACGCCATCGGATGTAAAGGCCTTGATCTTGCCTTCCATGAAGGTATCGGAGCCGGCCTTGAATCGAAAAGTCGCGCCATTGCCAATAATCAGCCCAATCAAATCATCCGGGCGGCCAAGACATTCGGTATCGGATTGATCGTCGCACAAGGACATGCGAGTTGAAAAATAGGCGTTGAGTATCTCACCTTTGCTACGGCCTGAATGCGGCTTGTCAGGGTTGATTTCCAATCTGACACTGTTCCAGCCAGTGTGGGCATTTGCCCATTGGCATCGCGAGATAGCGCCATTACCGGTGACCGCCTCTCCCTGAATGCAGGGCGAGGTCGGCAGGTCCGGCTCGGGCGCGTCGCCCATCGCGAAAGCCAGCATGGTGGACAGGCCAAAAATCAGTGTGGTCTGTGCTGATCCAGCTGCAAGCCACCGGATCATGGTGTCGCGATTCAGAGTTGCGGTGGCTGTCGCCCCGTGCTCGCGCGGGAGCAACAACCCTGACCCCGCCGTTATCGCCTCAGCCTGTCTTGCGGTTGTGCTTGTCGCGTACTTCGTGCTGTTCATGATTCAGTCTAGCCTCCTCGCCCAACTTCGCGCGCGTTCAGCGATTGCGGGGAATTCGGTCATTGTCGTCTTGGTGTGAATGCTTGGTGTCAAGCTGGTCATGACGGGGTAGGCGATCCGCTGTCATCCAGCGCCTCCACCCATGCTAACTGTTGCGGCAGGCACACGCGCTTGAGGTCATAAGTCTTCTGGGCGAAGGCGCGGGCATTGCGGCCCAGTCGCTGGCGGCTGTCGGGATCATCGAGCAGGTCGCAGAGGGCGTTGACCAGACCGCCGGTGTCGAAGAAGCCAACGAGACGTCCAGTCTCATCATGCTTGATCGCTTCATGGAGCGGTTGGGTGTTGCTGGCAAGGATGGCGCAGCCCACGCTCATGGCTTCCAGCAGGCTCCAACTCAGCACAAATGGATAGGTGAGGTATACATGCACCCTGGATAGTTGCAGCAGAGCGATAAAGTGTTGATAGGCAATGTTGCCCAGTAAATGAACCCGGCTCCAGTCGGCATCGGAGATTTGTGGCCGTACCTCTGCGGCAAAAATGTCCTTCCACGTCTTTCCGTGTTTTGGTTTTGCGCCGTAGCTGACAGCGTCGCCGCCGACGATTAACACCCGTGCCCTGGGGCGGCGTTTGAGTATCTCCGGTAGCGCACGCATGAAGATATGATAACCCCGGTAAGGCTCGAGATTGCGGTTGACGAAAGTGATCACCTCGTCTTGCTTTGTAAGTACCATGTTCCCGTTGAGTGTTAGTCTGACCTTTGGATTTGGAGCCACCCTCTGGGTATCAATGCCGTCGTGGATGACGCTGATGCGTGAGCGAAAGGGCTCGGGGAATGTGCTGGCTTGCCAGTGTGTGGGGCTGAGGCCGGCATCGGCGACCTCAAAATGGAGCAGATTGTTGAGGTTTTTCAGCCGCAACCGGCAGAAGTCGCCAAGGTCATGGGGTGGAAACTCAGGGTCGAAGCCGACATCGGCGCCTTGCGGATGGTAGAAGAATTCGCAGTAAAGGCCGAGCTTAGCGTGGGGCCAAATGTCTTTCAAGAATAGGCTCTCACCCCAGCCGTGATGGGCAATGATGACATTGGGGTTGAAGCCGTCGGCCTGGAGCTTGAGTGCGGCGCGAAAGCAGGCCTCGGCGCGGATAGTCTTCGTCTCGAAGTCAGCGATCCAGGGGTGGATCTGAGGTGTGGTGCCCCGGCTGACCTGGTAGGGCCAGAGCTGGACGCCTTGCCAGTGACCTGCTTGGCTATTGCGCAGCGGCATGGCGCAAACCCGGTGACCACGGGCCGCGAGGGCAGGGGCCAAATGCTTGAATTGGCCAGGGAAATTTTGGTGGATGAAGAGCAGGTTCATGTCGGTCTGTTGGGACCACCGTACTGAACAATCCCTTCAATCAGCTTATCAGCGAGACCAAGTGACTTTAGTGGCCGGTTGCGGCATCCAAGAGGTAGTCAAGTCGTTGCATCAGGGTCAAGAAGGGTTCGGAATCGCGGGCTTGTTGTTCGAGGGTGGGCGGATGGGGACGACGCGGGCGGGGGCTGATGGTGTCGCCTCGGCGGCCGGAGTCTCCGGAGAGTGCGATGACGTTAAAGGTGTTTGTGAAGTCGGGGTTGAAGCCAAGATCGAGGTGCGTGCAAATGCCTTGCATGACCTCGGCGGGATCGGCAATGAAGTCTTCGTAGCGGATCAGCGGGCAGTCCTGATGGGCGTCGAGAAAAGCGTGGTAGCGCTGGGCGTATTCGTCGAGTGTTTGGGGGCTGAAGTGTTGTACCCACCCGGTGTCTTGCAGGCTGAGGTAGGCGTCGAATGGATGGCGCACGCTGATGAGAGGTTTGACCGTGAAGGTCCGACTGAGAATGTCGCGTAGGGTGGGCCGCTCGGGTACGGCTTCGCCAAAGTTGAAGTGGCCGTGACTGTGTTCGCGCAGAATGAGGTGCTGACCTTGGCGTGTCGCTTGGTTGTAGAGGACGCGCAGGCCGGTGAGGAATATCTGAATTTGGGTCTCGTCCTGGGACGGGCGGGAGCTGAAGCGGCTCAATCCGATGAGGTCCGTGGGTAGGAAGCCGCCGGGGACGAAGGGGCTTAAGGGGTCGACTTCGCTCAATACCTGGGTGTTTGGTTGCGCGGCAATGCAGCGACTGATCAGTGTGCCTCCGGTGCAGGCCAGATGGTGGATGGTGCGCACAGGCGGTGGGTCTTGCACCTCGGCCTCGGCCAATAGTTCCTTACATTGGTCAAGCAAACCAGGGAGCGGAAGGGCAAGCGGCTTGTTCCCGTCGGATCCCTGACCTGCGTAATCATGCAGAAGTTCGAGGGCGCCATCAATGGCCTCATGGAAACGGGCGCTGTTGGCGAACGCGCGATTCATTCCACCTTCTTCCCAAAGGGCCACCAACGCTTGGATGGCCGACTAGATCCTTGATTGAGCCGAGAATTGCCGGACTCATGCTGCTCCAGGTGATTAACCGCGGTCTCGGCGGCGTCTTTTGGCTGCTGCTCGAGTTGATGAAGATATCGGGAGGCGACGGTTAGGCGCTCAGTGAGTTCTCTGAGCAGCTTCGCTTGCTTGTCTTTCTGTTCAACGACCTCGGCGTGGCGTTGCTGGATATCCTTTAGATCTACCTCGCGCAGGGATTGCATCCGCAAGGCGATGGCGTTGTCGCGCTGAAGAGATGCGTAAGCCTCATCGCGCTGAGCAAGCTGTTCTGCACGCGCCGCGGCAAGTTTTGCCTGTTTGTCGCCTTCGGCCTTGGCTGCTTTGAGGGCTTTGTCAAGCTCGTGTTGACGTTCTTCGGCTTGTGCTAGCTGCTGTTTGGTCTCGGTCTTGGCGGTCTCGAGTTGCTTCTTCAGTTCATTGGCTTGTTGCTGTGCCTTGGCCTGGGCTGCGTCAAGCGTCTGCTTGAGTTCCTCGGCTTTCGCCTCAGCCTGAGTCTTGGCTTGCGTACGCTGCTCCAAGGATTGGTTCAGCTCAGCGATGTTCGTTTGCGCCTGCTGGAGTGCTTGCCTTTGTTGCTCAAGCTGTTGCGCGAGTTGTGACTGCTTCTCGGCTTCGGCCTTCGCCGCCGCAAGGGCTTTGTCAAGCTCGCGCTGACGTTCTTCGGCCTGTGCCAGCTGCTGTTTGGTCTCGGTCTTGGTGGTCTCGAGTTGCTTCTTCAGTTCATTGGCTTGTTGCTGTGCCTTGGCCTGGGCTGCGTCGAGCGCCTGCTTGAGTTCCTCGGTTTTCGCCTCTGCCTGAGTCTTGGCTTGCGTGCGCTGCTCCAAGGATTGATTCAGCTCAGCGATGTTCGTTTGCGCCTGCTTGAGTGCTTGCCTTTGTTGCTCAAGCTGTTGCGCGAGTTGTGACTGCTTCTCGGCTTCGGCCTTCGCCGACTCAAGGGCTTTGTCAAGCTCGCGCTGACGTTCTTCGGCTTGTGCTAGCTGCTGTTTGGTCTCGGTCTTGGCGGTCTCGAGTTGCTTCTTCAGTTCATTGGCTTGTTGCTGTGCCTTGGCCTGGGCTGCGTCAAGCGTCTGCTTGAGTTCCTCGGTTTTCGCCTCTGCCTGAGTCTTGGCTTGCGTGCGCTGCTCCAAGGATTGGTTCAGCTCAGCGATGTTCGTTTGCGCCTGCTTGAGTGCTTGCCTTTGTTGCTCAAGCTGTTGCTCAAGCTGTTGCGTGATTTTTGACTGCTTCTCGGTTTCCGCCTGATGACGTTCAGCCGCCTTGCTTACCTCGCCTGCAAGCTGGCTCGCCCAATCGCGAACGAAGAGGGCGTAACCAACGGCAGGATGGTTGCTTTCGCTAACCTGCACAGAGCGAAAACCCAACGGCTCAAGCACTGCTTCAACAGCACCGAGCGTCGCCTCATTGGCATCCTGGGCATCCTGGCCAATGGGCTGCAGCAAAACACGGGCCCAAATAACCGTTGCGTGCTGGAGCAAGTCTGTTGCGCCGCGCAGGATCCGATCCGCGGGCAGGCAGTCGATAAGCAGCCAAGCGCAACTTGATGGTTGAGGACTTTCGCCGAGGTTAAGCTCGCTGAGTAATCTGCCCAGAGGTTGAGTTACACGTTCAGTCTGCTCCAGTTTGCGCAGATTGGGCCAGAAAGCCTTGAGCGCATCCGGATCGAGCAGACCATCTTCATCGGGGTTGCTCGCTCGATGATAAAGACTCTGACCATCCGCATGATCGAGCAGCACATTCCCGAGCAGATGCCAGTGTGGGTGCTTTGCGGTAAGCGCCTTGGCCCATTGAATTCGGCTAGCATCGGCGTCGATGAGAACCGCATTCGCGGGCGATGACCAACGTTGCCAGCATTGCATGGGACCGGCGCCATTTCCGATTCCGACATGCACCAGCATTTGCGGTGGATAAAGCTGGCGCAGTAGCTCAAGGCCTGCTTCGGTGGCAGCGGTGGGACTGGACAAAGGCAAGAGATTGAGATCCTGATTGTTTTAAGGTTTAGCGCAGGCGTACGAAAAAATCATAATCGCCCGCAAAATCAATAGCAAGAACGAACTTAGCCTGCTGGATGCTTCTTGCCAACCGCATGGCAAGGCGACCTGGGGTGCTTTGCCAATGGTTGATCTGCCGCGTAACAACCAACCTGGTTGGGATGATGGACTAGGATCAAGGGCCAGGACGATGGCCGGCTGTCCCTCTTAATTTGCAGCTGATATTATACGCAAGATTCGCGGATCCGCTCCCAAAACTTCAGCCACCCTGCAGAAGTATCATGATGGTTCGTTCGCAGCTCTTGCTGTTGGATTCCGCTAAGATTCGGGGCAGGGCGTAGTAAGCGCGTTCCGCGTAATTACATCGTCGTTGTCCGACTGTGAAATAGCAGCTCCAATGTGGGGTTGGTGATTCCCCCATGAGCGTCGGAAACAATAGCTAGGAGGATAGCTTGGCATCAGCATGGAACTTCCAGCAGCCGTGCGGCAGGCGCTTGCCGCGGCGCGTAAGCGTTCCATCGAGACCCCTGAGCTGGCGCTCAATCATGCGGTGGAGCTTGACAATCATTTGTACAAAGCCGGTTGGCGAGCACCTTTGACCTATGCGGCCCGGGGCGAGGCAGTGCCAGGAACGCCCCCGTTCTCACGCGATACAGGTGCCGTTCACGCATCCAAGCGGCATATGGGAATCTTGCATCAGGCTGATCAACTGGCTCGCCAGCATGAAGCTTTGCAAGGAATCGCGCTGGCGTTTATGCATGCACATGGGACCGAGGTTCCCGCACTCAACCTGCTGTACGCCAACCAGGCCCTTGAAGTCGAGAGCCTGTGGCTGCGATTTATCAACAAATACCTCGCTTATCTGTCAGAGAGCGAAACCCAAGAGAAAGCTCCCTATCAACTGGACCTAGAACCTGGCCTGGAGCCACGATTTCAGCGGTTAAGGTCTGCTCATCTGGAGCATCTTCCCCGACACGGGCAGGGGCCTCTCATCAGCGTGCTGATGCCGGTATACAACGCCGAGACCACGCTGCATCTAGCCGTGCGATCCATCCTTGAGCAAACCTGGCAGTCATTGGAGTTGTTGCTGATCGACGATGCCAGCACAGACGCAAGTCGGGTGATCGCCGAAAGCTTACAACAACAGGATCCGCGCGTGCGTGTCCTGACCTTGCGAACCAATGGTGGGCCCTATGTGGCCAAGAATGTCGGCCTAGTCCATGCGCGCGGTCAATATCTCACCGTCCACGACGCTGATGACTGGGCCTTTCCGACTCGGCTGGCCGACCAGATATTGCCACTCATCAACGCCCCCGATGGGGAACCGCGGGTCACCATGGGGCGCATGCTGCGGATGCAAGAAAATGGGCGCGTCACCCGCTTTCGAGATCCCGACTGGATCGCCGAGGATGGCGTGCTGCGGCTCTGCTTTCCTTCCCTGCTCTTCGAGCGGAACTACTTCGAACAGCGCTTGGGGGCATGGGACAGTGTCCGCGTTGGCGCGGATGCAGAGATCCTTGCGCGCATTCGCCGTTACACCCCGCAATGCCTTCGTGTTATCGAACGTCCCCTGATGCTGCAGCTCGACGCGAGCCAGTCGCTGACAACCAACGATGCCACCTATCTGGATGAGCGTGGCGTTGCCCCAATCCGTCGCGACTACCAGCAGGCATGGGAGTCCTGGCACAATGATCAGGCAGAGTTGCCCAGGCTCCAATTCCCGCTTGATCCGCGGCCCTTCCAGGCGCCCGCTGCCATCTGTTCGCACCGGCTCGGGGCCGATGCGCTGCTCGAGAGGCTGATTCCAACCTAAACTAGATCGTAAACGCAAAGGGCGTCGGTTCAGTCTCGGTGACAAACGCCCTGTAGCCCTGTAAAGCTGCCACCGGCTTACCTTATGACTCGACTTCCCATCACGCTTTGGACTCCTTACTACGCTGCCGCGACCGAAGAACGCCAAGCCGAACTGGACGAGTGTCTGCGCATCAACTTGGCGTGCGATGCAATCAGGCATGTCGTGCTGCTGATCGACGACGACCATCAGCCACCCGTTCAACACGATAAGATCCGCATTGTCACTACCAACGACCGCCCGACCTATCGCCTGTGGCTCGAGGATGCGGCGCGATCAGCGACCACGGGTATCGCACTGTTAGCCAATTCCGATATCTATTTCGACGAGACCCTTAGCTTGCTCGAGCAGGTGTTTGAGTCAGAGCAAGCGTCCGGGCCTGTTTTTGTTGGCTTGAGTCGATTCGACCGCGTTGCCGGCGAACTCAAGCCCCATCCAAATCCGCAATGGTCGCAGGACACTTGGGCCTTGCGTTTGCCAGCCAGATTGCCGACGCCACTGTTGAAAAGCCTGGAGATTCCGCTCGGGGTGCCCCGTTGCGACAATAAGGTCGGTTATCTGTTCGCGCTGCATGGCTGGACTCTGATCAATCCATTTCCGCATCTGCATGGCATTCACGTTCATGAGACGGAGCAACGCAGCTATTCCAAGCGAACCGACGACAGGGTGATGGGGGCCGTGGCCTACGTCTATCCCGGCGCAGAGCTTACCGACCCCGCGCGACTAGACATCGACATCTGGAAACGAGGTCAGCACCAGATCGGCAACATCACGATCAATAACCGCCTAGATACCTGGCAAAATGAAGCCTTGGGAGAGCCGAAGTCAATTTCGCCGCGACAGGAGCGACAGCCAAGCACGTCTCGACCGATTCAGCAGATGACTTCCCGTCAGCATGTGCCTGGTATTCGCTCAGACCTAGTTAACCATGCGTCAATCAACGAAGTGCAACGGCTACTGCAAACAGGGGAGCGCGTCTTTCATCAGGGTAGCCGTTTTCTCATCAAGCGTGCCGGTTCTCGCGTGCTCTGCCTAGACCGTCTCGCCATTAATAACGCGCGCATCCTCGACCTGCAAGGCCCGGTGATTAACGAGAGCGGACACTTGGCGCTTGAACTCATGGCTGCATTCGTGCCGCCGATCTTGGATGCCACGCCGATTCAGGTTGCGGACCGACCACGTTTTCCGGGTGACATCCAGTTTTGGCAGTATCCCGCGGCAACCGAGCGGCAGGCGTGTGAAAATCATCGCAAGATTCCCCCGGGGCAGAATCTAGACCAGAAAACAGCTTGTATCCATTGCTATCTGCCACTCCCGTGGGCATCTTACAACGACATCGGCAGTTTCCCTGAGAGCGCGCTATCCGTCATTGAAGTGCGATTGCGCGGTCTGCGTGCATTCTGCGCCCAACAGGGTTACCGTCTGCGAGTCCATACCGTCTGCCAAACCATTCACTGGCGACGCTTGCTCGAGCGCTTCGAAGCCCTGGGCATTACCGATCTCCATGTTGCTCACTGCGTTAAAGACGAAGCGCCGTCACTCGCAACCCCCGCGCTTCGCATTCATAGTTGGCCCTTGATGGCTGTCAATCTCGAAGCCCCTGGCCGTTCCGAAGGGCTGATCATCGGCAAGCCTCCCGCCGAAAAGCGTTATCTGGCCTCCTTCATCGGCGCGCATATGTCGCATTATCCATCCGATTTGCGGCTGCGCTTGGCCGAGGTCGCTCGCAAGGAGACCAAAGACGACGTCCTAGTCGAGGTGAGCGAGAAATGGCATTTCAATGACACAGTCTTTATCGAGCAGGTCAAATCCAAGGCACTGACCCAGGAGGTGACATCCGCTCAAAATGCCTCGATGCGACGTTACAACGCCATCCTAAGCGACTCCGTCTTTTCGCTATGCCCCGCCGGTGCCGGCCCGAATACACTTAGAGTTTGGGAGTCCCTTGGGGTAGGTGCCATCCCTGTGATAATCGCGGACCAGTGGCAGCCACCCACCACCAGTTCAGGCACGGCAGGATTGGCTGACTGTTGCCTCTTCATCAAAGAGTCCGCGCTCGATAGCTTATTTACCCAATTGCGTGCCTTGGATGCATCCCGCGTTGAGCAGATGTCGCGGGCCTGCCTCGATGTCTACGCGCGCTTCCGTGATAAACTCGCGTTTCGTCCATTCGATTGAATATCGCGCACACCGAGGTTGAGGAGACCCATCAATGATCAACGAGGAATCGGAATTGATAGGCAAGACAGCCAACGAGGGTTTTGAACGCGTGCTGGAACAGTATCCATGGCCGGAGCAGCCAAGCCTTGAAGGTGTCGAGCCCTTTAGCTGGAGCTTGGGCGGTGCTGGACGGGAACTTATTGATAGCGTAATCGAGCGACATCCCAAGGGGCTGGTGCTGGAAATCGATGCCTTCATGGGTGGCGCCGCGCGTATTTGGCTGTCCCGCTTTCCCGAGTTACGCTGTGTGCTGGTCGATACCTGGGAAGAGAAGGTCATCGATTATGTCCATAGCCTGCAATCGGTACCCTGGGCTATTAATGCTTATGGAGAGGAAGCACTCGCGGAATACGCGAGTCTGCTCAAGCAGCATGGTGTCATTTCCTGTGTGCAAAACAATCTTTCGGAGTTCATTGAGCGCTCCATCCTTGCCCCAATGACTTGGGCCAAGGCCTTTGAGATGCTGGAAGCATTGGACCTTAATCCCACGCTTGTGGTAGTCAACCGACCCCGTCGCGAGAACCTCATCGCGGCCCATCATGCCTTTCCCAATGCAATCATTGCGGGCGGCGACTGGAACTGGGGTAAAGACCAGGATTACCCAGTGCGTCGCTATGTCACCGAGATTGCCGAGCGACGCGGCGGCAAGATTGATGCCTACAAGTCAACCTTCGTGATTGCGGAAGCCCGCCATGGCGCGCCGCTTGAGTCGGAGTATCGTTATTCGGTATCCAAGGATGAATCGGCGGAGCCTAGCATCAGCGAAACCGACAAGTTAGCTTTAGCCTAACGGCGCCTTAGGGTCCGAGTCCGGCCCATGTCAAAAGGGCTGTCCATTGCATGATCCATAGCCGATTCAGTCCCAAGGATACCTTGGCGTTATGCGCTGGAGCGGGATTTGCCGTGAGCGGCAAGGCGACAAGGGAGCCATCCGCACGGTGAAAGGTCTTGCCGCCGTCATCGGAATAGGCAAAGAGTTGGTGGCTTGCGTAGCGGCCGTCCACATCCAGACCCCGGACTCCGATTTGAACAATCATTCGGTTCTCGGGGTCGAAACGAACTCCTTTTTTGGATCTGTTGTAGTTATAAAAATGTGGCTGCCATGCCCAAGCGAGTAGCCTTGGACCGTTATCATGAGGAATTAGACCCCGGTATTGTCGCTGGAGGTAGCCCATCCACTCCGAGTTATTGGCTCGGGCTGACTTAATCACACCTCCAGCCAAGCCACCGATCGGCGTCCAGCGCCGTTTCCCGGTGTCGTACTCGAACAGCCCCCAGCTTTGGATTCCCCAACCATCGACACGGCCATAGAGATAGAGTTTGCCCTGATGATCCTGAACAAAGTTCATGTAATTCAGGTAGGTCGCTGGAACAGCCCGTGGATGATCCTTGAAGCCGACGAAGTTGAACGCGTCGATCTCAAGCGGACGCTTGGACACCCAATACAAGGTTGTCGGGTACTGAGCACTCATCTTGTTTGCTGACAGGCCGATCTCTTGCCAAGCGCCCGGCATATAGTCTGCGTATCTTGGTTGGTTGTGCTGCCCCCCCATGACATGGAGATAACCGTCTTGATCGATCGCTACGGCCCAACAACAGACCTTGCCATCGCGGGCACTGAACAGGAAGTCAGGACCACCGATGAACGCGGCTCTATCTGGCTGACTCGGACTGATCGCACGCAGCCTGGCTCGCCGCATCTGTGACACATCGCCGTCTAGCCATTTGTTTGATGCCGGATACTTCTCTGCGTAGCGAGCGAGCGCTTGCTTGTAGTCCGTTGGAGTGATCGGCTCGCAGCCAGCGTAGGATTTGCCGCTACCAAACTGATAGGTGATCCCCTTGTGCATGGCCGCCGAGGTGTACGAACGCTCATGGATGCCAGCCCGGGCATCACGATAGGGGTCGTTCTGGGTCAGGAAGTAGACCTGATGCTTTTTGAACAGATCCTTGGCGACCTCCAAGGCCTTCATCCACTGTCCCCGACCGACCAGATCGCTGAGTTCCGGCCGCTCCAATGCAGCGACATCCAGGACCTCAAGCAGGGGTTTGGCATAGGCCCGACCGAGCAACTGGTTAACAGTCGGTTGCTCGGGCGCGATACGCAACAGCGCATAGATGAGCGCATTGCGCACAATTGCCTCGACGCGGGGGATATGCGCGCCAGTCGACTCTAAGTCCGCTTCCAAGGTCGCCTGCAGGGTCTCAACCTGCGTGAGGGCTGGCTGCCCCATGGCACCCAATGCCAATGCCGCTGAGGCGCGCTCAACCCGAGCGGCGCCTCCATCCGCCGCAAGCTCAGCCAATCTAGGCGCGGCAGATTCAAGCTGTTGAAGCTCGCCCATCTTCTTCAGCACGAGCACGGCATCGTAGCGCAGCGCTGCGCTGTCCAGGGCAACGGCCAGATAATCACGGAGTAACTCTGCGTTCTGATCGAGATCCCCGTCCCACTTGTCATTGTGCATGAGGTACAAGGCTTGCCGCTGGACCTCGAGCGGCTCTTCGCCAAGGTCCGACAACTTAATAAAGCGTCCTTTGACACGGATCTCGTCAGCCGCCTGCTGGTGTGGATTCACTCGCGGCTTGGTCGCTGAGGCGAGATCCTTGACCTCGGCGTCCGTCAAGGCTCGGTTGAAGAAGATGAGATGACGCAGCGAGCCATCCAGCGATTGCGAGCCGACAGGATGCACACCCCACCAGTCAGCGTCGTAACCCGCCAGAACGGCATGGCCCTTGGCAGCCGGTCGATACGGCACCGCGTCTTTGGTATGCACCAGCTTGCCATTGATGTAGAGTTTTCCTTGCCCATCCTTAAAAGAATAGACAACGTGCTGCCAAGCATTCGCGTCGACCGTGATTCCAGCCTCGACTGAACCGAGTGCATCCTTCTGATTGTTGCTGATGACCTCAACCGCCAGCTTGTCCTTTCCACTCAGACGCAGAGACACTGGCAATGGTTGACGAGGCCAACTACCGATAAGCGCGACACCGTCCCGCAAATATGATGTCCGTCGACTGTAGACCCATAGGCCGATCGTGAATGCTTGATGAAAATAGTTCGCTGGACCAGGGATGTGAAGATATTGGTAGGAGCTACTGAAGTCCAGCAACCCACCCGACCAGGGAGTATTGAAAATCTGTGCGTGATTGTTTGCTGGCGACAAATCAACCAGGACTTTGTCTGTTTCCTCTAGTGGCCAATAGCCTACAGGATTAAGACTGCGCACTGTTAAAACCTGCTGATCATTATATAACTCGCTCGCACGAGACTCATCGATCACAACGACAACAAGACTTATAGATAGAATACAAATAAAAGCTGCAGAATGAAGCGGCAATGGCAAGCACTTGATATCGATCATTTGGATACAACTTATTTAGGCTTTGTTAATTCATCCCCACAGTGCATGACTATAATCAACCGCGGTTATTGCTATCAGGGGAAAAACTGATAGCGATGACAGCACGTCGACGCGAGCCGAAACAGTCGGTAGAATAGTGATAAGATTGCTCGAAGCATCAGCTTCGGCACAAGATCACGGGAGAGACAACTGACATGGTTCCGCCAATATTCGCTGAATTCAAACGCAAGAATAGTGTCTCAGATGGGCAAAGCGTATACGATTTCCTTGGCGGCGCTGTCGATTCAAGCTATAAACGAGGTTGGCGAAAAAATGTCTCGCCCATCGGCACTTTAGTCAAGCCCGGATATCCTGCACCATCGGAATGGACCGTAGACTGGATAGCATGTCTTCTAGCCGCTCGCTTGGCAGGAGATCGCTTTTCCGTGATCGAGTTAGGAGCAGGCTACGGTCAATGGATGGTAGCCTCAATAATGGCCTACAAAACTCTACATCCCGACAGGCCTTGCCACGGAATGGCCTTAGAAGCTGAAGCAACACATTACGAATGGCTGCGGCAGCACGTGAAAAAAAATTTGGGCGGATATCAGGATGTTCGCACTGACCTGATGCAAGCAGCGGCTGGCTATGATGGTGCTGCGCGATTCCCAGTTATAAAAGAACCTGATCGCGATTACGGTGCATCCTACCAGGCTGCCGCTGGCATGTCGCTAATGACTGAAGTTGACTGTTTCTCGATGAAAACCATTGATGAGCTTTTTGCCGAGCCTGTGATCGATGTTCTTCATGTCGACATCCAAGGCGCAGAAGCCGATCTCATTGCGAACCCAGGCTTTAAAGGATGTCTGAGCAAAACCCGTTTCGCTCTATTCGGAACACATCGTAGTGATGAATTGCATAAACGCGTAAGAGTGGCGCTAGAGCATGCCGGATTGAGGATCCTGATAGAATGGCCAAGAAACGGGATCACAAGTACGCCTTTTGGGGAAATCAAAACTTATGATGGCGCCATATTTGGACTCAACCCAAAATTTGAAAATGCGTGTAACGCTCTCGTTTTCGGCAGTTAGCCCGGGTCTTGCAATATCTAGAATCACTCCCCCCACCCAATTTTTACCCATTGCTAATTGTGCGTTACTGATCAAGCAGAACGTCTCTCGCCAGATAATACAAAAGCGTCTGAGTTCAAGTTAATGAAACCTGAAATAAAAGATAAACTTGATGAAGTTAAGGCGCTAAGGGATGCGCGGAATTTTAATTCGGCACTATCATTATGCCAGGCCGTCAAGAGTAGCGACACGCTAGAAAAGCAAGACATTATACTTTTTAATCACCAACTTGCGACATTACTTAAATATCTGAACCGTCACGATGAAGCATGCGATATCTGCATAAGCACTTTGCGGATGTCAGATACTATTCCGGATTACATATTGGCTGGATTCGCCAATATTGCGCGGATTGCTGCTGATTTTGAGACTGGAGCCGAATGCATAAGAAGACTGCAAGCACTTTCAGTTTCTGATTCAATCAATGCAAGCATCATAAAAGAACATCAAGCTTTGTTGTATTTTGGTGACTGGCTTCAAAATCCGAAGCAGGAATTCGTTGTTTCTAACGTGACGCAAGTTTTTGACAAAATCCACGAATATCATGAAGCTCAGCGCCCTTTGTCGTTCCTGCGCCTTGGCGATGGGGAGGGCAATATATTAGCTCGCGGAGAGGAAGGCTATGAAAAAATAATAGATGAATGGACTAGGAGAATCTTGACAATGCAATTCGCGAATCTCGGCGAAACAGAGATTTCTAAACACGCTGAGGATATTTTTGACTTAGTAAAAAAAGCCACACTAAATGCCGATGCTATTGGTATACCAAACATCAAAGCGCTTCAAAATCCTACTGCGCCAGTTGATAGGCAACTCGGGGGCAATATTGCTGTACACTTGTTTCTGAAGCGTCACGCTGCTGAATTGCAACACCCATTGTTTTGCGATAGCTGTATATGCTACGACGCAGAATTTGCTCCGATGCTAAAGCAGTTACTAGTCAATCTAGATTTTATAGGGGTAATTGGCCCGCACTCAGAATTTTGCAATCGAGTTAGAGGTATTAATAATAAAGTGAAATTTGCCTTCCATCAAACACCTGGCGAGAACTGTTACTTTAAGCCATCTGTAGATCATTTTCCAACAAGGTTTAATGAGATCTGCGAGGAAATTAGCCCCCCATACCCGGCCGCCGTTTACCTTGTAGGAGCGGGAATCCTAGGCAAATACTACTGCGAGCTTATTCGGGTTCGTGGAGGTATTGCCATCGATATAGGCTCGCTAATGGATGGTATCTCAGGCTTTAGCCAAACTCGCACATCCTTGGTAAGATTGAAGCCTATTCTTGACCAGAATTTTGGAAATTCTGGATCAACCACATGCCACACGAACTCTTGATCATGGACTGGGCGGTGTTAGTGTCAGTTGTCTCGCAAAACGATCAGTACATTCTCTCGGTGGCCGGTATCATTGCAGATGGTCTTACGCAGGTGACTGAGATAGAGGGCAGGCTTGTAAGCCAGATATAGTTTGCGAGTTACTTACGCGGCTGGTCCGGGTCGAAGACTTCGAGCTCTAATATCTGTGACTGAACTTGTTACAGCGGAAACGGATGCAGCCTGATTCCACCAAGTTCGTCCTTATCCTTGGTGCAGTGCGGCCGAAACAGATCGGCGATGCCAGCCTACTGGAACAGCTCGCTGTGACTGTCGGTGTGGATATGCTGACTTAAAGTCATGCGGCGACACTCATCGTCCCTAGTCTTGCCGCCAATGCTCGAAGTGCCAACAACAGCGAGCATAGAGGCTCTGGTCAGTATAGTGGACCCCAATTTTA
The DNA here is from genome assembly GCF_036208045.1 of Thiorhodovibrio winogradskyi. Taxonomy (NCBI): domain Bacteria; kingdom Pseudomonadati; phylum Pseudomonadota; class Gammaproteobacteria; order Chromatiales; family Chromatiaceae; genus Thiorhodovibrio; species Thiorhodovibrio winogradskyi. The sequence goes on along the minus strand of NZ_CP121472.1, from coordinate 4,057,664 downwards.
GGACACTAAATTAAGTTAGTTTTGCCTCATCTGAAGAGACTTGTAAAGACTTGGAGAGAGCAGATGAGTGAGAGACAACGCAAGACCTTCAGTGCCGCTTTCAAGGCCAAAGTAGGCTTGGAAGCGGTACGCGGAGTGAAGACGACTAACGAGATTGCGCAGGATCACGGGGTTCATCCGGTCCAAGTAGGCCAGTGGAAGAAAGCCATCGTGGCGGACGCCGGCAAGCTGTTCGAAGGCCGGCGCGGGCGCAAGAAAGTGGACGACAGTGGCGACGAAGAGCGACTCTACAGCGAGATCGGGCGGTTGAAAATGGAGCTGGACTGGCTGAAAAAAAAGTCCGGGGTGAGCCTGTGAGCGTGCGTCGCGGGTGGATCGACATGGGCGGCCTTGATGATGGCGGGTTAGCGGTCAGTCGCCAATGTGCGCTGCTTGGCGTACATCGCTCTGGAGTGTATGCACACCGCCATGATCGTATTGCCGAGCCGAGCGAACTGGATCAAAAGTTGTTGCGGCTGATTGATGCGGAATACACCAAGAGACCATTTTATGGGAGTCGACGCATGGTTGTGATGCTGCGCGCACAAGGCTATGCGGTCAGTCGCAAACGCGTTCAGCGTCTCATGGGCGTTTTAGGTTTAGCCGGCATGTTGCCTGGGCCTCATACAAGCAAGCCGCATCCTGAGCACAAAATCTACCCCTACTTGTTGCGTGGGCTGGCCATTGTACGGCCCAACCACGTCTGGAGCAGTGACATCACCTATGTGCGACTCGCGCATGGATTTGCCTACCTGGTGGCCATCATCGACTGGTACTCACGACGAGTCCTTTCTTGGAGATTGTCGAACACAATGGACACGGGCTTTTGCATCGATTGCTTGGAGGATGCGCTGCGCCACCATGGCCGCCCGGAGATCTTCAACACCGACCAGGGCGCGCAGTTTACCAGCCTCGCCTTCACCCAGGTGTTGCGTGACGCCGAGGTGGCCATCAGCATGGATGGGCGCGGCAGAGCCCTGGACAACGTCTTCGTCGAGCGTCTGTGGCGCAGCGTCAAATGGGAGGACATTTACCCCAAGGGCTATGAGACGCTCTCAGAGCTGTTCATGGGCCTCTCGGCGTATTTCCCCTTCTACAACGGTGAACGCCCTCACCAGGGGCTTGGCTACCGAACGCCGGACGATGTGCATGTGAGCGGCAAAGGAGGTGGTGTCGTGGTTGCTGATCACTTTGGCGATCACCCGCCAGCGGAGTCGTCGGCTCCGCTACGCTCCGCCGACGACTCCGCTGGCGAAGAACTGGGGCAGCGCCAATCCGCTGCGACTGAACTGGGCGCGCTAACTTAAATTCGGGGGAAAACTGTCCTTGACATGGGGTCCACCTCACAGATCATTGATGATGGTGTTCCAGGATAGAACCGAGCTAGACCCGCAACAGGCCTTGAAGTGCTTGTTGCTGTGCGGTACGACCATAACCCGACATGGCACGAGCGCGTCCGGCAAGCCCCATGCTGATCAGCCGGCGGCGTTGGCCGGCGAGTGCGACGACATAATGCGCGACCGCGTCTACATCGCGATATGTCGTGAGGTAGCCGGTCACGCCGTGCTCGACAAGGTCAGGAAGGGCGCCCCAGTCATAAGCGACGACAGCGCGAGCGGCAGCCATGGCTTCCAAGATGGTGCGACCAAAAGATTCCTGAAATTGAGATAGATTAACTAAAATATCTAGGGGCTTGAAAGCCTTTGCTAGGTCTTCGGTATAGCCCTGAGTCTTGATCGCGGGTTCGCCAGTGCGCCAAGACTGGCGCTGTAAAACGCTCGCTAAGGCATCGGTTTGTGGACCAATAAGGTGGCACTCCACCGACGGATCGAGCAACCGCAAACGCTTCGCCAAGCGCTCGAAATCTGTCAGACCTTTTTTTGGGAGATTGCTGCTGATCATACCGATGCGACAATGATCGGCAAGTTGAGGTGGCGGCGGGAGCGCGAATAATGGGTCGAGGTCCACTGGATTGAGAAATACTTCGATGGGGACTTGGGCTCGCGTTGGTTGCTCAGATGGCGCGTGATCGAATTGGTGGTTTGCCTGACCTCGCAGCCATGCGGCAGTCGTGTTCGAGTTGGCCAGGACGCGATCCGAGCGTTCAAGGATGTGGCTGGCTATCTGGCTGGGGGTCGCGGCCAGTGTTGCACAAAGTTCCTCATCTTTGTCGGGTAACTCGTGAAGATGCAGCCAGACCGGCACGCCTGCCTCGCGCGCGGCGATCAGTGGTTCTTCGAGCACGGAAGTATTCACATGGACTCGATCAACCCGAAAATGCTCGATCAAGGCACGAAAGTGACGCACGGTCGGTAAGCTGGTTGGACGACCGGACTGCCACCAGCCGTAAGGAAAGACGGCAACCGCGACGCAGCACGACAGCAGCCGGCTTAGCAGTCCGCGATTGGCTGCGCTTGGCAGGCTGACGAGGAGATTAACCTTGTGTTCGGCAAGCAATTCGAGTAAATCCAACAGCGCGAGCTCAGCGCCAAATAGTCGGAGGTTGGCTTGGTGGGCGCAGAACAGCAGTGTGGGCCAATCCTCGCGCTTTGAGCGACGACCTGGCAGGATGGGCCACGGCTGATGACCGCTTTGTCTACCTTGCTGCAGGAAATGCAGCAGCGGATGCCGCCCCGACTGGTGAACCTCTGGATAGGCCACAAGATAGCCGCTGGTGCTGAAGTGAGGGCCTGGATCTCGCGCCTCGGCCAACCCCTGGGTCCAATAATGCTCCAGCGGATCGATAATGCGTGATTGCAAATCGATGTGCGTGTGCAGATACCAGATTGGATCGAACCAACCAGAGACCTGAATCCTATCCAGCGGATCGCTACATTGGACACGCATCTGTTCAGTCAGCAGTGCCAGCGGTGCCGGGAAAAGCCGTGAGTCCGGATGCCGCGGCATGTAGAACCTGGTATCGCGCCGCGCGCGTTCGTGCCAGCGTCGGTAAAGATCCTGGTAGTCCTTGCGTGCGCCGACATACTGAGTGGCAAGGTGAGTTGGTCCCGGGCTTTGGGTTAGGGATTTATCCTGTAGGCGTGCGAACGCAAGAGGCACCCCAGGTAAGACCTCGATGATCGCATCCGAGCCATAACGAACACGGATACGTTCGTATAGTTCGGAATCGGCGCCTACCTTCACCTCATCCCAATAGCCGAGTTCGGACAGGGCATCGCGGCGAATCATCAAGGACGACAGGCTGATCTCGCTCCAGTGCTCGGCGACCCACCAGTTGGAAACGTGAAGAGTGGCGGTTGTGCGCACCCAAGATGAGACGCAGGCGACTACGCCTGGCGCCTCTTCAAGGGCTGCCACTTGCCGTGCGATCTTTTGCGGATGGGACCAATCATCCGCATCGTGAGTGGTGATCAAGTTGCCCCGTGCTCGTTCGAGACCGGTGTTGCGCGCTGAATAAGCACCTTGATTGCGCGCGTGCCGCAGAACAGTGATCTCCTGATGCGGAGGCGCATATTGACAGAGCCTCTGGATCTGCCGCAGTGTCGTGTCAGTGCTGGCATCATCAACGATGATAATTTCGAGTCGCGGCCACGTCTGTTGGTAGAGCCCGAACACGGCCGTGGCGATGGTCTTCTCGGCATTGAATACCGGTAGGATCACTGATACCAAAGGATGCGAATCTGTTTTCTCAATAGCCGGCAAGAGGCTATCAGTCCCTGCCAAGTTATCCAGGCTCAGAGTCCGTGAAAGATCGCGCTTTTGTATTGGTGACAAATTGTATTTCGCCCAGAGTGCGTTGAAGCAGGCGAGAACAGGCTTTTCCGCATCCAAGTCGCTAGTCGCTGACGCCGCGGCAACATTGGCCTGTGCCAGAGCCGCGTCGCTGTGATCAGTAGCAAACCGCCTGAGCTTGGTTAACAATGCTAACGCCTTAGATTGATGGCGCAGACGACAAGCGGCATCAATCGCCAATAACAGTGGACCATGGAAGCCATGCACGGCGATCCGCTCACCGCCGAACTCCAGCAAGAGTCGTTCTACGGTTTGCCAGTCCGCTTGGAGCGCCATCCATCGGGCAAGCGCCCAGGCCGCATGTTGGCGGACCAGTGCATCCTCGTCGGCGGCCCGCGCCACCTTCCATAAACGCGGCACCATGACGGGAGCCAGGCCGCGCCAAAGCAAATGCTCCAATAGGATGGCAGGATTGCGCCTTGGCTGACGACCTTCGTGCTGTCCGTGCCGCAGGTAATGGACCAGAGGATTGATTGCCGCACGGGCGACATCCGGATATTCGCTTAGATACCAACTGCTGTCGAAGCGCGGGCCGGGTGAATAACCCAGTCGCCCGCCTTTCGCCATGAAATGATCCAAGGCATCAGCTGGCGAGTGCAACTCCCCCCGCAGGTGCGGATGGTGCTCCAGGTACCAAGAAGGGTCAAAGAAAGATGAGTGACTGACGAGGTCTTGGTCGGCGATACCCGCGCTAGCCATTGGGGAGGTTGCAGGATTCCGGCTGATTGAACAAAAGACCAGACCGAACTCGGCGATTAGATGGCGTTGAACCAGGGCTGGGGACCCTGAAGCGCCGCGGTGCGTTCAATGATTCGAGACTCATTGCCGCGAGGGGGTTGTGCCGGCGATACGTTGCCTTGAGCAAGCTTCGATGCAAGTGTCGTCACTCGCGCTTGTTGCCTTTGTGCAGACAGCCTTTGATGTGTTAGCGCAACTTGGCGGGCTAGTTCGATCCACTCCGATAGGGGATGGCCGACCGCCGGCGAACCAACATCGAGACTTGCCAGTAGCGATGGAAGTTGGCGAACCAAGTCCGAAATCAATGCTTGGTCTGATACCGATAGTTTTCGCCATACCGCAAGGTCCATTTGACTAGGGGGGGCGTAACGGATTTCAAGCTTTGCACCAAATTCATTGCTACTCTCAGCGAACCAGTGCTCGATTGGAGCCTGACCTGTGTCCGCGGGGAACTCAAGCCGGGGATGCTCGCCAAAGTGTTTCTCAAGGTTGCCGGCGCAGGCAAATCGGAACTCAAAGCTAGGCCATTGCCTTGGTCCAAAAGACAGATTTGTTAAGCGCAACCACAGGTGTTCGTATTCCTTTTGGACTCGCTCGGTCCGACCACCGGCTTTGGCTTCGGTCGAAGTTTGATGGAGTGATTCCTTACTATCGGTTTCCGATGTTGTAGAGGAAAGTTGAACGCTGACCTCCTTTTCCGCATGTTTGTTGATCAGTTGAAGTTGATCATGGCGCAGTGCAAGGGGGTACTTTTCAAGCGACTGTAAGCAAGCCTTCAAGCGCTGGAAAAGCTCATTGACACTCATCGTTTGAGACACAAAGGGTTGAGCCGATGTGATGATGTGTGTCAACATGATGCGCACGACTCCCTTTAGCATCATCCAATCAGAGGTCGAAAACTCGCGGAGTATTGCCGGGGGTCTGTCAACATTTGTGCTATTTGGTCTTAAGGTTAGCACACAGTGAGACTGGTCCTTGAAAGCCTCAGGCCAGCGTAACAGCGGCATCCGCTGAGCATCTCGCGCAAACACAATTCCAAGACCGTCAGCCTCGGCAAAGATCGTTACCCGAAGTTCATCAATAGAGCGAGACAGCGTTGTCACATCGCGAAAATTCCACTCAATCGCTCGTGAGGCAAAAGGCAAAGCAATGTCTTGCAGGTCGACGGTATCAAAGACAAAAAGATCTGGAGCCGTATGGGCAATGCAGCTTAGGCGTGCATCCGCGGTTCGGTAACGGAGAGCATAGTCATCTAATTGCGTTTTTAGCTCAGTGAGTTCATTGCTGATCCTTGTTTTGGCTTCCACGGCCGCTGTCAGTGTTTTTCTCGCCTCGTCTGAGTCATTTAGGTGTATTAGGGAGACGGCTTCGAGTTCTTCCTGTACTTGCCTCAGTTCACCGGCACTCGCATTCAGCAGTCGAATCTGCTCATCGCGTTGCTCCAGGACTCGGTCCAAACGGTCTTCAAGTTCGCTGACTTGGCGGTGGTGTTCCGCGGCCTGAGCGGTCAATTGCTCATTAAATCCAGTCGCCATGCGCTCGTTTTCTTCAGCTAGCGCGGACAATTCGGCGATGTGAGCTTGTTCCAAAGTCTCCAGTCCGACGTCCTGGTCTTGGGCTTTGGTCAGCTGTGCATTGCGTTCCAGCTCAAGCGCCTCGCTGGCTGCATTGGTTGCCCGAATCTGCTCATCGCGCTGATTAATCAGTTTATTTATCCGCGCATTGAGTGTCGCGACCTGTTGTTGGTACTCCTGATCCTGTTTCGTGGTCAAGTCCGTGACTTGCTGTTCGAGCCTCTGACCTCTGAGAAACACGCTCTCAAGCTCCTCCTGGACCTGATGTAACTGCTGAAGCAGGAGTGTATTCTCTTCCTGCGTCTCCTGGAGTTGGGGTTTTAACCCGCGAAGCTCGGTCTCTTGTTTCTCCGCTTCCTTGAGCTGCTGATCACGCTCGGAGATGCTTTTGTTCGCCTGTAGCAGCCGTGCCTCGCTTTCCTGGCTCTTCAGGAAGGCATTCTCAAGCTGCTCCTCGACCCGAGCCAACTGCGCGCGCAGCTTCGTGTTTTCATCGGCTAAACTCGCTTGCTCTGATTGCTGCTCATGCATGGCAGTCATGGCGAGACTGAGCTGGTTGGCTAATCGCTGCTCCTGTGGCTCTTGGTTACGCGCAGTGGGTTCCACGGAATTAGTAGGGAGATCGACGAAGGGAGTGCGGGTAGCTTCAAGCTCGCGCTGCAGACTAAGTACCTCTGGCGCATCAGCGCAGAGTTGTTCCGCGAAATAATAGCGGAGGGCATCGGGCGGGGACACGGATGGCACCTGCAGTGCCTTGGGATCTAGTGGTAACAGCCACCGCTGATGACAGTAAGTCACCAAGTCCGCTGGCGCGCCGAGCGCCATTTCGGCATCAAGCAGCAAGGTGCGTTGCGGATTTCGTAAGTGTTGACGCAGCAGATGCTCATGTATTCGATGCCAATCGGCCAGAGCTTGCTGTGGTGGCGGTATTCGTGGGTCACCCAGGGTTTCGGCGAGCCAGCGTTGGGGAGAGATGGTCATCATGATGACGCATAGCTCTGGCGCTAGCTCTAGCCAAAAATCCAACAGCCAAAGGCTGTCGGAACTCGACCATCCCCATATAGGACTGTCGATATTGGCGAGCAGAAGGTCGGTCGCGACGAGTTCCCAGAGCTTGTTGGGATGCGGCGCCTCGCTGATGGTGTCACCATCTTTAAGCTGAAGGTCAGCCAAAACCCGCTGATGCCAGGTCGCCAGATCCGGCGTCTGCGTGCGCGCGCTGAGTTGCGGCCGCGCCATTCCAGCCTGCTGAAACAGCGCCTCAAGAGCCTCTAGACTCGGATGCTTTGGCCCGGTAATACAAAGTGTCTTCATTTCAGAATTCGAGTCGGATTGAATAGGCGGCTGAGCACTCGGATGCGGTTCATTGCTTGCTGGACGGGCTCGTGGGCCAGGAGGGAGCCGTGGCCTGACCGATGCGTGAGTTCTTGGCAGTCTTCACCGGCACTGGGGTGTTCGCCAAAGGGGGGGCGTGCCAGGGAGGGCAATCCAGGCTTGTGTCAAGCGCCGCCACGGCGAACCTGAACCGCAACATGGTCGTTGGTGAATGTTGCCAATGGCTTGGCCGTTTCGGTAAACAGGTGTATTGAAGGCATGATCGTGGGCGGGGTCGGGGAATGGGTGCTTGATTGATTGACCGACTATGACTGGCCGACGACGCGCAACTGGTATTCGGATTGGAAGATGGCGATGGGAGTCCGATGAGCCGGGTTGCATATATGCTTGCGATGATGACGGATTTTAGCTGATTAGCGGTGGAATTAACACGTTTGTGAAGATTATTTTTGGATGAGGACATCAGCGAGCGTCCATGATTGTTTGGCATTGAGGATCCAGGTTCGAATGCTGTTAGACAGGGTGTCAGGGGCAGCCAAAGAATTGGATCAGGCGCGCGAGCCCCGGGGTAGGTCGAGCGTGCGCTGCTGAGTCAATGGCATAAATCGGTGGGGCTGGTGTCGGAAAAGCATTTGTGCCGAACAGGCTGGGTTAGCCAGATGGTGCGCGGTGGGTTCGGCTGATTGCGGGAATCAGGCATTTTAGTTTGATGCCGGACGCTGCGTCTGCTTCTTGTGGGCGAAAGCCCAGAGATCGAAACACTCCCCCTGGCGCACCCGCACTTCGGCGAAGCCGGCGGCGAGGAGGGATTGACCGAGGCGCTCGGCGTCGAAGCCGGTGCGGTGGGCCATGTAACTGTTGCCGGCGGCGATGGAGTTGCTGTGGCCAAAGAGCATGTCAAGTGCGGTGATGGGACCGATGGGTGACTCGTATGCCGTGTCGGCTAGCCGGCCGGCGGCGATGAGTGCGGCGATGGCTCGGAGGTTTGGCAGGGTGATGAGCGCGAAGCCGTCGGGTTTGAGGACGCGGTGAAATTCGGCGAGAGCCTGGGGTACCTGGTGGGTCTCGAGGTGTTCGAGGCTGTGTGAGGAATAAATGGCATCGACCGACTGATCGGCAATGGCGCCGAGGTCGGTCGAGGAGCAGAGCAGGTCGGGTTTGACGCCAGGGTCTATGTCCAGGCGGATCTGTCGCCACTCCGGCTCGCGGAATGTCTCGGGGAGCCGACTGGGGTTGTCGCGGCCGCAGCCGATGTTGAGAAAGAGCCGTTCGGACTGGGATGTCGGTTCCGGGATCTGGGCAGGCTGCGAGGAGATGGGCTTTGGGGTGATCGATGATTGTGATCGCGGGGTGTCGGCACTGGTGGGTGGATGAAGTTCTGTGGTTGCTGAGGGGGTGTCCATTGGCATGGTCATGTCCTTGGGAAGGGGGCGCGCGCCGAGTTCCTGGGTAACGGGAGTTTGCGGTGCCATGAGGGGCAGAGCGAAGCGTCGCGCGATCACCGGGGCAGTCCAGGTGGCGTCGGGCGCGGAATCGAGGCTCAGCACTGCCAGACAGCCGCTGAGGCGGGCAAGTTGAGGGGCCGATAGGTCTGTGATACCCATGGGGAGATCGAGAACCTGGCCGGTGTTCCAGAGTTGTTGCCTCCAGGGCGTTGAATGGGTCAATACCAGTTGCCACGCCGATGATGTCGAGGCGAGTCGACGCGCGAGGGACAGCCAGCGGTGGGCGACGAACGAGCGGTCGAGGCGGTCGCCAATGATGAAGGTATGCGGTTTGTTCGTTGGCCATGACAGGGTCGGGTTTGGGTGCGCCCTCGGGGGCGAGGGCTCCAGATGCACGGCGGCTTGCGGCCATCTGGAGCTGTATGCGGGGATGAGGGCGGCAGCGGGGAGAAGGAGGCTGGCCCCCGGTGGCAGAGGATTCGCCGCGCTGTGATCCGCCGGAAGCGGTAACTGGCGCAAAGCGCAAGGTCGGCCAAGGTCCGCTGCGAGTTCGTGCAGGGCAGCGGGGAGTTCGGCGGGCCGGTGAATCACCAGCCCTTGCAGTGGCAGGGATTGTAGATCCGCAAGGAGGTTTGGCCCGGAGTCTGGTGCTGGGTGCGCGGGATAATCAAGCAGGCAGGGCAGAGCGGGCAACGCGGCGCCAAGGGTGAGCCTGAGTCCGGCCTCACCTCTCTCCCAGGTCAGCCAGAGCAGACCGGCTGGCGGCATTTGCAGACCTGTGGTGTATTCGGCTTGGGTAAAGAAGGGAGAGAGAATGTCGGACAGCGCCGGCGGCGGCAGGAGGTGCAGCTGGCGTGGATGTGGGCTGATGTCGCCAAGGAGTGGCTCTGGGCCAATAGCCTGTTGCATCCATTGGCGCAGTTCGCCCAAGCGGGCGCGTTGTAGTGCCTGCCGCGCGGGCCGCAATGGGTCGCGCGCGAGGTAGCGGTCGAAGTCGCGCTCGGCGCTCGGGTAGCGGCGGCGGATCACGGCGTTATTACGCTCGACGAGGCGTCTTTTGTCGGCCCCAAAAGAGAGGCTGCCACGATGGGCAACAAAGAGGTTGGGTGCGGCGAGATGGCGCCAACCGCGAGCCATGGCGCGCAGCGACCAGTCAGTTTCCTCGCCATAACCCCCTTGCAGGGTGGTTTCATCAAGGTAGCCGACGTCAACCAGGGCGACGCGGCGCACATACATACAAAATCCGCAGGGAAAGTCAAGCGGGATAAGGTCCGTGCCCGGCCATTGCGCGGCACTTTCATCAAGCGCGTGGTGATGCTCAGGGGTCGGCATTGGGAAGGGGCGTTGGGGTACGGGGAAGCTGAGCAACTCGCCGTTATTGCTCAAAGGTGCGACCGAGGCGATGTGTGCGTCACTGTATGCCCATGTGCGCAGGCGGTCGAGCCAATTCCCCTGAACACGGGTGTCCGCATTGAGCCAGACCAGGTCTCGGTCAGGATGCAGTGCCATGGCCCGGTTGATGCCGCGGATGTAGCCGAGGTTGATCGGGTGGTGGATCAGGGTCAGGCTGTGCTGCTCTGCCAACTGCGCGATGGCAGCGATGAGTGCGGGTTCGGGCGATGCGTCGTCGAGAACGATGAGTTGATGCGCGGTGTGATTCGCGTTTTTGGCATCGAGCAGGCTGTGCAGACACTCCAAGGTGGCGGCATGGCCGCGATAGACCGGAATGAGCACATCGACGGGTTGTTTGGCTGGATCCCGAAGCGGCGCGACCAGTTTGGGGAGCGATGGAATTTGTGCCGCATTGGCGCGATCAGCCAGGCTTTTCTTGCTGTCAATGTAGGCTTTTAGGTCGGACAGCGAAACCTTTTTTGAAAAGTCCAGTTCACCTGGGCTTTGAGTCGCAAGCTCCGCGGTAAATTGTTCGGCTGCCTTGGCCGCGCCGGCGGCTTGAGCGGCCTTTATCAACAGCGGCAGGACGACGTCTTTCTGGGGCGTGCGGGCTTTGCCGTTGAGAAGTCGCAGAAACGCGAGTTCCGGCTGTTGACGGTGTAAAGCGATGGCACCACCGAGCAGCAATGCCTCAAGAAGAGTCTGCTCATGGCAAGAACAGAGGCGCAGCCAATGGTCGATGCGGTCATCGGGAAGAAGGGATGTGTCAGCATGGGACAATGCTGCCCGGATTTGAATCAGCAAGTCTCGGCTGTGCGTCTGCTTGTCTGGCAACATTGGTTGATAAAGTAAAACGCGGCGGTCACCGCTAAGGTGCCCAACATTGGGTGGACCTTAGCGGCGGCCGCCGCGTGCCACTACCCCGCTGTCCAGTTAGTCAGCGGGAACCTCGACAGCCTTAGACCCAATCGTCATCGTCGATTTGGATGACGTTGGTCTGGTCTGCCCGTGCTTCATCACTGTCGGCAAACAGTGTGGCGACGTGCGCCCGGCTGATTAACCCAGATTGGAGCTGGTTGATCCAGAAGTCATTACCGCCTTCATCGGGATCGCGGTCAAATGTGTTCTCGTACATCAGGTTCACGAAGTCACTGTCGGACAGTCCCGCGGGATGTTGTAGATTGAACTCGTCGCTTGCCAAGAAGGTGGCAGCTAGACTCATGACGTCGACATAGGAGTCAGCGTTATCGCTCCACCATTCCGCGCCGCCCAATTCGGCCGAACGACCAAGAACTGTGTCATAGAGGCGCATGGTGGCCGCGACTATTGCGTCGGTCGACACGGTCGCGGTGGAGCCGTCGGCAAACTCAAGGTACTGGACGTTCTTGATGATGCTACCCGTGGAAGAGCTGACGAGTTCGCCATTCGTAACCTGCAAGTCACCGCGATTGACATCGAGATTCATGTAGTCGTAGCCGGTGCCAGCGTCGATGGAGTCCTCACCCGCGGAGCCGAAGATCGAATCGTTGCCAGCGCCACCCGTGATGGTGTCATTGCCAGCACCCGCGGTGATGATGTCGTTACCCTCGCCACCGTTGATGCTGTCATTGCCACTGCCAGTGGTGAGGATGTCATTACCCTGGCGGCCGTCGAGCGAGACATCTTCCCCACTTGTCACGGAGATGTTGTCGTTGCCGCTGCCGCTGGCAATGACTCGGTCAAAGGCTCCGTCAGCGGTATTACTGAAGGCGGATTCATTGCCGAGTTCCTGTCCCGCGGTCGGGGCCGCGTTTGTACTGATGTTCCAAGTGACATTGGATTCAGTATCAAACACCACGGAAGGAATAATTTCGAACCCATCAGGTGGGTTGTAGGTCGTGTTTTCGGGCGCATTGGTCGCATCCACCACGACGAACTGGGGCGTCTGACCTTCAGGTGCCTCGACGGTGGTGGTGCCGTCTGCATTAATGGTGACGCGTGCCACCACAACATCGTTGGTGGTGCCGGTTCGGTCTACTCCAGCAGCATCAAGGAGCGCATTGATGGTCGCCTGGTCAAGGCCGCCACCTTGCAGAGCGGTATTAAGATCTTCTCCCGTTGTGGGAGTGTCGTAAGTTATAGCCATTGGGGGTATTCCTCCACGTTAGACTGAGAGTTTTTCGCGAAAGTCACTTGAGGTTTTTTTGTCGCGGACTGTTAGGCTCCTTGACGAAAAATCTGCGTGACAGAGGGATCATCCCAAGGAGAGGGGTAGCGGGGAGGAGTAGCCGCTCCTTGTCGATGAGAAACTTGGATGTTGATTGCCACCAGGGGCTCAGTGCCTTGAGGACCAGTGAGTTTGCGCCCAGACACCAGCGGAATGGGCATGCAACCTTGAAACGCGACCTGCCCGGATAATTGATAGTCATTCGCGGCCGGGCCGCCGAGCGCCATGGTTAACGACAGAATGGGCGCTCCCTTTTGACGCGTGCCAGCGAATTGACTGCTGCTGACCGGTGGCGTTTGTCCGATGCCCTTGATGTCGCAGGCGTAATATAGATCGACATTCTCGGGTTTGTTGGGCCATTCGATCACGAATCCCTCGAGCCTGGATTGACCGTAAGGATCCCCAAGCCAACCGCCTGGAACCTGGACATCGCCCTGGTTCTGAATGTGGCCGAAGTACTCGAGCCGGCATTCGCGCGGTTGGCGTTGCGCAAGATCGGGGGTTGTTTGGACGGGAAATTGCCGGGGCGGTTGGCTTGAGACCTGGGTGGGCTCGGAACCGAACTGGCCCCAAGTGTCCTGGCCTTTTGGTCGCCGCACAAAACGGCCGCTGGTGTCGACGCGGTCGATTTGAACCTCTGCCTCCCTACCCTCCGTGACGCCAGGCACGCGGTATTTTGCCAGCAGGACGGTGGCGTCGGCTCGCAGAACACGAACCACCAGGGTGTCGCCAAGTTTGCGCAGCGTATTACGTGAAACACCCTCCCCTGGAAAGAAGTCGACGATGCCATTGCCCGCGGGAGTGGTGTTAACGGTAACGGGAATTTGGTCGCTATCAGGCGCCTCGGTGGCGTAGCGGAACAAATATAGACCCGATGTCAGGGTGACCATCCGCGTTTCCAGTAGCGGCTGGGGCAGGCCTTCTGGCATGCCCGCCATTTTCGGTTGCTGTTGAGGAGAGGCTTTCATATCAGACGGTTACTTGCGCTGGTCTAATCGGTATCTGGTCGGTATCTGGTCGGTATCAGGTCGGTAATCAGGTCGGTAATCGGGGCGATTGGAGGAGTGGGTCAAGGTTGGCTTGGAGATCCATGACAGTCAATGAGTCCTGAGTATAAGGCAGTGCGCGCATGGAAGACAACCGTAGTCTGGAAGACACCACAGGTATGCGGTTTAATCTTCTCGCATTGAACTCGCCAGTGCGTCCGTCAAGGGTTGCATCACGTACTGAAGAGCGGTGCGCTCGCCGGTAATAATGAAGACCTGCGCGGACATGCCGGGCAGTATTGGTTGTTTGCCAAGGAGCAGTCGCTGTTCTTCGGGGATACTGATGCGTGCTAGGAAGTAAGGATCGCCGCTCCGACTTTCCAGCCGATCGGCTGAGACAGTCTCGACGCGGCCATGGACGACGGGCGTGGTGCGAAAATTCAGTGCCGAGAAACGCACGTCGGCATCCAGACCGGGGTGAACTTTGTCGATATCGTCGGGCGAGACCTCGGCGTCGATCACGAGTTGTTCCAACTCCGGCACCACTTCCATTAGCTTTGCGCCTGGTGCGAGCACGGCTCCAACCGTATGAACCTCCAACCCAACCACTCGTCCTGAAACCGGGGCGGTGATCATGGTGCGATCAACCTGATCGGCCAGACGCCGCTCCTTTTCTTGCGCTTCAAGGATGCGCTGGCGTACTTCGCTTAGCTGACTGGCGATCTCGGTGCGGTAGGACTGTTGAATTTTCTCCATTTCCAACTGTGTCTCCTTGATGCGCAGATGGGATTGCGTATGCTGAGTCCGGGTTTGCGACAGGTCGCTCTGCACCCCGATGAGTTCGCGCTCGAGTTCGCGCACTCGAACCTTGTCGCCAAGACCTTCAGCGAATAGCGAACGCAGACCATCGAGTTCGTCCTGGAAAAGGTCGGCGCGTCTGGACAACAGCGCTTCGCGTTCCTCCAGCCCTTCAATCTCGCGACGTAGGGAAAGAATGCTCTGCGCAAGCACCTTGAGTTGACTTTTTAGGTCTTTTGTGCGCTCTACGAAGACGGCGCGTTCTGAGTCCATCAGGGCGGGCAAACGCGGATCCCTCTGCGCCTGGGCAAGCAGTTTGGCCGGGAATTCGATTGTGTCGGCGCCGTCGCGCTCGGCCTTGAGGCGTGCCTCAATCGCGAGGTAGGCACCCAGTTCGCTGCGCACCCCGTCAAGTTGTGATGCGAATTGTGTATCGTCAAGTTGCGCGACCGGCTGACCCGCGAGCACCATGTCTCCTTCGCGGACCAGCAACTTGCGAATAATGCCACCCTCAAGGTGCTGCACTGCCTGGCGATACGACTCGACCGTGACCACGCCTGGCGCGACTGCGGCGCCGTCTATTCTGGCCGATCCCGCCCATCCAACGACGCCGAACAGCAGGACGAAAACAAGCAGGTAGCCGAAACGGCGAATGCCGCGGTCATCCGTCAGTGTTTCCGGTGCGCGCGGGAGCCTGCTTTCCGTCGTTAGCATTTTGGTCATGGACGGCGTCCTCTCCTAGGGCTCTCGGTGGCAGTGCGCACATTACCCTGAAGAAAGGGATCTATTCTCCGGGGTGGGACGGGGCCATGGTTGTTAGGATGCCTGCGCTTGCAAGCGCGGCAAGGAGTCCTCGGGCAAGGCCAGCGACTTGGGTTTGAGAACTCTGGAGAGCACTTCCGCGCGCGGGCCGAAGCCCTCGACCTGCCCCTCTTTGAGTACCAACACTTTGTCGACAGCCTTGAGTAGGTTGGGGCGATGCGAGATCACCACAACGGTGCATCCGATGTCGCGCATTTCGGCGAGCGCGGCAAAGAGGGCGCTCTCGCCGCGGTCATCAAGGCTGGCGTTGGGCTCGTCGAGAATGACCAGGCGCGGGGCGTCGTACAAGGCCCGGGCCAGAGCGATACGCTGACGTTGCCCGCCGGACAGGCCGACGCCGCCCGGTCCGATCAGGGTGTTGTAACCGTCGGGAAGCTGGCCAATCAGGTCGTGAATGTGCGCGCGTTGGGCCGCGTGGACAACGAGTGCGTCGTCCATCTGCTGAAAACGTGCGATATTTTCGGCAATGGTTCCAGCGAAAAGCTCCGTATCCTGTGGCAGGTAGCCAAGATGGCGTCCGAGTTCATCGCGGTTGTAAAGGCTGACCTCGACGCCGTCGAGTCGCACGGAACCGGACAATGCCGGCCAGACCCCGAGAATGACGCGCGCAAGGGTGGATTTGCCAGCCGCCGAGGGTCCGACGACGCCCAAGGCCTCGCCGGGCTCGAGATCTAGGCTGATGCCTCGCAGGACAGGCTTTTCCGTGCCCGGTGGGCGCGCAAAAACGCCATGTAATTGTAACCGGCCTGTTGGGATTGGCATGGACAACCGGCGAGGTTGCTCCGGCATGGTCTCGAGTAGATGATGTAGACGATCATAGCTGGCACGCGCGCCGAGGAAGGACTTCCAGTTACCGATTACCTGACCGATAGGTCCCACGGTCTTGCCAGACAGAATGGCGGCCGCGATGATGACGCCCGGCGTGATCAGCTGTTGAATGGCCAAGTACCCTGCGGCAGCCAGGATGATCGGTCTGAGCAACGCGGTTAGCGCCCTGCTAAGAGTGTCTGGTACTGATCCGTGTTCGCTCTGAATCGCTTGCCATCCAATGGTTTGTGTATGCTGATTGCGCCAGCGCGCGAAGATGCTGTTGCGCATGCCCATGGCTTCCATGACTTCGACATTACGAAGATTGGCGGCAAGTGCCTGGCGTTCGCGAATGGCTTGCTCGGAGGCCAGCATGGCGGGTTCGCGGGAGATCATCTCGTTGATGAGTGCGATAATGAACAAGATCACCGCGCCGCCCAGGGTCAGAAAACCAAGGAGTGGATGAAAGAGGAAGATGATCGTTAGGAAAACTGGTACCAACGGCAGGTCGAAGAAGGAGACCAGGGTTGCGCTGCCAAGAAACATGCGCAATGTTGTCAGGTCTTCCATGGGTTGCGTGGTTTCCTTGCCTGGCGATCTGCGCGCGAAGTCCACCATGGCGTTAAAAATGCGCTCGCTGATCAGGCTGTCCAGACGTGCGCTGACTCGGAACATCATGACGGTGCGCACCCACATCAGGAGCCCCATGATGGCGAGCAGAAAAACCACCAGTAAAAAAAGCACGACCAGCGTCGGCACGCTGCGCGAGGGAATGATGCGGTCGTAGAGCTGCATCATGAAGAGGATGGGGGCGAGCATCAGCAGGCTGATCAGCACACTGAAGAAGAACGCGCTGATCACGGTGCCTCGGCACTGCAGCAGCGCCTGTTTGACGGCGCCCGGGGGGGTCTTGGTCAAAGCCGGTTTTCTCCGTAGTGGAGTTTTCATTCTTCCCGATCAGTCGTCCCAGGCAAAGGCGAGTTTTTCATCGGCATTCTCTAGGTATTCCTCGGCATCTTGCTCGCTGAGTGTCTGTCGCTTTTTACGTGCTTCGGTCAAAATTTTGTGCAACCCCAGATGCCGTTCCGATAATTTTTGCAAAATCGCTAGGCGCAGGCCCCCGCTTTGGTGCAGTGCGTGCAAGGATGGCGCGTCGAGGTTACTCAGCACACTCTGATCAATGCGCAATAAATCACTGAAAGGCGCCGGATGCAGGAAGTCGTCGCTTTCCTCGGGAGCGCTGCTGGGCCAATCGGTCAGCAAGCCGAGCCGCTGCAGCACGCTGCAAGCCTCGGCTGTCTGCTGGCGCCCGACTTCCAGGGTTTCGAGAAACGCCTGAATGTCCTTGATGGCCTGACTGGGCTCGTGCCCCTCGAAGAAAAGCTCGCCATCTTCCTTGGTGTCCACAACAAGCCCGCTGCCTTCGTCGACATGAAGCACGAAATGTTCATTTTCGTCGCGCTTGATGCGGAAGGGATATGAACGCAATAGCGCTGGCAGATAGTTGGCGAGCCATTGTCCCTTGGGGCCCACGTACAGAGACTCGCCGTCCGCATTGGCGAGGATGATGACGGGAAACAGGCGGCCATGGCGGAGGGTGAAACCCATCGGGAAGCTCAGTGCGATGGGTTCAATCTCGGCAAGCACCAAGCCGCACAGCTTGAGCGAACGCGCGAACTCGAAGGTTTGACTGCGCCGCCATCGGCGATCACCATGACATGAACGGGTAACTGGCACTGATCCTGACATCTGTTATCGATCCGGTAACAAGAACTTGACTCTTTATTCACCACTGTTGGTGCAATATAACGACACGCGGTTTGGAGTATTCGTCTCCAATGCCTGACGCGGCTATTCTCATGCATGCGGCGATGAAAGTAACCGAGCCACTAGCCAGTCTGAACGCGGGGTGCGCGCGAGAACGGAACCGCCGGCAGACCCGCGAAAGGACCGGTCAGCCAATCGTGATTAAGGCATGGATGGTAGCACGGATCGACCGGATAGTGTTTCCCCCAGCGTTCGATAAACAGCCGTTGCTCGCGTTGGGCGCGAGCTATCTGCGGCCGTGTTTCGTCCTTGCCGCGACTGGCGGACTCGGCGTGGCGCAGGCGCGCCGCGGGCGTCCAGATGATGGCCAGTCCGCGCTCTCGCAGGCGCAGGCAGAGGTCGACATCGTTGAAGGCGACTGGAAAGGTGTCGGCATCCAGTCCGCCGAGTTCGATGAAGAGTTGTTTGTGGGTAAGCAGGCAGGCCGCGGTGACCGCGCTGTAGCGGCGCGATACCTGATTGCAGCCGAGGTAGCCAGCATCCGTGTCCTGCCAGTGATTCCCTACGTGGGCCGCCAAGCCATTGATCCCCACAATAACCCCGGCATGCTGCACCATGGCGTTGCTCCACAACAGCTTGGCGCCGACCATGCCAATGCCGGGGCGGGTGAGTTCGCTCACCATGGCGACTAGCCAGTCGGGTTCGAGTATTTCGATATCGTCGTTAACCAGACCGATCAGGTCGCCGCTGGCCTGGGCAACGGCCATGTTGTTGATCGCGGAATAATTGAACGGATGGGGATAGCGCAGAATGGTCACGTCATATCCCGTGAGCGCATTCAAGTAGGCCAGCGTTTCGCTATCGCGCGACTCGTTATCGACTACGATGAGCTCCAGGTTTGGGTATCTGGTGTGTTCAAGCAGTCCCTGAATGCAGGTCCGCAGGCGTTGACCGCCGTCGCGGGTGGGGATGATCAAGCTGACTCGCGGCGGTGGTGCGGGCAAGGGCCAAGTTACTTGCAGTAGACCGGGATGCTCGGCACAAGGACGGACACGAGCGCCGGGCACCCATTGTTGCGCCAACCACTGGATAGCCTGCTGTCGAGCAGGGCTGGCAGGCCGTTGGGCTGGGTCGGGCGGACTGTCGGCGGCACGCCAGTAGAGTGGTTCAGGCAGGTGCAGGACGGGCTCGCTGTGCGCTTGGGTGGTGGCGACCAGGGCCGCAAGCAGCCAATGCCAGGATGTCCCCGGTGCATTCGGGGCCGATATCAGTGGGTTTGGCGCTCGCGCTAGTGCGTCGAGTGTTTCGCGCAAGATAGGGGCGCCGAAGAGCGCGCCGCTACTGATGATATCGACGCCGAGGAAGAGGTTCGGATCCCAGGCTGGTTTGAGCCAGGGGTCAATCCGGTCTTCTCCAGGTCCATCGCGGTCGCAATCGCTGTAGGCCCAGGCCGCGCGAGCGCGCCCTGTTGCCGAGTCGAAAAGCGCGTTGGCGAGGCGCGCCAGCGCGTCTGGGGCCAGGCGGTCGCCAACCTGAAGCAACGCGATGGCGGCAGGATTCGCCGCAAGCAGGTGCCTAAGACCCTTGAACAGGCTGGCATCATCCACGCAGGCAACCTGCGTTGGCGCCAGCTGCTGGTCGTTCAGACTGGCACGGCTGCGCTCCTGGCGGTGCTCATCGCTCCCGACGGGTGCGTACAGAAGAACGCCCAGGCGTGGCTGCCGATGCCGATCAAGCTTGGCGCAAGGCTGCTGATGGAGGTTGCGCCAGTGCGGGTAATGGCTGAAACCCAGCAGACTGGGGCATTGGCGCTGATGCTGGCGGACCATGGATTCGAGCAGGCGTGCTGCGGCGGGATCAGCCAGAGGAAACCAATGTCGACGTAGCAAACCGATAAAGGAATCGGGCAGTTCTAGCAGCTGGAGCGGGCTGCCGGGCAGTGGTTTTCCGTCCTCGGTTTCAACTTCAAGATGATGGAGGCTGCCGTCTGCCAGTGCCCAGGGCAAGTCAATGCGAAATCCGTGATTGGAATTGGGACGATCAGACAAAGTGCGCTCGGGCTGGTCAGCCGCTGGCTCTGCTAGAATCCTTGTGCCTTCGCGTATGCGAATGGAAAGCACGCGATCCCAATCCGCCGGGTCGTAAAGCCAACCCGATAGACGCAGCCCCCCGAGATAATAGACTTGGCCGCGAGGCGGGGCGGGCGTTTCGCTTTGCGCCTCGGTGACAGCAATGCCACCAGCCAGCCAGGGGCCCTGGTTGGCAATGCGAGCGCTAAGGCGCTTGGCTCCGGAGAGCCAGGAGGTTTTTAGTTCGCAGGAGAAACCATGGCAACCGTCGCCAACGACGGGAATGCTCGCTTGCGTGCGATCCTGCAGCTGATCGGCGCGAATCAGTGCAACGCAGGCGCCATCAATGTCGATCTCGATAGCCAGGCGCAGATCAGGCGCGCTCGGGTCATAAGCCCAACCGGTGACAAGATTGCCGTGTAAAGCAGTGATCGCACCGATGCAAGTTGGACTGCTGGTCTGCGGCATCAATAAGCTCCGATTCAATTCGGCGGGAATTGCGGGAACGCCCGAGCGGGTATCCGAAGGCACTTTAGATTTGGGGTCAGCGCGAATAGATTAGGTGCGGGTTGCCGATCGCTTCAATACGACATTTCGCCTGGGTCAGCAGCCTTATATGATGGATCAAAGGTGCTGGGCATGGATGCGCATGTCGAGGCGATCCTACCTCTGCCCAACATCTGCTGCCCTACCTCTGCTGGCGGCCATTGGCGGTTGGAAATATCCGCTCAGGGGATCGCGCTTGGGAGTCGGCGGTTTTTGGGCCGGGTTGCAGTGGCTTTGTTCGCTGCTAGCGGTCTTTGCTGTGGAGCCTGCTGGCTGTGCGCGGGCCCGTTGATCGCTTGAGGGAAGGCTAAGGGTTGGGTTTGGGGCAAGGTAAGCAGCTGGTCTTGACAAAAAAAATCATGCCTGAAATGGTGGAGGCGGCGGGAATTGAACCCGCGTCCGCAAGCCCTCTGCCGTTGGTCCTACATGCTTAGTCCGCTCTATTGTTTTTAACCTTCCGCCGCCCGAGGGACAGGGCGATCAGTCGGCGATCCCGAATTGGGTTTTAGCGGTTCAGGTCCAGGCTCCCCGCGCCGCGATCCTGTGTGATGTTACCCCACGAGTCCGCCGCCCACAGGCAAGAGACGGTGTGAGGCCCGCTGGGATTAAGCAGCGAGGGCGTAGTTGTCGTCGTTGGCAACTATAGAGTTGCGGATAGTTTTACGAGGTTTCCCGCACCTCGGCATGCACCTCGGGTTTCGCGACCCACGTCGAAGCCATGTCGCCCCCCTTGGAACTCGATCAGACAGGTTAAAGCGCCTTTGGTTCCGGTGCAAGCTTTTTGTTGTCCTCTGGTCCGCGGTCAGTGTCGTGACGTAGTTGGGCCAGTCGCGGGCCAGTCGCGGAACAGGTCTGTCAGCAGGCGCGAGCGCCATAGGTAGCTCAGTGCGGCCAGATTGAGCAGGATGGAGATGAGCACGGTTTCGTTCAGGCGTTGCTCCAGGGGGCCTTGGGCCGTGAAGGAGGCGCTCACCAGCAGGCTGAGATAGACCAGCAGTGAGAGGCTGAGCAGGATGCGGGCATGGCGCCAGACTGCCGGCATCCAGGCCGGTCGCCGGATGGCATGACGGCGGATGGCGCTTACAAAGACGGGGAGGGCGATGGCGTCGGCGAGTAGGTACTCCGGGCGGATCAACTCGCGCAGCAGGGTGATCTCCTTGCCGGTGGTGGGCATGAAGGTGATGATCAGCAAGAGTCCGTGGCGTAGCAGCAGGACCATGATTAGCCACAGGGTCGCCGGAATGCGCAGGTTGAAGTCCGCGTCGTAGCGCTCCGGCGGATAGCGCGGGCGCTCTGGAGTGTTCGCCTCTGGCATGCTGATAATGGCTGGATTGGACTGGAAAGGGTTGGGCCTGTGCTAGCCGGTGGTGGGCGTCTCGAGCACCACCTGCATCACATTGATGCGCCCGTCGCGGAAGCCGGCTTCGCAGTAGGATAGGTAGTAGCGCCACATGCGGATGAAGGTCTCGTCGTAGCCGAGGGCGCGCACGGACTTGAGCTGATCTGTGAATTGCTGGTGCCAAATGGCCAGGGTGCGGGCGTAATCCTGCCCGAACCAGCGCCGCGCGCCGATGCGCAAGCCGGCCTGTTCGGCGACGGCGTCAAAGCGCGCTGGCGTGGGCAGCATGCCGCCGGGGAAGATGTATTTCTGAATAAAATCGGGACTCGAGCGGTAGCCGTCGAAGTATTGCTCGTCGATGGTGATGACTTGCAGGGCGGCGCGTCCGCCGGGGCGCAGGAGTTGGCGGATTTTGTTCATGTAAACAGACCAATAGCGCTCGCCCACGGCCTCGAACATCTCAATGGAGGCGATATGGTCGAAGGTGCCGTCCATGTCGCGATAATCGCGCAGGTGCAGATCCACCTGTCCGCTGGTGATGGGGTCGACGAGCGTTGCGCTGGCCCAGGCGAGTTGTTCACTCGACAGTGTCAGTCCTGTGACCCTGTGGCCGGCGGCGACCGCCTCACGCGCGAAGCCACCCCAGCCGCAGCCGATTTCGAGCAGATGTTGTCCGGGTTCGGCACCCAGCATTTCGAGCAACGTCTGGTACTTGCGTGTCTGCGCCTGCTCCAGACCGTCATCCGCGCCGTCGAACAGAGCGGCGGAGTAGGTCATGCCAGGGTCGAGCCACAGCCGGTAGAAGGCGTTGCCCAGGTCATAGTGATGGGCGATGTTGCGACGGCTGCCGCGGCGGGTGTTGGTGCGACTGCGATGCTGGAAAAGTGCGAGGAGGCGGCTCCGCCAGCTGCCGTATTCAATGCTGGCCAGGGCTGGCTCGTTGACGGCAAGCAGATGAATCAGACTGGTCAGATCCGGACTGTCCCAGTCGCCGGCCAGGTAGCCCTCGCCCAGCCCCAGATGGCCGCGCGCGGCGATGCGCCGGGCGAAGGAAAGCGGGCGATGCAGCTGCATCTCGCCCTGAGGGCCGGGGTCTTCGCCGGTAATTGTGTGCAAGGATTCGCCGATGCGCAGTCGCAGTTGGCCGGCATGGAATTGCTGTTGCAGGAGATGATCGAGCAGGCGGCTGAAGGGCCGAAATCCGCGCTCCATGGGCTCCCTCTCGCGCGCTTTCTTGGGCCAAGCATCTTTGTTCCAGGAAAGCGTGGCCTCGGCCGATTTCTCACTTGCCATCAGGTGACCTCGTGTTTAGGAGCAGGTGGGGTTGGGCACAGGGGTGCGCCGCGCAGCCAAATTTTCAGTGCCTGCCAGTGAATGGCGGCGATCACCTTGATAGTCATCAAAGGCATGCGTTTCAATGCCTGGCGCAGGTTTTGTTCGGTCAGCGGCTCGCCGCTGCCGGCCTGACTGGCGACCAGTTTCAGCCGACCGTCGTCATGGAACTGACGAATCATCACCGAGAGCTGCTCACCGGGCTCGGACAGGCGGAAACGATAGTCGCCGGCCATGTCCATGAGTGGGGAGACGTGAAAACACTTGGTCGCGCGCGCGCGCAGCGGCCAGTCGATGGGCACGCCCTCCTTGGCCAGCAGATAAAAATGCTTGCCGCCAAAGGTGTTGCTGACCTCACCGATGGCCGCGCGCAAACTGCCATCGCGGTGTTCGCAATACCAGACACTCAGCGGATTGAAGCCAAAGCCGAGTACGCGCGGAAAGCACAGCAGCCGGATGCGTCCACCTTCGAGGTCGATGTCGCGGCTGCGCAGGACAGCTTCCACCCAGGGGCGCAGCGGTTTGCCATCGCGCGGGCCGTGATCGGCGGGGTCGAACCGCACCAGCTGGAATTTCCCCAGGCGCGGACCCCGCGGAAGTCGGTCAAGCGCGTCGATGTCGATCAGCAAGCTGAAGACGTTATAGACGAAGCGATACGCAACTGGGAAGAGTCGCCTGTGCATGACCCTGGTGAAGTAGATGCGATGCGGGTTGCTCGCCGGAGCCGTTGCCGGTGCCGGTGCTGACGCTGACGCTGACGCTGACGCTGGAGCGGGTTCGGGTGCCGAGGCTTTCATCTGAAGTGGCGGTCTCCCTTAGTGGCGTGTCGA
Source organism: Thiorhodovibrio winogradskyi (assembly GCF_036208045.1). Taxonomy (NCBI): domain Bacteria; kingdom Pseudomonadati; phylum Pseudomonadota; class Gammaproteobacteria; order Chromatiales; family Chromatiaceae; genus Thiorhodovibrio; species Thiorhodovibrio winogradskyi. The sequence goes on along the minus strand of NZ_CP121472.1, from coordinate 4,033,886 downwards.
GGCGGAAGGACTGGATGGCAGTAGCCAGTCGGTGTCCACGCTTGGGTCCATGCGGCAGACGGTTTCCACGGCCGATCGCAAGGCGTCTTCGTGAAAGCCATAGCCACAATAGCTGCCGCAGAACCACAGGCCCCGGTGACCCTGGATTTGCTGCAGTTCACCCTGGGCGTCCATGGCGCGCTGATCAAAAACAGGGTGATGGTAGATCATCTCGGCGATGCAGGTCTCCGGACGTGGTGGTTGGAGTGGGTTGAGGCTGACCAGGTAGTCCTTGCTGGTCTTGAGTCCTTGCAGGCGGTTCATCCAATAGGTGACCGACACCGCTTGACTGCCATCCTGCGCGCGCGAGGCCAGGTAATTCCAGGAGGCCCAGGTCGAGCGCAGGCGCGGCATGAGCTGCGTGTCGGTATGCAGATAGGTGCGATTGGCCTGGTAGCGGAAGCAGCCGAGCAGGCGGGATTCCTCGCTGCTGGGTTGCTCGATCAGTGCCAGCGCCTCGTCGGCATGGCAGGCGAAGACCAGTTGATCGAAACGTCGGGTGGCACCCGAGGCCAGGGTGACCTCAATGTTCGCGTCGGAGCCATCCGCGACCGGGCGGACGCGCACGGCGGGGTCATGCAGGATATTATCGTGCCCGAGATCATCGAGAATCTTCTGCACATAGGCCTGGCTGCCGTTGACCACGGTGCGCCAGAGTGGGCGTTTGAGAATGTTGATCAATCCATGGTTGGCAAAAAACCGCGCTAGGCTCTCGATGGGAAAATCCATCATGGTGCGCGTTGGGCAGGACCAGATGGCGGCCGCCATGGGCAGCAGGTAATGATCGCGGAAGGTCTGGCCAAGGCGTTCGCGCTTGAGGAAGTCGCCCAGATTCAGCCCGTCGAAACCGCCCTGATCCAGGCACTGCCGGCAACGGCGGTTAAAGCGCAGGATGTCCATGAGCATGCCGAGAAAGGCGGGACTCAACAGATTGCGTGGCTGTGCGAAGAGCGTCTTCAGGCTGTCGCCCGAATACTCGATCTCGCCCGGCCCAATGGAGGCGGCGAAGGACATGTCGCCCTCGCGCGTGGCCACGCCCAAGCGCTCGAAGAGTCGCACCAGCAGCGGATAATTGGCCTCGTTATAGACAATAAAGCCGGTATCGACCGGCACCGACCGAGCGTCTTCATCCACTGTGATGGTATGGGTGTGGCCGCCGACGTAGTCGTTGCGCTCAATCAGGGTAACCTGGTGGCGGGTAGCCAGTAGCCAGGCACTGGCCAGTCCAGCGATGCCGCTGCCGATCACGCCGATTTGTTGGGGGGTGTTTGCTTCCGGCATTGGGTTGCTCTGTCCTTCCGCGATTCGTGAAAAGTGAGGTGGTGGTGCGGGATGTGCCCACGTCAGGGATGCGTCCGCTCTGGTGTCACTGTGCCAATGCAGGCAGCAGTGTCCGTGGCCCGGCAAAAATCAGGCTAAGAGTGCGGTTATTCAATAGGCTTTAGAGGCTTTTCAGGTCGGAATGAGACACAAGGGCACCAGCATTTCGGCGCGGCTCAGACCGCCGTGCACCCCGATTTGCTGGAAGGGCTTCTCTGACGGCAGGCGGTCGCGGATGACGCTGCGGTCATGGCCGATCAAAATGACATCGCCGATGCGATGCGTCAATTCAGGATGGGGCTCTCCAGGGCCGAAATAACCCTGGGCCAGCAACTCGCCAGAAGGGGCGAGGCGAAAGCGCGCGCCCAGTGTCTGCTCGACCGCCGCCATGAAAGCCTCCAATGCGCCACCGGCAGTGTAGCAGAAGGCCGCGCGTGGTTCGCCACAGAGCGGCAGGCGCAGCTGATTGGCCAGCAAGGGATAGTCGGCCAGGTCGGTTTGATCCGCGGTCTTGGTGTCGAGCTGGCCATGATCGGCAGTGATCAGCAGGCAGGCATCCTGGCCGCGCAGGCGCTCGGCAAGCAGCGCAAGCCCTTGCTCAAGCTGTTGCAGATGGGCCACCGAGGTTGGGCTGTCGATGCCATGATGGTGCCCGAGATGGTCCAGTTCCGACCAATAAGCGTATATGTAACTTGGCTCGCGGGTGCGCTTGACGGCCTGTTCGATTTGGCGCAAAAAATCCTTGAATGTGCCAAAGGGCCGCAGCCGCGCCAGGCCTTGATGGGCGCGATTAAAGGCTGAGTGGGCGATGGATTTTGGGCTGACCAGCGTGGATGCGGTCTTGATACGCGCAAATACCGGCGGGCAAGGGAAGAGGGACCGCAAGTCCTCGACCATGGCCCAGTTGCCCTGGCCGCCCGCGCGCGGCTGGCCGGGCAGGGTCTTCATCACGCAGCCGAGTTCGCGCAGCCAACTGAACCAGCCAGTGAGGCCATGCTGGGCCGGTGCCACGCCAGTCAAAAAGCTGCCCACGGCGGCAGCCGTGGTGGAGGGGAACACGCTGGTTAGGGCGCCGATCTGGTGCCGCGCCAGCCAGCCGTCCGGGGAGTGTCGGGCCAGCCAATCCGCCCCCAGACCATCGATGACGATAAGCACCAGATGCTTATGGCTGGCCAGTTCCCGTGCTGGCAGCAAGTGCGCCTCGGGCAGGTCGCTGTTGCCGCCGCGCGCGCGCATGAGCGAACTCATCAGATTGACGATGCCGCCGCCGGCGTAGTTGGGTTCAATCATGCTGAAGCTGTTGTCCTCTCATGGCGTGACGGGGTGTTCACCCGGTCGCGACATTTTCTGAACGGTGATCATGGGGTGTTGCTGCTAACCTGGCTGAAACGTCCGGACGGGGCACATGCGCCCTCTGCCCATGATATTTTCTGGAAACCTGCTAACCTCTCACGCCCCACTGTTGAGATGTCCGATCAAGCTCCAATGTTCAACCCTGCTTGCCGCGCCTGCGCGCGTCTGGCTGAATACCTTGATGAGGTGCGCGCCCAGCACCCGCTTTACCATGCCGCGCCCGTGCCGCCTTTTGGCGATGCCAAAGCGCGCCTGCTGATTGTCGGCCTGGCGCCCGGTCTGCATGGCGCCAATCGCACCGGGCGGCCCTTTACCGGGGATTATGCGGGTATTTTGCTCTATGCCAGCCTGCATCGGCATGGGTTCGGCAGCCGTGCCGAGTCGATCAGCATGGATGATGGGCTCAAGCTGATCGATTGTCGCATCACCAACGCGGTGAAATGCCTGCCGCCGGCCAACAAGCCTCTGCCGGCGGAGATGCGCGCTTGTAATCCGTATCTGAGCGCCGAACTGGCTGGCTTGCCGCCGGGCGCTGTGGTGCTGGCGCTGGGGCAGATCGCGCACCGGGCGGTGTTGCTCGGCTGCGGGCTCAAACAATCCGCCTTGCCTTTCGTCCATGGTGCCGAGCATGTCCTGCCCACTGGCCAGCGGCTGATCGATTCCTACCATTGCAGCCGCTACAACACCCAGACCCGGCGCCTGACCGAGGCCATGTTCGATGCCGTGATGGCGCGCTGCCGGGTGCTGCTCGACGCGGCCTGCTCTGTGTGACCTTGTTTGATGTTGCTATGTGCCAATCATGAGCCAGCCGGTGCTGACTGACCAGGCCCGGCGCGCGCTGCTCGCGCGCATCCCCAGCCAGCCGGGCGTCTATCGCATGCTGGATGCCGAGGGCGCCGTGCTCTATGTCGGCAAGGCCAAGGAGCTGAAACGTCGGGTGAGCAGCTATTTCAGCCGCTCGCTGAACCATCGCCTGCAGGTCATGGTGGCGCGCATCGCCGATATTCAGATCACTGTGACCCGCACCGAGGGCGAGGCGCTGCTGCTTGAGGCGGATCTGATCAAGTCCCATCAGCCGCGCTTTAATGTGCTGCTGCGCGATGACAAAAGCTATCCCTTTATCTATCTCAGCACCCAGGATGCCTTTCCGCGTTTGGCCTTTTATCGCGGCTCGCGCAAGGGCAAGGGGCGTTACTTTGGCCCCTATCCCAGTGCCTCGGCGGTGCGCGAGACGCTGCAACTCTTGCAAAAGATTTTCCCGATCCGCCAGTGTCGCGACAGCTTTTTTCGTAATCGCTCGCGGCCCTGTCTGCAATACCAGATCAAGCGCTGCACCGCGCCCTGTGTCGGGCTGATCACTGAGCAGGAGTATGCGGAAGATGTCGCGCGCAGCATCAAGTTCCTCGACGGGCGCACCGATGAGGTCATCCGCGAGCTGGGCGAGCGCATGGACGAGGCGGCGCAAGCGCTGGAGTTCGAGCGCGCGGCCGTGCTGCGCGATCAGATCGCCACCCTGGGGCGCATCCAGCAGCGCCAGTATGTGACCGCCAGTGGTGGCGATTTGGACATCCTGGCCTGCGCCACCGAGGGTGGTGTGCATTGCGTACAGGTGTTCTTTATCCGCGCCGGGCACAATCTGGGCAATAAGAGCTTTTTCCCCAAGGCTCCGCTAGAGGCCACGCCGGCGACGGTCATGGCCGGCTTTCTGACCCAGTTCTATGCTGACAAGCCCATTCCGCCGGAGCTGCTGGTCAGTCACGCACCGGACGAATTGGAGTTTCTTGAGACCGCCTTCGCCGAGCGTGCCGGACGCCGGGTTGCCATTAGCCATCGGCTGCGTGGCGAGCGTGCCCAGTGGCTGAAAATGGCCCAGAGCAATGCCGAGTTGTCGCTGCAATCGCGCCTCGGCAGTCGCGCCGGTTACAACCAACGGCTGGAGGCGCTGCGCGAACTGCTCGGGCTCGACGAACAGCCGGGGCGCATGGAGTGCTTCGACATCAGCCATACCCAGGGTGAGCTGACGGTGGCCTCCTGCGTGGTGTTCGACGCCGAGGGGCAGCGCAAGTCGGACTATCGTCGTTTCAACATCGACGGCATTGCCCCCGGTGATGACTATGCCGCCATGGCCCAGGCACTGGGGCGGCGCTACAAGCGCATTAAGGACGGCGAAGTGCCGGTGCCGGACATCTTGTTCATCGACGGCGGGCGCGGCCAGCTCAATGCCGCCATCGGTATTCTCGAGGAACTCGGCATCCAGGGCGTGCGCCTGGTTGGCGTCGCCAAGGGCCCGGACCGCAAACCCGGCGCCGAGCAGCTGTGGCAGCCGCACCAGCGTCATGCCATCATCGCGCCGGCGGACTCCCCGGCCATGCACCTCATCCAGCAGATTCGCGACGAAGCCCATCGCTTCGCCATCACTGGCCACCGCCAACGGCGTGACAAGGCCAGGCGCACCTCGGTGCTGGAGGGCATCCCCGGCGTGGGCGCCAAACGTCGCGCCAGCCTGCTGCGTGCCTTCGGTGGCCTGCGCGGCCTGCGCCGGGCGAGCGCTGAAGACATCGCGCGGGTCGATGGCATCAGTGCCGCGCTGGCCGAGCAAATTCACCAGGCCGTCAATCAAGACTTGGGCGGTTGACCAGGGGTGCGACTCTGAATGCCCTTGGCGATACCCGTCCGGGGTGCGCTACCTGTTGCCACAACCGCTTCCCCAATGGGCGGCCAACCACCAGTTGAGAGCGGCAAAATCGCCAGTGACTGAGAAATGCTGTTTGCCCAGCGCGCCAGTCGGCCTAAGATGGGCCTTGGCGGTGCAGGTGGTGTGCCGAAGTAAGACGGACAAACCATGATGAATATCCCGAATCTGCTGACCCTGCTACGGATCGGGCTGATCCCGGTTTTTATGGTCATCTTCTACCTGCCGGTCCCCTGGGCGCGGCCGGTCTGCGCGCTGGTCTTTGGCGCCGCGGCCTTGACGGATCTGCTCGATGGCTATCTGGCGCGCCGCCTCAATCAAACCTCGCCGCTGGGCGCCTTTCTCGACCCAGTGGCGGACAAGCTCATGGTCGCCATTGCCCTGGTGCTCTTGGTGCAGGCCGACCCACGCGCCCTGCTGGCGCTGCCGGCGGCGGTCATTATCGGTCGCGAGATCACCGTCTCGGCGCTGCGCGAATGGATGGCCGAAATCGGCAACCGGGCCAAGGTGGCGGTGTCCAAGGCTGGCAAGCTCAAAACCACCGCGCAGATGATCGCCATCTTCCTGCTGATATTGCAGGGACCGCTGCTTGGCCTGCCGATCGAACCAATCGGCATGGCGCTGCTCTACATCGCTGCTTTGCTAACCCTCTGGTCCATGGCGCTCTACCTGCGCGTGGCTTGGCCGAGCCTGATGGGGCGGAGCGAAAATCAGGTTTCAGATTCTTGACAGAAGCGAATGATCGGCTAAAATGTCGGTCTTCTCAAAGCGGGAATAGCTCAGTTGGTAGAGCACAACCTTGCCAAGGTTGGGGTCGCGAGTTCGAGTCTCGTTTCCCGCTCCAAATAATCAAGCATTTATCAGATAAGTGCCGGGTAACCAAAAAAGCTGGGGTAACAGCTCAAAAGGCTCCAACTAGTCCGGCCAGATAACCGACCAGATCAAAAGCGATTCAGAAACCCTGCCGGCCCTAGGTCGTGCAGGGTTTTTTCGCTTGTGGCCCAGCCAATACGGCGCTCTGCTTTGGCTGTGAAGGACATTCCGCAACCCGAAACCAGCTCAATCTTGACTTTACCATCGGCCTCAACAATTATTCATTTCGTGTATAAATGAAAGACTCCCCGGATCCGATGGGTTTCCAGGGCCAAAGACGCTATGGGTTGGCTTGCAGCGAATCCCCGATGTTGTCCGGGCGCTGGCGGCTTATCGCAGCGACGGGGATAGTTTTGTGGGTAATGGTTGCCGGCGATCAGCTGAGGGTCTCCACCTCAAACCCCACCAGCGTGCGTTGCTCGCGGCTGAATTCAATGCCGATGAGGTGGATGGGCAGGCCCTCGGCGCGGTATTTCTCGGCATGGCCGCGGGCCTTGATCTGTGCCAGTGCGGCGCCTTCGGGAGCCAGTTCGACGACCTTGAACTCGAACAGCCAGAGTTGGCCGTTGAAGCGCAGCCGTAGGTCGAGGCGGCCATGGTGGCTGGCGTCCTCGGGCGCCAGGTCGAGGCCGAGCGCGGCGAGGTGGCTGTAGAAGACGCTGGCGTAGTAGCCCTCGTAGCGGGCGATGGGGTTGTTGCGGTACCAGTCGCTGGGGATGGCGGCGAAGAGGGCTGCCAGCAGGGTCTTGATGCCGTCGAAATCGACCGCTTGCAGGCATTTGAGAAGCTGCATGCGTTGGCTGAAGGTGCGCTGCCGATCCGCGCCTAGACCACCGAGCAGGGCTGCGTTGAGGCTGCTTTCGACCTCTCGATTGGGATAGCCCAGGGTGTAGACCCAGTGCCCGAGCAAAGGCTCTTCGAGGTCATGAATGGTGAGGTAGCCGGTTTGAAACAACAGGGCATCGGTATCGAAGTGCTCGACATCAAAGCTCGAGAGCAGTTCCAGACTGGTTTGGCGGTTGGCCAGGTCCGGCGTGAAGTAGCCGCGCTCGGTCAGCACATCGACCAAAAAGGTCGGCGTGCCGGTCTCGAACCACCAAGGGTGAAATCGGCGTGTCTTGAATAACAGCAGCACATTGAAGGGGTTGTAGACCGCCTCGCCGGTCCAGTTGTAGCCGTTGTACCAGGCGCGGATCTGATCACGGTCCAACCCTTCAAGCTCGGGCGCGAAGACCCGGTCCAAGTCGGCCTCGGTGTAGCCGCAGAGAGCGGAATACTCGGCATCCACGGTGATGTCCACCAGATTGTTGAGCCCGGAGAAGAGGCTAACCTTGCTGAATTTGGATACCCCGGTGAGGAAGACGAAGCGGATGTGGGCATCCGAGTCCTTGATCACCGAGTAGAGGTTGCGCAAGCCATCGCGCAGTGCCTTGGCGGTGGCGGGGTCGGTGAGGTTGTCGAGGATGGGCTTGTCGTATTCATCGACGAGGACGACGACCCGCTCGTCGGTGGCGGCATGGGCTTTGCGGATCAGCTCGGCCAAGCAGCCATCGACGTTCGGCTCCTCGCAAACCAGACCAAGCGCCTGTTGATTGATGTTGAGCTGTTCGCGGATCTTGGTCTCCAGCTGGCCCGGCTGGCGAATCACCCCACCGCCAAAGCTCAGCCGGATTACCGGGAAGCGCCGCGACCAGTCCCAGCGTGACTCGGCCTCGAGCCCCTGAAACAGCGCCGCGTTGCCCTCAAACAGCTCCGCCAGGGTATCGAGAAACAGCGACTTGCCAAAGCGCCGCGGACGGGAGAGAAAGTAAGCCTTGCCCTCCTCGATCAGCCGCAGCGCGAAGCCGGTCTTGTCGACGTAATAGTAGTCGTCCTCGCGGATCTCGCGGAAGGTCTGGATGCTGATGGGTAGTTTGGGTCGGGGCATGATGGTCGTCCGTGCGACTGGTCGCGGCCGATGGATGCGAGCGGATGCTAGCACGACCTTGACCATGCGCGTGGCATCGCTCGGTGAAGCGATTCCGCGCCAGATCAGCTGAGGGTCTCCACCTCAAACCCCACCAGCGTGCGTTGCTCGCGGCTGAATTCAATGCCGATGAGGTGGATGGGCAGGCCCTCGGCGCGGTATTTCTCGGCATAGCCGCGGGCCTTGATCTGTGCCAGTGCGGCGCCTTCGGGAGCCAGTTCGACGACCTTGAACTCGAACAGCCAGAGTTGGCCGTTGAAGCGCAGGCGCAGGTCGAGGCGGCCATGGTGGCTGGCGTCCTCGGGCGCCAGGTCGAGGCCGAGCGCGGCGAGGTGGCTGTAGAAGACGCTGGCGTAGTAGCCCTCGTAGCGGGCGATGGGGTTGTTGCGGTACCAGTCGCTGGGGATGGCGGCGAAGAGGGCTGCCAGCAGGGTCTTGATGCCGTCGAAATCGACCGCTTGCAGGCATTTGAGAAGCTGCATGCGTTGGCTGAAGGTGCGCTGCCGATCCGCGCCTAGACCACCGAGCAGGGCTGCGTTGAGGCTGCTTTCGACCTCTCGATTGGGATAGCCCAGGGTGTAGACCCAGTGCCCGAGCAAAGGCTCTTCGAGGTCATGAATGGTGAGGTAGCCGGTTTGAAACAACAGGGCATCGCTATCGAAGTGCTCGACATCAAAGCTCGAGAGCAGTTCCAGACTGGTTTGGCGGTTGGCCAGGTCCGGCGTGAAGTAGCCGCGCTCGGTCAGCACATCGACCAAAAAGGTCGGCGTGCCGGTCTCGAACCACCAAGGGTGAAATCGGCGTGTCTTGAATAACAGCAGCACATTGAAGGGGTTGTAGACCGCCTCGCCGGTCCAGTTGTAGCCGTTGTACCAGGCGCGGATCTGATCACGGTCCAACCCTTCAAGCTCGGGCGCGAAGACCCGGTCCAAGTCGGCCTCGGTGTAGCCGCAGAGAGCGGAATACTCGGCATCCACGGTGATGTCCACCAGATTGTTGAGCCCGGAGAAAAGGCTGACCTTACTGAATTTGCTCACGCCCGTGAGGAAGACAAAGCGGATGTGGGCATCCCGCCCCTTGATCACCGAGTAGAGATTGCGCAGCCCGTCGCGCATCGCCTTGGCGGTGGCGAGATCGGGGAGGTTGTCGAGGATCGGTTTGTCGTATTCGTCGACCAGCACCACCACGCACTCGCCGGTGGCGGCATGGGCGCCATCGATCAGCTCGCTGAAACAACTGACGATGTCAGTGGACTCCCGACAGCGGATCTGATGGGTAGGTGACGTCGGGGCATGGCAGGGATCCTTCAGTCTCGAATCGAGGGGTTAGGCTGAGCCAGGCTTGGAACCTTCTTGAAGCCGAAATCGGTGAACAGCTTGATCTATGTTTCTTTCATGCGCGCGGATGCGAGGCGATGGCGGACTCGGTGCCTGTCTTGCCTGGTCGCAGTATAACCCGGCGGGTCGGTGCGGCCGATGGTGGCCGCGGGGTGATTTAGTGGTGTACAGTGATGAGCATAAGTGTCTGATGGGGCCGGTTCAGCAGCGCCCATGCCCGCCATTCCATCAACCTGGCGATTGTTCGCGGCGATACGCTATGACCTTGCCACCGGGACGGTTGCTGCCGAGCTGTGGGTCTTCGATAATCTCCAGCGGCAGCTTGCCAAACAGGACATCGAAACCGTCCCGCAACGCCTGCCGGTCGATCCGGGCAATCAGTCCCGGCCGGATGGTCAGGCGCAGGGAGCCGTCGGCGCCTTGCAACAGTTCGTGCTGAACCCAGGACTGGGTGCGCAGTATGTAGGCGATGTCGAGCGGGTGAACAGGCGCCCCGCTGGCAGCGCGGAACAGCACCGGTGCTCGTGCGTGCAGGTCGTGCAGACGAGGGGCCGGATCCTGTGGATTGCCGGCGGGATCGAGTCGGGCGTGATCGCCGGTGCGATAGCGCAGGAGCGGCAGGTAGGGGTTGCGCCCGCCGCTGACGGCGATCTCGCCCAGCGTGCCCGCCTCCACCGGGTAGCCTTCAGGGTCGAGGATTTCCAGGTAAAGGTCCGGCGGCAGCTGGCTGAAGCCGTCGCCATTGGGTCCGGCGTAGGCGATGGGGCCGGTCTCGGTGGTGGAGTAGAAGTCGATCACCGGGCAGCCATGGCGCGCCTCCAGGTGCTGTTTCAGCTCGGCGGACAGCATGGTGGCGGTGGAGACCATCGCCATGGGTTTGTAGTCGATGGCCCAGTCGGCGTAGGCGGCGAAGGCCACCGGGTCGCCGGTCAGGAACTCGGGCTGCACCTCGGCGAAGAAGCGCCGGGCTTGGTCGCGGCTCCAGCTCGCCTCGTGCAGATTGACCTTGGCGAAGCCGGCGTTGTTCCATGCGGCGAAGACGTTGGCGAAGGTCACGGTGCGCGCCTCGGAGCCGACATTGACGCAGGCGACGTGCTGGGCATCGAACCTTGGTCGCACGCCGTGGCGGGACAGGGCGAACTCCAGCAGCGGATGGTTCAGTGCCACCGCGGCTGGGTGGTTGGGCACGTCGAGGGCGTGGCCGGTGCTGGTACCGTTGGTCTCATAGACGATCAGCCGTGAAAGCTCGGCGTTTTGCGGCACCAGTTGTTCGATGCGGCTGGCGATGTCCTCGCGGCAAGACGTCGGTATATGCACCCAATCGCGGCGCGGGTCGAAGCCAGCCGGCAGGCGCTCGCGCCATAGCGGCACCTTAGGCAGCAGGCGTTCGACCCAGGCCAGCAGCCAATCGGGCGGGTCTGGTTGCCAGCGCGGTCGCTCCTGAATGATGCGCTGGCGATAGGCATGCAGTGCCGGCAGATCCTTGGCCAGCAGGCGATCGCCGACCTGGTAGTTCCAGCGCGGCGCTCGCGGGTGCTGGTGCAGGAAGCAGAACATCCGCCAGCCGGCTGCGTCGAGCAGTGGGTTGCGGTCTTGGCGCGCGGCAAATTCGGCGTCCATGCTCACCACTCCCGGTTGGCCTTGGCTGCAGCCTCGCGGGCTTGGCGCGCTTGCATTTGTTTCTTCAGCTGGCGCGCTCGCGCCGCTTCCTGGCGGGCGCGGGTCGCACGCAGCACCCGCTCGCGCTCGACGCTGTCCAGCGCGCCAAGGCGGTCGGCGGCCTGATGCGGCGACTCGCCGGCCGGGCACAGGCCGAGCCAGTCCAGCACCCGGCGCACCAGTTCCTCGCGCCGTTCCAGGTCGGTGACGAAGCGCTCGGCGTCGATCAGCACGGCCAGTTCGTTCAGGCCTGATTGTAGTAGGGTTTCCACGGGCGACGCTAACTCCGGTCGCTGACGAAAGGTCTCGTCATGCAGCAGCCAGCAGCAGATGGCCACCAGACGGGCGCGATTGCGCTCGCCCTTGTCGCGTGGGGTATGGGCCGTGGCCTGTGTCGGTGTCAGCAAGTCGCCTCCCAGGGTCAGCAGCAAGTCGGTCACCAGGGCGGCGACCTCGAGCTGGCCGCGTCGGCCGCGGCGCGGCTCGGCCAGGAAGACTGACGGGGTTTCCGCGAGCCGTCGGGTCAGGCTGTCAAGCAGCGGGGCCTGCATATTGCTGCCGCTCATGCCGCGCCCTCGCGGTGGTAGGTGGCGCGGGCGAAGGCGCGGGCAAAACCGACCATCTGTTCCTGGCTGGACACCTGGTGCACCTGCCAGCCAATGCGCTCCAGCCGGGCCATGACGCTGCCTTCCTCGCGGCTGTATTCATAGGGCAGGTTGAGCACGGCGGTGGCGCCTCCACCAGCTTTGAGCGCGGCTTGTTCGGCCACCTCCCAGCCGTCGCGCGCCCCGTCTAGATAGTCATCGAGCATTCTAAAGAGGTCGGCATCGCTGATCACCAGCAGATGCACCGCCCGCTTGGGTGGTGGCTGGTCCAGGATCGCCGCCTGCAGGCGGCCGATGCCGAAGGCGTAGCCGGTGCCCAGATAGCCGGTCAGCAGCTGCAGCAGCTCGGCCTCGCCGCGCACAAAGCCATGGGTTTGGTCAAACTCGCCCGGCTCGCCGGACAGGCAGGCCATGACGCGAGCGCCGGCGCGCAGCGCGGACAAGGCGACGACGGTCCCGGCCAGCACCGGATAGGATAGCTGCCGTTCAGGGTTGGCCATGGAGCCAGAGCAGTCGATGCCGAGATACAGATCGACCGGCCGTCGCTCCGGCTCGGTGCCGGGGGATTCACCGTAGCCGCGCTGCACTGTGGTCAGACCAGGTAGCACGCGCGGGCTGCGAATCATGGATTCGAGCCAGTCCACCGCCGCCAGGGGTTCGCCCAGGTCCCAGGAGTCGAGCCCTTCGGGCAGCGGGTCGCTGGCCTGCTCGACGCGGCGACTCGGGAAGGGGATGAGGTGGCGGCGCGCCAGCTCCCTGTAGTAGCGCATCACCAGTTCCTTGCGCGGCGCCTTGACCCCAGCTGATTCCATCAGTTCGGTGTAGTCGAGGGGGCCGCGGTAGCGCCGCTTGCGTCCGCCGAGCGTTTCGCGTCCCGCGGGTGCGCTCGCATGTGCCTTGTCGTCGGGCGCATCGCCTTGTGCATGGTCGGGCCGATCAATGCCAGTGAGCGCTGGGTCGTCGCGCGGGTCGAGGCTGCCGGTGATCTCGGCCTCGTCGATCTCGGCCAGGCCATCGGGCGCCTGCTCGCCGCTGCCGGCCTCGGTGGCGTCGAGCAGGCTGCCGAAGCCTTGGTGCGCCTTGGCCGCCTCTCGCGTCAGGTAGGGGTAGAGGAGCCCGGCGAAGCGACCAGCGCCCTCTAGCCAGTCGCGGGCATGGACCCGAATCAGGCGAGCGCCGAGGGCGGCATCGGCGCGCAGGGTCGGGTCAAGCCGGCCCTGGGTCAGGCTGCCGCTGGGCAGCGACCAGAGCTGCTCGTAGATGCGCATGTAGAGGTTCCACAGCTTGCCCGGGTTGTCCTTTGGCTTGAGGGCTTGGTAGAGGCCGGCCAGGTCCAGCTCGGCGTCGCGCGCCAGGCGGTCGTTGATCAGCAGGTCGGTATAGAGGTTGCCGACGAAGGGCGCGTGCTTGCGCAGCCCCGGTAGCCCAGCGCGCAGCCTTGCCAGCAGGCGCGCATTGTCGGCCAGGTCGGCCGGCGCCAGCACGTGGTGACCGACTTCGTGGGCCAGCACCTCGGTGGCGAAGCGCTCCAGCCCCAGTTCAATGACCTGGCGCAAGCTGACCAGCACCGCGTGGTCGTTGAGACGAATCATGGCGAAGCTGCCGCTGAGTCCCTCGGCCTGCTCGGCGGCTTCATCCAGCAGAAAGCGCGGCTTCGGCAGCCGGGTGAAGCGGCTCCAGACTGCCAATGCGGCCGGCCAGGCCCCTTGCCAGGCGGGCAGCAGTTCAGCGGCGCGGCGATGACCTTGGTCCGAGATCAACACAGCGCCACCAGAAACAGATAGTGACTGTGGGGCAGGCTGACCACCAAGGTCTGCTCGGTCGAGGCCGCCGAGCGCCAGCCGGCCAACTGCGGGAAGTGGGCGCGCTGCTTGCCTCGGCTGACGACGCCAGCGGCATCGATGCGGAAGTGGCTCCGGGCGTTCGCTTTGCCGGCGGGTCGGTTGCTGCCCTGTCCTTTCAGAACTTGGCCGAAACGGTCGGCGAACAAGCGCCAGGTCTGCTGGCTGTCCAGCGCGTAGAGCAGCTCGCCGAAGCGGGTCACCTCGGGGGGCTCGGCGAAGGGACCGTCGAAACCGACAAAGCCGCCGACCCGGGCGACCAGCCGCAGGTGTTTCTCGTGTGCGGGGGTGTCGGGCTGAAACCAGGGATCGGCAAGTTCGGCCAACAGGTCTTGAGTGGTGTTTTCGCTCTGGGGCTCGTTCTGGCCCGCGCCCTGAATCCGGGGCCGATCAAACAGGACTGCCAGCAGTTCTGGTTCCAGCTGCCGGGCCAGCTGGTAGGCGCTGTCCCGGTAGTGGGCCATACCACAGCGCCAGGCGGCGACCTGGCCGGCTTGCAGCAGTGCCTGCACCGAGGTCAGCCGCGGCGCCAGTGCGAGCAGGCGATCAATCCAACATTGCGGGTCCGCCGCCGGTTCCATCGCCAAGTGATGGAGAGCGTTGGCAAGCGCGGCGAGAATCCGCTGGGGTTCGGCGAGGGCCAGCCCGGCCAAGGGTGGCAGCAGTCGGTCGAATAACTCGGCCATGACGGGCACGCGGGTGCCGGGACCGAGCAAATCCTGAGCGGTCAGTTGCAGGCAGAGGTCGTAGAGGGGCGGGACCACGCCATCGAGGACGCCATCACTGGCGGTGGTCTGCTGTTCGACCAGATGCTCCGCGAGTCGCTCGACCAGGGGCGCGGCATGGCGGCGCAGCACCTCGTGGAAAGCGCCCGCCTCCAAGCCCCGGTGGAGATGGCGTGCGTGCAGGAAACGCTGGTTGTAGTCATCGCGTCGGCGCAGCAGGGCCGAGGCGAAAGCGGTCAAGTCTGCCACTTCAGCCAGCCCAGGTAGTTGCTGTAGCGCTGGTGCAGGTACTTGAGCTTGAGGATGTCGTCATACATGTGGCCATGCAGCTTGCGCCCGCCGGCCCAGTCACGCAGCACCCCTTCGATGCGAGCCAGGCGCTTGCGTACCTCGGCCTCGGGTAGCCCCTCAAGGCCGCGCTCCAGCTCGGTCTCCAGCTCGGCCACGGGGTCGTCGCGGTCGAGCCCGAGCCTGTCGAACTCCTGGCAGGAGCTGTCGAACAGGCCGCGAATCCAGCTGATCCGGTCCACCCGCAGGGTGGCTTGGCCGTCCTGCTCGAAGGCAGGCGCATCCGGATTTTGGGTTAGTTTGTCGTGCATCACGAAGGGGATGATCTGGCGCATGTCCTCGAAGCTGACCGCGCGGTCGCCGCGAAAATAGGCCATGGCCTTGATGAAATGGATGCAGGTCATGAGCGCGCGCACGGAAAAGCCGTTCAGGGACTGGCTGCCCAGCTCGACCTGGGCGCTCTTGCCGGTCTCCTCGCCACTCAGGGCGCTGAACTCAAGGCCGGAGAGCTTGACCGTGTCCTTGGTCATGTACTCGAACTGGTTGGCGGCCGGCTCGAAGAACTCGAAATGACTGGCAAAGAACTCCAGCCGGCGGCGCAAGGGGGCCGGAAACTCCACCGCCAGAATCTCGCGCTCGAGCCGGTCGAGCTCTTCGGGGCTGAAGATAATCCGTGCCGGCACCACCTGTTCGGGTTGGATGCCATCCTCGATACGCAGCAGCAGCTCATTGAGGAAGCGGGTGTTGAAATGCAGCGCTTTGACGACGATGTCGATGCGATCGCGCAGCGCCTCTATGACCTGGTAGGTGCCGCCGCCGGCGTCGTCGTTGGCCGTTAGATACCAGGCCGCCGGGGGGCACTCATAGACCTGGTCGTAGAGTTCGGCATAATTATCCGCCATGGTGGTGAGCAACGCCGACTGGGTGCGGGTGGGGATGCGGTTGTACTCGTCGATGATCTTGACCCGCATCGACAGCCAGCGGCGCCAGGCGATCTTGATCTCATCCATGGACTGGGCGTTGACCAGGGTCGCCGGCAGCGGGTTGCCGAGCAGGTCGGCGATGGTCATCTGCGGCTGGCCGTGCTGGATGGCGCGGCGGATCTGGTGCAGGTCGTAGCCCGCCAGCACGCCCATCAGGATGGCGATGGCGGTCTTGCCACGACCCGGTCCGCCCACCAGCAGGCAGCGCCGCCGCACCGCCAGGTTTAAAAGCGGTGCCAGGGCATAGCTGGAGTAACTCTGGTCGGTGGGCAGGGTGATCGCCACCTTGCGGTCGCCGAAGGTGAAGCGCATCGGCGGCGCCTCGTTGTATTCGATGTCGTAGAAGGGCGAGATAATGGCGTGGTTGACGATCCAGAAATAGGCCTGGCGCAGTTTCTCGTCCAGCGGCTGTTGCTCGGCCGCGCGTTCGACCGGCTCGCCGCCGGTCACCGGGCCGCGGTAGAGGTCGGCGACATCGAATTCCTGTCGCGGTCGCTCGGCGGCCGGCCGGGTGGGTGACTCCGAGACCTTGGCATAACGGTCGCGTTGGTGCATGGGCGGGCTCCATGGGGATTCTTGCAACTATGGCACAAACGGCGAGTGACGCAAGCATGTCGCTGTCCTCTCTCGCGCCAGACCCATTGACGGACTCCAACCCAACAGCATGACCGACATCCTGAACAACATGATGATGGCCATTGAGGCAACGGCGGTGGTGTTCGGCTTTCTCTGCGTCTGGCTGACCATTCGCCAGAGCATCTGGTGCTGGCCCACTGGGCTGGTCCAGGTGGTGCTGTACCTGGTGATTTTCCACCAGGTCAAGCTCTACTCGGACATGCTGCTGCACGGCATCTACGTGCTCATGCAGGTGTACGGTTGGTACTGGTGGCTGCATGGCGGTCGGGATCGCGGCGCGCTCGCGGTCAGCCGGCTCGAGGGCCGCGCGCGGCTCGGCTGGCTCCTGCTCGTCATGGTCGCCAGCCTGCTGTGGGGTTACCTGATGGCGACCCACACCGATGCCGCCCTGCCTTACGCCGATGCCTTCACCACAGTGGCGAGCTTGGTGGCACAGTGGCTGCTGGCGCGCAAGAAGCTCGAGTCCTGGCTGTTGTGGATCGCCGTCGATCTGGCCGCGATTGGCATCTATTGGCACAAGGCGCTTTACCTGACCGCCGGTCTCTATGCCGCCTTTCTGGTGCTAGCCGTATTCGGGCTGCTTGCGTGGTACCAGTCGCAACGCGAGCAGCAAGCAGCCCCGCAACCGGCATGAGCACCGGGCTGCTACTGGGCAAGTTCGCGCCACTGCACCGGGGCCACCAACTGCTAATCGAAACGGCGCTGGCGGAAAACGACCGGGTGCTGGCAATGATCTACCATGCCCCCGATGTCACCCAGGTGCCCCTGCCCGTGCGGGCTGGCTGGATTCGCGCCCTCTACCCCCAGGTCGAGGTGATCAAGGCCTGGGATGGACCCTTGCAGGTCAGCAATGACCCCGACATTCGGCGCCAGCACGAGCGCTACATTCTCGCTCGGCTTGGCGGACGCCGGGTCGATGCCTTCTACTCCAGCGAGTTCTATGGCGAGCATGTCAGCCAAGCGCTGGGCGCCATCGACCGGCGCATCGACCCGGGCCGTGCCCGCGTGCCCATCTCGGCCACCGCGATCCGCTCAGCGCCCTACCAGCACCGTGAGTTCCTGGAGCCCTTGGTCTACCGCGATTTGATCACCCGGGTTGTCTTGCTGGGCGCCCCCAGCACCGGCAAAAGCACCCTGGCCGAGGCCCTGGCCGCGCGCCACAACACCCGCTGGATGCCGGAGTATGGCCGCGCGTACTGGGAACTCCACCAGCATGAGCGTCGCCTGAGCCCAGCGCAGTTGGTGGAAATCGCCGAGGGCCATCGCGAGCGCGAGGACCACCTGGCCGAGCAGGCCAACCGTTTCCTCTTTGTTGATACCGACGCCTCCACCACACGAATCTTCGCCCAGCATTACCACGGCAGTGCCCTGCCACGCCTGGATCAACTGGTCGCGGAATGCGCCCAGCGCTATGCCTTGGTCTTCCTGTGCGAGGACGACATCCCCTACGCCGACACCTGGGACCGTTCAGGCCCCGGCAATCGCCGCCAGATGCAAGCCCAGATCAAGGCCGACCTGGCGAGGCGCAAGCGATCCTATCAGTCCTTGCGTGGCTCGCTTGAGCAGCGCATGGATCAGGTCGATCGGGTGCTGGCCCGTTTCTTGGAGTCATCTTGAGATCGAAAATCCATGGCTTTTATGCGGTTGCAGCTGAGTAACAGGATGAGGCGGAACTCATTTCAAGGACAGTGTTTCGCCGACATGTCAGTCAGGCTGCCCGCCTCGGGTGCCTGTTGAAGCTGCCAAGCCCTGCCTCCATGTCCACCCCTTGAGGGTAGACGTGGGCGTCCTATCGCTGTGGTCTTGCCTGTCCAATTCCCCGATCCTGGGGTAATTTTTTTAAGTTGCAGAGGAGAGGATTATGGATGGAGAGACATTGCAAGCGCTCGAACTCATTGGGTGGTTCGCGCTGATGTACTGGTTGCTGACGGCCACCAAAAGCGCACGCAAAGCAGCGTCCGAGGCGCGGGAGCAGGATGGCGATTCGATTGAGCAAAGATCAGGAGAGGATGCCAACAGCGGCTCATAAGCTGTCGTTCTGTCATGCTTGCTGACAGCCCGTAGATCCTCGCCTAGAATCAAGCGAAATCAATCAGGTTCGCCGGAATCACGGATGCACGACGACAGAGAGATCCACGCCTTCATCGCGCGCTGGGGCGGTGGGGTCAGCCACGGTGGCAACGAGCGCGCCAACCTGCAGCTGTTCCTGACCGAATTCTGCACCCTGCTCGATCTGCCGCGGCCCGACCCGGCGCGCACCGACAACAGCCAGAACGCCTATGTCTTCGAGCGCTCCGTGACCGAGCACAAGGCCGACGGCAGTACCACCCCACGGGCGCTTGATCTCTACCAGCGCGGCTGCTTCGTGCTCGAAGGCAAGGACACCGGCAAACCAACCGGCAGTGACGTCTGGGACGCGGCCATGGTCAAGGCGCATAAGCAGGCCGAGCATTACGTCAAGGCGTAGCCCGCCGCGGAACGCCGGCCACCCTTTATCATCGTCGTCGATGTGGGGCGCGCCTTCGTTCTTTATTCGGAATTCACCCGCACCGGCGGCAACTATGTCCCCTATCCCGATCCGCGTGCTTACCGCATTGGCCCGGAAGATCTGCGCTCGGAGGACATCCGCGCACGCCTGCGCGCCCTGTGGCTCGATCCGCTGAGCCTGGACCCCAGCCGCCGCGCCGCTGAGCTGACCTGGGAAATCGCCGCCGCCCTGGCCCGCTTGGCCAAATCGCTCGAAGAGAGCGGGGCGGGCGCCGAACGCGTCGCCGGCTTGCTGTCGCGCTGCCTGTTCACCATGTTCGCCGAGGATGTCGAGCTGCTCCCGGCCACCAGCTTCTCCGCACTGCTCGGGCGCCTGCAACAACAGCCCGAGGCCTTCCCGGACGCGCTCAAAAGCCTGTGGCAGAGCATGCACAGCGGCGGCTTTTGTGGTGTCCTCACGACCCAGGTGCTGCGCTTCAATGGCGGCCTGTTCGAGGACGCCGACCCCCTGCCACTCACCGCCGAGCAAATCGGCTAACTGATCGACGCCGCGCGCGCCGACTGGCGCGAGGTGGAGCCCGCCATCTTCGGCACTCTGCTCGAGCGCGCCCTCAACCCGCGCGAGCGGCACAAGCTCGGTGCCCACTACACCCCGCGCGCCTATGTCGAGCGCCTGGTGATGCCCACGGTCATCGAGCCGCTGCGCGCCGACTGGGAGCTGGTGCAGGTAGGGCCGAGAACCACCTGCGCCAGGGCAAGCCGGGGGCGGCGCTGGCCGAGGTCAAGAATTTCCACGGCCGGCTCTGTGTAACCCGGGTGCTCGACCCGGCGTGCGGCAGCGGCAATTTCCTCTATGTAGCCCTGGAGCACATGAAGCGCCTTGAGGGCGCGGTGCTCAACCTGCTGCGTGATCTTAGCCCACAAAGTCAGATGGACAGCGAGGGCTTCACCGTCGACCCGCATCAGTTCCTCGGCCTGGAGGTCAACCCGCGCGCCGCGCGCATAGCCGAGATCGTGCTCTGGATCGGCTACCTGCAATGGCACTACCGCACCCATGGCCAAGTCAACCCGCCCGAGCCGCTGCTCGACGGCCAGGGGCAGCCGGTCACGGTGTGGGATGGGCGCAGTGTCAAACCGAGCCCCATCACCGGCGAGCGCTACCGGCTCACCGGCTAGATGTCGATACCAATAGCTTGTTATGAGTACGGAAATCCCGTATTCTTGGGGCCATACGGATGGTCATCGAAACCCCCAGCTTTCAAAAGCAAGCCGACGCGATCTGGTCCGAAGACGAACGCTTGGCGTTTGCCACCTGGATCGCGCTCCATCCCACGGCCGGGGAGGTAATCCCCGGCGCGGATGGTGCGCGCAAGGTGCGCTGGACTGGAAACGGCAAGGGGAAGCGCGGCGGGGTGCGGGTAATCTATTTCAATCTGACGGCTGAGGGCGTGATCTATCTGATTACGCTCTACAAGAAATCCGAGCGGCACAACATTGGGGCCAGCGACATTAAGAGGGCTACGCCATGAATATCAATGAGATCGCCGCTGCCATCGAGCAGGAGGCTGGCGAGCCACTGCCAGGGCTGCGTGACAGTCTGGCGGAGATGCAAGCCGGACTGAGCGGGCGAACCTACACGCCTGAGCAGTTACTGGTGAAGGCCACGCGCGAACGTTTGGCGCTGTCGCAGAACGCTTTCGCCGAGCTCATCGATACGCCTGTGGCGACTTTGCGTGACTGGGAGCAGGGCCGCTTTGCACCGCCCGGCGCGGCACGGCGGCTGCTAGAGATCGCATTACGCCATCCCGAGGTCTTGAGCGAACGGGCGGCGTGAGGAAGAAAAGATAGCGCTCCACCGCCGCGCGCTTGACCTCGCGCACTGCGGTCAAGCGATTGAAGGCCTCGCTGCGCAAGGTGCCGATCAGATCGACCAGCACTCCCATGTTACCCCGGCGCTCGTCGAATAGCGTTGAAGCTGCGCCTGCTTGATGCCACGGATGGACTCCAGGCGGCTAAAGGCGCCCTCCTCCAGCCCCCGCGTCGCATTCCAGGTGGTGATGGCGGTCACCAGCGTTGCCGGCGGAATGCCGACCAGTAGATAAGGAGAGCAATAATCGGGAACGCAGGGTAAAACGGCGACCGGATGGGCGTGTCATTATGGTGATTAACTCCGTATGCCCATGATCAGGCTTGGGGGATCGAGTCGCACCCTTGGTGCAGTCCTCCAGTAGAGGGTTGCATGAGAAGTGTAGCTGGCGCCAGAGCTTCCGATGCTCTTAACGCGCGCGCATCAAGACTTCTGATAGACACGCTCATCGCGGCAGCCGCTAGGAATTCTTTCTGTTGACGTCTTTAACCAGTCAATCCTTGGAATTGACTGCTCATCAGAAACAGGACACGATCGAATTGCTGTTGGTTATCTTCTGGTTATCCAAGCCGTTCAATCCCGTGGCTGGATTGAACGGCTTTTTTCCGTGGCGTCAATGGAGCGCGGGATTAGTGATATTGCTCGGTCGTATAATGGCCGGGCTGAGTGCGTTTGTGGCGATGCAGTCCTTTTGCTTCCAGCAAGGCGCGGACTTCTTTAATCATGGCGGAATTGCCGCACAGCATCAGATGGCTGTCCGCCGCGCTAATCTCGGCATTGGCGGCTTGTTCAAGCGTCCCTGCCTCAAGGAGGGCGGTGATGCGTCCCTGGAGCGAGGTGTCGGCTTGCTGCTCGCGGGTGAGGGTGGAGATGAAGGTAAAACGCTCACCGTACCCATCACTTAGGTTGGCGATGGTATCCTGATACGCCAACTCTCCGCTGTGGCGCGCACCTTGCACCAGAATAATGCGTTCGAAGCGTTCCCAGGGCTCTGGCGTTTTTAAGATTGACAAATAGACCCCGAGTGCGGTGCCCGTGGCAAGCATCCACAGGTGTCGGCGGGAGACAACATTGTCCATGGTAAAGACACCGCCGGCTTTGGCGGAGATCCACAGCCGATCATCGGTGTGCAGATCTGACAGTCGCGGGGTCAGTGGCCCCTCGGGCACCTCGTTGAAGTAGATTTCAAGCGGGCGTTCATCCGGAGCATTGACCAAGGAATAAGGGCGGCCGATGCGTTCCTCGCCAATATCCAGGGCAACCTTGATGTATTGACCTGCCGTGAAAGATGACAAGGGAGCATCGATCTTCAAGCTGTAGAGGTTGTCGCTCCAGTGTCGCAGGCCGACGATCCGACCCTCGATCCAGTCTTCCTTCATGGGTGTGTTCTCTCGTGTTGAGGCTGGTTTTGTATCGTTGCCAGAGGTTTGGTTGCTGGCCCTGCTTTTCAATTTCCGCGGCTTAGGCTGATACCCCGAGTTGGTCTCTAAAAGCGGAACGCGGCCTGCACCGCGAAAAGATCCCAGTGTTTGCCATAACCCAGGAAGTCGGGGTTTTCTATTTCAGAAAGGATAAAATTGCCGACATGTCGTTGAAATTCGGCTCGCAGCATCCATTGGCGACTAATATCCCAGCGCAATCCCAGGCTGAGAATTTGTGACGAGGCGGTCAGGGCTGGAATGGCGCCAAAACTTTGTTGCTCAAGCTTTCGACCATTGCGATCCGCCCGGTCCGCAAAGCCTTCCTCATAACGCAGCATCAGTTGCCAGTTTGGCAGAAGGCGGTAGGTTCCCTGGGCATAGTAACCCTCTGCGGTGGCATCGCGATCAGGTCGCACCGGTCCGAAATCCCGCCATTGCATGGGTTCGGCCATGTATTCCGCGGTAAGACTCCAGCGTTCGGCGTTGTATTGGGCCGAGGCAATCCAATAAAGAACATCAATGGTGCCTGGTCCAAGCGGTAAGACTCCGCCGGGCCTGGGGTCGTACCTTAGCGATACAGCCGCCCCACTGAGGCCAAGCTTGAGACCCTCGGCCGGCGAGTTGAACCATAGGCCCGCGAGCCAGCTGTTGGCGTCGCTTTGGATGCTGCCGTTGAAGTCGCCAGTTAGATAGGCAGCCTCGACATTGTCATCCACTACCGGCTTTCCGGTGGCCAACGAGGCGGATAAGGTGCCAAATGGTTGGTAGAGATCGGTATGCAGGAGAATGCCATCCGATGAAAGGACCAGATTCCGCACCTTATCGAAGTAAACAACCTGTGGCAGAAAAATGCCCGGATGGGTAAAGGGTACATCCCGGGTTTCGTTATATAAGCCGAGACGATTTTTAATTCGACCAAGCTGAATACCAGCCCGGTAGCCTTCATTCGCCACCAGATTGATATCAGCGAGCGCAAAATCAATTTCTGGCGAGCCATCGCTCATGTCCCCGGCACGTCGCGAGAGGATCTGTGCCGCCAGCATGAGACGCGGGCTAAAGCGCAAAGAGCTGTTGATGCCGATCTCGGTAAAACCAAGAGAGCCATCTGGGCTGTCGCCATAATAGCGATTGGTGCTGGTCCAGAGCGCGGCCTGACTGGCAAAGCCATGGATTTGTAGGCGCTCGAACAGGCTGGGGATCGTTGCTTCGCCCCGAGGCTCGGCCACCAGAGCGGCGCTTGTGAGCACCAGGAGGGAGGCAAGAAGCGTGCGTGGCTGATGCAGCATTACTTGATCTCGATGACCTTAACCTGAGCCGAGTCTGGTGTCTTGCTGACATAGCCAAGGGCGCCAGCGGTCTGGCTGACCCGCTTGATCATCTCCTGCTCATTGGCCACTTGCCGCGGCGCCTGACCGGTTCCGGTAAAAACCTGGCGGTCCCAGGTGCGCCTGAGCTGGTAGGGGTAGACGTCCAACACGCGCTTGGCAAAGGACTGATGCAGAGGATTGCTGTCGGGGAGAACAAAGACGGTCACCGGCCGCTTGTCCGGCCACTGCGGCATGCGCATGGTGATCAGCAGGCGTGCGACATTGCGGTCGATACTGGCGAGACTGACGTCGGGGTTGACGATCACTTCCTGTCCCTGGGCCAGTCCGGTCATGAGCGCGAAGCAAAGCGCAAGGGTGCGGAGCAAATGCGCCTTCACCAAGCCGCTGTTAACGGCAGTGACGAATAATCGCGCGGGCTTTGCGAAAGAAGACACGATTGACAGGGTTGCTCAGTCCGTCGCGGCCAATTCGGGCGCGGATGTCGATCCTCACGTTGACCGGCAAGCCGCAAAGATTGCGTGAGAGTGGGTCGAATCAACGCGGGGCGCTGCAGTTTTGCGTTCTTCCAATGCTAAGGGTATCCGCCTGCCGAGGCAACTGATTGTCGTCGTCTGGTGCCGATGCCGTCAAAAGCAGCCTCCAGAATGAGCAGTCGGAGGTCGAGGTGGTATTGTTCGCTGTGATGCTCACCGGTCGAAGCCCCAGGATAACATCCAAGACGAAAAACCAACGCGAACCTTGCTCCCGATGACCGGCTGGGCTATCTTTGGGCGCCGACACCGCAGGGGCGGGTCTAGTTCCTGCTCTGAATACAAACAACACAACGAATGGCAAACAACCGGGCCCACCACCGAAAGCTTCGGGCCCCTTGGGCGTGCTACCCGATGCCTGAGTGCAATTTTCAGGTATCAGAACCCTAGCGAGGACCTTCTCGATGAAAGATTTTCTGATTATTGTCGTGCTTTTGCTGATCGGTGCGGGATGGTTTGCCTTTGTAGGCTATTCCCACGCCACCAAGTTGCGTTACGAGTGCGGTGTTGCCTATCCTTGGTACGATGCCTTCTTCCTTGACACCGATCACTGCCCGGGCGATACGCCGCAGTCCTGATCGATTCAGCAATCTTTAGCTTTATCGTTGTCTTCAGTCATTCCCTCGGTTGTCAATCCGGTCATCCTCCGGATGACTGGTGTTCGGCAGCCGGGGCTGCTTGAGCGACCTGACGAGGCTGCGAGAACCCAGTATCCGCGAGACTTAATGGCAGCGCCTTTGTTTCCGTCATTCATGCTGTTGCGGCGGCTGCCCCGGTTTTTCGCGTGGCGGACCTGGGCTTACGTGCTTGCTTGGGTTCTTGCCTTCATCTTACTGAGCGGATGCGAGACCACGCCTGACACGGAGATTGGCCTGGGCGGCGTGGACGGCACACTGCCGCCGAGCATTCCAGGGCTTAGGTCGCTGCAGGATGGCGGAGCAGCGCAAGAGGCCGCTACCCAGCCCTCGGGTGGCGGGTTTCTTGCTGGCTTCATGGGGGGGGCAAGCTGTCCGGAAGGAGAGTCGAATGATTGTGCCGAACAGGAGGCGACTCAGGCAGACGACTGCCTGCGCCAGGCAATCGAGCTTCCACATCCAACATCTGATCGAGACGCAAGGATGCGCCGGCTGTTGGACTGCGCCGAGCGTCATTACAAGCAAGCGTTGCAGGAATCTGATTCGAAGCAGGGTAGCAACCGACGGGTGGCTTACCATGGTGGATTGCTGCTTACACTGAGCGAAAGGCGGAACCGACTCGATGATAATGCCAGGGAGCCGCGAGTCGGGCGCGAGAATGACAAATTGCTGAAGGCCGCCGATGCCGCGCGCGCCGAGGCACCCGAAAGCGCGCTTGGTTTTCTCTACGGTGCCTCGGCGCGGCTTTTTCGTGCGACCTTACTGGACGATGATAGCAGTCGCTGCGAGGATTTGCGTGAGGCGTCGGCGATGCTGTCAGCCTCGCCGACACCGCCGGAGGCTTTGGAGAGGGAGCAGAAGCGGCTGATCGAACTGGCCGACTCGGAGCTCGAGCGCTGCGCCTTGCTAAAGCAGGCCGCTGCCCGCGGCTCGGACGCTGAGCTGACCTCGGCGGACGTGGATGTGATAATTCAATCGGACGCGATTCAATCGGACTGAGCCGAGGGAGTTGGCGATGCAAGATAGCCTTTACCCCGTGATCGAACCCTACGCGACCGAGTTCGTCGAGGTTGGCGATGGTCATGAACTCCATGTCGAGCAGTGCGGTAATCCTGAGGGATATCCGGCGTTGTTTCTGCATGGCGGACCGGGTGCGGGGTGCAGCCCATCGCATCGGAGATTCTTCGATCCCGCGCGCTACCGAATCATTTTGTTCGATCAACGTGGCTGCGGACGCTCACGGCCGCATGGCAGTGTTGATTTCAATACCACCTGGAACCTGGTGGCGGATATCGAAATTTTGCGGGCACACCTAGGCATCGATCATTGGCTGGTCTTTGGTGGCTCCTGGGGGTCGACCCTGGCCCTGGCCTATGCCGAGCAGCATCCCCAGACCGTGGCAGCCTTGGTGTTACGCGGGATTTTTCTCTGCCGCCCCGAGGAAATTCACTGGTTCTATCAGCAGGGTGCGAGCCGTCTGTTTCCCGACTACTGGCAGGATTATCTTGCCCCGATTCCGCCGGAAGAGCAGGGTGACCTGCTACGCGCCTATGCCGAGCGACTTTTCGGGCCGCCCGGCGATGAACAGACCCGGGCGGCGCGTGCCTGGTCGCTGTGGGAGGGCCGCTGCGCCACTCTGTTGCCGGATCGCGAGTTGCGCGACAGTTTCGCCGCCGATGCCTTTGCGCTGGCCCTGGCGAGGATCGAATGTCACTACTTTTTGCACAACGCCTTTCTGCAGCCGCATCAACTACTCCGGGAC
The DNA here is from genome assembly GCF_036208045.1 of Thiorhodovibrio winogradskyi. Classification (NCBI taxonomy): domain Bacteria; kingdom Pseudomonadati; phylum Pseudomonadota; class Gammaproteobacteria; order Chromatiales; family Chromatiaceae; genus Thiorhodovibrio; species Thiorhodovibrio winogradskyi. The sequence goes on along the minus strand of NZ_CP121472.1, from coordinate 4,007,539 downwards.
ATTGATGCCGTGCGTGGCATTCCTGGTGTTATCGTGCACGGTCGCTACGACGCCATCTGCCCGCTGGCCTCTGCCTGGGAGTTGCACCAGGCCTGGCCCGAGGCGGCACTCAAGATTATTCCCGACGCCGGTCACGCCGCCTTCGAGCCCGGCATCGCGCGCGAACTCATCGCCGCGACCGATGGCTTTGCCCAACAGCTGGCATGATAGGCCTGCTCCAGCGCGTCACCCAGGCACGGGTTGATGTGGCTGGGGAGTCGGTTGGTGCCATCGACCAGGGCCTGCTGGTGCTGGTTGCCGTGCAGCCCGAGGATAACGCAGCCCGCGCCGAACGGTTGCTCGGGCGCCTGCTCGGCTACCGCGTCTTCCCCGACAACACCGGGCGCATGAATCTTAGCCTGCGCGACACTGGCGGCGGACTGCTGTTGGTGCCTCAGTTCACCCTGGCGGCCGATACCCGCAAGGGCACACGAGCGAGTTTCACTAGCGCTGCCGCGCCCGAGCTTGGTCAGCGGCTGTTTGCCCATCTGCTCGAATGCGCGCACCAGGCGCATCGGCCGGTGGCAAGCGGACGATTCGGCGCCGACATGCAGGTGAGTTTGACCAACGATGGCCCCGTGACCTTCTGGCTCGAGTCCTGAGGTGCTTTCTGTTGGTATCTGCCTGGTGATGTTTGTTATCTGGTTGCGTCCCAATGATGGCTTGAGCGCAATCCCGGCTGTGATCAGGCCTTGGAAGGGATCGCGCCCGGGCTCGCGTTCAGACCAGCTACCGTCGTGTTGAGCGATAGGAATCCGCCGCGCGGCACGCTACACTGCAAGGTTTACCTTGCCAACTCTTGAGAGGAACATCCGTGCTCGCGCCCCAGCCCAATTTCAGCCGCATTGAGCGGCTTCCGCCCTATGTTTTCAACATTGTCAATGAGTTGAAGGCAGCGGCGCGAGCGCGCGGCGAGGACATCATTGATTTTGGCATGGGCAATCCCGATCAGCCCACGCCCCAGCACATTGTCGATAAGCTGGTCGAGGTCGCCCAGCGCCGCGATACCCATCGCTATTCGGTCTCGCGCGGTATCCCGCGCCTGCGCCGCGCCATTTGCCGCTGGTACCAAGACCGCCATGCTGTCAGCCTCGACCCTGAAAGCCAGGCCATAGTCACCATCGGCAGTAAGGAAGGGCTCGCCCATCTGGCCATGGCCACCATGGCGGCGGGCGACACCGTGCTGGTGCCCAACCCGGCCTATCCCATCCATCCCTATGGCTTCATTATCGCCGGAGCCGATGTCCGCCACGTCAAGCTCACGCCCGAGGTGGATTTTTTCGAGGAACTCCAGCGTGCCATCCTTGACTCCTGGCCGCGGCCGAAGATGCTGGTGCTGAATTTTCCCGGTAATCCCACCGCCCAGTGCGTGGAGTTGGAGTTCTTCGAGAAGGTCATCGATATCGCGCGCGAGCACGGCATCTGGGTGGTGCACGATCTGGCCTATGCCGACATCGTTTTCGACGGTTACAAGGCGCCCTCCATTTTGCAGGTGCCGGGCGCCATCGACTATGCCGTGGAGTTTTTCTCCATGTCAAAAAGCTACAACATGCCGGGTTGGCGCATTGGCTTCATGTGTGGCAATCCGACCATGGTCGCGGCCCTGGCGCGCATCAAGTCCTACCTGGACTACGGCACCTTCACGCCCATTCAGGTTGCTGCCATTCACGCGCTTGAGTCTTCGCAGGACTGTGTGGCTGATATTTGTGACCAATACCAGCGCCGGCGCGATGTGCTCTGCGAGGGGTTGGACGCCGCCGGCTGGCCGGTCGAGAAGCCACGCGCGACCATGTTCGTCTGGGCGCGCATTCCCGAGGCCTATCGTGCCATGGGTTCGCTGGAGTTCGCCAAAAGGCTGTTGCGGGAAGCGAAAGTGGCCGTCTCGCCGGGAATCGGCTTCGGCGACTATGGCGACGATCATGTGCGCTTCGCGCTGATCGAGAACGAACACCGCACTCGCCAGGCGGTGAAAGGTATCAAACACATGATGCGCGAGGATGCGCGGAATGGCTTAGCCGCGACAGCGGCATGAGTGCGCGACCTGTGGCTCTAACACCATAACATTCTGCAAGATTCTGGAGGACGCACTATGGAGCCCGTGAAGATCGGACTCTTGGGCTTGGGCACGGTCGGCGGCGGCACCGTCACCGTGCTGACCGGCAATGCCGAGGAAATCGCCCGCCGCGCGGGCCGCGAGATTCGCATCGCCCACGCGGCGGCGCGCGAATATGACCCGAGCCGTATCCAGGGACTCGAGCGCATCGACACAATCTCCGACGATGCCTTTGCCGTGGTCGATGACCCAGAGATCGATATCGTCATCGAGCTGATCGGCGGCTACTCGCCGGCGCGCGAACTGGTGCTCAAGGCCATCGCGAACGGCAAGCATGTGGTCACCGCCAACAAGGCGCTAATTGCCCTGCATGGCAACGAGATTTTCGCCGCCGCCCAGGCCAAGGGTGTCACTGTGGCGTTCGAGGCCGCCGTGGCGGGTGGCGTGCCCATCATCAAGGCGCTCCGCGAGGGTCTGGCCGCCAACCATGTCGAGTGGATCGCTGGCATCATCAACGGCACCGGCAATTTTATCCTGACCGAAATGCGCGACAAGGGTCGTGCCTTTGCCGAGGTGTTGGCGGAGGCGCAACAGCTTGGCTATGCCGAGGCGGACCCAAGCTTCGATGTCGAAGGAACGGATGCCGCGCACAAGCTGACCATTCTCGGCTCGCTCGCCTTTGGCATCCCGCTGCAATTCGATAAGACCTTCACCGAAGGCATCTCCCGCATCGAGCCCCAGGATGTCGCCTATGCCGCCGAACTCGGCTATCGCATCAAGCACCTTGGCATTGCCCGCCGCGCCGCCGCCGGTATTGAACTGCGGGTGCATCCCACGCTCATCCCGCACCGCCGACTCATCGCCAATGTCGATGGCGTCATGAACGCCGTGCTGGTCAAGTGCGATGCTGTCGGCCCCACCCTATACTACGGCGCCGGCGCTGGCGCCCTGCCAACCGCCTCCGCCGTGGTGGCCGACGTGGTGGATATCACCCGCGCCCTGACCACGGACCCGACCAACAGGGTACCGCATCTCGCCTTCCAGCCCGACGAGCTGAGCGACACCCCGGTGTTGCCAATGGACGCGATAGAGACAGCCTATTACCTGCGTCTGCTCGCGCTCGACCGACCCGGCGTCATGGCCGGAATCGCGGGCATTTTGGGCGAGGAAGGCATTAGCATCGAGGCGATCAAGCAGAAAGAACCGGGCGCGGGCGATACCCATGTGCCCCTGATCATGCTCACCCATCGCATCAAGGAGGGTGACATGAACCGCGCCATTGCTCGTATCGAGGCACTTGAGGCGGTCCAGGGCGCCGTGGTGCGCATTCGCATGGAATCCCTGGAAGGGTGATCCCGGAAGCTTGATCCCGGCTTTGGGCTCACCGCGAAGGATGCCAACTTGGACCAGCAATTCCAAATTCGGGTGTTTCATCTGGTGTAGAAGCGGCTTCCAGCCGCTTCATGACGCGCCAAGATGGCGTGTCTACTGATCACCGGGTCAACAACCGGGGGTTGGAAAACGAAATTTGGAATTGCTGGCCTTGGACAAGAGCCAGCCTGGCCGCATCTTGTCCGCGGACCAATGACAAACCGCAAGGCACAACTCGCAAGGAGCCCCGATGGAAACAGAAGCCGTGACCCAACTCATCCGCGCTGGCCTGCCCGACGCAGAGGTGCAAGTCAGTGGCGATGGCAGTCACTTCGACGCCATTGTCGTGAGCAAGGCATTCGAGGGACTCACACCCATAAAAAAACAACGCCTGGTCATGGACAGCGTGCGCGAGCAAATCGCCAGCGGCGAATTGCATGCGCTGTCCATCAAAACCCTGACCCCGGCGCAGTCAGCCGCCGAGCATCGGTTGTAATCCGGGTAAGGCCCAAAACTCAAACTCATGAGAACTTCTATCTCATGAGAATCCCTATCCCATCGGATTTAGATCTCGACACTTTTGGGGAATGCTGGGCATCGCCCTGAATAGGGCAACTCGCCATGGCCACCATGGAAGGTCATCTCTCCTGTCTCGGCGCAAATCCACACCTCGTCAGCTCCCTGCGCGAAATACAGAAACATTTTGTCGCGCAATTCGCTGAGGCGGTTACTTGGCGAGGCAACTTCAATGACGATTTCCGGTGCGCGTGCATAGGGCGTCGTCACGCCGTGAGCCATGAAGAACTCGCGCGAACACCATACTACATCGGCTACTTTCACGTTCTTGGTTGTCTGAATACTGCACTCGACAAAGGCTTTGCCCGTTGGCAAATGTTGCCTGAGCAGGAACAGAATGGCCGTCTGTAACAGACTGTGAGAATTCGTCGCTGGACTCATCTCAATCTTGCCCCATTCGTTGAGTTCAACCTTGAATGGAAGTTCCGCCAAAACGGGATCAGCGATGACCGAGGACCAGTCCATACTCTCTCCCTCCAGTAGACTGTCAGCTTTGGTGCGAACCCAGCGCTGGCGACTCTGGGATCTGCTGTCGTAAATCATCAAGCCACACTTCCGCCACCGCGTCGCTTGGCGCGCGCCAGTCTCCGCGTGGTGAGAGTGAACCGCCCGAGCTGACTTTTGGCCCATTGGGCATGCAGCTGCGTTTGAACTGACTGCTGCCGAAAAAGCGCCGGACAAAGACCTCGAGCCAGCGGCGAATGCTGCTCAGATCATACTGATGCCTTTCCTCGGCGCTCATGCCCTCCGGCCAGGGCTCGCGGTTGCGATCATGCCAGGCATGCCAAGCGAGAAAGGCCACCTTGCTTGGGCGCAGGCCATAGCGGCTGATGTAATAGAGGTTGAAGTCCTGCAGCTCATAGGGCCCGATGATGTCCTCGCTGCGCTGAATATGCCCCTGCGCATCGGGCGGCACCAGCTCGGGTGAGATTTCCGTCTGCAGAATGCGCAGCAAGACGGCCTTGGTGGCATCATCGAATTGATCGCCCGCGATCAGCCAGCGGATCAGGTACTGAATCAGCGTCTTGCTGACCGAGGCGTTCACATTGTAATGCGACATCTGGTCACCCACGCCATAGGTGGACCAGCCAAGGGCGATCTCCGACAGGTCGCCGGTGCCCAACACCAATGCCCGGTGATGGTTGGCCAGCCGGAACAAATGCGAGCTGCGCTCCCCGGCCTGTACGTTCTCGAAAGTTACATCATGCACCGGCTGTCCATTGGCAAAAGGATGGCCAATATCTTGTAGCATTTGCAGGCAGGAGGGGCGGATGTCGATTTCCGCCGCGGTGACGCCCAGCGCCCGCATCAGCGCCCAAGCGTTGGCGCGGGTCGCCTCACTGGTGGCGAAGCCGGGCAGGGTGTAGGCCAGCACATGGGTGCGCGGCAGACCGAGTCGGTCCATGGTGCGCGCGGCCACCAGCAGCGCCTGGGTCGAATCCAGCCCGCCCGAGACGCCGATCACCAGTTGCTCGATGCCGGCGGCCGTCAGCCGCTTGGTGAGTGCCTGCACCTGAATGTTGTAAGTCTCGTAACAATCCGCATCGCGCGCGCGGCTGTCCGCCGGTACGAATGGAAAGCGCTCGATGCGGCGCTTGAGACCGAGATCGCCGCCTGGCAACTCAGGCGTGAAACCAATCCGTCGCAGCCCGCGCAGGCGCTCGACCTCAGTTGCGGCGGCGTCGGCAAAGCTGGTGCGTCGGCGGCGCTCGGCAATGAGCAAATCCAAATCAATATCAGCCAGAATCATCTGCTCGCCGGGCGCGAAGCGTTCGGACTCAGCCAAGAGTTGGCCGTTTTCGTAAATCACCGCTTGGCCGTCCCAGGCAAGATCCGTGCTCGACTCTCCGGGTCCGGCGGCGGAGTAGAGGTAAGCGGCCAGGCATTTGCTGGATTGGGCCGCGCACAGGGCATTGCGCTCGGCCGCCTTGCCGATGGTGATGTTGCTGGCGGACAGGTTCAGCAGCAGGGTGGCGCCGGCCAGGGCGGCATGGGTGCTGGGTGGGATGGGCGTCCACAGATCCTCGCACAGCTCCAAGTGCAGCACGCAGCCGGGCAGGTCGCGCGCCTCGAACAACAAATCATTGCCGAAAGGGACCGTCTCGCCGAGCAGCCGGATCTCTCGGCTCAGTGCCTCGCGCGCCGGGCTGAACTGGCGCTTTTCGTAGAATTCACGAAAATTGGGCAAGAAACTCTTGGGCACCGCGCCCAGCAGTCGGCCCTGGTGCACCAGCACGGCCGTGTTGAACAATCGCCCATCCACCGCCAGCGGCAAGCCGACCGCCAGCAGGGTGGCAAGGTCGCGGCTGGCCGCGCGCACGTCCTCCAGCGCTGCCAGGCTGGCGTCCAAGAGCGCCTGCTGCTGGAACAGATCCTCATTGCTGTAGGCCGAGAGTCCCAGCTCGGGGAAGAGGGCCACCAAGGCGCCCTGATGCGCGGCCTGCCGGGCAAGGCGCAAGCTGGCGCGGGCGTTGGCAACGGGATCGGCCACGATCACCTCGGGCACGCAGACGGCCACCCGCACCAGCCCCTGGTGGTAGAGGTTGAAAAAATTGCCCGCGGCGGGGCAGGGTGTCTTTGCTTCGGTCATCCGCCAGATTCCGGTGGCGCGGCTGTCACCGCGATGTCTTGGGGCCTTGTGCGTGAAATTTGGCCTTGCAGCTGCAAGCTCAGCTAGTTTCGGTGGCGGCATCGCCGGGGCAGTCGTGGATTGTATCGGCTGTTTTTGGAATTATTATCCTAATTCGTGTACCACGGCCAAGCTCGGAGCGAATCCAAAACCGCCCGCCAAGTTGGGTGCAAATGAAATAGGCCTTGGTTAATCCCAAGCCGCCGCCCATGGTGCGGCGATCCTGTACATTGGACGCCCGGTGACCGTAATCGATCACGAACTCGATTTCATCTTCGGGTATACCCCGGCCAGAATCCTCCACGCTAATGCAAAGTTGGCTGTCATCGCTCCAGATGCCTGCATTGATGCGACCTCCTGGGCTTGTGTATTTGCGTGCATTGGCTAGCAGATCTCGTGCCACATCGATGAGCGCCGCCGGCATGCGGATCAGTGGATCCTCGCTGCTGTGGATTTTAAAGTCGAGGTAATAATCCCGCGACTCCTGCGCGGCGATATTATTGGTGAAACGAAAACGCCCTTTGCTGTTTTTCTCGATCGCACCAAAGACCGCCTGAAAATCCTCGAGCACCCGCGCAATGTCAAACTCTCGCCAGCTGGTAAGTTCGTCAATACGTGCCTTAAGATCGGCAATACGCTTGCGCAGTACCAAAAAAATCGAATCCAAACTCTCCAGCGCATCGCGCACTCTCGCCGAATCACGCAACACCGGCTGGGTGCTAAGGTGCTCATTGATTTGCTGCTCAATTGCCGCCATGTCCTGATCAAGCCCGGCAATACGCACATAGGCTGTATCCGGATTCGACATCTCATTGGCCAGGACGAACAGGCGGTCGATATGGTTCTGAAGGACATTCTCCATTGAGCACAACTCGGCAATGTTGGAGAGTTCCAGATTTAGCACATTCAGGATGTTCAAAAATGAATGCGTATCCAGGGCAACAATCTGCGACCTGTCCAGCTGCAGCGGGCGAGTGATTTCGATTTCTTTCATTCTTGGCGAAATGTCATAAAGTTGATGGCTTGGCTCAGGTTACCACTGGCGCGAAACCTGAAGGTTTTGGGCCGCTGAGCCAGTCTGCTCTAAGACGGATATTGATGTATACCAAGATGCGTTAAAGGAATTTCCCAGCCCTGGCTGTTGCAGGCATTGACCAGAATGCGCTGAATGCTGGCCTGGATGATGGGTGTCATGGAGGCTGCCTCGCCGCCGAGGTCGAGGTGAATCAGATAGTCCAGGGAAGCGCCGCTGGCCTGGGCGAAGAGGACATTGATGGCCTTGATGACCTGCTTGGCCTTTCCTTGGCCGAAGGCATTGTCCAGTGCCGTG